>NZ_JBHYZO010000018.1:0-125931 GCF_042753785.1 Streptomyces sp. NPDC059256 | reverse complement strand
CTTCTGCACATCACTCATGATCCAACACCTCTTGACTGAAGAAGACAGAGCACCCACAAACCCAGGCACTCCCGACACCACAACACTCGAACCAACAGCCCCAACAGGGCCGAACACCGCACACAGACCCACTCAGACCAAGCAGACCCACTCAGGCCATGCAGACCCACTCAGGCCAGATGGACCCGCCCAGACCGCTACGCACCCACGCGCAGAACAGGCTTGATCACAGCCCCCGCCCGCGTATCCGCAACAGCCTCATTGATCTGATCGAGTCCCCCGGAAGCGGTTGGCTGCGCGAGGGTGCTGTGCCGTTGGTATTTAGTTCGTTCTGCAACGAAGGTAAACACGCTTTCGGTCAAGGGTCAAGCGATGCCATGTGTAGTGGTGTGTTGCCGGTCACTCGTGGAGAAACCGCAGCTCCGAAGCGATTCGGTGTGGTGTATGGTTCGTTGCGAAACTAACTATATTTATGTTTCACTGGCCGCAACGGAGATGCGAGACCCAGACAGAACCGCTCTGTGGACCTCGCCACCGACTACCTGGTCACCGTCGCTTCGAACGCCCAGGTGTGAGGAGAAACCCCTAATGTCTTCCACCACCACCGACACGGTCCACGCGCGCAACTTCATCGACGGCGAGTGGGTCGACTCACCCAAGACCGCGCAGTCGCTCGATCCCGCCACCGGTGCCGTGATCGGTACCTATGCGGATGGCGGCGCGGACGCAGCCCAAGCGGCCATCGATGCGGCCCGCCGTGCCTTCGTGACGGGTGATTGGTCCCGTGACCGTGATCTGCGTGCCGCGGCGCTCTTCGAGATGGCTGACCGGCTGGCCGCTCGCCAGGACGAGCTGATCGCCCTGCTCTCCCGCGAGAACGGCAAGATCCCTGCCGAGGCCGCCCTCGAAGTGGGTCTGACGATCTCCAAGATCCGCTACTACGGTGCGCTCGCCCTCACCGAGTCCGGCCGTGCGGTGGAGGTCAAGCCCGGGTTGTACTCCATGACCCTGCGCCAGCCCGTCGGGGTCGCCGGTGTCATCGCGCCGTGGAACTCACCGGTCATCCTGTCCGTGCGGTCCTTCGCCCCGGCGCTGGCCGCCGGCGCCACCGTGGCACTGAAGCTCCCGGGGCAGACCGCGCTCACCAACAGTCTGCTGTTCGAGATCATCGGCGGCACACCATCCCTTCCCCCGGGCGTGTTCAACGCCTTCAGCGAGTCCGGCAGCGCAGGCGCCCGGCTGATCGTCGCCAGCCCCGACGTCGATGTCATCAGCTACACCGGCAGCACCCACGTCGGGCGCAGCATCATGGCCGACGCGGCTGCCTCGTTGAAGGGGATGTCACTGGAGTTGGGTGGCAAGACCCCGATGATCGTCTTTGACGATGCCGACCTGGACACCGCCGTGCCCGTCCTGGCCAAGGCGATCACCACCTTCACCGGGCAGTTCTGCATGACGGGCAGCCGGGTTCTGGTGCAACGCGGTGTGGCCGACGAAGTGCGCTCCCGGCTTTCCGCCGCGTTGGAAGCGGTGAAGGTGGGGCCCGGCAGTGACCCGACCAGCGAGATGGGTCCGCTCATCGATCGCGCGAACGCCGAGCGGGTCGACCGGGAGGTCGCCGATGCGGCCGAGTACGCCGAGGTGCTGGTGCGCGGCGGTCGGATCACCGAAGGTCCGCTCGCCGAGGGGGCATTCGTCCGGCCGAGCCTGATCGAGGTCCAGGACGTGGACCGCCCCATCGTCCAGCAGGAGATCTTCGGACCCGTCGCCACCTTCGAGGTCTTCGACGACGAGGCCGATGCCATCGAACGTGCCAACGCCACCGAGTTCGGGCTCGCCGCCAGCATCTGGACCCGTGATGTCGACCGCCCCCTGCGCGTCGGCCGTGAACTCGACGCCGGAACCGTATGGACCAACACCTGGGCCGTCATCGTCGACCAGATGGAAGAAGGCGGCTTCAAGCAGAGCGGTGTCGGACGTCTCAATGGCGAACGCGCCCTTGAGGAGTTCCAGGAGATCAAGCACATCGTCCACCCCGCGCCGCGCCACTCCTCCTGACCCGACTCGGCGAGGTTCCCGGGTGGCCGCCCTCGGCCACCCGGGCTCACCCCTTCCCGAAACCACCACGGCTCACCGAAGACGCCTCACGACAGACCACGACCACCCGCGAACCCCCGCGACAAACGACAACATCGGCAAAGGAACCCCTCACGATGAACACACCACCGACGCCCGACCTGTACGAGGAACACCTCGCCCTGGGAGCCGAAGCGCGCCGTCTGCTGTTCACCGGCGCGCGCACCGCGAACTCCTTCACCGACGAGCCCGTCCCCGCAGAGACCCTCAGAGCCATCTGGGAGTTGGCCAAGTGGCCGCCGACCTCCGCCAACACCAACCCCTTGCGGGTGCTCTTCCTCCGTACCGGGCAGGCCCAGGAGCGGTTGATCCCCCACCTGGCCGAGGGCAATCGCGCCAAGAGCACCTCTGCCCCCGTCATAGCGGTGTTGGCGTACGACACCCGGTACAGCGAGCACATTCCGCGCTTGCTGCCCTTCATGCCCGAGCTCAAGGACGTACTCGAAGCCGATCCGGTGCTGCACCAGGAGCAGGCCCGTTTCAACTCGGCGCTCCAGGCCGGGTACTTCCTGCTCTCCGTCCGCGCGGCGGGACTGGCCGCGGGACCGCTCGGCGGCTTCGATGCCCAGGGGGTGGACAAGGAGTTCTTCCCTGACGGCCGTCTGAAGTCGTTCCTCGTGGTCAACATCGGCAAGCCCGGCGAGAACCCCTGGTTCGAGCGACTGCCCCGCCTCGACTACGAAGAGGCCGTCAGCTGCCTGTAGACCGGCTGCCGCTCACCGCCGCGCAACACAAGCCTGTGGCTGGGACGTGTTGCGCGGCGGTGGCCATCTCACATGCTCAGCCGGAGGCCCCGACCCGTCAGCGACAGTGAGGCAACATCGTGGTTGCCGATGTGCGGAAGCACCTCCTGACACGGTGAGCCGGCCGGGCTGCCTCACCTCATCACCTGCGGAGCCCGTCCCTACCCCGTCGCCCAACTGAAGATGGCCTGAGGACTGTCAACTACCTTCAGATGCCGTGTGTTTGCGCCGACCCGCACGGGTCCTGGCGGAGATCCAACGCCTCGTCGGTGTGCGGCCCCGCATACTGCAACGGTGAAGAGCAACCACATGGCCCTCGACTGGGCGCTGCCCTTCGAGGAACGGATCAGGAACCTCGTCGAAGCGTGGATCAGCGACGGCCGTGAGGCCCATCGACTGGTGACCGGGAAGGCGTTCTTCGCCGTGTACTCCTGGCACCTGATGCACTGGACGGACCACGACATCACCTGGGCCGAGTACGCAGCTGCCGCGTTCCACAACATCGGCGGCACGGACGGCTGGAACGCCATGCTGCGCGAACGGGCCAACTGTCAGAGGTGCGGCGACACCTACCGGTTGGAGAACATCGGTCTGTGCACCGGATGCATGAGATACACCTGCTACGCGTGTGGCGGGCACGAATCCTGCACCGGTGAGATCCTCTGAACCGCCGTCCCTTCGAGGGGCGTCGGCATGGCGGTCGCCCCCGCGCTCCACGCCCGCCATAGCCGCGCATACGGGCCGTCCGCGGCGATGAGTTCTCCATGGGTGCCCCTCTCCACGACCCGTCCGGCATCGAGCACCAGAATGCGGTCCGCGGCTGCGGCCTGGGAGAGCCGGTGGGCGATCACCAGTGCCGCCCGCCCCTGGACTGCGGCAGCCGCGGCCCGGTCCAAGAGGACGGCATCCGCGGTGCCGGCGTCAGCGGTCGCCTCGTCCAAGATCACCAACTGGGGGTCGGCAAGCACCAACCGGGCAAGCGCGCCGAGTTGGGCCTGGGCCGCGGTCAGGGGGTGCCCACCATGACCGACCGGGGTGTCCAGCCCGTCGGGCAGCGAAGACACCAGGGACGATGCACCGACCACGGCGAGTGCGCACAGGAGCTGCTCGTCGTCGGTCTCGCGAGCGGTGAGGGTCAGGTTCTCGCGGAGGGTGCCCGCGAAGACATGGGTCTCCTGGGTCACGGTCATGATGCTCGTCCTCGGTACGCCTCGGACGATGCTGCCTGCCCCCGGTCCGTGGACGCCCGCGATGAGCGAGGCGAGGGTCGACTTGCCGGACCCCGTCGCGCCGACCAGGGCGACGGTCTCTCCGCGCGCGATGTGAAAGCTGACACCGGACAGGACGGGCCTGTGGGGGCGATAGGCGAAGTGCACCCCTGCCGCCTCCACCACGTTGACCCCACCGACGGGAGCGGCGGCCACGGGTGACCCGTCAGCAGGTCCGTTTGCCGCTGCCGCTGCCACTACGGCTGCTGTCGGCCCCGCGTCGGCTTCAGGATCGGGCCGACGGATGACGCCGATGATCCGCCCCAGTGCGGCGAGGGCGGACTGTGCATCGTCCATGACGAACAGCAGCGCGGAGATCGGGTCGACCGTGCGCAGGAACAGCAGTGCGGCGGCGGTCACCTGGCCGGGGGTCGCATCGCCGGTGAGGGCGAGCCACACACCGATGCCCAGAACGGAGACCAGCCCGATCGCCTCGGTCAGATTGAGATGTCCGAACAGCCTGTTCTGTACGATCCGGGTCCGCATGGCCCACCGGACGGCCGTCCAGGTCGCATCCCGGATGCGCCCCAGTTGGCGGTCCTCAAGGCGATGGGCCGTGACGGTCGGCAGTTCGGTGAGCGTCCCCAGGATGTGTTGCCCGCGGCCGGACTGCGCCGCGCGCTCGGCGGCGTACACCTCCGGGGCCGTACGCAGGTACCAGCGCACGGTGCAGACGTACGGCAGCACCGTCAGGGCGAATCCCAGCAGATACCGGGGGTCGAGCGTGCCCAGGCCGGTGGCGACGAGCACGATCGTGAACCCCGACACGCACAGGCGGGGCACCACCTCCGGCAGCGCGTCGGATACCTGTGCGATGTCATCGGCCGCGCGGGTGACCACATCCCCCGCCCCTGCGGTCTCCACCACACGACGCGGCAGGCCCAGAGCAGCGGTGACATACGCCTCGCGCAGTTCTGCGATCACCGTCTCCGCGAACCGGGCCAGCGCCCCCGCGGCGATCCACGCCAGCACTCCCGTGGCGATCGCCGCACCGATCAGCAAGCTGATCTGCCACCAGAACGACCCGGGTACGCCCGAGGAGTCCGCGGCGATCACGGTGTCCAACAGTCGGCCGACGACCAGCGGGAAGACGAGGGACATCGCCGCCTCGGCCAGGAACAGGACGAGCACACCCGTCAGGGCGCGCCGCCGGCCGTGCAGCATGGTCCATAGCTGCGCGGCCACCTGCCGGCCCGATGCGACCGGCAGCAACCGGCCCTCGGCCCCCGGGACCTCCACCGGTTCAGACATCGACCCTCGTCTCCTCGTGGATCACGGCGACCGGGTCGGCCACGGCATGGAAGGCCGCGGAGGCCGTGAGGACCAGAGTGGTCCGCCCGGCCCGGTGTTTCCGCAGCCCGGTGGCGATGCGCTGCTCGGTCACGGCATCCACCGCAGTGGTCGGCTCGACCAGCACCAACACCTCGGGGTCGGCGGCGACGGCACGCGCCAGGGCGATCCGCTGGCGTTGTCCCCCCGAGAGCTCCCGCCCGCCGTCGCCGACCCCGGTCTCGTATCCGTCGGGGAGTTCGGCCTCGCCCATTCCCGCGACGGCGAGCGCGGCCCGTGCGGTTTCGACCGGAGTCATGGTGACTCCGGTGGCGCGGACGTTGTCCAGCACCGTCCCGGTCAGGATGCCCGGCGTACGGGGGGAGACCAACACGCGCTCACGGAGCAGGGCGGGTCGGTGTTCGTGCACGGCCCGGTCGAAGTGTTCGATGCGTCCGGCCGACGGCATCGCCTTCAGGGTGAGCAGATCGGCCAGGGTCGCCTGTGCGGACTGCGGCAGATCGAGCACGACGAACCCACCCACGGGGACGACTGCGTTGAGTACGACGCCTTCCTCCAGGCCGAGTTGCTCGAACACCAGAGCGTGTTCCCCGGCGTCCGCGGGCACAGCCGCCCCCGATGCGGCAGGGTGCGAAGGCAGGGCAACCAGATCGAGAACGCGGCTGGCGGAGGCTTGCGAGAGGGCCCAGAACGAACCGAGGGTGCCCACCAGACTGTCGAGCGGCCCGATCAAAGTGACCGCGACCCCGGCGACCGTGACCAACTGCCCCGGTGTGATCTGCCCGGTGAAGGCCGGTACAGCGGCGGCGAGCACCACCACTGCGGCGAAGACATGTGCGGTGGCCGTACTCACACCGTCGAAGCCGGCCTGCGCGGCGCGCGCCGACAAGGTGGCTCGCAACGCCCCACGGCTCACGCTCCGGTAGCGGTCCGCTGCCGAATGCTGGGCGTGCAGACCCCGGATCACCCGGTATCCCGCCACCAGGTCGGCCGCTGCCGATGCGGCGTCGGCCAGACCGGCCTGCTCGGCACCGCTCCTTCTGCGCAGCGGCCGGGCGGCCAGCTGCATGAGCAGCAGTACCAAGGGCAGTGCGATGACCACCCCGATGCCCAGGGCGGGGTGCACCCAGAACAGGATGCCGGCCGCGACCATCAGTCCGACGATCTCGCCGGGCGGGTAGACGGTGACGTAGAGGGCGAGGCAGGCCCGGTGCACATCGGCGGTGGCCAGCGACAACAGCCCGCCCGGAGCTCGTGCGGCCCCAGCCGTGCCGCGTTCGTCGAGGATGCGCCCGAGCACGCTCTGGGACAGCTCGAACTGTGCCCGCTGGACCCCGAACCAGCCCAGCCGTCCGCCGAAGCGGTAGCCGAGGTTGATCACGATGTAGAGCCCTACCAGGGCGGCGAGCCAGCCTGCCAGCGCCGAGCTGATCGAACCGAAATCCGCTCCTGCGGCTGCGGGCGTGATCACCGTGTCGACGAACTGCCCGATGACGACGGGCAACAGCATGGTCGCGACGTTGAATACCACGAGGAGCAGTGCTCCTGGGAACACCCAAGCCCATGCGGAGCGGATGATCGCCCTGCTCAACCGAGCCGGTGACCAGGCGGGGTCGATGCGCAGCCGCGGCTCCCGGGGAGCCGAGCCGGCTTCGAAGAGACCCCAGCGCCTCTCGTCCTCCACTCGTTCGTCCTCCGTCGGTTCCTGTACGCGCATCCGGGTCAGCCCTGCGGGGCGAGCGTGTGAAGGGTGTAGCCCCATCCGACCGTGGTGCGCGCCACCGGCCGCAGACCCGCCGCCGCGAACAGCGCCCGGTGCTCGTCGTGGTCCCGTGCGCCGCCGCCGTGCAGGGCGAAGCCGATCAGATCCTCCTCGTAGTCGTGGTCATCCGCCACCTCCGGATTGAGGACATCACCGAAGACCAGCACCCGGCCGCCGGGGTTCAGACTGGCCGCTGCCTGACGCAGCACATGGGCCGCGTCCGTATCGGTGAGAGTGGGCAACACATCGGCCAGGAGTACCGCGTCGACGGGTACGGGACGGGCCCCGAGGAGACTGCCCGCCTCGTAGCCGATGCGTTCGTGCGCCGGGTACACCCGTTGTAGGGCGTCGATCTCCGAAGGAGCGGCGACGATCGTGGTGTGCAGGTCGGGGTGCGTCTTGGTGAGGGCGGCGGCGAAACTGCCGGGCGCCGGCCCTGCGACCGCGATCGTGGTCAGCCCGGCGAACGCGGGGGCGTCGGCGACGGCACCGGCCACATACACGGCTTCCCGGGCCTCGTGTTCGGTGCGGGCGGCGAGCAGAGCGGGGTCGTCCGCGATGTACTGGGCGTAGTCGGCGCCGAACCACCGGGCGTGGTCGCCCCGTCCGGTGCGCACGGCGGACAGCAACGACAGGGCGCCGCCGAGTTCGCGTTGTGCGTGCAGTCCGTCGAGGTGGAACGCATCGACGATGTGGTCGCTCTCCAGTTCCCGGCCGAGTCCGGTGAGCCGGTAGAGGCCGTCGTCAACTCGTTCGGCGATGTCGACGGAGGCGAGGAAGCGCAACAGTTTGACGAGTCCCGCAGGCGCGGCACCGGTCGCCGTGGCGAGTTCGGCGACGGTACGCGGTCGATCGTCGAACGCGGCTGCCAGACCGATCGTCGCCGCGACCCTGAGGGCGAAGCCGGGGATGATCTCCGCAGTCTCGTGGAACCGCTTCGCCCCGCCCTCGCCCGCATCGAGGTCGGACGGCACGGAGTCCCCGTCATGGACCGTGACCTGGCGGCGCCAGTACCCGGTGACGTCGATCTGCTCCCTGGTCAGGCCCTTCTCATTCTTCAGCCATCTTCTGATCGGGGTGAGGGTGAGTGATTCGCCGGCCACCCAGGCGAGTACGGTCCCCTCCCACCAAGGGGCCTTCCGCATGGCGTCGAACAGCAGGGTCGTGGTGCCCGGTGCGGCGCCGTCGCGGCTCAGCCAGGTCAGGGTCACCCCGTCGGGGACGGGGAGGTCCTGCCGGTGCTCGGGCCGACCGACCTCGATGAACACCTGGCCACGGGCGCCGGTGGGCCACTCCTCCAGCCAGCGGCCGATCGCCGGCAGCGCGGTTTCATCGCCGGCCACCAATGTCCAGTCCACCCCCTCGGGATGGAGCGAGGAGGACTTCGGGCCGGCTATCTGCACCCGCTCGCCCGGCTGCACCCGATACGCCCAACTCGATGCGGGACCGACACCGTGCCTGACGAAGTCGACGTCCAGCTCCCCGGCCACGGGGTCCCAACGACGGACCGTGTACGTGCGGGACACCATGTGGGGGTCGTCGCGCGGCCAGTTCAGCAGTCCGTCCGCCTGCGTCGGTCCCACGGTGGTCTCGGCGTCGGGATGTTTGAGGATGAGCTTGAACTCGTCGTCGAACCCGTCCGAGCGGAACGCCGCCACGGGGAATCCGTTGGCCGCGGTGTGAGCGGCGAGTTCTGGGCCGCCCAGGGTGACCCGACGCATTCCGGGCGTCACGTCCGTCACCCGGAGGACGTCCAGCGTACGGGTGGTGATGGGGAAGACCTCGATGGATCTCAGACTCTGTGCCATGGCTATCTCTCACTTCTCCGGGTGGGTGTCGGCCGCCAGGGCGGCGACGGACGACACCGGGCGGTGCGTCGCGGCGGGCGCCTTGGGCGTGCTGGGCCGGGCGGGTGCCTCGGGCGCGTCGGATGCCCTGGCTGTATCTGCTGTATCTGCTGCATCTGCTGTATCGGTCGGATCGGTCCGTGCGGGTGCCGTTCGCGGATCCAACGGCACCACGGTCGGGGTGCCCGTCACGGGGTCGGGAACGACGAGGGAGCGCAAGCAGAAGACCTCCTCGATGAGTTCCGCGGTGATGACCTGCTGGGGGCTGCCGGTGGTGACGACGCCACCGTCGCGCATGACGACGAGGTGGTCGGCGTACCGTGCCGCCTGGTTCAGATCGTGGAGCACTGCCACGATCGTCTTGCCCTGGTCGTGGAAGGTACGGAACAGCTCCATCAACTCGTACTGGTGGCCGATGTCCAAGAAGGTGGTGGGCTCGTCAAGCAGCACGATGGGCGTCTGCTGCGCCAGCAGCATCGCCACCCACACCCGCTGCCGCTGACCGCCCGACAGTTCGTCCACCAGACGCCCGGACAGTTCGGTCACGCGCGTCACGCGCATCGCCGCCGCCACGGCCTCCTCGTCCTCGGGGCGCCACTGGTGGAACAGACTCTGATACGGGGCGCGCCCGCGGGCCACGAGGTCCGCAACCCGGATTCCGTCGGGCGCCAGGGAGGTCTGCGGGAGCAACCCCATCCGGCGGGCGATCTCCTTGGACCGGTAGGTGCTGATCGCCTTCCCGTCCAACAGCACCTGCCCCGCCGTCGGCGTCAGTACGCGGGCGAGGGCACGCAGCAGGGTGGACTTGCCGCAGCCGTTGGGGCCGATGATCGCCGTGAACGACCCGTTCGGTATCCGTACCGAGAGGCGCTCGGAGATCACGGCCCGGTCATAGCCGATCGTTGCCCCGTCGACGACGAGGCGCGACGGGGCGGCCGGCTCGGTGGCGGGATCATCGGTTCGTCGCTCAGCGGACATCAGGGTCATGTGATCGTTCTCTTCGTCGGATGTCACGGGTGTTGTGGGTGTCGTGGATGTCTCGGTCGTCTCGGTCGTCTCGTTAGCTCGGCTATCTCGGCTATCTCGGCTCTTCATGGGGTAGGCCGGCCGTACTGGCGCCTGGACTCGTGGATCAGCAGCCAGATCAGATACAGTCCGCCCAGGCACACCGTGAGCAGTCCCACCGGGATCGGACGGTAGAACTCAGCGACGAGCAGCACGAGGAAGTGCGCCGTGGCCAGAAGCACCGCCCCCATCGCGGCTGCGGGGAGCATGGTGACCCCGGGCGAGCGGGTCAACCGCCGGGCCAGTTGCGGGGCGATGAGGGCGATGAAACCGATCGGCCCCGCCGCGGCGGTCACCAGCGCCGCCGTCGCGACTCCGACCACCATCAGTGCCAGTCGAACCGAATGGACGCTGGTGCCCTGGGTGATGGCCGCGTCGTCGCCGAGCTCCAGCCGCCGCAACGAAGGTGCGAGGAGCATCGCAGCCAAAACGATCACTGCTGCGATGAGCAGCGAGGGAACCATGCTGCTCCACGACACGCGGGTGATGGACCCAGCGCCCCAGAACCCGACGGTCATCGCATCACTGAGGTCGGCCCGGGTGATCAGATAGGCGTTGATGGAACCGAGCATCGCCGACACACCGATGCCTACGATGATCAAGCGGAACCCCTGTACGCCGCGCCGGTAGGCCAGCACGTAGACGAGGAAAGCCGTCCCCAGCCCGCCCACGATCGCCGCACCGGCGACGGACCAGTAGCCGCCGTTGCCGAAGACCAGGATGGACAGCACCACGGCCGTGTAGGAGCCCGCGTCGAAACCGATCACGTCCGGCGAGCCCAGGGGGTTGCGGGTGAGCGACTGGAAGATCGCACCGCCGATGCCCAACAGCGCACCGAACACGATCGCGGCCACCGCCACCGGTAGGCGCCACTGCACCACGATCATCCGATGGAAGTCCGCGCCGGACCCGGTGAGCGCCGCGACGACGTCGCCGATTGTCAACGTGTAGTCGCCGAACCGGATCGCCACCACTGACAGCACCAGCGCCGTGCTGAACAGGACCGCGGTCACCGTCGCCTGGCGGATGTCCACCCGCACGGAGAACCAGGGGCTGCGCACGCTCCGGACCGCATAGCCGAAATCGACTGCCCTCATGCCTTGCACACCGGTCGACTGCACACCGGCCGACACTCCATCTGCCGACCGGACACCGTCGAGCGACTGCCCCGAGATGTCTCCCTTCACAACCCGCTCGCCTTTCGACGTCGTACGAGTGCGATCAGCGCGGGTGCGCCGATCACTGCGGTCAGGATTCCGACCTCGATCTCTCCGGGGCGGGCGATCACCCTCCCGAGCACGTCTGACGCGAGTACCAGTACGGGGCCTGCCAGCGCGGAGTAGACGATGATCCACCGTTGGTCAGGTCCGACGAACCAGCGCACGATGTGCGGCACCATCAGACCGATGAACGCGATCCCACCGGTGAGCGCCGTTGCACCACCGGCCAGCAGGGTCACCGCGACGACCCCTAGGATCCTCGTACGGAGCACCTTCGTCCCGAGCGAGACGGCGAGGTCGTCGCCGAGGGCGATCGAGTTCAACGACCCGGAGACCGCAATGGCGATCAACAGTCCGACGACGAGGAGCGGAGCGACCACGACCGTGTCATCGAGGCTCGTCCGGGCGACGGACCCCAGCCCCCAGTTGCGGATCGAGCGGAAGGTCTCCGGGTTGATCAGGGTCAGGAAGGTGCTGAATCCGTTGAGCACCGCGCCCAGGGCGACACCGGCGAGTACGAGTGTCACCGGCGAGGCCGTGCCGCGCGTGGCCGAGCCGATGAGGTAGACCAGTACTGTCGCGACGGCCGCCCCCGCGAACGCGAACCAGATGTAGCCGGTGATCCCCGACAGACCGAAGAACCCCACTCCGAGCGTGACGGCGAACCCTGCGCCCGCGTTCACCCCGAGGATGCCCGGGTCGGCGAGCGGATTGCGGGTCAGTGCCTGGATCGACGCGCCGGCCACCCCCAACGCCGCGCCCACGGCGATGCCGACAACCGTGCGCGGGACCCTGAGGGTCCACACGATGACCGATGCCTCCGACGTGTCCGGGTGCCAGAACCCTTGCCACACCTGGGAGAGGGGTACGTGGTTGGCACCGACGGCCAAGCTCGCCAGCACGCTCGCCGTCAGTACGAACAGCAGGAGCGCCAGACCGAGGAGGCGACGCGGTGCGCTGAAGTCCCGTCCAGGGCGGTCGGCGGACGTGTGGCTGGCGGTCTCACGAACGATCGTCATACGCGGACGACCGTCCCACCCGGGCCGTTGTGTCCCCTTCCGGGACGGGCCGGGAGGCCGAACGTGCCGGGTCGGCCTCCCATCGTGGTGTGGTTCAACGGATCGCCTTCACACCGAACTCGGCCAGCTGCTCGATGAGCCAGGGCACGCTCAGCACGCTCTGGACGTTGAGCCCCCAGGCGAAGTGGTTGGTCGAGGTCTTCTTGTCCTCCGGATTGATGACCGCGCGTCCGTCTGCCACTGCCGGGACGGCCTTGACCAGCGGGGCATCGACGAAGTAGCCGGGGTTGCCGGAGGTGCTGAGCAGCAGGAAATCGGCGTCGATCAGTCCGACGAGTTCATCGCTGATGGTGCCGTCCTTGGTGAACTTCGCGGCGGCCTTCGGCAGTGCGAACCCCAACTGTCGCAACAAAAGTGCGGTGTCGGAGCCGGGGGCGCTCGCGTAGTACGGGCCGTACTTCTCGTCGTACACGATGACGTGCGTCGCGGTCTTGCCCTGGAACTCGGGATGGGCGGCGCGCGTCTGCGCCACTTGCTTCTCCGCCGCTGCGACGGCCTTCCCGGCAGCGGCCGTGAGGTCGAGCGTGCTGCCCAGCTTCTGGGTGAGCTCTTGCCAGCTCAGATCCCCCTGAGCTGCATAGAGCACGGGAGCGATGGCGCTGAGCTTGTCGAAACGAGCCTGGTCGAAGGTCTCGTAGGCGGCCAGGGCGACGATGAGGTCGGGGGAGGCGGCGGCCACCGACTCGGCGGACACCTCGGTTCCCGCTTCCGCGTCCCAGCGCGTCTTGATGCCCGCGATGTCGGCGTCGTTGAGCCAGGGGTTGCGGTCGACGGTCGAGGGAGCGAACACCGGTGTACCGCCGAGGGCGATCAACGCATCAGTGTCGAGGGTGTTGGCGGTGACGATCGCGATGCGCTTCGGGCGCTTGTCGAGCTTGGTGTCGCCGAACGGCGTCTTCAGGGTGAGCGGGTACTTCGTGGTGCCCTCGGCAGGGGGAAGGGAGGCGGAGGCACCGGCCGAGGTCTTTTGGGCAGCGGGCTCACCGGAAGTCCCACATGCTGTGATCAGTACCAGGCCGGCTATGACGGCGCCGACCAGGCGGGCGACGCGTTGGCGGGGAGTGTGCATGGCGTGCATGGGCCTTCCGGTTGGTGGTGCGCTGTGCCAGCCCTGCGCGATGACCGAATGAACGGGGCGACACGGGCTACCAACTATGGTTAGCCTTACCTATGTGATGTCTCCAGTGCGAAAAGCGACAACTTCGATGCAGATCATGACAACCGGAGTGAGTGGATGACCCCGCGTGGCAGGGAGACGAGATCGCATGCGCATCTCTCCTCGCTCGACTTCCCGCTCCACATCCCGAGCGTCGACATCCCCGAACGGGTCCATGACGATGAACACATGGCCCTCTGGCAGATCAGGGGCAGCACCCTGGTGCAGTGTGGCGAGACCGCCGTGGAGATCAACGAAGGGGAGGTCATCTGGTTGCCCGCGGGGACCAGGCACGCACTGGAGGTCCGCGCGAACTCCGTACTGTTCCCGCTCTCGATCTCGGTGGACGAGATTGCGACGGTGCTCACCGACATCACGGTCGTGTCCATCCGCAATGACGAGAAGATCTACTTCCTTGCACTCCACCAGAGCCAGAGCACGATCATCCGACCTTCGGCGAACATCCAGCGGCAGGTGTTGTCGATCCTGGAACGCCGTGTGTTGGCTCCCGACGATCTACCACTGCCGACGAGCCCCGGTGCGGCAGCGGTGGCGGGTGCCCTCCTGTTCAACCCGGGTGATGACCGGCGCATCCTCGACTGGGCACTCGAAGTGCGAACCAGCGGTCGGAGCCTGGAGCGGGCATTCGTCGCGGAGACCGGATTGACGTTCGGGCAGTGGCGCACCAGAAGTCGTATGCATGCCGCAGCCCGGCTCCTGCGCGCGGGTTCGTCGGTGGTCTCGGTGACCCAGCGAGTGGGTTACGAGGATCCCAGCAGCTTCGCCCGTGCCTTCCGTGACTTCTACGGAATGAGCCCCACTGCGTATGCGGCGCCGAATCATCAGCCCTGATGATTCGTCAAAGAGGTTTGTCCATAGGGTATTTGCTCCAGTTGCTAAGGTCGCGGGGCTGCACGGACCGCTGAGAGCCGCCCTACCGGATGGCCCGTCACCGAACGGGCGACCCGCCTCGCCTTTCGGTGACCGCCGTTGTGCCGGGAGATGAACCGCTGCCCGGGTTTGTTGTCACAACAGGTGACATGGCAGTGAAGGGCCGCTTCGTCAGTCCACGCGAGCTCGGTCAGCGGCCCTGCGAGCGGGTATTTGCCCCTCTATGCGGCCTCGTTGGGTGCAGGTTCGGGCAGGCGACCGATGGCGCCGCGGCCCAGGTCATCGGGCGAGTCGACCGGGGCAGCGAAAGGCTGCTCGGAATCCGGGATTAACACTCCATGACACCGCCTGCTCGCGTTCAATGGGCTCCGGCCGAAGTTCGCACGGACGTGCGAGAGGATCCGGCCTCGCGTGGAAGGGACAGGAAATGGACCGGCAAGCGGGGGTCGGGGCACCGCTCCCGAGACGGCGCGCACTGAGTGAATCCGCGTTCGAGCCTTTCCGGAACCGTCCCCTCCATGACGACTCGTCGATCGAGAGGACAATCGGAATGAAGAAGCGAGGCAGGTCCCGGATATGGCTCGGCGCCGCCCTGGCGACGCTGATGTCGACGTTCGCGTTGGCGCCGGGAGCCGCACAGGCACAGTCACCGTCCGACTCCGGGAACCGTTGCTCCGGGGGCTATGTGGCGCTCACGTTCGACGACGGTCCAACGGCCAGCACGCCCGCATATCTGAAGGCGTTGCGCGATGCCGGACGGGTCAGGGCCACCTGGTTCGTGACCGGCGCCTTGGCATCTGCCGACCCGAACGGAACCCGTCAGATCGCTGCCGACGGCCACCGCATCGGCAACCACTCGTACACCCATGCAAACCTCGTCGCACTCGACGCAGCCACCGCGTTCGCGGAGTTGCGTGACACCAGCCGTGTCGTCCGGGAACAGACGGGCCGTGCGCCGACGCTCTTCCGGCCGCCGTTCGGGAGTACCGATGCCCGAACTCGACAGGACGCGGCGAGACTTGGGATGACCGAGGTGATCTGGACGGCCGACACGGTCGACTGGAGCGGCATTCCCACCGAGACCATCGTGGCGAACGCGCTCACGGTGCAGGCGGGAGGCATAGTCCTGCTCCACGACGGCATCCCGGCAACGCTCGCGGCCATCCCGAAGATCGTCGAGGGACTGGCCGAACGCAATCTGTGCGCGGGTCGGATCGTGTACTCGGCCAAGCCGGTCCAGGCATGGCCCGGGCTGACCTTCCACGCCAAGGCCGCGCGCTGGTAATGCGGGCGCTCACAACGGTGAAGCCCGTGCCGACTGACGGGACTCGCCGTATCGTCCGCTGATCTCGCACCATGTCGTCGACCGTTCGCGGCCCAGCGGCCCAGCGGCCCAGCGGCCCAGCGGCCCAGCGGCCCAGCGGCCCGGGGCCGGGGGCCCGGAACGCCGGACGGTCGACGACCCCCGCGGCGGCCACATCGCTGGCACCCCGTCCCACGGGTGGCTCGGCGCCAGCGCGTCGGTCGGTGCCAGCGCGTTGGTCGGTGCCTGCGCGTCGGTCGGTGGGAATCGGTGCCGTGCCGGTTGTGTCAACGACAACAGGACCCGGCAGCCCGATTCAGTCCGCAGGCGCTGAACGCCAGCATCAGACCGTCCCCCCGGGAGCGAAACGGTCGAGGAAGTCCTGCACGTGCGGGGCCACTTCCCGGGCGAGGTCCTCCGTGGTGTGCAGGGACTGGGAGACGCTCACCGGTGCGAGGTGGCCGCGTGGGAGCGTGCGAGCGACCTGCTCGGCCAGGGCAGTGGGGTGTCGTACGTCGGTGCCGGGGATGACGAGGACGGGGGAACGCACCTCGCGTAGCTCCGTCACATCGCGGAAGGAGCGGTCGCGGCCGATGGCGGCTGCAGCGGCGATGCTCGCCGGATCGGACCGGGGTATCGCATCTCGTACCGCCGCACCGACGATCGGTGGGAACATATCCAGGATCGGGGCCCAGGCGGCCTCCAAGCCCTCGGTGGAGGCACGTTCGGCGAAGGCGTCCAGGAAGGCGGTCTCCGCCTCCTTGGCGGCATCGTCCTCGATGTCCTCCACCCCGATCAGGATGCCCGCGCGGACCCGATCCGGGTGGGCGAGCGCGGCGCGCAGGGTGATCGTGGACCCCAGGCCGGTGCCGCCGACCGCCGCCCGGTCGATGCCCAGATGGTCGAGCAGGGCAATGGCGTCCGACGTGTACTGGTCCCAGGTGTGGCGCAACGGGTCGGTACACCTGGAGCGGCCGTATCCGCGCAGGTCCGGTAGTACGACCGTATGTCGATCAAGGAGTCGTTCGGCGAGAGGCAGCAGGCTGTGGTGGTCCGGGCCGCCGCCGTGCAGCAGAACGACGGTGCTTGCGCCGGCACCGAGGGACACGGCGTACAAGGGGATTCCATCGGAAGCGGTGTAGGTCAACTCTGTCATGGCGAGAAGCCTCGCCCAAGTTCCGCTGATGTGCCTACCACTTACGCCGCGCACCGGCGGGATCACGGCGACAGCTGACGCAGACCGAGGCGTCCTGGCGTGTGGTGGTCCCACACCGCGCGTGGGTCAGTGGTGGCTCCGGGGGCTGCGCGCGGACGTCTCGCGGCGAGCTGGATTTCGCCCGTCGCCCGAGACATCGATGATGTGAAGGCCGCCCCGATCCCGGGCGCTCTTGACGGGCACACTGCCCGGTCTGCCTCCTGCGGAGCGGACGGCCGGTTCCATGGGACGTGTGACTGCGGGGGCCGTCCACCGACCGGCAGGCCCGTCGCTGACCGCGTGCCGAAGCGTTCATCGCCCATGGGGGAGCGGCGAGCTCCCGACGATGGCAAGGCGCGCTCCCGTGTGGTCATGTGGTGAGTGTGGTGCAACCTCACCCCGCCGCCCTGCCCTGATGTGAGCGCGGGCCGATGTCACCGCAGTCCGTGACAACGGCTGACGCATGGCGAGACCCGCCGGACACGGCCCCGCGTTCCGCACCACAGAGGAAGGGTGGCGGGCACTCGGGCGTCCCCGACGCACTCGGGCGTCCCGGACGACAAGGAGATGACAAGGAGTGGAACCATGGTGCTGGGACAGCCCCCGTACTTCGGTCTCGACCTCAACACACCCCTCCCCCTTTCGGAGGAACTGACGAAGAGACTTCGGATGGCGGACGAGTCGGGGTACGACCTCTTCTCCGTCATGGACCATCCCTACGCCGGAGATCGGCACGAGGCGTATGCGGCGCTCGGCTACGCACTCGGGCACACCCGCCGGATCGGCGGATATGTGGGGGTCACCAATCTACCGCTGCGCCCCGCACCCGTGCTGGCCAGGACCGTTGCAGCGCTCAGTGCCCTCTCCGGCGGGCGGTTCGTCCTCGGATTGGGCTCCGGGGGGATCTGGGACCGCATCGCGCAGTTCGGCGTCCAACGGTTGAGCCCGGGTGATGCGGTCACCGCCTTCGAAGAAGCCATCACGCTCATCGGGAAGCTCACCGGGGGCGGTGCTGCGCCGGTCACTTTCGACGGGCGCTTCTACCAGGTCACCAAGGCGATGCCCGCCCCCGTGCCCACACCCAAGATCTGGACCGGAGCGAACGGCCCCCGAGCGCTGGCGATCACCGGACGACTCACGGACGGCTGGATCCCGAGTTTTGGTGCGGACTGGCTCTCCGAGCGGTATCGCACATCCCGCCCGCTGGTCGACCGCGCGGCGCAAGAGGCGGGCCGGCATCCCTCCGATGTCATCTCCTACTTCAACTTCGGCGGTGCGCTCGTGGACCACGACCTACCCGCCACCCGGGGCGCCGAGGGGCGTTGGCAAGGCGGATCCACTCGCCAGTGGATCGAGGAGCTCACCGGTGCGGTCCTGGAGCACGGCGCGGGCGGGTTCAACACGCAGGTGGCCAACGCCGCGGGGGAGGCGGACCTCGACACCGCACGACGGTTCGCCGACGAGGTCATTCCCGCGGTCCGTGCCGCGGTCACAGCGCACTGACCCGGGGTGGTGATGTCCTCCTCGCCTTCGGAGGTTCACACCTTCGGAGGTTCACACCTTCGGAGGTTCACCTTTCGCGGTTCGCGCCTGTCGTCTTCTTCGCTCGGCCCCCGATCGCTCTCAGCCGAGGATCTTGCGTATCAGCTCGATCATCTGGTCCGGATTGCCGATCCAGTCCATGTGGCCCTGTCCTTCGATCTCCGTGAGGGTGCTGCCGGGAATACCGGAATGCAATTGTCGCGAGCCCTCGATGGGAACCATCTCGTCCTGTGCGAAACCGATGACGGAAGTGGGTGCGGTGATCTTCGGGAGAATTTCTCGGATGTCGCTCCGGAGGGCCACTTCGATCTGCCGGGAGATTCCCGGCTCGGGCCAGGCGTGATTGTCGAGCGAGGCGTTCAAGCCTTCGTGGCCCCAACTGTTCACCGCGGCAGGACTGAATCCGGTCAGGGTGGTGAACCGTCGGAACAGGTCCAGGTCCGTGGTCAGCAACGTCGCCCAGGTCTCGAAGTAGAACTGATGGCGCGGATCGGGGTACGCCCAGGAGCCGGCCAGGACGAGCCTGTTGACGAGGTCGGGGCGGTTGGCGGCAACCGTCGCGGCGACCGCACCACCGAGGGAGAACCCGAGCAGGTCCACCGGTCCACCCACGGAGTCGTCGATGGCACTGACAGTTTGCTCGGCGAGCCGGTCGAGGGTCAGCGGCCCGCCGCCGTCGGTGGTCTCGCCACTCCCACTGAGGTTGGGGCGGACGACGGTACGGTCGCGGGCGAGGGCCTTGACGACCGTGCCGAAGGCTCCGTCGGCGCTGCCGCCGACGCCGTGCACGAGAACGAGACCGGGGCCGCTTCCCTCCACCTCGTAGTGGATGGAGCCGTCGGGGTGGTCGGCGTACGGCATGAGCAGCATCCTTTCCTGGGCCGGCCATTGCCATCCGTGGGAAAAGCGGATGGTCGCGACATGGTGATGAATTCAGCAGATGAATTTCGAGCACGGTGAATTAATGCTGAATTCTCTGTCCCCGTGGGGGAATGTCTGGCCAGTGAACTCGATGCCGAGAATATCAAAGAGGTCCATCCCCAGCGCATCCCTATTGGCCGGGACGATGGTCCTAGTCCCATGTGCCGAGTCGGATACGGCCTGCGGGGTACGGGAAATCAACCGCGATCGGAGTACCATTTTCGGTCTTGTGCGCGCCCAAGCCGTGGCGACCCAATCGGAGCGACCGGATTGGAGCGACCGGATTGGAGTCGGCGCATGCGCTGTCCCCGGGCGCGATGCCGTGGACGAGCCGTGGGGAAGTCGTTGTGACCACGCCCGCCTCGCGTGGTGCTGTGGGTCCGGTGACGGTGTTCTCGTCAGTCGATCCCTGACCACCGGGGCGGGCAGATGTCGCGCGTGTGTCGCCCCACCTCTTGAGGAACGGTGGGGCGACACACGCGCGATCTTTGCCATGCGGTCTTGCCATGTGTTGGGGAGAGGGCCGTACGGGACCCGAAATCGCTGGGACGGTGCGGGGCGCTGAGTTCTTGCCGGCACCGGCTGCAGTCGGCCGGGGTCTGGCCGAGGAGGCAGCTACGCCCCCGCGCGGTTGCCGCACCACGCGGAGATCATTCCCTGGGTGTCCTTGCGCACGCTGTTGTCACCAGCCGGGACGGGGCTCCCTTGACTGCTGGGGTGCGGTCCGGACGGCCTGTCAGTAGGCCCTGAGGAAGTACTTGGTGCGGAAGCCGCTGACGGAGCAGTCGAGTGTGCTCTGGGTGTTCGTGTAGGTGAAGCCGGACGGAATGGTGCATGCCCACAGGCCCGTGCTGGGAGTCCGCAGGAAGTACTTGGCCCGGAAACCGCTGACGGAGCAGTCGAGAGAGTTCTGCACACTGCTGTAGGTGTAACCCGAAGGGATCGTGCACGCCCAGAGACTGTCCGAGGGCGGCTGGACGAAGTACTGGGTCTGGAAGCCGGTGCCGCCACAGCTCAGTGTGCTCTGCGTGTCGCTGTAGGTGTAGCCGGGCGGGATGGAGCAGGACCAGAATCCTGCGAGGGCCCCGCTTGCGGCCTGGGTGATGGATCCGCGGCTGTCAGCGGCGGATCGCTCGGTGGGGGGTGTCGAGGCCGACGCGGTCGTCGGGACCAGCGCGGCGGCCAGCATCACAGCCGCTGAACCGCTACCGAGCAGAAGCGTGCGAAGTCTCGATCTGATCATATGGAAAGCACTCCTAGTTAGTCGCTCGTCGGACTGAACCAACGGGTGGGCCGACCGGGTCTGTCCCTCGTGTCGGCCTCCGCAGTGCGTGCGTTCGAATGGTCACAGTTGCCTAGGCCCCCGACAAGAGTGGTTCAGTGGGTTAAGTTTATTTCCGGTCGTTCTGAGTAGTCGTCCACCTGCGTGTTCGCAGGTGGGATCCACTCCTGGCGCGCAATACCTCGGCCGAAACAACACCGCCCGCCCAAACGACCCGGTGACAACTCGACCCAACAGTGCATTCACATCTGCCGGTCGACCGAACGGGCAGCACTCGGTCCTCTGGAAACAGCTGATGACCAGCCACGATGAGTGCCGCCGTCGGCGAACTCCGCGCGGGCGGCGTGGTGATGACACAACGGGCGGGTGTTGTGCGAGGAAAGTGGAGTCGGCCACTCCTGGTGCGGGGTACGGAACGGTCCTACCGTCCGGGCCGGATCTTGTGCTGGCTGAGGACGAGCGCGTCATCCACGAGTTGGTCGAAGTGCTCGTCGCTGTGGAGCGGGCGCAGCCCTGCTGCTGCCCGAGCGTTCGGTAGGTCCAACTTGGGATGGGCGTCGAGCGGCGGTGCGGGAACGGGTTGGCGGATGAGCGAGCGTTCGGTCTCGTCACGGCGCGACCGGGCATGTGTGCTGACGCGGGGCCGGCCGTCCGCCGTGCAGGCCCTGGGGAGAGCCCCGGAGGTCAGTGCGCGGAGGCCAGTTCCGCGAGCGTCGCCCGCAGGCTGCGGTCACCGGGCAGGTGGGTGGGCCCGGGCGGATCCCCTGGTCGCCGGGGCATGTCATGCCCGGCGATGCTCGGGGCGTGGGTGCGGTCCATAGGCCAGGGCGAGGGCGTTCCGTACCGCGACGCGTCCGACCGCGCGAAAGGCTCCCGGGTGGGAATCCACTTCGTGGACACGCATCGCGCGCAGCACGACCGCGACCGCCGCAGTGGTTCCCGGCGCCAACTCCGCCAACTCTTCGCGGATACCGGTGTCAAGTGCAGTGTGATAGGCGGATCGATCCTCCGCGTTGACGAATCCCCGGGTGTCCAGATGTGCGGATACCTCAAACACGACGCCGTCCTCCCAGGGCTCGAAGTCCACGGTGACCTCCGCGAAATCCGAGGGACAGCTTCGCTGGCGCGCGTACACGGCCCGGACCGATCGGATGGGGCGGGGCGGGAACAGTCGGGCCTCTGAGTCCATGCGGTCACCGTAGTCCGACGGGGGTGGAAGACTGTCGGCCGGTGCCGGATCGACGCCGCGCAGGGCGGTAGGGGAACGATTCGCCGATCCTTCGCCGCGGAGTGTCTCCCGTTGGCGCAGGATGTCCACGGCGGACCTGCGGCGACACGGAAGGCGTCGGGCACACATGCGGTAGATACATGTTCGACAGTTGAGTACGTGTGCGGATGTCGCCGAGCCCTTGTGGTGGAAGGGTGAAGGGTGCGGAGGGGTACCCCGGCCGCGGACAGTTCGAGTTCTACGTAACGGAGGCAGATCATGCGACAGTTAGGAACGGTTGGCACGGTCCTCGTGCTGGCGGGTGCCGCACTCATGGGGACGACCGGAACGGCGGGTGCTGTGACGGGTCAGTCGGGCAAGACCCCCTCGGCGACGGTGTGTTCCACGCCTTGGGGAAGTGGCACAGAATCAGCGACCTCCTCTGTCGTCGAGACGCTGAAGAACATTCGGACCGGTCAGCACACGTGCTACGACCGCATGGTCTTCGACATAACCGGTGCCACCGGCCAGGTCGGCTACCACGTCAGCTATGTGAACGCCTTCCACCAGGACGGCACCGGCACCCAGATCCCTGTCAAGGGTGGCGCCATCCTGCAGATCTATGTGAACGCCCCGAGCTACGACCCGGAGACCGGCAGTGTCGTCTATCCGGGTAGGGGCGGTCAGCCGCTGCCCGGGGTGAACATCACCGGCTACCGGACCTTCAAGGACACCAAGTTCGGTGCGAGTTTCGAAGGGCAGACCCAGGTGGGCCTGGGCGTGCGCGCCAAACTTCCGTTCCGCGTCCTCCAGTCCGGCGACAAGCTGATCGTGGACGTCGCGCACACCTGGTAGGCGAACGAACCGCAGGCCGCCCGGCCGCACTCTGGATGTTCCGGGCGGCCTTGCTCCGTCGAGCGGGCGTCTCCGGGCGCCCGCCAGACAGACTTCAGGCGATCATCTGTCCGATCGAGGCTGCGGCGCGGCGCAGGGTCTGGGCCAGGGGGGAGACGGAGTCCATCTGGTCACCGAGGTCGACCCCGGACACGCTGATGGCCGCAACCGGTGCCTGGCGGCGGGAGAGGATCACTGCGGCGACCGCCTCGACACCGGGCACGGCCTCCCCCCGAGACAGGCCGACGCCTCCTGCCGCACGAACGCTGGCGAAGGTGTCGGCCAACTCGGCGGCCCGCTCCGCTCCGACCGTGTCGACCAGTCGGTCCGGCTCGTAGTAGGCCAGAATGCTACGGCCGGTCGCCGTGCTGTCGATGGGGAACGTGTCACCCACGCTGAGCACGAGATCGAGGGGCGTACTGGGAGTCCAGATCCGCTCGATCACTGCGGACACATCGCCGACGGCAACGGACAGGTTCGCCGTCCAGGGCTGATCGGCGATGTCGTTTGCCTGGAGTTCGACCATGTACGGCAAAGCCAGTCTGCGCACCAGGAGATCGTCGAGATAGCGGTTCGCCAGCAGGATGGAGGCCGGGCCGACCCCGAAGAGGCCGCGCTCTTCGACCACCATGCCTTGGGGGAGCAGGGAGCGCAGCAGCCGGTGGACCACGGTGCGGTCCAGGCCGGCGCTGCGGGCGATCTCCTGAACGGACATCGGCGCCGTGCTGTCCCGCAGGAGGTTGAGCAGGTCGAAGGCCCGGGTCACCGACTGGACCACTGACCGCCTGGCCACCGGTGCCTCGGGGACTTCGGGGGCACCGGTGGCCAGGGTCTGCTTCGTTGTCACGGGGCCTCCACGGCAAGGTGATGTCCGGGTCGGAGCAATGTGCGGAATGCGATGATGCTGTGCGCAATACGTCAACACTATGCGTATTGCGCTGTCAACCTTGTCATGTCTGGTCCACCGGTTTCCAGCCGGTCGACTTGAGTGCCTCCTCCGCGAACCGCATGTCGAGGACTTCGTCGTAGGCGAACGCCCTGCCGTCGGTGTCGGCGACGAGTCGGTTGTCGAACCAGGCGGCCAGCGAGTCGCGGGGGACGATCGGGGACCGCCAGGAGAGCTGGACGAGCTTCCACGCGTACTCCCAGATGGGTTCTTCCAACTGGCTGAACCGTGTCTTGCGGAGCAGCTTGCCCGCTTCCTCGGGGTTGTCTATGAGGGCGCGCATGGCCTTGACGTCGGCACGGACCAGCGCGCGGTACAGATCGGGGTTGGCCTCGACGTCCTCGGTGCGGGCCTGGAGCGTCATGCCCTGGACGCGATCGGCGCCCTCGATCTCACCGGTCTGGTTGACCAGCAACTGCACGGCGCCGAATTCGAGGACGGCCTTCTCCGCGGCGGGCGGGACCCCGACGAATCCGTCGATCTGCCCGTTCGCCAGTGCGGCCAGGGAGTTGGCGGCGGTCTGGAGGGGGACGATCCTGGCGTCCTTCGCCGGGTCGAGCCCGGCTTGTCTGAGTGCGAGTCTGGTGAAGCCGTCGGTGATGCTGCCGGGTGCGGTGATGCCGAAGCGTCCGTTGCGGACCTTGCCGATGGCCGCCCGGCGCTCGGCGAGCGGGCTGTCCGCGGTGACGCCGACGCGCTCGGCGAACTTCTTGCTGAGCACGAGGATCGACGGCATGGTGTTGGTGTGGGCGAGGAGGACCTTGAGCCGCCGTCCCTTGGCGACCGCGGACAGGAGTTCACCCGGCGCCGAGAGGTTGGCGTGGCCCTCCCCCGAGAGCAGTCCCGTCATCGCGGCCGGGCCGCCACCGAGGGGTACCCGCTTCACGGTGAGCCCCTCCTTCTTGTAGTACCCGTCGTCCTCGGCGAGGTAGCTCACCGACCACAGCAACAAGGAGTCCTTGGCGGCGTGCACGAGTTCCACCGTGCCGGAGCCGGCACCGGCGGGAGCCGGTGGCTTCGCGCACGAGGCAAGGAGCGGCACGGTGGCTGCTCCGGCCGCCCAGCTGAGGACCGTGCGGCGGGAAGGGCTGGGGAGTGCGGAGCGTGTGGTGGTGCGTCTGGGCAGCATGAGATGACCTTTCGTACACGAGGGGGTGCGATGGCGGCCGACGTCGGCGCGGGGCGCCGGGGTTCCGGTGGCAGTCCGGGAGCAAGGGGCAGCTCGGAGCAAGGGGCAGCGGTCGGGCGGTGGCGGTTCGGGAGCGAGTGGTGCTGCTCAGGCGGTGGCGGGGCGCCAGCGCAAGGTGCGGCGTTCCAGCAGCCCCACCGCCCCGGTGAGGGCGAGGCCGAGCACGGTGGTCACCAGCAGCGCGGCGAACGATCCTGCGGTGTCGTACTGGTTGGCGGTGACCGAGATGAGGTAGCCGAGACCCTCGTTGGAGGTGAACATCTCCGCGACCACGGCGCCGATGAGGGCGAACGGCACCGACATCCGCAGTCCGGCGAAGACCCAGACGAGGGCCGATGGGATGAGGACCTGTCGTACCGCATCGAACCGGGAGGCGCCCATCACCCGGATCACGTCGATCAGATCGCGGTCGACGTCACGCGCTCCGGCGAAGGTGTTCATGAAGACCGGGAAGAACACCAGGGTGGCCGCGAAGAGCACCTTGGTCTCCAGGCCGATGCCGAACCAGAGGATGAACAGCGGGATGAGCGCGACACGCGGGATGGAGTTGAACGCCACCAGGAAGGGATCGAGAGTGCGGGCCACCAGCGAGCTGACGCCGAAGAGCAGCCCGACGGCGATCCCGGCGGCGGCTCCGGCGACGAAGCCGAGTGCGGTCTCCACCAGCGTGGCCCAGACGGCGGGCAGGAGTTGTCCCTCCCCGGCGAAGTCGACCAGTGCCGACCACACGGCGCCCGGGCTGCTGATCCAGAACTCCGACACCAACCGACCCGATGCCAACTCCCAGGAGCCGAGGGCCAGCAGGGTGAGCGCCACCCGGGAGACGGTGACGATGAGGGTCCTTCTGCGCCGCTCACGGATGCTCGGGTCGACGAGGAAGACCTCGTCGACCGGGTCCGCAGTGCCGATGCGCTTGCCGCCGGTGGAACTGAGGGTCGTTTCGGTCATGGCCTATGCCTCGCTTCCCTGATGGATGTCCTCGCGGAGCGCCGCCCACAGACGGTCGAAGTACTCCCCGAAGCCGGGTTCGAATCGAATGCTGAAGGGGTCCCGCGGTCGGGGCAGGTCGATGCGTTCGACGGCTTTGATCCGGCCGGGCCGGGCGGACATCACGATCACCCGGTCGGCGAGCGATATGGCCTCGGTGAGGTCGTGGGTGACGAACACGAGCGTCTTGCCGGTGCCTTCCCAGGTACGCAGCAGCTCCGCCTGAAGCACCAACTTCAGCTGGGCGTCGAGTGCTCCGAACGGCTCGTCCATGAGGAGGACGTCGGGCTCGTAGACCAGGGAGCGGGCCAGTTGGGCCCGTTTGCGCATGCCGCCGGAGAGTTCGCTGGGGTAGTGCTTCTCGAATCCGGTCAGTCCGACCAGCTCGATCTGGCGCGCGATCCGTTCCTGCCGCTCCTGCTTGGTGAGGCGGGCCCGTCCACCGAGGCTGAGGGGGAGGGCGATGTTGTCCTCGACCGTGCGCCAGGGGAGCAGATTGTCCTTCTGGGTGATGTAGGCGACCTCGGTGTTGACTCCGGTGAGGGGGTCGCCGCGGTACAGCAGCCGTCCGGTGCCGGGTTTCATCAGTCCCGCGGCGAGGTTGAGGAGGGTGGATTTGCCGCAGCCGCTGGGACCGACGATGGCGAGCAGCTCCCCGTCGCCGACCTCCGCGGTGACCTGGGACAGCGCGTGTATCTGCTGGCTGCCCTTGAAGAAGACCTTCGATACGTCGTGGAATTCCAGGATCGGGTTCATATGCACCGTCCGTATAGTTTTGCGAGGCGGATCAGGGTGGAATCAATAACTCCTTGAGCGCATTGCGCCTACCGCGTGCGTAAAAGTGCCTCAGTATCAGTACTAACGCAGGGGGTGTCAACGCTTCTCCGCAGCCGCTCGCTCGATCTCGTCGAGCAGTTCATGCAGGTCGACGGCGGCCCGGAAGTCCGGCAGCAGCGGGTCGCGCCGTCCGTCGCGTACCGCTGCGCCCAGTGCCGCGTACGCGGAGGCGACGTTGTGGCCGGGGTGCGAGGCGGGCAGCGGCGACGGATGCACCAGATCGGCGTGCGGCGCGATCTCCGCACTCGGAGCCCCACCGAGCGGGGTCACGGTGAGGGACAGTCCGCCGAACTGTGGCTGACTCGTTCCCGTGAGGGTCAACGACCCCTCCGTGCCCAGGATCTCCACGGCGAAGGTCTCGCGCGGTCCGGTCTGCGAGACATGGGCCACGGTGATGACCCCCGCATGGTCGAGGACCGTGACGAGAGTGTCCGGTGCGTCCCGGGGCAGCCGTTCCCCCGTGTCCACGAGGAACTCGGGCACCGCCGACCAGAGCCGCGCACTGTCCACCCGAGGCCGGCCGAGAACCACCCCGAGCATGTCGAGTGCGTGCCCGGCCTGGATGGTGAGCACGTTGGCGCCCACCGACCGGTGACGCAGATGCGCCCGGTGCGCGGGCCGCGGCAGCAGACCGTGCGGCAGGTGCAGTCGCAGATTCGCCGACAGAGGTCTGCCGATGCGCCCGGACGCCAGCAGCGCGGCGGCCGTCCTCAGCTGCGGCGAGTAGCGCCCCTGGAGGCCGGTGACATGGACTTGTTCCGGGTGGGCGGCCGAGAGCTCCGCCAGTTCGCGGGCCTGGTCCGAACCGGTGGCGAGCGGCCACTCGCAGTAGACGTGCTTGCCCGCGGCGATGGCGGCCCTGACGATCTCCGCATGCCGGGGCACCCGGACGGTGACGGCCACGATGTCCACCGCGTCGTCGACCAGAACGGGATCGAGTTCGTGTGTCGCGGGCACGCCCCACCGCTCGGCGGCGGCCGATGCGGACTCGGGCGAGGACGTCACCAACCGCTCCAGCCGCAGGTCGTCCAGTGCGGCGATCGCGGGGAGGTGTGCGGCGCTGCTCCAGTGGTCGGCGCCGGCGCCGACCACCGCGACGCCCAGGGTGTCAGTGTTCACGAGGATCTCCGATTCAGGTGTAGTGGTGTGGGGAACGGCGCAGTGTCGATTGCTGTGCGTGGTCGTGCTGCACCCAGAGGACGGCGTCCTCTTCGGCGAGCACCTCGGCTGCGCGGTTCATGCTGCGCCGGGACTCGTCGACACTTGCGTTGAAGCCGGGGACCACGCGTCGCGTCCAGTTCTCCAGACTGTGGGCGAGGTCGCCCGAGATGAGCACGGGTCCGGTGTCCGGCAGCCGCACCAGCAGTGACTGGCTGCCGACGGTGTGTCCGGGCAGGCGCAGGATCACGACCGATCCGTCACCGAACACATCGTGGTCGCCGTCCAGGGGGATCACGGCCCGTTCCCGCAGCGAGGCGTAGGTGCCCGGGTCGAAGCCGTGGTCACCGGGCGAGGCACCGAAAGCAGCTGCGTACTCGTCCCGTTGGACCAGCAGGGTTGCACGGGAGAACAGTGAGGCGTTGCCGACGTGGTCGGGGTGGAAGTGTGACAGTGCCAGGAAGTCGATCGTGTCGGCCGGGCATCCGGCCTCGGCGAGTTGGCGTTCCAGCGAACCTTTCACATGGAACACCGCGATGTCCCCGACTCGGTGCCCCTCAGGTTCCTCGGCCAAGGCGTCGGGCAGCCCCGCGTCCCACACCAGGGTGCCGCGCGGATGGACGACGAGGTAGCAGGAGTCGGCGAGGGTGCGCCGTACCCCCTGCCCCGCGTCAGGCTGGAACAGAGCCCAGTCCAGGATCTCGATGGTGCCTCCGTCGAGGACGTGCAGTCTCATCCCTCACTCATCCCTTCCGTACGCCGGCGACCTGGTCGTACGCCAGTCGGTGCAACGACTCTCGATCGTCGGGGTGTGCGATCCGGATCATGCGCCGCACCCGTTCGCTGATGGACGTTCCGCGGAGTTCAGCGACGCCGTACTCGGTCACGATCGCGTCGGCGTCCGCTCGACCGGTGGTCACGATTCCGGAGGAGAGCCGTGGAACGATTCTGGTCTTTCCGGACGTGGTGCGGGAGGGGAGGGCGATGATCGAACGGCCACCGGGGGAGGCGAGTGCGCCTCGGACGAAGTCCACCTGACCGCCGATCGTGCCCACGTAGGCCGAGCCGGCGACCTCGGCGGACACCTGCCCGCTGAGATCCACTTCGAGCGCGGAGTTGATCGCGGTGAAACGGGGCAGCCGGCGCAGGACGTCCGGTGCATGAGTGTGATCGACCGGGTCCACCCGCAGCCCGTCGTTGCGGTGTGCGAAGTCGAAGAGTCGCCGGGTGCCCAGCAGGCCACCGGTCACGCTCACCCCGCGGTCCACGGGTTTGGCGGTGTTGGTGACGGCCCCGGACTCGATGAGATCCACCACCGCATCGCCGATCACTCCGCTGTGCAGCCCCAGTTCCCGATGGCCGGTGAGCAGACCGGCAACGGCTGCCGGCACCGCGCCGATCCCGAGTTGCAGGGTGGCCCCGTCGGGGACGAGGCCCGCCACCTGGGCGGCGATCGCCGAATCCACTGCGGATGGAGGGCGACCGGGAATCTCCACCAGGCGGCGCGAGGTGCGCACCGCGAGGTCGATGAGTCCCGCATCGAAGGTGTGCCGGGAGAAGGTCCACGGTGCCTGTTCATTGACCTCGGCGATCACCGTACGCGCCACGGAGACAGCCGCTGCCGCGCAGCCACCGGCCGCCGAGAGGCTCAGCTCACCCCCCGGACCCTCGCTGACCTGGGCGAGTACGACATCGATCCGGAGCGTCCGCGAGGTGATGAGCCGAGACAGCTCCGACAGATGGATGGGCAGCACCTCCATCACCCCGGCACGGCACAGCGCCCGCTGGCCACCCACCGCACCCAGACCGGTGAAGGAGATCGCATCGGCGTGCTCGGGACGGACCACATCAGTGAACCCCGCCCCGCCGAACACGACGTCGAACCCACCGATCGCATGGCGCTGGGCGAGCAGCTTTTCGATGAGCGGCAGCGGCTCACCGGCTCCCTGCGTCCAGAGAACGGTGTCTCCGGGCCGTACGACCTTCGTGAAGTCGATGTCGTCGAGCGCGGTGATGCGTGCGGGCTCCAACCGGGCGGTGCCACGGGTACGGTCCGACGGCGTCATGATGTGCCCACCACCCGGCCGTGCACGGGCACACCACCCGCGAGTACCGCGCGTACGTTCTCGAAGATCTGTGTCACCTCGTCGAGCACTCCCAGCCGGGATCCGCCGGCTATGTGGGGGGTCAGCACGACATTGTCGAGCGCGCACAGCGGGTCGGTGCGCGGACGGGGCTCCACCCGGTGGACATCCAGACCCGCCCCGCCGAGCCGCCCTTCGACCAGTGCCTCGTAGAGGGCGCGTTCATCGATGAGCCGACCGCGACCGGTGTTGACGAGCAGTGCGCCCGGACGCATCGCGGCGAACTCGGCCGGTCCCAGCAGCGGCGCCCCGCGACCTGCCCCGGGTACGTGGAGGGAGACGACATGGGATTCGGCCAGGAGATCGGGCAGCGAGCGGTAGTCGACCCCGAGCTCTCGTTCCTGCGCCGTGGAGCGCCGGGTGCGCCCGGTGTAGAGCAGTCGCATCCCGAAGGCGCGGGCCCGTTCGGCGACGAGTGAACCGACCTCGCCCAGACCGACGATGCCCAGGGTGCGGCCTTCCAACCCCCCGAGCCCGGTCAGCCCGGCCCAGTTGTAGGTGACGTCCCGGCCCGGACACCCGCTGCCCGCCCGTACGGAGCGGTCTGCCGCGGGGAGCCGTTTGACCAGGGCGAGCATCAGCAGCAGGGCGTGCTCGGCCGTGCGCACCAGGCTGGGCCTGGGCAGACACGACACCTCGATCCCGTGCTCGCGGGCTGCTTCGAGATCGATCGCGGTGGAGCGTGCGCCCAACCGTTGCACCAACCGCAACCGGGGAGCCGCTTCGATGACGCCGCGGTCCGCGGTTCCGCGACGCAGTACGAGGACGGTGGCCTCGTCGGGACGGGAGGTGAGGGCGACACCACCGTGCGGGCTGAGCTTTGCGCGCAACGCCCGTACGGCGGCCAGATCGGGGAGGTCCGGTGCGAAAAAGTCGGCCACCGCCTCCCAGTCGGACGCGGTACGGGCGGTGAGCAGCCTTTGGACCAGGGTCAGTACGTGGTCGTCGTCGAGGAACGCGATGCGTACGGGATCCGCGGTGTGGTGTTGGATCGTCGTCCGCCGTGGGCTACCTGGCCGGGCCGGGGCCGCGGCGGGATCCCCTCGGCGCGGTGGGGTGAGGGCAGTCATCCCATCGCCCCGCGGAAGTCCGGGGTGCGCTTGGCGCGCAGCGCCTCGCCACCCTCCTTGGACTCGTCCGTACCGAAGTACAGGGCGAGGGCCTGGAAACCGAGGTGACCGATGCCCCTGATGCTCTCGCTGTCGGCGTTGAAGGAGCGTTTGGCGATGGCGAGGGCCGTGGGGCTGAGCGCATTGATCTCGCGGCACCACCGGTCGACTTCGTCGTCGAGTTCATCATTGGGCACGACCTGGTTGATGAGCCCCATCCGCAGCGCCTCGGCGGCCGGGTACTTTCGGCAGGTGAACCACATCTCGCGGGCCTTCTTCTCCCCGATGGTCCTGGCCAACAACGCGGTTCCGAAGCCCGGGTCGACCGAGCCCATCTTCGGCCCGGCCTGCCCGAACACGGCGTTCTCGGCGGCTATTGCGAGGTCGCACAGGGTGACGAGCACATTGCCGCTGCCGATCGCGTAGCCGCGCACCTTGGCGATGACGGGCTTGGGCACGTCCCTGATAGCGCTCTGCACCTCTTCCACCGGCACCCCGAGGATGCCTCGCCCCCGTCCGACCCGGTCGGACTTCTTCTCCGTGGAGTCCCCACCGACGGCGAAGGCACGGTCCCCGGCGCCGGTGAGCACGATGACGCCGATGTCACGGTTCCAACCGGCGCGTTGGAGGGCGTCCGCCACCTCGGCATAGGTCTGTCCGCGGAAGGCGTTCAGTTTCGCCGGGCGGTTGAAGGTGATCGTTGCGACATGGTCCTTCTCTTCGTAGACGATGTCCTCGTAGCCGGGGTCACCAGGGCCGTTGGGGGTGTTGGGGTCGTCGTGCGGGTTCTGGGGCATGGCCTTCTCCGGTGTCGGTGTGATGCGGGGTGGGAGGGAGGTCACGGCGTGGTGGCGGTCGTGTGCAGCGCCTTCTTGTCGACCTTGCCGTAGGCGTTCTTGGGCAGTTCGGGGACCAGGTGGTAGCGGCGGGGGCGTTTGAAGCGGGCGATCAGGCCGCGGCAGTGCGCGTCCAGGGCTGTTGTGTCGGTGTGTTCAGGGCCGGTCGGTACGACGAACGCGACGACGAGCTCGCCCCACTCGGGGTCCGGGACGCCGACGACGGCGGCCTCGGCGACGCCGGGATGGCTGACCAGCGCTTCCTCGACCTCGCGAGGGTGGATGTTGGTGCCACCGGAGACGATCAGTTCCTTGGACCGGCCGGCCAGGGTGAGATATCCGTCCTCGTCGAAGACTCCGAGGTCCCCGGTGCGCAGCCAGCCGTCGCGTAGCGCCGCCGCCGTGGCCTCGGGATCGCGCCAGTAGCCGGCCATGACCGTGGCTCCCATGACCTCGATCTCACCGATGCGGCCGGGTGGCAGCGGTCTGCCCTCGCGGTCGCAGACCCGTACGCGGACGGCGCTGTGCGCGGTGCCCACCCCGGCCAGCCGCGCTGTGTGCCGGGGGTGTTCGGTGTCCTGGTGGTCGGCTCTGGACAGGGTCGTGATGGTCATGGGCGATTCGCCCTGGCCGTAGATCTGGACGAAGCGCTGTCCGAGGACCGAGACCGCGTCCTGGATGTCGGCCAGGTACATGGGCCCACCGCCGTAGATCACGGTCTTGATCCCCCTGCCGTCCGTGCCCCGCTGTCGGGCGGCCTTGACCAGCCGTCGGACCATGGTGGGTGCGGCGAAGAGGGACATCCGGCCCACCCGCTCGGCCAGTGTGAGCACCTCGTCCGCGTCGAACCGTCCGGTGGCCGGGAAGACATGGCGCGAGCCCGCACGGACGTGGACCAGCCCGGACAGGCCGGCGCCGTGGGACAGCGGGGCCGCGTACAGCACCGCCTCGCCCGGCCCGATCGGATCGACGTCCGCGATCTGACACAGGGCCATGGCCAGCAGATTGCCGTGGGTGAGCATGACGCCTTTGGGGCGACCTGTGGTGCCTGAGGTGTAGAACAACCAGGCGAGATCTCCGGGACCGCGTTCGGCCGGTTCGCGCGGTCCTCGTACCTCGCGCCAGGGGGCGTCGTCCACCGGGACCGCGTTCGGCCGGTTCGCGCGGTCCGTCGCCTCGGAAGGGTCCGTTTCGCCACCGGTGGCCTTGGCGTCGGTGAAGACGAGGGTGGCGCCCGCGTCCTCGATGACGGCCGCTCTCTCCCCTGCGGTGAGTTTGCGGTTCACGGGTACCGCCACCGCGCCGCACCACCAGATGCCGTACAGACACTCCAGGTACCGGGCCGAGTTGGTGAGGTGAAGCGCCACCCGGTCACCGGGAGCGACACCGTGCTCGGCGGCCAGCCAGGCCCCCACCGACGCCGAGGAGGCCGCGAACGCCGCGTAGTCGGAATCCACGCGTTCCCCGGTGAGCAGGGCCGGGGCTCCGGGGGTGCGCAGGGCCGTGGCGGCGAGCCAGTGTGCGATGTTCATCTGCGTACCCTCCTCATCGCAGCAGGATCTGGACGGTCTTGAGCTCCTGGAACTCCTCCAGACCGATGTGTCCGAACTCGCGGCCGGTGCCGCTGTCCTTGTAGCCCCCGTGCGGCATGTCGTCGATGCCCGCCGTGTTGTAGCTGTTCACGAAGACCTTGCCGGTGCGGATGCCCTTCGCCACCCGGATCGCCGTGTCCAAGGAGCGCGTCCAGACGCCTCCTGCGAGTCCGTAGGCGCTGTCGTTGGCGAGCGCGACGGCTTCCTCCTCGGTCTCGAACGGGATCACCGCGAGGACCGGTCCGAAGACCTCCTCCTGCGCGAGGCGCGAGGAGTTGTCCACCTGGTCGAACACGGTCGGTTCCACGAAGTGCCCCTGCTTGAGGGCCGGGTCGCTGGGAGCTCCGCCACCGGTGACGAGACGGGCCTCGGAGCGTCCGAGGTCGATGTAGCCGAGTACGCGCTCACGCTGCTGTTCACTCACCAGCGGACCCATGGTGGTCGCGGGGTCCCGCGGATCGCCGAGCACCTGGGCGCGGGCGTGTTGGGTGAGCGCCGCGAGGAACTCGTCGTGGATGTCGCGGTGCAGCAGCAGTCTGCTGCCGGCCGAGCACTGCTGGCCGCTGTTGAAGGTGAAGGCGGTGAGCGCGGTCAGTGCCGCGTCCTCGAAGGGTGCATCGGGGAACACGATGTTCGCCGACTTGCCCCCGAGTTCGAGTGCGACCCGCTTGGTGTTGACGGCCGCTGACCGCATCACGTCCCGACCGCTGGCGGTCGAACCGGTGAAGGCGATCTTGTCGATCTTCGGTGATGCGGAGAAGTGCCGGCCCACGACCGCACCGCGCTCCCGTTGCGAGGTGACGACGTTGAAGACCCCGTCGGGCAGTCCCGCCTCGGTGAGGAATCGGGCGAGGAGCAGCGCGGGCCCGGGGCAGAGGTGCGAGGGCTTGGCGACGACGGTGCAGCCGGCGGCCAGTGCCGGAGCCAGCTTGCACACCACACCGAGCAGTGGGAAGTTCCAGGCCGTGATGAGCGCTGCGACACCGACCGGTTCGCGCAGGACGAGTCCGAGCGCATCCGGATTGCGATCGCTGACCGCCGAACCCTCGGCTGACAGGGCGAGCCCCGCGTAGTAGTCCAGACACCGTGCGGCGGCGGCCACTTCACCGAGTGCGAGGGTGACGGGCTTGCCGGATTCCAGGACCATGCGCTCGGCCACCGCGGCGGAGTGTTCGGTCAGCAGCCTGGCTGTTGCGCTCAGTACCTGGAAGCGGACGCGGGCGGGAGCGGTGGGCCAGGGGCCGTTGTCGAAGGCGGCACGGGCGAGGCCCACGGCTCGGGCGGCATCCGCTTCGTCACCGTCCGCGAAGACACCGGCGAGGGTGCCGTCGAAGGGACTGAACCGTTCGAACACGGCGCCGGACGCGGCGGGGCGGTCGGCGCCGCCGAGCCAGAGTTCGTGGTGAGGGGGTTGGGGCAGGGACGTCATGGGAGATCCTCCGGGATCGGGTGTTCGGGGTGCGCCGGCCGGGTCAGGTGTGGGTGAGGCCGCCGTCGCAGGCGATGGTCTGTCCGGTGATGAACGCGGCTGCGGGGGTGCTCAGGAACAGCACCAGACCGACGAGGTCCATCGGCACTTCCTCGCGCTGGATGCACTGGGCGGCGATGAGCCGTGCCTTGCCCTCCTCGGTGACCGTCTCGCGCGGCACCTCGGTGAATGTCCCACCGGGCTGTACTGCGTTGACCGTGATGCCGTGGCTGCCCAACTCCCTGGCGAGGGAGTTGGTCATACCGACGAGGGCGGCCTTCGACGTCACGTAGTGGAGGTAGTTCTTGACCCCCAGGGGCACCGCGCCCGAGACGATGTTCACGATCCGTCCCCAGCCCGCCTGCCGCATGTGCGGGGCCACGGCACGTGCACAGAGGAAGGCACCGGTCACATTGACACCGAGGACCGCGTCCCACTCGTCGAGGGGAATCTCATCGAACGGGCGCATCGCGAGACTGGAGAAGATGGCCGCGTTGTTGATCAGTACGTCGACGCGTCCGTACTCCCGGACGACCGACTCGACGAGCGCCTCCACGGATTCGGGATCGGAGACATCGGTCTCCACCGCCAGGGCTGTGCCACCTGCACGGGCTATCTCCGCGGCGACCTTGCGGGCGGAGTCCCCGTTGATCTCCGCGATCACCGTGATGGCCCCTGCCGCGGCGAACTCCCGTGCGTACTCGCGGCCTATGCCCTGGCCACCGCCGGTGATGACGACGACCCGGTCGCGTACGGCGAAGTCACGTCCGCGCGAGATGCCGTCAAGGGTGATGGACTCCGGTGCGCTGACTGCGTTCATGCCTGCTCCTCGTGGTGTGGATGGGTGGGCGACGGAGTCCATTGGCACAGGCGCCATGTTCCGTCGGGGGATTGGTCGGGGGCCTCCGCGACCGCTGTGGCCGCTGTGACGGGAGGGCTGGTGTCGGTGGGTGTGACGGATTCGAAGACGGCCCGCAGGGGCATGTCGTGGACCAGCCCGGTCGCGTCGATGCCGACCAGGTTGCCGATGAGGATCGGACCCTCCGTCGTACGGACCGCGCCCACGAGATAGGGGGCCGGAATCCAAGGGAAGTACTGCCGGTGGAACACCGTCCAGGCCAGCAGCGTGCCGGTACCGGAGAGACGTTCCCAGGAAGCCTCCTCCGCCAGGCAATCGGGACAGACCGGTCCCGGTGGATAGCGGAACTGCCCGCATCCGCCGCACCGCTGCAACCGCAACTCGCCCGCTGCCGCGTACCTCCAGTACGGAGCGTCGTAGCGGCCCGAAGGGGGTGCCGGCCTCGGTGTCTGGTTCATGCGTCAACCCCTCGATGGGCCCGATAGATCAGCGAGGTCACCTTGCCCGCGACATCGGAGATGTACTGGGCGGTCCTGGCCTGCGGGATCTGTCGCTCACCGGCCTCCCCGCGCAGTTGGCGTACGCATTCGGCCTGGTGGCCCCAGCCCTGCATATAGCTGCCGGAGAGATGCCCGCCCGCGGTGTTCACCGGCAGTCGGCCGCCCGGCCCCAGACCGCCGTCGGCGAGCAGGCTCCCCGCGTCCCCCTCCGCGCAGAAGCCGAATCCCTCCAGGGCGAGTGGCACGTGCACACTGAAGCTGTCGTACACCTGGAGGACGTCCACATCGGATGGACCCACTCCCGCCATGGCATAGACCTGCTCCGCGGCCTTGCGCTGCGCCGGGCGGTAGAAGTCGACCAGACGTGGCCGCAGGCTCGTTGCGTCCCGGTTGTGGTCGGCGCGCCCGATGCCGCTCAGCAGCACCGCGGGGCGGCCGAGCCGGCGTGCCCGTTCGGCAGTCGTCACGATCAGGGCCACACCACCGTCGTTGATCAGGCAGTAGTCGAACAGCCGTAGTGGTTCGCAGATGTACCGGGCGGACAGATAGTCGTCGATGTCCAGTGGGCCGCGCATCACGGCGTTCGGATTGAGCCGTGCGAAGGCGCGTTGTGCGACGGCCACCTGGCCCAGTTCCCGCGCGGTGAGCCCGGTGACGGCCTGGTAGCGGTTGGCGAGCAGCGCATAGAGCGCTCCTTGCGAGGTCAGGCCCCAGGGCGCGTAGTAGGTGTACGCGAGGTGGCGCTCCCCGCCCATGGCGTTGTGGCCGCCGTACGCGGTACCGGCGGTGCGCTGGTCGTTGCCGTAGACCAGGGCCACGCACTCCGCCACACCCGTGTGGATGGCGAGGGCGGCCTTCAGGACGGCTTGGACCGCGTCCGCCTGGTCGGCCCAGCGCACATCCATGCCGAGCACCTCGCCGAGCCGTTCGCTCGCGGTGGCCGGTCCGGCGACCAGTCCGTCGATGTCGTCGCGGGTCAGTCCGCAGTCGTCGAGCGCCCTGCGGAACGCGGTGGCGGCGTATCCGTACGCGTCGTGGTGGCGCTCCCCGCGGCGGGCCAGGGCGTAGTCACCGGGATAGTCGGTCTCGCCGACGCCCACGATGGCGATGTCGTCCCGCAGTGTGGCGAGTCGATCGAAGTCGGGCATGGTCAGCGCTCCCTTGACACGAGTGCGGTCGGTGCGGTGTCGCCCCGGGCACCGAACTCGACGGTGAGACCGGGATCGGGGAAACCGAGCCTGGGCATCACGCTGTGGACGTCGGTGGGTGTGGACTCCAACCGGAACGGCGGCCCGAGTACGGTCCAGCGGTCACCGTCGGACGTCGGGCGTTCCACGATCAGGCCGCGGGCAAAGGTCTGCTCCTGGGCCAGCACTTCGTCGACCGTTGCGACCGGAGTGTGTCCGCCGTTCTCGGCGAGGACAGGGCCGGTCGAACCGGCCACGATGGCTGCCTGCGGGGCGGGTGTGCCGTTCCAGTTGCGGTGTGTCGCCCATGCGGAGCCGTCCTGCATGGCCAGGTCCAGGGTGGCGCCGGGCCCCCCGTGTGTCTCGCGCTGTTCGACGGCTGCCAACACACCGAGCAGCCCGAACAGGCCGCCGAGCTGGTCGGATACCGAGATCCCCGCCTTGGTGGGAACCCCATCCACGAGGGTCGTGTTCATGACGCCGGACATGGCCTGCACCACGGTGTCCAGTGCGGGGCGGCCGGGGTAGACGGTGTGGTGGCCGAAGCCGTTGATCGAGCAGTAGACGAGGTGAGGCAGGGTGGACTTCACCTGTGCCGGCCCGAATCCGAGCCGTTCCAGCGAGCCCGGTTTGAGATTCTCGATGAGGACGTCCGCGGAGGCGAGCAGATCCCACAACACCTTGCGGTCGTGCTCCTCGCGCAGGTCGAGAACCAGCCCCCTCTTGTCCGTGTTGAGCAGGGCGAACACATACGACTGACCGTCCGGGCGCAGCGGGGCGTTGTGACGGTTGGAGTCCCCACGGGGTGGTTCCACCTTGATGACGTCGGCACCGAGCGCACCCAGCTGCTTGCCCGCGAGTGGACCGACCGTGTTCATTCCGATCTCGACCACCCGGATTCCTTCGAGCGGTCTCGTCGGCGGTGGGGTGTCAGGAGGTGAGGTCTCGGGGGAGGCGGACTCGCCTGGGTGGCCTGACCCCGGTGCAGCAGCCGGTGCAGGAACCGGTGCAGCAACCGGTGCTCCCGGAAGGGGGCGTATGCCGTTGCGCCCGTGGTTCACCACTCGGCTCAGGACCTGTTCGCGGTCGGCATCGCGCGCCGGGATGCGCTGATGCGGGGCGTCCGACCCCCATCGCACCGGACAGCCGGGGAGCAACACCCGTCGGCCGGTCCCGGGTTCGATTGCGGTCCGTACCATCGAGCGGTGCCGCAGATTCGGCTCGTCCGCCAGTTCATCCACGGGAACCACCGGGCCGCTCGGAACCACCGCCCTGGTGAGGGCGTCGACACACTCCTGGACCGGGCGTCCTGCGGTCCAGGCACCGACCACCTCATCGATGGCGTCGACGTTCTCCATCCGTCGGGTCGTGGTCGCGAACAGATCGTCGTGCACCAGTTCCGGACGGCCCATCACCGTGCACAACCGGGCCCACTGGTCGTCCGTCGGTGCGCAGATCACCACCCATCCGTCGTGGGCGGGGTAGGTGTTCCAAGGGGAGAGTGTTGGGTGCCGATTGCCGTTGCGGGTGGCGACACGTCCGGTGAACGGCAGCGGAAGGAATGCGGCGAGGGCGTTCACCGCCACGTCGTACAGTGCGATGTCGACGCGCTGCCCGAATCCACTGAGGCGTCGGGCGCGCAGTGCTGCGATGGCTGCCGAAGCGGCGTAGACGGCCGCTTCCATCTCCAGGAGTGGAGCACCGAGGAGCACGGGCAGTCCGTCTCGGCGCCCGGTGGTTTCGGCGACCCCGGAGACAGCCTCGACCAGCGCCTCGGATCCGCTGACTCCGGCGAGCGGGCCGCTGTGTCCGAACGCTGTGATGTCGCAGACGATCTGCCGTTCGGGGCGCTTGGAGCGCCTCGGGTGGGAACCGTCCGCAGATTCCGCTTCTTCGCGAAGGGCGGTCGTTCGCTGACGATTCCGTTCGGCATCGCCGTCGAGATCGCTGGAGAGCAGAACGATGTCGGCGGCGTGCATCAGCTCTGCGTAGGTCTTTCTGCCCGAGGGCGTGCCGTGGTCTATGACGACGCTCCGCTTGCCGGCCGCCGTCACTGCTCTGTCCGTCCACTTGTGGTCCGTTCGCGGCCGTGTCGGTTCGACGAGCACGACCTCCGCTCCGAGCTGTGCAAGGAGCCCCCCGCATGCCGCAACGGCGGTACGGGCGCCGACTTCCACGACCAGGACATGCCTCAGGAGCCCGGAGTTCTCTAGAGCCTCAGCCATGTTCCACACCTCTATGTGCGCAGTGCGCACATTCCGTGCGCGTTGCGGTGAGGTTACGGCAGAAAATAGGGGCTCGTCTAGAGAAAACACCCACGAATGCCAGATGTGATGACGAGCCGCCCATGACGAGGTCGGCGGGGGAACGGATGAACACCCGAGGTGGACGCCGTGAGGCCGACCGTCCGAGCCGCGCCCCACCACGCGCGGCACGGATGGATGCGGTTGCCGGCGGCTGACCGCGCCCTCCTGGATGGCTGAGACCCGTCGCCGGGCCTCGCGATCCCGTGCACGGCACTGTCCGGTCGCCGCACTCACCGCGGGACAGCCGTAACCAGGGCCGTGCGCCATGTCTCGGCGAGGCCCTGAGGACTCGTCGATCGGGAACCCCTGCGGTACGGCGGTACACGGTGTTCGGGCTCAGGCATACGGGTGCGGAGCAGGGTGGCCGAAGGCGACGTGGTGGGCGCCTGGTTCACCGTGCACGGTCGCCACTCGGGCGACGACCGTCCCGCACGGCGGGAAGCACCTAGGCGGACGCCTCCAGGCCGCGTCGTCCCGTACGGGAAGAAGGCGCGACCCTTCAGTTCCGGGAACCCGGTCCGTTCGGCGGCCGTCAAACGGACCAGGTCGGAAGAGGCGCCATCATCAGACGCCCGACCTCAGAGGGGACGGCACCTCACGGCAGTACGGGCTTCTGGGCGAGGAAGGTGACCATGGACCTGTCGGGACCGCGGTCGGATACCTCCACCAAGCGGGCGGTGACGATCAGCCCGGCCTGGTCGAGAAGCTCGGCGATCCGGTCCGGCGGCAGCAAAAAGCACTCGAAGGACACCGGATGGCCGCCGTACGCCTCGGTGGGACGGAGGTGCTCACCGGCGCCCGCATGGCCGGCGAGCATGATCTGACCACCGGGTGCGAGCGTGCGATGGAACTCGCCGAACACGACCGGCAGCAACGCCGGTGGAGTGTGGTGGGTGGAGTAGTAGGCGAGGATACCGCCGAGTTCGTCGTCCCCGATCGCCAGTGCCGTCATGGAACCGACGGCGAAGCACAGGTCCGGGTAGGCCCGACGGGCCAGCGCGACCATCGTGGGCGAAAGGTCCAACCCGAACGCGGACACCCCTTGCGCGGCCAGATAGGCCGTGACCTTGCCAGGCCCGCACCCCACATCGGCGACGGGCCCGAGGCCGGCCGTACGTACGATCTCGGCGAAGGCGTTCAACATGCTGCGGGACAGCGGATCGAGCTCCGCTGGTGATCTGACCTGCTCGACGTAGTCGAGCGCGACCGTGTCGTACGAATCCCGGACCGCGGCGAGGTGGGAGAGATTAGACACGCGGACGACTATAGGCCGTCCACCCAGGATGGTTCAGGCATTCCCGGCGGTGCTCGGTGAGAGCGCTCCGTCGGCGATCCCCTTGCGCGGTGCGGTGGCGAGATCCGGGCAGCTCGCCACCGCTACCGCCGGCCAGTCGGTCCTTATGCCGCTGGTTGCAGACGGTGTTGTCCACCGGTCTGCCGCTAGCGGGTTCGGGCAAGAAAGAGGTCGCTCAGGTGGTGCAGGTCGATTCCGCCGCCATGGGAGTCCAACAGATGTGCCGTGTCGGCGAGTGCTTGTGCGCGACGGTCCGCGGGCAAGATGCGATAGGCGGAGACCGAGGCGAGGTGTGCCAGATAGCGATCGGTGTCGAAGCGCACCTCCTGACGGAAGCGGACCGACCGCGCATCGGTGAAACGGCCGTCCCGAAGGCACTCGGCCTCGGGCCAGATGTCGTCGGTGCCCCCGCTGCCGGGCTCATCACCAAACGAAGAGGCCAACCGCCCGTGCGGTGAGTCGACGACACCGTGACGGCGGTCGATCTCGGCGAGTTCGGTGTGCAACCCGCCGTCCACAACACCGAGCGGATTCCAGAACAGCGCCACCGCGCCACCCGGTTCCAGCGCCGAATGAACCAGGTCCCAACGCCGATCCGGTGCCATCCAGTGCCAGCACGTGGCTGCGAAGAGCAGCCCGAAACGCCGGGGACCCGGCCGCCACTCCTCGAAGCCACAGACCTCGATGTCCACCCCGGGGTATCCGGCGGTGTTGCGTCGTAGCACCTCGGCCATGCGCGGATCGGGTTCGACGCATATCAGCGGGATCCCGTGCGCGGCGAAGGGGACCGTGGCCTTCCCGGTACCGGCTCCCACCTCCACCGCCGCGCGATCGCCCAGCCGGGCGTACGCCAGCACGTCCCGCACCAGGGCATCCGAGTAGCCGGGACGGGCGACGTCGTACAACTCCGCCACCTCACCGAACACCCTGCTTCGCACCGTGTCGGCGCGCCCGTCCGCACTCATGCAGGTCCCTCGTTCCCCGGTCGACAGACCAACACCCTATCGACCGGGCCGATCAGCGAACCATCGCCAGTGGGCCGGCGGTTCCCCCACGCGCCAAGCGGACCGGGGCCTGCCCCTCAGCCTTCCCGCGCCGTCGACGGAAGCACCAGGGGTCGAAAGCACCGACGGAAGCCTCGTACGCTTCCCGCCATGACCATCACACCGGCCCGCAGACCGGGTCTCGCCGAACATCTCAAGGACAAGGGCGCGGCCATGCGCGCAGCTGCCGACCGTCGTCCGCACGACACTGACTGGGACGAGGAGATCGGGGCCGTGTGCGTCGCCGACGATGCGACCGGTGTACGCAAAGTCCGCGTCGGAGACTGGTCGTTCATCGGGGACGGGGGTCCCGACATCGGGGGCTTCGGCCTCGGGCCGTCCTCGCCGGAACTGCTCTGTGCGGTGATCAGCACCTGCCTGACGCACACGCTGTTGTGCATAGCGGCACTGGACGACATCCCGATCGACCGGGTCGAAGTCCACGTCCGGGCCCGCAACAACGACGCACGGTTCTTCGAGGTCCCCTCCGACGCACCGGACGTGCCCTACGACCTGAGGGCGACCGTCTCCCTGACGGGCCCGAGTTCCGCACAGCAGTACGCCGCCCTCCGCGCTGCCGCCGACGAGCGCTGCCCGATGCTGAAGATGGTGCGGTCCCAGCACACCATCGAACTGGACACCGGCACTTCGGACAGCGCCGACTGAACCGAACCATCGGATGATCAGGGCGCCATCGACGCACGACGTCGGGCGAATGGGAGACGCCGCCGTTGTCGCTTCCGTCCGCCCAACTCCGCCCGCGGACCGATGGCTTCTTCTGTGCGTGTGGCCAGCGGGATCTGGACGGCTGCCTTGACTGCGGGCGTCGTCCAAGCCAGCCTCGCTCCCGGGTGATGGCGCGATGCGCGCGGTCCGCATTCCGGCGAAGGAGGCACGATGGAGTGGTGGCACATGGTCGACGGCGCGAGGCCCGTGCCCGACCCCGTGGCCACTTTCTTCGTCTGGACAGCGGCGTACGCGGGCGCTTTCGGACTGGTGAGCGTGTTCGACCTACTCGGCGTCCTGGACCACACCAGACTCGCACTGGCCGCTCTCGCCGTGTTCGCTGCCTTGCTCGGGGTCCGTGGCCGCTTCGCCGCTGCCCCGGGGACGGCACTCGTCTGTTGGGGATTTCTGAACGTCTTCGCGACCCATCCCATCGGTGAGATCTCCTGGGCCGGCCATCGCGATCCCGAGTGGATCGCCTGTCTGTTGGCCGCCGCTCTCATCGGTACGGTGGTGGGCCGAATCCGGCACGCGAGGGCTGCCTACCGCCGCATCACCCCGTTCACGGACGTCGACTGACCCTCCGGGCCTGGTGACTTGTCGGCCAATTTCTGATGGTGACCGCGGTGAGTGTCCTCCCGAGTTCGATGGGGGCAGCCGCCCCGGCCGTGCTGTTGGATCCATGGGCCTCAGGACAGGGGCGGGCGGAGCGCATTTTCGATGGTGCGCCCGGTGAGACGGTGGGGGCGAACAGCCACCCAGAGATCGCGGTGCCCACCTGCCCAGGCGAGGTCGCTCACCTGTGCGTCCAAGGCGTGGATGCGCTCCGCGTCGGTGATCTCCTGCCCCCTGCCGACCGCGAGCACGCTCCAGCCCGTGCGAAACGCATCGTCGATCCGGTCCACCTCGAATGCGACCTCCGCCCCGACAGCCGCGGCGGGCACGCTCCCCGCCTTCGTCCGGTAGACGATGTCCTCCCCGCTCATCACATAGTTGACCGGGACGATCGCCGGTCCCTCGCCGGTGGAGACGGCGATGCGTCCCACTCCGGTGCGGCCGAGCAAGGAGTGACACTCGGTCTGGTTCAGCTCCCGCAGCCGGGCGTCCGCCCCCGCACGTCCTGCGCCCGGTGGCTGTTCGGAAGTGGCGCCGGTGAGTTCGGGAACCGTCGTGCCCAGCGCGTCCGCGAGCCGCAGCAGCACACCCATGCCCGGAGCCGCGGCGTTCTCCTCGATGTACTGGACGAAACCGGGAACGGACCCGGTCGCCTCGGCCAGTTCCTCACGGGACAGGCCCAGTTCACGCCGGCGGGCGGCCACCCTGCGCCCCAGATCCGGGACGGACCTGGGTGAACCGGTGGATACATCAGGCTGGGGCGCTCCCGAAGTCACGGCGTCCTCCTTCGCTGGGCCGAGGCGCGTAGCTCGGCCGGTCAGATGGGCTGGGCGCCGTCGAGTGCGCCATGCGGATTGAGGACGTACTTGCGGCTGGCCCCCTGGTCGAACTCGGCGTAGCCGCGCGGCGCGTCGTCCAACCCGATCACGGTCGCGTTGACCGCGCGGGCGATGTGGACGCGCTCGTTGAGGATGGCCTGCATCAGGCCGCGGTGATAGCGCATGACGGGGCACTGACCGGTGGCGAAGGTGTGACTCTTGGCCCACCCCAGGCCGAGCCGTACCTTCAGGGTGCCCGTCCGGGCGTCCTGGTCGACACCGCCGGGGTCGTCGGTCACATAGAGGCCGGGGATGCCGAGCGCCCCGCCCGCCCGGGTCAGGCCCATCAGGGAGTTGAGGACGGTGGCGGGCGCCTCCTCCGAGTCCTTGCCGTGCGCACGGGCTTCAAAGCCGACAGCGTCGACGGCCGCGTCGACCTCCGGCTCGCCGAGTATCTGCTCGATCTGCTCCTCGGCGGTGCCCCGGGTCAGATCGACGGTCTCACAGCCGAAGCTACGGGCCTGCGCCAGACGTTCGGCGTTGAGATCTCCCACGATCACCACTGCTGCGCCCAGGAGTTGGGCGGAGGCAGCGGCGGCGAGCCCTACCGGCCCGGCCCCGGCCACGTACACCGTGGACCCCACTCCGGTGCCCGCGGTGACCGCGCCGTGGAATCCGGTGGGGAAGATGTCGGACAGCATCGTCAGATCGAGCAGCTTCGCCCGTGCCTGGTCGGGATCGGGGAAGCGCAGCAGGTTGAAGTCCGCGTAGGGGACCATCACGTACTCGGCCTGTCCGCCGACCCAGCCGCCCATGTCGACATAGCCGTACGCGGCTCCGGGACGGGCCGGGTTCACGTTCAGACAGATGCCGGTCTGCCGCTCCTTGCAGTTGCGGCACCGGCCGCAGGCGATGTTGAACGGCACCGACACCACATCGCCGACCTGGACGAACTCTGCGTCCGGCCCACGCTCCACCACTTCGCCGGTGATCTCGTGCCCCAGCACCAGCCCGGCCGGTGCGGTGGTTCGCCCACGCACCATGTGCTGGTCGCTGCCGCAGATATTGGTCGCCAGGACCTTCAGGATCACACCGTGGGGACATTTGCGTCCCACGTTCTCGCGTGCCACCCCTGGCCCGTCCCGGAGCTCCAGTCCCGGATAGTCGGTGTTCTCGATCTCCACCGTCCCCGGCTTCATATAGGCCACTGCCCTGTTCCCGGTCACGCCACATCACCTCCGTGTCCCCCCGGGGGGTCGCGCGAGCCATCGCCCCCGGGGGCTCCGCGTACTGTTCGAGTCTCCTCCTCAACCGACAAGGACGCAGCCCGGGACCCAGGGGCCGAAGCCACAGCCACCCCGTGCAGCCCTCGGCCCTCCACATCACCCACGGTCACGCACTGCCGTCCCTACGGTTACCCGGACGACCCGAGGGAGGCGTGGACGGTGTCGGGGTTGTGACGCCGCTCGGGGTGCTCGACGGGAGGCCGGGAACGGTCGATTCCGTTGGGTGGCGTGCCAGGATCAGCCACCCGGAGGATCGACCCCTCAACGGGCAGACCGAGCGTAGGGGCAGGCCGCTCGCGCGACTGAGAACCGCATCTCACCGCCCCAAGGGCGTACCAGATCATGGCGATCCGGTTCTGTCTGCCCCTGGAGCGGGTGCACCTCCCGATTCTGTCGGCCTACCAGCATGGGTCTGATCAACGCAGGGTCGCCCAGGACGGCCTGCCGGCATCACCAGGACGGCATCATCGACTCCGGATAGCGGGAGCCGGCGGCCCCGAACGGCAGGATCCTTCGGATCTCTGTCAGATCCTCCGATGTGAGGCTCACCCGGGCAGCCGCGGTGTTCTCCGCCACTCGTCGCGGGCTACGTGTGCCGGGGATGGGCACGATGTCCTCGCCCTGGGCCAGCAACCAGGCCAGCGCCAACTGGGTGACCTCGATTCCCTTGGCGTTCGCCAGTGCCGTCAACTGACGTACGGCGGTCAGGTTCTTCTCGTAGTTGCCGGGTTGCCAACGGTCGTCCCAACTGCGCATATCGTCTTCCGGGTATTCGACCGCGGGTTTCACCGCGCCGGTGAGGAACCCACGACCGAGCGGTGAGTACGGGACGAATCCGATGCCGAGTTCGCGCACCAGCGGCAACACATCGCCCTCCACCGTGCGCTCGAACAGCGAGTACTCCGTCTGCAGCACCGAAATGGGCTGGACGGCGTGGGCGCGGCGGATGGTGTCGGGTCCCGCCTCGCTCAATCCGAAGTAGCGCACCTTGCCTTCGGCGATCAGCTCGCCCACCGTGCCCGCCACGTCCTCGATGGGTACGTCCGGGTCTACACGGTGCTGGTACAGCACATCGATGTGATCGGTGCCCAGGTGGCGCAGGCTGTTCTCGGTGACCTCGCGGATGTGTTCCGGCCGACTGTTCAAGGCGACGCCGGCTTTGCTCGGATCACTCAGATCGAAACCGAACTTCGTGGCGAGCGAGACATCGTCACGGAAGCCCTGCACGGCGCGTCCGAGCAGTTGCTCATTGCTGCCCGTGCCCAAACCGTACAGTTCCGCCGTGTCGAAGAGGGTGACGCCCAGGTCGTACGCCCGGCGAATGGTCGCGACACCGCCGTCCTCGTCGGCGGCGCCGTACGCCAGTGTCATCCCCATCGTGCCGAGGCCGATCGCGCTGGTCCGCAGACCCTGTGTGCCGAGCTTGCGTTCCGGCAGTCGTGTGTGGTGTGTCATGTGTTCAACGCTAGGAGCGCGTCGGGCGGGAGTCATGGGGCGAAGGCCGCATAGGATTGCCCGATCCTCTCAGTAAGGGAGTCCCTCATGCCGGACCGTCTCTCCGCCGCGATCGCCCGGCACAGCGTGGGACTGTGGTCCGACAGCGCGGTGCCGCATCTCACCCTGGTCACGCTCGACGAGCCCGTCCCCAGCGTCGATCTCCTCTATCTGCCCATGGTCTGTTTCACCACCGGCGGTGCGAAACGCATCGTGGCCGGCGACCGCAGTTGGGTCACCGGTGAGGGCGAGATGCTGCTCAACTCCGTCGTGGCTCCGGTCACCGCCACCTTCGAGCAAGTGCCCTACCGGTCGGTGGTACTCCGGCTCGACGGCCAGCTGCTCGCCGATCTGCTACTGGAACTCGATGCAGCGGACCCGCCCGCGGGCCCCGGCTCCGGTGAACAGATCGGTGCGCCGATCACCCCGGAACTCCTTGACGCGGTCACCCGGTGGGTCGGCCTGCTCGACACCCCTGACGACATCCGTCCGCTGGCCGCGCGCATCGAGGGCGAGATCCTGTACCGATTGCTCGGCACTCCGCTCGGTCCAGCCCTGCGCCGGTTCGCGGTAGCGGACTCCGGGGCGGCCCGGGTACGCGCCGCCGCCCTATGGATCTCCGAGCACTTCGCCGAACCGCTCGGTGTCGACACCATCGCGAAGGTGGCGCATATGAGCGCCGCAACCCTGCACCGGCGCTTCAAGGCGGCCACCGGTATGAGCCCGTTGCGGTTCCAGAAGCAACTGCGCCTCCAGGAGGCAAGGAGGCTCCTGGTCGCCGGCAACACCACGGCGGCGCTCGTCGCGGAAGCCGTCGGATATGTGAGCGCCACCCAGTTCAACCGTGAGTACCGGCGCGCCTACGGGCTGCCGCCCGGCCAGGACGCGGCCCGCCTGCGTCGCCGGCTTGCGGACGACGGGAGGAAATCGGTCGCCATCCGTCCGGCCAGCCGTTAACGTCCGGATCCGCGAGGTCTGGGACCGGACCGGACCGGACCGGGATGGGGAGCAGGGCATGGAGATCGAGGGCATGCGGACCGACCGTTTGGGCCTGCTGCTCGATCAGTTCGACCAGGCGAGGGCGGGCCACCGGAGTTCGGCGGGGACTCCGCCCGCCTCTGGTACCTCGTCTGCCAGCCGTCGATGTCGATGCCGGGGCTTGGCTTCCCGCTCGATGCAGGGACGGACGTTCCCCACTGCGGTGGCCGAGGAAGGCGGAGACTTCACCCATGGCTGATCTGGCGAAGTTCCGGGAAGCGGTGGATGCTTGGGCGGCCGGTGGGCCCGGTGACCTTGCACGCGAGCTGGCCGCGCGGCTGACCGTCCGGACGGTGGTCCTGCTCGAAGGACCCAGCGATGTCGCCGCGGTCAATGCGCTGGCCGCGAACCGCGGTAGGAACCTGGAGGCCGAAGGGATCTGCGTGCTCTCCATGGGCGGTGCCATGAGCGTCGCACGCTATGCCGGCCTCCTCGGACCATCTGGTGTGGGCCTGCGACTCACAGGGCTGTGCGACGAGGCGGAGCGCCGCTACTATGCCAGCGGCTGGGAACGGGCCGGCGCCGCTCCAGAAGGGTTCTTCGTCTGCAAGGCCGATCTGGAAGACGAACTCATCCGGGCGTTGGGCGTCACACGGGTGGAGGAGCTCGTCCGGGCAGAAGGCGATGTGCGCGCGTTGCAAACCTTCCTGCGCCAGCCCGCACAACACGGTCGACCACGCCATCGACAGTTGCGGCGCTTCCTCGGCACGAAGAAGGGGCGCAAGATCCGCTACGGGCAGGTTCTCGTCGAGGCCCTTGACCCCGACCGCGTACCGACCCCGCTCGACGACCTGCTCACCAGCCTTTGACGGCTGGTCGACCGCCGACTCGGCAGGAGAACTCGGGCGCGGGACGGCTTCATTGTTCCGCGGCGTCGAAGCGGACCATCGCCGTTTCATCACGCGGCGGAGGATTCACCGTTGTTCCGTCACAACTCGCCGTGTCCTCCTGCTGTCGTGGGCCACACAAGCGGCCGAAGTCTGCTCTGGAGACGGACCCCTCGCCTGATGGTGTGCCACATGGGTTGAGCCTGCCCAGGCACATCAACTAGCCCACTGCCGATGATGCGTGAGTGCATCCCCGCCGCATTTCGCGTGGGGAGCCCGCATGTTGATGCTTCGTTCCAGTTGACATCAAGTCGACTTGACCAGGCAGGATTTCCAGCAGGCGCAGCCTCAGCAACGGGTCTTCTCCTGCAACCTCCGGCTCCCGTCTCTCACAGGCGGCGGTGTCACGCGAACCGTTGTCGTACGGAGGCGTGGACAACTGTCTGTATATGTGCAGGGCGGAGGACAACGGGATCTGAGGCGACCGTACCGGTCCGTGGACCGGGCGCAGTCAGCGATTGCGGACAACTCATCGCAACCATGGGGAGAAGGGTTCGATCGTGGCAGGACTCGAATACGCGGAGACCGTCGTCATCGGCGCTGGCCAGCAAGGGTGTGGGGTAGCCGCGGCCTTGCAGGAGCTCGGCCGGGAATCCCTGGTACTGGAACGGGGGGAGATAGGTCAGGCTTGGGAGCACGAGCGGTGGGACAGTCTTGTTGTGGGCAGTGGGAATCGATCGGTGCGGTTCCCCGGTTGGGCCTATGACGGTGATGACCCCGACGGCGCCATGTCGGGACGGGAACTGGCCCGGCATCTGCGCCGTTACGCGGAGGAGCGTGACCTCCCGGTGCGGCAGCACATGACCGTCCGGGAGGTCGAGTGCCCTCCGGGCGCTTCCGACAACGACACCGTACGGTTTAGGACCCATCTGACCACGGGTGATGTCATCGAGTCCCGCAACTTGGTCGCGGCAGTGGGTGGTTACGCGGCACCTCGGGTGCCAGCATTGGCGTCCGACATCGATCCGTCCGTCAAGCAATTGCACTCGCGCGACTATCGCAACCCCGATTCCCTGCCGGATGGGGCCGTCCTCGTCGTGGGGGCGGGAATCAGCGGTCAACAGATCGCGGACGAACTCGCGGGTGCCGGACGTGCCGTCTTCCTGTCGGTCGGCCGACACCACGCATGGCCGGGGCACTACCGTGGCCGCAGTCTGTTCGAGTGGATGTTCGCCTTCTCCCTCTACGAAGACTTCGTCACGCCGGGCATCGGTGGGACAGCGACACTGCCGGGCTTGCCAGTGACCGCACGGAAGGACGGCAGCGGCGATCTGAATCTCGGCACACTGGCGAAGAAGGGGGTCGTCCTCGTCGGCTCGACACGGGCGGCGGAGCAGCGGATGCTCTTCCTGGCGGACAACGTCACCATCATTGCGGCGGAATCTGCCCGTTCGTATCGGCAGGTGATCGACAAGATCGACGCCGGGATACTCGACCGAGGATTCCCGGTGCCGGCACAGAAGCCGGTCCCTGAAGTCGACCTGGAGTGCATAGCGGACTTCGGAAGCAGCCTCGATCTGGCGCGCCACGACATCACAACGATCGTCTGGTGCACCGGATTCACCCCCGACTACCGAATTCTTCCGGCTGGAGTGCTCGACGAACACGGCGCCCCCGTCCAGAACAAGGGCATCCTCGGGGCGGTTCCCGGTCTCTATTACGCGGGGCTCCCGGACGGGAACTCACTCGCCACGGTGGGCATTTCGGCCACCGTCGAGAACGGACGGTTCATCGCTCGCCAGATTCACATCGACCACGTGTTGCGATCCGGCTCCTCTGCATCCGTCATCACCGCTTAGGGCGCTGCCCCGTTCGTCCTGCCCAGGCGGCCCGGGATGCTGCTGATTTCTCGCCATGGAGTGCGACACCCATAGGATCCAGGCCGCAGATCTCGGGTACCGGAGGATTGATGATGGACAGCGCACGGATACGTCTCGGCAGTGATGTTGCGTGGCTGGAATTGGAACACACGGGCGGGGACAACTGGCGAGTGTCCGCCGATTGGTGCTCCTGGCTGAGGGCGGACTTCAACGCTCACCTCACCGTGGAGGAAGTGTTGGACTTCGCCACGCGGATGCTCGCTCAGCTCGGTGCCCCGACGGGACGCCGCTTCTCGGCGGCCATGACTCCGGGCCGCAACAACCCCATGACGCTGACCGCGGAATCCGTGGGGAGTGGGTTCGCCTTCTTCGTGTGCCTGACGCCCAACGGGGACGACACGGTGTGTCAGCTACGGATGGAACTCGGGCCCATCCCCGTCACCGAACTTCGGCGCGGATTCGACGCTTTGCACTCGGCTCTGACCTTCTGAGGACCGCTGTCCCGGATCGGTCGGGTGGCGTGGGCGCGGTCCCTGTCCGGGCGCCGCCCCACTGGGCGTCGGGGCGGGTGGATTGTGCACCACGGAAGTACCTCGTGAGTACCTCGTGAGTACCTCGTGCAGTGGGCTCGGCGGTGGACGGTCGGCCACCACCGAGCCCACTGCTGTTGGCCTCGTCGGGCCACGGAAGGTGCAGGAAGGGGCACGGGTCCTCCCCACAGACTCAACTGCATACCCCCTATGGGTATTTGACGGGGTGATGGGTCGCTGGTTAGCCTCTGACGGCAGAGAGATACCCCGCCGGGGTATCCGATCAGAGGGGAATGGTCGATGAGCGAGACGAACTGGCACCTCAAGGGCGAATGGTTCGACGTGTGCAGTTGCTCGATGCCCTGCCCTTGCACCTTCGCACAGGCCCCGACGAACGGCTGCTGTCTGTTCACACTCGTCTGGCAGATCCACGAGGGGCACTGCGGGGACGTACGTCTGGACGGTCTGGGAGTCGTGGCCCTCGGCGAGTTCGCCGGGAACATGTGGGTGGACGATCCCGACGCCACGATGACGGTGATGTTCTACATCGATGCGAAGGGGACTCCGGCACAACGGGACGCGCTGGAGGAGATCTTCCGGGGCAACGTGGGCGGCTGGCCCGGCAAGTTCGGCTCACTGATCAGTGAGGTTCGCAGTGTGGAGTACGCCCCGATCCACTTCGATGCCGCACAGGACCTCGCGTACTGGCGTGCCACCGTATCCGACAAGGTGAGCGTGGGAGCCGCGGCGCTCACGGGTCCCACCTCGGACCCCGAGCGTCGGGTGCAGTTGATCAACGCTCCCGGGGCGGAGGTGGGACCCGGCCAGGTGGCGACCTGGGGTGTGGTGAACGCGGATCGCGCCGAAGGTTTCGACTTCTCCCGTCAGTACCGTGGCGGCTCCAGCAAGCACTTCCCGTTCGACTGGCAGCCGGAGGCATAGCGATCCCCGCCGCCTGCCGCACACCCGGTTCGCCCTCTGATGTCTGACTCCGCCCGGAGCGAGGCCGGGAGCCGGTTCGCGCAGTGGATCCCTATGGTCCGGGCGCGAGCCGGTTCGAGGGGGGCGTGCACGGCGCACGGGGGGCGCGATGGCGGTACCCGTCCGGATTTTGCGCGCCCTACCGACGACCGTTGGGCGCAGTAATGATGAGCAACCGCAAGTGATCCAGACGACTCCGCACACATCTGCCCCAGGGCAGGTGTGCTCGCGGCGAAAGGGGTTCACGTTGTTGCTTCTTATCTCTCCGGACGGCGTCGAAGAGGCCCTCGACTGTGCGAAGGCGGCGCAGCACCTCGACATCGTCGACGTCAAGAAGCCGGACGAGGGCTCGCTCGGTGCGAACTACCCGTGGGTCATCAGGGAGATCCGTGAGGCGGTCCCTGCTGACAAGCCGGTCTCGGCCACGGTGGGAGATGTACCGTACAAACCGGGCACGGTGGCTCAGGCGGCGCTCGGCGCTGCCGTCTCCGGAGCCACGTACATCAAGGTCGGCCTCTACGGGTGCACCACGCCCGAGCAGGCCATCGATGTCATGCGGGGGGTTGTCCGGGCGGTGAAGGACTATCGGCCGGACGCCTTCGTCGTTGCCTCGGGCTATGCCGACGCCCATCGGATCGGCTGCGTCAACCCGCTCGCACTGCCCGACATCGCCCGCCGTTCCGGCTCCGATGCGGCCATGCTCGACACCGCGATCAAGGACGGCACACGGCTCTTCGACCACGTTCCGCCGGACGTCTGCGCGGAGTTCGTCCGGCGGGCCCATGAGGCGGGTCTTCTCGCCGCACTGGCGGGCAGTGTGCAGGTGGGAGATCTCGGCGAGCTGACCCGCATCGGCACGGACATCGTGGGGGTACGTGGGGCGGTCTGCGCGGGAGGCGACCGGACCACCGGAAGGATTCAGCCGGAGTTGGTGGCCGCCTTCCGGGCGGAGATGGACCGGCACGCCCGCGAGCACGCGGCTGTCGTCACCGCCGCCCACTGATGGCCGGTAGGACGACAAGCCGGTCCCACACGGCGCCCGTATCCGGCGAGCGCTTCGCGGTCCTCGATCCGGCAACGGGCGAAGCCTTCGCAGAAGCTCCCGACCAGCAGAACGACGAGTTGGACAGAGTCGTCGGCCGGGCCCGTGATGCCTGGCGCGGCTGGCGGTCCGACCCCGAAGCCCGGGTCACCGCACTGCTCGCGGCGGCCGACGCCGTGGAGGCGGCCGGGGTGGAGATCGCGCCCCTGCTCACCCGTGAGCAGGGCAAACCGCTGTCGGAGTCGTACGCGGAGATCGCTCGCACGGCGGCCCGTCTGCGCTACTTCGCCGAGCTCGGCCCCGGGGCCGAGCCCATCGTGGACGGTCGGCCGGTACACAGTGAGATCCGTTGGCGACCACTCGGGCCCGTCGCCGCGATCGTCCCATGGAACTTTCCCCTCCAACTTGCGTCGGCGAAGTTCGCGCCCGCGCTCGCCGCTGGCAACACGGTGGTGCTCAAGCCCTCGCCCTTCACACCTCTCGCCACCCGGCTGTTGGGGTCGGTCATCGCCACCGCTCTCCCCGAGGATGTACTCACGATCGTCACCGGTCGCGAGCCCCTCGGCGCCAGACTGGCTTCCCATCCGGGCATTCGCCATGTGACCTTCACTGGGTCGATTCCCACCGGACGGGCCGTTGCGGAGGCGGCGGCGGGCTCGTTGGCCAGGGTCACCCTGGAGTTGGGCGGCAACGACGCGGCCATTCTGCTGGACGACGTCGATGTGGAGCAGATCGCGGATCGGCTGTTCTGGGCTGCGTTCCGCAATTGCGGACAGGTCTGCATGGCGGTCAAACGCGTCTACGCCCCCGCCGGACTGTACTCCGATGTCGTCGAGGCCCTCGCTGAGCGCGCGAAGACCGCCGTGGTCGGAGCAGGTCTTGACCCCGGCACGCAGCTGGGTCCGGTCAACAACCCCCGCCAACTGGCCCGGGTCGAGCATTACACGGCCCGGGCCTTGGCGGACGGTGCCAGGGTGGTGGCCGGTGGCCATCGGCTGGACCGATCGGGCTACTTCCACGCCCCGACGATCCTGGCGGACGTCCCACCTGACAGCCCGGTGGTGACCGAGGAGCAATTCGGTCCGGTCCTGCCGGTGCTGCCGTACCGGAGCCTCGACGAAGCCGTCGAAGCGGCCAATGACACCGGCTTCGGGCTGGGCGGCTCGGTGTGGGGTACCGATCTCGATCTCGCCGAAGCGGTGGCCGATCGGCTGGAATGCGGCACGGCGTGGATCAACCACCATGCCGAACTCTCCCTCGCCCAGCCCTTCGCGGGCATCAAGGAGAGCGGTGTCGGCTTTGCGGGCGGGCCATGGGGGCTCTACGGGAATCTCAGGCCGTTCGTCGTGCACCGCCTGGAGGAAGTGTGACGATGAGGTTCGGCGCCGCGGTACTGCGGTCGTCCGAGAGCCGATACGCCGTCGAGGAGGTGACCCTGGCCAACGGTCCTGCCGATGGCGAGGTCCTCGTCAGGATCGCGGGCTGTGGGGTGTGCCGGACCGACCTTGCGGTCCGGCGTTCGGCAGGGCGCTCACCGCTACCTGCGGTGCTCGGACACGAGGGTGCCGGCGTCGTGGTGGAGACGGGCGGCCCGCAGACAGGTCTGCACACCGGCGATCATGTCGTACTGACCTTCGACTCCTGCGGGCACTGCCGGAACTGCCAGGCCGCTGCCCCCGCCTACTGCGACTCCTTCGCCTCGCTCAACCTCTTCGGAGGACGCAAGGAGGCACCGGCACGGTTCACCGACGCGGCCGGGATCGAACTCGCCCCCCGGTGGTTCGGTCAGTCCTCGTTCGCCGAATACGCACTGGTTGCCGCCCGCAACACCGTCCGGGTCGACCCCTCGCTGCCCATCGAACTGCTCGGACCGCTCGGCTGCGGCTTTCTGACCGGAGCCGGATCGATCCTCAACTCCTTCGCGGTCGGCCCAGGCGACACCATCGCGGTCTTCGGTACGGGGGCAGTGGGTCTGAGCGCGGTGATGGCGGCTGCGGCCTGCGGCGCGGTGATCGTGGCAGTCGATCGGCACGTCGAACGGCTGGAACTCGCCGAGCGGTTCGGTGCGATTCCGCTGCACGTCTCGTCCGGCGACCTGCCCGGCCGCATCCAACAACTGACCGACGGCGGGGCGCAGTACGCGCTGGACACCACGGCCTCCGCCCCGTTGATCAACGACGCCCTTCGGGCCCTGCGCCCGACCGGGCACCTCGGGCTGGTGGCACGGCTCCACACCGCACTACCGCTTGAACCCGGGGCACTGGACCGAGGGCGGAGGATCTCCCATATCTGCGAGGGGGACGCGGTGCCCGGACTGCTGATCCCGCGGTTGATCGGGCTGTGGCAGGCTGGGCGGTTTCCATTCGACGAACTGATCCGCACGTATCCGCTCGCCGACATCAACGAGGCCGAACGGGACTTCGACGCGGGTCGTGTGGTCAAACCCGTGCTGGTACCCGAGGTGAGGGCCCGATGAGTGGGCGATCCAGCCCGCTGTCCGGGCCAACGGATCAGAGCAACACCGCGCCGATGCGGGCCCGTTCACCGGACCCACGGTGGCCGTTCCGTACAACGATCCGCTCGCTCTGAGGAACCGGTTGGGTACTTGGGCCGCGCGCCACCGGGGCTCTCGGAGAATCAGCGCGCCCAGAGCAGCGGCGCGGTGCGCCCCAGCGACGATCCAACACCCCATTTCGCACTGTTCATGGTCTCAACCCATCCTGAGGAGGACACGTGGTCGGCACAACGCCAGGGAGCATCGGAGTCGAAGGTGTGGAGGGGGGTGTCGGACTGACCGCCCTCATGGTCGCCGCGGCCCGGGCGATCGAGACCCATCGCGACGACACCCTGGCACGGGACGTCTATGCCGAGCACTTCGTGCTCGCCGCACCGGCGTCCGCAGGCTGGCCGGTCCGTATCCAACAGGTTCGGGACGGGGACGCCAATCCGTTGTGGGGTCGATTCGCGCGCTACTTCGGCCTGCGGACACGGGTCCTCGATGACTTCCTCCTCCAGGCCGTTCACACGGGCGGCGCCCGCCAAGTGGTGCTGCTCGGGGCGGGGTTGGACTCCCGGGCCTTCCGCCTCGACTGGCCTTCCGGTTGCGTGGTCTTCGAGATCGACAGGGAAGGCGTGCTGGCCTTCAAGCGCACGGTGCTCGACAGGCTTTCGGCGACCCCGAAGGCAGCGCGTGTACCGATCCCGATCGATCTGCGCGCTGACTGGGTGGGAGCGCTGGCCGACGCCGGTTTCGACCGGACTGCCCCGAGTGTTTGGCTGGCCGAGGGATTGTTGTTCTACCTGCCAGCCGCCGCCGAAACGTATCTCATTGACACGGTGGACCGGCTGAGTACGGAAGGCAGTGCACTGGCCTTCGAGGTCAAGCTCGAAAGGGATCTACTGGCTTACCGCGACAGCCCGCTCTACACCTCGACGACCCGCCAGATCGGCATTGACCTACTTCATCTGTTCGACGGGGAACCACGGCCCGACTCTGCGGGTGATCTGGTGGGCAAGGGCTGGTCCACTTCGGTTCACACGCCCTTCGACTTCACCCGCCGTCATGGACGCGGTCCGCTGCCCGAACAGAACGATGCACTGGCGGGCAACCGTTGGGTGTTTGCGAGCAAGTCCCGCCCGTAGCGCTGTCGGCAAAGGTCCTCTTGCAGATCTTGCCGAGTCATGTTCCTCGGTGTCGCACTTCCTCAGTGTCAGGCGGGGGAGTGCGCCCACCGCATGGGCCTTCTGCTCCGCCTGGTGATGCACACCACCCCGCTCAACCCATCGCCGGTACTGGGCTCCTGAGCGGGACCAGGCGCGGCAGGTAGCCCGCGGGCTCACTTCGGGTCGCGGTCGAACAGGGATGTGGACCAGAGGTAGCCGAGCACGGCCAGGCCCAGGCACCAGAGCACGGCCAGCCACCCGTTGTGGCCGATCTCGCTGCCGAGCAGCAGACCACGCAGGGTTTCGATGGCGGGTGTGAAGGGCTGGTACTCGGCGATGGGCCGGAACCAGTCGGGCATCGCGTCGACGGGGACGAAGGCGCTCGAAATGAGAGGGAGGACCATCAGCGGAAGGGCGTTGTTACCGGCGGCCTCGGCGGTCGGGCTGGATAGGCCCATCCCGACGGCGATCCAGGTGAGCGCCAGGGAGAAGAGCGCCAACAACCCCAGCGCCAGGACCCATTCGAAGGGGGTGGCGCCCGTGGACCGGAAGCCGATGGCCACGGCGACGGCGCCGACGAGGGCCACGCTCATCACACACTGGAGCACGCTTCCGATGACGTGCCCGACGAGCACGGATCCCCGGTGGATCGCCATCGTACGGAAGCGGGCGATGATGCCCTCGGTCATGTCGGTGGCGACCGACACCGCGCTGCCGATCGTGGTGCCGCCGATGGTCAGCATCAGGATTCCGGGAACGAGGTACGCGATGTACTCGGACCGGTCGGCGCCGTCGCCGCCGATGCCGGCGCTCATCACATCGCCGAAGACATAGACGAAGAGCAACAGCAGCATCACCGGTGTGAGGAGCAGGTTCAAGGTGAGGGACGGGTAGCGGCGCGCATGGAGGAGGTTGCGCCGCAGCATGGTGGTGGAGTCGCGGAGGGCGAGGGAGAGGGAGCTCATCGGGCCTTCTCCGTGGCGTGGTCGGGCCGATCGGCTCGGTTGGACTGACGGGGTGTGGTGTTGGTGGTGAGGGCGAAGAAGACGTCGTCGAGGTCGGGTGTGTGTACGGTCAGTTCGTCGGCCTCGATGCCGGTGGAGTCCAGCCAGTCGAGGATGGCGCGGAGTTCGCGTTGGGTTCCGTCGCTGGGGATGTGGAGTGAGAGGGCCTCGTCGTTGCGGGTGGTTTCGCGCAGGGTGGCGGCTGCGTTGCGGTAGGCGCCGGGGTCGGCGAACCTCAGTCGGACGTGTCCGCCGGGAACGAGGCGTTTGAGCTCTTCTGCGGTGCCCTGGGCGGCGATGACGCCGTCGCTCAGCACGGCGATGTGGTGGGCGAGTTCATCGGCCTCCTGGAGGTACTGGGTGGTGAGGAAGACGGTGACGCCGTCGGAGACCAACTCGCGGATGATCTGCCACATGTTGTGGCGACTACGCGGGTCCAGGCCGGTGGTGGGTTCATCGAGGAAGATGATCCGTGGGTTGCCGACCAGGGTCATGGCGATGTCGAGGCGGCGTCTCATACCGCCGGAGTAGGTGGAGGCGGGCTTCTTCGCGGCCTCGCTCAGATCGAAGCGTTCCAGCAGTTCGGCGGTGGTGCGACGGCCCTCGCGGCGGGTGAGGTGGTGCAGGTCGGCCATGAGGAGCATGTTCTCCTCGCCGGTGATCAGTCCGTCGACGGCTGAGAACTGGCCGGTGACACCGATCGCGGCCCGGACGGCTTGGGGGTCGGTCGCCAGGTCGTGGCCCGCGACCTGCGCCTGCCCGCCATCGGCCGTGATGAGCGTCGACAGGATCTTCACCGCAGTGGTCTTGCCGGCGCCGTTGGGTCCGAGCAGTGCGAACACCGACCCCGCCGGGATGCGCAGATCGATGCCGTCGAGGACGGTCCTGCCCCCGTACGACTTGCGCAACCCCTGGGCTGCAATGGAGATGGAGGCCGGCGACGCGTGCTCGCCGCTCCTTCTGGATGTGGGCATGACAGACGAAGGCATGGGCCCTTCCGTTCGATGGCTGAAGCGACTGGGGGAGGGGTGGATGTGGGGGTGAGACCTGTGCTTTCGAGGGTCAGACCTTCGCGCGGCGGACGTCGATGTTGCCCCAGCGGGTGCGCGCACGGATCTTGACGGTGCCCTCGGCACTCTCCGGGCCGTCGGACGCAGCGAGCGTGTTGCGCACCTGACCGGAATCCGAGTGGAGGTCGAGCCAAGCGGCCGTACCCTCGCGGATGCCGACGTCGATGCTGCCGTAGTTGGTCTCCAACTGAACGGTTCCGCCGGCCACATCGTCCACCCGGAGGGCGCCGTGGGCGGTGGTGGCGGTGACCGATGCCTCGGCACGCCGGATCTCGATGTCGCCGTTGGCGCCACTCACCCGCAGCTCGCCGGTCGCGACCCCGACGGTCGTGGTGCCGTGCGAGTTCTTCAGGACCGCCGGGCCGTCGACGAGACCGACGCGCAGGCTCCCGGAGCTGGTGGTGATCTCGGCCATGCCCTCGATCCGGTCCACGGTGATCGAGCCGTGCGAAGCGGTGAGCTGGAGCGGCCCGGTCGCGTCGAGCCGGACATCGCCTGACGAGGTCTTCACACGTACATCGCCGAGCCGGCCCTCACCGAGCACCTGGACCCAGGCTCCGGTCAGGGCGATGCGCGAGCCCGTGGGGAGTTCGACCGTCACATCGACGGTGCCGGTGCGGCCGAAGAGATTGGATTTGGGCGTCCTGACGGTCAGTGCACCGCTCGCGTACGTGACCTCGGTCTGGTCGGCCGTCCGCACGTCGAGGTCCTTCTTGGGGTCTCGGGGCCGGACTTCGACGACGGTCTCACGTCGGTCGCCCGCGGTGAACTGGATCGAACCGGACTCCACGTGCGCGGTGGTGGAGATCGGTTCGGGAGTGTCAAAAGAAGGCATGGCTGTCCCGTCCTCTTGGGTCATTGGGGCGTCCCCGCTGGTGGGACGTGGTGTTGGTGAAGGCGGCGCAGGTGGGTCCAAGTCGTGTCTTCGGAGTCCTGTCAGCGCACCCAGCCCGTGTAGCTCTGCCCGACGATCTGGGTCTTCTCGGTCGGGCGCGGCCGGGTGCCACCTTCGACCGCCGCCGACACCGCTCGGACCAGCCAGGCGTTGACCGACAGTCCCTCGCGGGTAGCGGCCTCCTCGGCGCGGGCCTTGAGATGGGCGGGCAGCCGTAGATTGACGCGGGCGGTGCCGCCCTCGTCGCCGTCGGCCGGAGCGGGAGGCATGGGCGTGAACGGTTCGACGGGCGGGGTCTGCTCCCTCTGCGCGCCGCCCGTGGGGGGCGGTGTCACCACGAAGTCGGGATCGAGCCCTCGCAGCCGTACGTCGACCGACCCGGGGGCGAGCTCGCGGGTGACCTCGCCCATGGCTGCGGAGAGCACATCGAGCATGATCAACCGAGTCGCCGACTCCAGGGGGGCGGTGAGCCTTTCGGCCAGCTCGCGAGCTTCGTCGCCGCCGGCTTCAGCGGCCACCGCGAGTTCGCGGCGGAGGGTGTCGACATACGGGGTGAGGTCCATGGCGCCATAATGGCATCACTATGGCCCTATGCGCTAGCCGTCAGGTGAAATCACCGTACCGATCCCCAAGGCAGAGGCTCTGATCTGCGAAAACGTTGGAAGGCTGAGCTGGTTCTGAATGGCACCACGCATGGCCGCGCATGCTCAGAAGCCCGAATCGCCGCTGCTTGGCGACGACTGGTGCCAGGTGGCGCCAAGCCGGACCGCCCGACTCAGGACATCGTGCGTCGGCCCCGAGTGGCGTTCGCGAGCCCATCTCGGGCCAGTCTCGGCCGTACCCGTGTCTCGGGGGCAACGGTGCCCTCGTGATCGTCGAAGTCGGGTGAGCGAGGCGACCTGAAGGACACGGTCTCGGCAACGCGTGGCGTATGGCGTGACGTCTTGGTGTGAGTCGGAGGCTCGATGACAGTGGGACGGCGCGTGCCCTCCGCCGGAGACCGAACATGCTCCGGACACACCAAAGGAGCCCTGCGACCACTCGGCGCTCTGGCATCGCCGTTCAGCGAGCACGAAGTGGCCGCAGGCTCCTGTCATGTGGGCGGAGTTCCTGAGGGCGTCGGCTTCACCTCAAGCGGGCGAACCCTGCCCGGTCACCCGAGGGGCAGGGTTCACCGGCTCGCTCCCAGTCGGGTGGAGATCTCATTCGCGGCAGCGATCACCAGGGGCGCCAACTCTGAAAGGTTCTCGGCGGGGAGTCGCTCCGCGGGTGCCGAGACGCTGATGGCGGTCGTACATGCCCCCGCGTGGTCGAAGACCGGCGCCGCGACGCACCTGATGCCCTCCTCGTGCTCGATGTCGTCGACCGCGTAGCCCTGTTGCCTGATCTCGCTGAGGGCGGCTCTCAGCTGCTCGGGCGTCGTGATCGTACGCGGTGTGTGTGCCGGCATCCCGTTGGCGATCACCAGCTCGATCGTCTCCGGGCCGGCGTGGGCCAGCATCGCCTTGCCGACGCTGGTGCAGTAGGCGGGCGCGCTGTTCCCGATGCGCGAGAACATGCGCACCGGGTGTGGGGTGTCCACTTTGTGGATGTAGACGATGTTCGGGTAGTCGGCGACCACGAGGTGAACGGTCTCACTGGTTTGCGACGCGAGCTTCTGAAGGACGTCATGCATGCCGCGCGGGAGGTCCAGGCCCGCGAGATAGGCCCTGCCCAACTGGGCTATGCGCCAGCCGAGGCGATAGCGCCCCGATGGGAGGTGTTCGACCAGGCGGGCTTCGAGGAGCGGCTGGAGCAGACGGAGCGATGTGCTCTTGTTGAGGTCCAGTTCCCGGCAGAGCTCCGCGAGTGAGTACCCGCTTCCGTCGGTCGACTCTCCCAGCTGTAGAAGGATGGAGACGGCTCGCCGCAGGGAAGCCGAATTGTTGCGAGGTCCCGGGGCGGGGTTCAGGTCCGGGCTCATCCTGGGTGGTCCTCTCCTCCGGGGTGCCCCCGGTGCGTGTGTCGGTGCGCCGATGTCCGCGAGCGGGCATCGCTGATGGCGTTGTGATGGATCTCCCGGGCGCGTGGTCACCGTGCGGGTCCGCCGCCGATGCACGCGCGAGTCGGTTCGGTTGTGCTGTCGGGTTCCCTCCCCTGGCACCGCGCTTCGATGTCGTTGTGTGTTCGTGGTTCGTTGGCGCACCCGGGGTGATCCGATGGCGTACGCACCCCGTTGGATGCTCGACCGCTTCCCCGTACGACGCAGAACTGCCTGGCCACCGCTCCGGGAGCAATGGCCGGAGCCCTTGCGGGAGTGGTGGTGGGATCTGCCGTCGCGAGGCGGGACCGCCCTGCGGGAACGGTGCGTTGAGGCCGGGGCTCCGCCCGGAATCACCCGCGCGGGAGGACGGCGGAACTCTGCGTTCCTCCCTGGGTGTCGGGGCTGCGGAGGGTGTCGTCGATACGCCTCCTTCGTGTTCGAACCGAGCCTTGACAGCACTATGAAGCGTCGGTCAGCATTCTGCAATGCATTCCGCTGGATTGCATTGCAGACCTCATGTCTTGCGATCCGTCAAAGGCTGTGCGGCCGGACCGGAAAGACGCAGACCCTTTCAGAAGAGGTTCAGATGAAGAAGCAACACGGCTATGCCTTCCGCTCAGCAGCGGCCCTCGCGGCCTGTGCGACTGCCGCGGTCGCAGCGGGCTGCTCCCCGCCGCCTAGCGGAGGGTCCTCCTCCAAGGGCATCACCGTGGCCGAGACCGCGGCACCCTCGACGCTCGACCCGCAGGGCTCGGCGCTCTACGCCGACCGGTTCGCCTGGCAGCTGTCCTACCAGTGCCTGATGACCACCACCCCCGAAGGGAAGATCGAGCCGGAGCTGGCCACCGGCTACAAGCGGTCTCCCGACGGGCTCACCTACACCTTCGACCTCAGGAAGGACGTCACATTCCAAAACGGCGAGAAGCTGACCAGCGCCGACGTGGCCTACACGTTCGACCGGTTGAAGAAGAGTCCTGACGGGATCGCCAAGGAGCTGTTCCCCACGTTCGACAAGGCCGTCGCGTCCGGCGACTCGGCCGTCGTCTTCCACCTCACCCGTCCCGATGCCGGATTCGTCAGCAACATGGCGAACCCTCTGGTGTGGGGCTGTGCCGTGATGAGCAAGAAGGCCGCCACCTCGGACAACATGGCGACCCGCATGGTCGGCACCGGGCCGTGGAAGCAGGACTCGTACCGCCCCAACAGCGAGTTGAAGCTGAAGCGGTTCGACGACTACTGGGGCGAGAAGACGAAGTCCGGGCAGCTCAAGGTGGTCTACGTCCCGGGCGCCTCGACACAGGTCAACAACCTCCAGGCCGGTGCGGTCGACCTGATCTTCACCGCCGCATCGAGTGGGAAGTCCCTGGCCGGCTCCGACAAGGTGGAGGTCAAGAACGTTCCGACGGACTCCACGATCTTCCTCCAGGTCAACAACCTCACCAAGCCCCTCGACAATGTGAAGGTCCGTCAGGCACTCGCCCTGGCGCTCGACCGCAACGCCCTCGCCGAGCAGGCGTACAGCGGTGGCGGCGCCCGACCCAGCGTGTACATACCCGAGAGCAACGCCTGGGCCCCCAAGCCCGCCGAGGTGCCGAACTCGACACCGGACCTCGCCAAGGCCAAGCAGCTCCTCAAGGAAGCCGGCTTCCCCAAGGGCTTCTCCACCTCACTGATGTACATCGCCGCCTACGACCCCGGCACCAACGACCTGATGGCCGCCGTCCAGGCCCAGTTGGCGAAGGTCGGCATCAAGATCAAGCTTGAGCCGCTGGAAGGCGGTTCATGGGGCGACCGGCTGGTCAAGGCCAAGTACGCCCTCAGCTGGAACGCCCAGTCCTACTACTCGAACCCGTACCAGTACGTGGCCCCGGCCGAAGGACGCCAGGGACCGGTCCCGCCGGAGCTGAAGAAGCTGCTCGACGACGCCCTGCGCGCCGCCGACCCGACCGCCTACGAGAAGGCGCTCGTCGCCGTACAACAGTGGGAGGCCGAGAACGTCTACCCCACCGTCACACTGCTCGCCACCAACCTGCTGGTCGCCCACCAGAAGGGGCTGACCGGAGTCGATCTGCCGGCCAGTCAGAGTCGGGCGTTCCTGGCCCGGGTGAGCCGTGGCTAGCACCCCGGTAGCGGGTCGCGCCCCCGGCGGCGCGACCCGCGCGGCGGGCGCACAGGACCCGCTGCTCGTGATCGAAGGACTCACCGTGCGCTACGGCCGGACCCAACCACCCGCGGTGAACGACGTCTCCTTCGTCCTCCGCCCCGGCGATCGTGTCGGGCTGGTGGGCGAGTCGGGGTCCGGGAAGTCGACGCTGGCGGCGGCCGTTCTGCGGCTGCTGCCGGCCTCGGCCGCGGTCACGGGACGCGTCGACCTCGACGGCCACGATCTGACCGCCCTCAAGCCCTCCGAACTCCGGGGCCTGCGCAGCACCCGGATGTCACGCGTTCCCCAGGACCCACTGGGAAACCTCAACCCGGTCTTCACCATCGGGCGCCAGATGTCCGATGTCCTGTCCGCACACCGCTCGCTCAGCCGTCAGGAGCGAACGGAGATCGTCGAGGAGGCACTGCACCGGGTCGGCATCGGTGATGCGGCGGTCAAGCGGCGCAACTACCCGCACGAGTTGTCGGGAGGCATGCGACAGCGGGTCATGATCGCCATGGCGCTGCTCAACCGCCCCGACCTGCTGATCGCCGACGAACCCACCACCGCTCTGGACGTCACCGTCCAGGCGCAGGTCGTCGAACTGCTGCGGGAGCGGGTGGCCGAGGCGGACATGACCCTCCTGCTGATCTCGCACGACATCGGTGTGGTCGCCGAACTGTGCACCACCGTGATGGTGATGTACGGCGGCGAGATCGTCGAGAGGGGTGCGGCGTCCGAAGTGCTGACCCGCCCCACCCACCCCTACACCCGCTCCCTCATCGCCGCAGCCCGCGGCAGGGTCGCGGGTGACGGTGACGGTGACGGTGACGGTGCCAGACCGAGCGAGATGGTGACATGACCGGGAAGCAGACACTGCCCGAGGCAACCGCGGACCGGCAGGACGTGGTGCTCGATGTCCACGAGGCGTTCAAACACTTCCGGATGCGACGCACCAGCCTGCGGGGCGAACGCCCCCAGGTCCACGCGGTGGACGGCATCAGCGTGCGACTGCGGGCCGGACGCACCCTCGGTCTGGTCGGCGAGTCGGGGTGTGGAAAGTCCACACTCGGGCGACTGATCACCGGGCTCGACACACCGACATCGGGTTCGGTACGGGTCGGCACCGAACTCCGCGACATCACCGCCGGAGCCAACGGCAAGGTGCAGGCGGTCTTCCAGGACCCCGCCAGCGCACTGGACCCCCGTATGACCGCACGGGCCAGCGTCGCCGAGGCACTCGGCGGCGTCGCGAAGGACGAACGGGAGCGGCGCATCGACGAAGCCTTCGCCTCGGTCGGTCTGCCACTCGAACTCGGCTCCCGCTACCCCCACCAGTTGTCCGGCGGCCAACAACAGCGCGTGTGCATCGCACGTGCGCTGATCGCCCGCCCCGATCTCATCCTGCTCGACGAAGCGGTGAGCTCACTGGACGCCTCGCTCCAGGCCCAGGTGCTCGACCTGCTGGAACGGCTCCAGCGCGAAACCGGCACCGCGTACGTGTTCATCTCGCACGACCTGCGCGCAGTGCGACAGGTCAGCCACTCGATGGCGGTCATGTACCTCGGACAGATCGTGGAGGAAGCACCGTCCGAGGCGTTCGACCGGGGGCTGCTCCATCCGTACGCCGTCGCCCTCCGCTCGACCGAACCCGGCATCTTCCAAGGCGAGGAGGGCATTGAGCGCATCGTTCTGCGAGGGGAGCCGCCGAGCGCGGTCAACCCCCCGCCGGGCTGTCGCTTCGCACCGCGCTGCCCGATCGCCGACGAGAGGTGCGTCCAAGTCGCCCCCGAACTGACGGAAGTGTCCAACGGCCACCGGGTGCGCTGCCACCGACCCGGTGAACTCACACTGAACCCGGCCTCACACACCGGCGCCGTCACCACTGGCGCGGCAGAAATCGGAGGAGAGCTGTGATCCTCTACCTGGCCAAGAAGCTCACCGGCGCCGCCGGTGTCCTGTTGGCGCTCTCGGCACTGGTGTTCTTCGCGGGCCGCGGCCTCGTACCGGGCAGCGCCGCATCGGTGATCGCCGGGGCCAAGGCGTCTCCCGAGACCATCGCCGCCATCGAACGCGACCTCGGGCTGGACCAGCCCATCTTCCGCCAGTACCTGGACTGGCTCTGGGGCGCCCTTCGCGGCGACTTCGGAGTGTCACCCATCTCAGGTCAGAACAACCTCGACGTGATAGCCCAACAAGCGCCGATCTCCCTGGAACTTGCGCTCATCGGGCTGGTCATCGCGGTCGCCATCGGGCTCCCGGTCGGAGTCGTCGCCGCCACCCACTCGGGCAAGGGCATCGACTGGGGCATCCGCATCCCCCTGCTCATCGTGTTCGCCTTTCCCGGATTCGTCTCCGGCTCAGCCGCCCTCTACCTGGCGGCGCAGTACCTGACGAACCTGTACTCGGCGAGCTACATCCCGTTCTCCGAGAGCGCCGTCGGAAACCTCCAGACCATGCTGCTCCCGGCACTCGCGGTCGGCATCCCCACCGCGCCGCTCGTGGCACAGATGACCCGCTCGTCGATGATCGAGGTCCTCGCCCAGCCACACATCACCACGGCACGCACCAATGGCATCGCGGAGTGGCGCATCCGCTATGTCTACGCCCTCCGCGCCGCCCTGCCCCCGGTGCTCACCCTGATCGGATTCATCTTCGGGTTCCTCGTCGGCGGCCTGTTCATCGTCGAGGAGATCTTCAGCCTGCCAGGACTGGGGCGCGGAGTACTCGACTCCATCTCGAACCGGGACTTCTCCCAACTCACCGCGCAAGCGCTCGTCATCGCCGGCACCTTCATCCTCGGCAACCTGCTCGTCGACATCGCGCTGCCGTTCGTCGACCGACGCATCATCCACACCTAGGAAACGGGAGTCAGCGTGACCATCTCGGCTCATCCCCGCCCTTCCCCGACCACCACACCACCTCCCGTGCGAAAGCGCTCCTTCCGCTGGCCGCTGCGCGGCATCGTCGCCAACATCGCCGTCTTCCTCATCCTCGGCTACATCTTCCTGGCGGCCTTCGGCCTGTTCCTCGTGCCGTACGGACCGAACGAGGTCAACGCCGGTCCACGGTTGTCCTCACCGTCGTCGGACCACTGGCTGGGGACCGATGCGTTGGGACGCGACCAGTTCTCGCGGATCATCGCCGCAGCCCGCCCCGCCCTGCTGTCCGCGACCTACGCGGTGCTGTTCGCGCTGTTGATCGGTACCACGATCGGGATCGCGGCCGGCTTCCTCGGGCGCCTCTGGGACGGTGTGCTGTCCCGACTCGTCGATCTGTTGTTCGCGATCCCCGAGTACCTCCTCGCCATCCTTGTGATCGCGATGATGGGAAGCGGTCTGATCAACGCCTCGCTTGCCATCGGCATCGTGACCATCCCACGCTTCGCCCGTATCGCCCGAGGCTCGACGATCGAGATCGCACAGCGCGCTTTCGTCGACGCCGCCCGGTTGTGCGGACGCGGCAGGCTGTGGATCGTGTTCCGACACATCCTGCCCAACATCGCCTCCCCGCTCGTCATCATGACCGCGATCAACCTCTCCACCGCGGAAGGGGCTTACGCGGCACTGAGCTTCCTCGGCTTCGGCGTCCGTCCGCCCGACGCCGACTACGGCAGCATGATCTCGTCGTCCCAGCAGTACCTGCTCACCGATCCCTGGGTCGTGGCGTTCCCGTCGATCGCGTTCGTGGTCCTCGTCCTCGCGTTCAACCTGCTCGGCGACGTCCTGCGCGACCGGCTCGACCCTCACACCCGTACCGCGGCCGGCGCCTGACTCCCGGCCCGCGACCAGCACCTCGCAGGAGAGACATCACCGTGTCCGACTTCACCACCCTCCTCGACGACCACGTCCCCGAAATCCTCTCCCGGCACGGGGTGCCGGGTGCCGCGGTGGGCATCCTGGCCGGCGGCGAGACCACCCTGCTCGGCTACGGCAGCACCAACACCGCACACAACCTCCCGGTGGATCCCGACACGATCTTCCAGGTCGGCTCGATCTCCAAGACCCTGCTCGGATTCATCATCGGGCGCCTCGTCGACCGTGGTCAGGTAGAACTGGACGGCCCCGTGGCGCCGCTGTTCCCCGGGGCCGGCATCGACGAGCGGATCACACTGCGGCACCTGATCACCCACACCTCGGGCATCGATGCGCAGAACATGATCGCCGATGCCCCGAACCTGCTCGCCGACCACGCGGACGACTCCGTCCAGGCGTCACTGGTGCACTTCGTCCGTCGACCGCTGCTGTTCGCTCCGGGGACGGACTACTCCTACAGCGGTCCGGGCATCATGGTGGCCGCCGCCGTGGTGGAACGCGTCACCGGTCGCCACTACACGGACGTTCTCCAGGACGAGGTCCTCGACCCGGCCGGCATGTCGGGCACGTTCACCAGTGCCGACCAGGTGGTGACCCGTCGGGTTGCCGCACCGCACGGCCGCGACGCCGAAGGCCGTCCCACCCTGCTCATCGACCAGGGGTGGCAGCGGCACTGGCAGCTCCCGGGCTGGGACGTGCCCGGCGGCGGTGTCCTCAGCACGGCACGCGACCTCATGCGTTACGCGTCCCACGTCACCTCACCCGCGGCACCCAGCGGACTCTTCCGGATCCAGGCCCATCGCGGGAGCGCGGGCCGTGACATCGGGCTCGCCTGGATGCTCGAAGACCGCGCGGGCAGCCCCACCATGTCCCACGACGGGCTCACCATCGGCTATGCGTCCCGTCTGGTCCTGATCCCTTCTCGCGAGCTCGCCTACACCGTTCTGACGAACTCGCTGGACGGATGGGGCGTGGCCGAGGACATCGAGCAGCTGATCCTCACCGAGGCGTTCGGGGAAACACCCGCTCGCGCTGTGAGTCCGGTCAGCCCTGAGTTGGCCGATGCCCTGGACGGGACCTACGACTGCGGCTTCTACGGCACGATCACCCTCGTTAGGGGCCGGTTCGACGGGGAGATGAGGGTCATCGCGAACCAGGCGCCAGCGGGGCCGAACCAGTACGTCATAGCGCTCGATTCCCCCGACCGCCTGGTGTTGTCCCCGCCGGACACCCTTGTTGCGCTGGGGCCCGACGGCAGCCCGCTCGGCGACGCGGCCTCGTTCGTCCGAGAGCCCGACGGCACTGTCTCGGCCCTGCGCTATCACGATCGCATCGCGCGAAGGGTTTCCTGATCCGACGCCCTGACCCTACGCGCGGAGGCAGGGGAGCGGCCGGTAGGGCGTCGACACGACGCTCAGCGGGCCGCTCCGAGCCTCTGCGAGATCTCAGCTGCGGCAGCGGACACCAGTGATCCGAGTACGGGGACCCGCTCGGTAGTGATGCGGGTGGCGGGCCCCGACACACTGACCGCGCAGACCGCAGCGCCCGCGTGGTCGAACACCGGTGCCGCGACGCAACGTACGTCCGGCTCGTTCTCCATGTCGTCCACCGCATAGCCGCGCGAGCGGATCACGGCCAGGTCGGTGTGCAGCGCCTCGGGAGTGGCGAGGGTGTGCGGGGTGCGCCGGGGCATGCCGTGCGCGAGTGCCGCGTCCACCGCTTCGACGTCGGTGTGGGCCAGCAGGGCCTTGCCCACACCGGTGCAGTAGGCCGGCCTACGGCTTCCGACGGGGGAGTGCATCCGCACCGCCTGCGGACTCTCGATCTTGTCCACATAGACGACGTCCGGCAGATCGGGGATCACCAGATACGACGTCTCGCCCGTGTCGGACACCAATCGCTCCAGCACGTCATGGGCCGTGTCCCGCAGGTCCAGACCGTCCAGATACACATGGCCCAACTGCGCGGTCCGCGATCCGAGCCGGTAGCGGCCGGTCCGCATGTCCTGCTCGATCAGCCGCACCTCGCACAGGGGTGCCAGCAGACGCAGCACCGTGCTCTTGTTCATGCTCAGGCCCGAGGTGAGTTCCGTGAGCGTGGCGCCCCGCCCGCGGCCGTCCTCTCCCAGATGGAGCAGGATCGTCAGCGCCCGCCGCAGAGAGGCGGAGTTGTTGCGGGCTGTGGCAGGCTTTCCGTCAACTTCGGTCACCGGACTGCCCTCGACCCCTTCCGAACCGGGGGAGTGCCACACGAGCCGGGTCGCACGGCCACCGGGGCATCTCCGTCCTCACGGACGAGCCGACACCGGTCCGCACCGGCCGGTCGTACCGGGAGTGCACCCTGATCGCCATGTCCCGACCGGACACCCGGTCGCGTTGCAGTAGGGACGTACGCCCCGACAACCGCGGGACCGGCCCGGAACAGGGACGCCGCTACCACGTCTTCACGCGGCACCACGTCGAACAAGGCCGATACCTCCCTGCATTGCTTCACTCCGGTCATGCTCCCGCTCTTCACAGAGCCTCTACCCTGCCAGCAATCTGCTTCTGTTTGCAACGTCGGACTTTGCATAACAATATCCTCAGGGGAGGTGCTGACGGCAATTTCCGCTCGATAGCGAATCGATGCCCCATCAGTACGGACAACGCCCTCAACCCGTATCACTCGACCATGGCTGCCCGAACTACCTCAAGCGCCCGTGACACCCGACCCAACAGCCCCCGTCGACCCAGGTGAACCGGAACGCTCTTGGCGGCCCCGGGGGAGTCGGCGAAGGCCGGGGCAGGGGACCGTGTCCGCGCTGTTCCCGCGTGGCGTCGCCCGCGGACCGGGTACATGCGCGGGCCATGGCGACCGTGTGGTCGCTACCTGACCTCGGCCGTGTCCGCTTCACCGAGGGTGGGAGCCACCGGGCGGCCCGGGTGCGACCCCTCGTACGCGCCGCACCGAGTCGAACCATCCGGAGCGACCTGCGCCGGCTTCCTGCGCCAGGTTCGTCCGGGGCCGGAGGGAACCGTCGGCATGGCGGTGTGACCGGCAGCAGTGTCATGGACCCCTGCTCGATCCGGCGTGCTGTGCGGCGCCGCCTGGGTGATCGGGACGGTTCTGGGCGACCGGTGTTCGTCTGTCCGCTAGTCAGGGGATTTCTGCCATCTCGCCGGCGTTTCACGCCACGCTTTCTGACAGCTCATGCATCTCTTGGACGGTCACGTGATTAGTACGACAATCATCTCGGCTTGAAGGAGCCAGCATGCCCATCCCCGCTTCCGTCCGCTCCCGCACGGGTACCGCGGTGGCCGTCGCGCTCGCCGCCGGTTTCACCCTGGCCGGGGCTTCCGCCGCATTCGCAGCCCCGGGGGACAGCGGCGACCTCACCGTCCTGTCCTCTCCCTCCTCCTGGGGCGCCAGCCAACGCGCCGATGCAGTCTGCAAGTTCAAAATCGTCGCGGACGACTTCGAAACGCTCCCCTCGATCGCCTGGACGATCACCTCCCGCCCGCCCACGACCCCTCCGGGCGACAGCCTGACGGGGAACCTGGCTCTCTCGCGGGGCGAGGCCCGCAGCGGCCAGTACATCCTCCCCAACGGCACGTACCAACTGCAGTGGACGGCACCCAGCGGCGTGACCAAGCAGAAGACCTTCGTGGTCCACTGCGACGAGAGCAAGAAGGCCGAGTCAACCCAGGCCGAGACGACGAAGACCGAGACGACGAAGGCCGAGGCAACCTACGAGAAGCCGTCCGGTCCCGTACCCGCGGGTGGAGGGGGCGTACCCGTAATGGAGAACGCCGCCTCGTCAAGCACCTCCCACACCGGAACCACCACGGCCCTGGCAGTCGGCGCGGCCGGCGTCGCCGGGCTGGTCATCGCCCGCAGGGCAGCACGCCGCCGCTCCCGTGGCGAGGCATAGCAACCTCTGCCGGCCGCGGCGTCGGGGACCGAGCCGCGCATGCCGTCTCACCATGACGTTGTGCGCGGTCTCCTCCCTGGTGACGGGCGTCGTCTGGGCGAGCGGAGACTCACCCGCGCCGCCGCCCCCCACCGCCGCCCGCAGCTCCGACGCTGCGGGCGGCGCGCCGCCGCCCTTCCGCAGGGCCCCGCAACCACCGCCGAAGAATGTCCCGGCGTCCCACACACCGCTGCCGTCCTCCCGACCCGTGAAGTTGGCCGTCCCCGCCATCGTGATCGAGGCACCGCTCATCGGCGTCGGGCTCGATGCCAAGGGCCGGCTCGGCGCACCCCCGCTGAGCAAGCCGAAGCTCGCGGGCTGGTACCAGAGCGGCCCCTCCCCGGGAGAGGCGGGAACGGCCCTGATCGTCGGCCACCGGGACACCAGGACGGGACCCGCCATCTTCCTCAACCTCAACGCCCTGAGGCGTGGCGACACCGTGAACGTCGCACGCGCGGACCGGCAGACCGCGGTGTTCACCGTCGACGACGTCAAGACCTACAAGAAGAGCGAGTTTCCCAACGACAAGGTGTACGGATCGACCACGCGTCCAGAGCTCCGACTGCTGACGTGCGGCGGCCGTTTCAACAAGAAGACCGGATACTCCGCCAACGTCGTCGTCTTCGCCCACCTCACCTCACTCAAGAAGACGGCGTAGAACGGCACAGCGGGAGAAGGCACCGGGGAAACCAACTACCGCCCCGCGCACGGCCGCGTCGATCCCATTTGTGTACGCCTGTACGGGTGGGCGGCCGAGGGCTTCCCCCACCAGCCCGGGGCGGGTTGTGACGTGCGTCGATACGTACGGTGGGGAACTCGGGGTGGCACGCGCGCTCGACCTGCTCGGTGGATTCGTCAACGGCGATTACCTCTGGGGTAATCGCCACGCACGAGGCGGCGGAACAAGATGTGATCACCGCGCAGGACACCGAACGGGCGGGCTCCGGCCCTTCCCCAGGGGTCGGCCGTCCCGCATGTTCGACCGAACAGGAGATCATCCATGAGACGCCTCGCTTCCGCCGCCGTCGTCACCGCACTGGGAGCCGCCGCCCTCGTGGCCCCGGCGGGCGCGGCCCATGCCGGCGCCACCCTGCCGCACCTGCCGACCACCGACATGAACATCACGGGTTTCGCGCCGGACCGGGCGATCCCCGGCACCAAGGTCATCTACCGTCTGACCGTCACCAACAACGGTTCGGAGGCCGCGGCGCCGTATCTGGACGTGCGGCTGCCGGCAGGCTCCACCGATCGGACCTACAACGGCCTTCCCATCCGGGGCTCCGTCCGCATGGACCCGATAGCGCCCGGGGAGGCCAAGCGTGTGACCGTCGAAGCGAAGGTCGGAAGCGATGGCGGTGGGACGCTCCTCGGCTCGAACTTCGAGGTCAGCGAGGGGCCGTACGACAACCGGGTGTACCAGGACACGTTCTACTTCAACAACATCCTGAAGCTGAACACGGTGAACGAGGCGGCGGCCCCGGTCCCCGGGCCCAGCGGTAGCCTCCAGTTCACCGGCAGGGTCACGGGCGGGTCCGAGCCGGGACAACTGGTCAAGCAGCGCCTGGTCATTCACAACACCGGGCAGAACCGAAGCCAGGACATCGCGCTCGTGGGACGGGTGAGCGGACCGTCCGGCGAGATCGTGAAGGTCAACGGCATCAAGGGCGGACGCGGTGTGATCACGAAGGTGGGTCTGAACTACACCCTCCCGCCGCTGGACGCCGGCACGTACCGCGTCGTGACCATCGTGTCGAAGCGCAGCCACGCCGGCGACCTCGGCGGAAGCTACTTCGCTGGTGCCGATGGTGCCGGATATCCCGAGTTGGAACTGCGGGGCTGAGCTCGCGCCCCACCGGCTCGGCCACCGTTCCCTGCCGTCCGGGGCGGGACCACGTTCCTGTCGGGCCGGTGCCCAGCAGGAACGTGGTCCTGTGACCGAGGCGGGCCTCGGAGTGGGAGCCCACTGCCCGAAGCGTCGTGCCCTTCTGAACCGTCCCGTCGGCATCGCAGGCCATGACCGGGCCGGATGGCAGCGAGGACCGAGCCGGTGGCGAACCCGCGCGATGACCAACCCCGTTGGGGACGGTGAACCTACCTCATGTACCGGCGCACTATGCCGAGGACTCCGCTGCGGCGAAGATCCGCTCACGGACCCTGCGGGTTGCGGCGCCTGCCTCGACACGGTCCAGGTCCGTCAGTTTGCCGTCCCGCTTGCGGATGACCCCGCCGACGATGACCGTGTCCACATCACGGGGTTGTGTCCGCAGGACCACATGGTTGGCGGGATCGCCCAGGGAGACCCCGTACGGCTCCGGGTTGATCAGGACGACGTCGGCGAGCTGCCGGGGGGCGAGCCGGCCGAGGTCGTCGCCGAGCCCGATGGCGCGTGCCGCGTTCACGGTGGCGTACTCCAACATGTGACGCGGCTCGACCATCGGGGTTCCGGGGCGTCGGACCAACGGGTAGCGGCCGGCCTCGCGCTCGTCGAATGCGTCGACGCTGCGCATCAGCATGAACGTGAGGCGCATGGCGTTGAACAGGTCGATCGGCACCCGGGCCGGGGTGTCGACGCCGAGGCTGGAGGCCACCCCGGCCCGGTGGGCCCGGTTCAGGACGGTCATGGAACGGCCACCGGCGAACTCGCACTCGGGGGTGAAGGAGATGCCGCCGCCGCAGGCCGCGATCATCTCCAGTTCCTCGTTGTCGGCGGCGTTGCCGTGTGCCGGGACGATGTCGGCCCCCAGCAGCCCGGCGTCGTGCAGGGCACGGATCTGACCGGCCGGGTTCTGGTGCACGGTCATCTGCATGCCCAGCTCACGGGCGAGCCCGATCTCCTTGGCTATCTGATCCATGCTGCTGCGCTCGATCGAGGCCAGTGCCATGCCGACGCGCAACAGCCCGTCGTCACCGGTCTCCTTGCGGAGCGCGCGGATGTGGTCGATCCGCCAGGCTTGGTCTCCCGGCGAGGCATCGAAGCTGCCGAGCATGCCGTAGGCCCACAGGGTGCGCTGCCCGGTGGCGCGGTGGGCGCGCAGGGCTGAATCGGCGTGCTCGGGCGACATCACGTTGTGGCAGAAGTCGAGGACGCCGGTGACTCCTGCGTCGAGCATCTCGATGGAGCCCGCGAGGGTGGCGTCGTGGATGTCCTCGACTCCGAAGTGTTCCCGTAGGTAGAAGACGCGGGCCTGGTACTCGTCGAAGGTCCAACCGGTCGCGTGCAGCCCCTTCAAGGGCGTCTGCCAGGCGTGCATATGAGTGTCGATCAGACCGGGGATGGCGATCATCCCGCGGGCATCGATCACCTCGGCGTCCGGGTCGACCAGCTCGGATTCAACGGCGGCGATGCGGTCGCCGACGATCAGGATGTCACCGGTGGTGAGATCACCGAGGGTTGGGTCCATGGTGAGGACGGTCGCGCCTTTGATGAGCAGTTTGGGCTCGTTGGCGTTGGCTTCGGACATGGTTGACTCCCTGGGAGAGAGGATGGCGGCACGCAGATCTGCGCAGGTCGTGCGCGGGGACGAGTGGTCTGGCGACAACAGGTGTGCGAACTCGGTGGTCCCACGGCTGTTGTGGGGATGCGAGCAGGAGGCCCGGAAGGGGCGGCGCGGGGGACACCCGGGTGGGTCCGGAGTGAACTGCGAGCGCGGCGCCGAGGTCGGACAGCCTCGACGGTGTGGGGCTGAACTCGGTCAGCCCTGGGGCCTGGCTTCCTTGTAGCGGAACACGGCCACGTCACCGGTGGTGGAGACGATGTTCTGGATCTTCTTCGGGTTGTAGGCCCAGAATCCTGAGTAGTCGAAGTAGGCGCAGTCCAGGGCCTCTTCGTCGATGATCTTCGACATCTTCTGCCAGGCGGCGTCCTGTGCCTGGGGTGTCTTGGCGGCCAATCCTTCTGCGGCGGCTGCTGCGACCTGCGGATAGGGGATTCTCAGCGGGTTGCCCGCGGCGTCAGGAGCGAACTTGCGGTTGTAGTAGTCGTCGGCGCCGGAGCGCGAGCCGTCGGAGAGGATCGATGCCGGGTACTCACCGCTCTGGAACGTGCTCAAGAACTGCGCGAAGTTGGGCAGTTCGAGCTTCACGTCGACCCCGACCTTCGCCATATGGCTGCGGAACAGCTCTGCGACGGTCCGCTGGGAGTCATAGCTGATCAGTGTGAACGAGCGCTTCCCGCCACCGAGCTCGGACATCAGCTTCTTGGCCTTCGCCAGATCGTGGGGATAGCCCTTCAGCGACGGGTTGTGACCGGGCTGGCCCTCCGGTATCCGTTGGTTCATGATCTTGCCCTTGCCACCGAGCGCGGCATCCAGATAGTCCTGCGGGTTCATCGCGTGACACACCGCCTGCCGGAACTTCTTGTCCTTGAACACCGTCTTCGTGTCGTACATCTGGAGGTGCCAGAGCACGGACGGGAACGAGAGGGACTTGAAGCCTTCCTTCTCGGCACGCTCCGCCAGCGGCGGGCTCGCCCAGACGACGTCGAGCTGTCCCGCGCTCAGTGCGTTGTAGAGACTGTCGGGGTCGTTGATCTGGGTGACCTCGATGCGCGCGGGGCCGACGGACTTCTTGTCGTAGTACTTGTCGAAGGCGGTGACGACCGTGCGCAACCCCTTGGTGGACGCCTTCGCATCGAATTTCCATGGGCCCGTACCGACGCCCGTGGTCTTCCAGTCGCCCGCTTCCAGCGACTTCGGGGAGATCATGTACATCGCGAACCGCGCCAGATTGTTGACCAGGCTGGGTGACGGTTTGAGGAGGTCGATGCGTACGTGGGTGTCGTCGACCGCTGTGATCGACTTGATGGCTGAGAGCTGGTTCCGGTACTGACTGGGAGTGCTCTTCACCCGCTCCAGGTTCTTGACGACGGCCTCCGCGTTGAAGGGGGTGCCGTCGTGGAAGAGGACTCCGGAGCGGAGCGTGAAATCAACCCGTAGCGGGGTCTGCTTCCACTCGGTGGCGAGTTGGGGCTTGAGGGTGAAGCCGTCCGGGGCGATACCGAGCAGCGACTCATAGACCAGCGAAGTGAAGGTGCTGTTCTGCTTGGTGACCGGATCCCAGTCGCTGAACTGTTGATTGGTGCCGAAGCGCAGCGTTCCGGACGGTCCGCTCCCGGCCTTCTTGGTGTTGGTCGCGCCTTCGTCGGCTGTGCCGCTGCAAGCGGCAAGGGTGACGGTCAGTGCGGTTGCGAGGAGCGCACCCCCGGCTGTACGGGCGGTTCTTGACCGGGGGGAGCGGCGAGCCCGTCTCTCCCGGGCGCGCACTCTGTTGTCTGTCACAGCGAGGACCTCCACACGATTGTGTGAGCACCGAATGTGATGTGCGTTATGGTGCACGCACGTGCAGTATTCCTGTCAAGAGTTGTGCAACCTCTCTTCGTATCCTTGAACTCCACAACGGGATAACCAGTCAAGGAAGACAAAATGTGCTATGCGGTCTTGCTAGGTGTCCAGTGAGACGGTCGCCTCGGGGAGCTGGCTGTGCAGTATTCTGCTCAATTCTGTGCAGTATCGTGTTGCAGTGGCATATGCCAGCGCACGGTGATCGCCTCATCGAGTGGCGGCACCCAGACCGGGCAGCCGGTGTATCGGCGGGCCCGCGGCCAGTTCCTGAAGCACATATGCCGTCTGGTCGGGCAAGTGGCCCGGCCAGACGGCACATTGGGGTGAGGGTGGGATCGACGGTCGCGGGTTGTCAGGCCGCGTCCGCCCTGGCGGGCTGCTCCTTGCGGTCGGGGGCGGTGCGGAGGGTGAGCAGTGATGCGAGTGCGCCGACGGCGGCGAGGGCCGCTGCACCGAGGAAGGCCGCGGAGAACCCGTCGGTGAGCGCACCGGGGTCGCCGAGTTCACGGGCGCCGTACGCCGATGCCACGGCTGTCATCGCGGCCAGGCCGAGAGCGGATCCGACCTGGTAGCTGGTGTTGACGATGCCGGAGGCGAGGCCGCCTTCCTCGGGACGCGCGCTGGACAGCGCGGTGCCGAGGGAGGGGATGAAGGCCAGCGACATGCCCACGGCGGCCAGCAGTGAGGCGGGCAGGACGTCGACCCAGAAGGTGCCGTCCGCCCGGGCGAAGGACAGCCACAGCATGCCGGCGGCGAGGGCCAGCAGACCCGTGACGATCAGCGGCTTGGTGCCGAAACGGGCCATCAGACGGGGCGCCAGGACGATCATCATGATCATGATGGCGACCGTCATGGGCAGCAGGGCCGCTCCGGAGGCGAAGGCGCCCAGTCCCAGCACCTGCTGGAGGTAGAGGTTGAGGAAGAACCACATCGGGATCCATGCGGCGGCCATCAGCAGCTGCGCGATGTTCGCTCCGGCCAGATTGGGTGCGCGCCAGATTCCCAGACGCATCAGCGGCTCACGGCGCTTGGACTGGATGGCGATGAACGCGCCGATCAGGGCCACGCCGGCCAACAGCACGAGCCAGGTCTGAGCTGAGCCCCAGCCGATTTCGGGGGCGCGGACGACGGCGAAGACGGCGGTGGCCAGTCCCGCGGTGACGGTGGCCGCTCCTGCGAGGTCGATGGAGCCACGGCGTACCGGGGCCGAGGGCATGACGCTCGGGACCGCGGCCAGCACGATCAGGGCGATCGGGATGTTGATGTAGAACACCCAGGGCCAGCTGGCGTACTCGGTGATGACGCCGCCGAGGAAGACCCCCGCGGTGCCGCCGGCCGGTGCCGCGGCGCCGTACAGGGCCAGCGCCTTGGTCAGCTCCTTGGGGCGGGAGCCGAAGAGCATCATCAGCAGGGTCAGGGCGGATGGGGCTATCAGCGCAGCGCCGACGCCCTGGAGGGCGCGGCCCGTCAGTTCGGTCCAGACCGAGGGGGCGAGACCGGCGACCAGGGAGCCCCCGGCGAGGACGGTCCAGCCGGCGATGAAGATCCGTCTGGCGCCGAACAGATCGGACAGTCGTCCGCCGAGCAGGAGCAGCCCGCCGAAGGCGATGACGTAGGCGTTGAACACCCAGGACAGGTCCTCCTGGGAGAAGCCCAGGTCGATCTGCATCTTGGGGAGTGCCACACCAATGATGGACGTGTCCATGATGACCGTGAACTGGGCCAGGGCGATGAGGGCGAGCGCCGTCCAGCGGCGCGGACTGGGTGGTGCAGCAGGGGTCGACACAGCGTTCTCCTATACCGGAGGGGGGTATGTTCGTTCGAAGAAGCAATATACCCCCCTTGGGTATTCCAGGTTCTTCGGGTCGATCTTTCGGCAGCCCGCTCCCAGCCGGGGAATCCCCGTCAGGCGTGGCACGGCGTGTCCGTCCCGTCGATGTTCGGCGTCGGCGACGGCATCGACTTCGCCCCCGTGCAGCCCACGGACTCGCGGACGCCGTGCGGGCTCGCCGCCGTACATCTGTCGCGTGGATCCGGGGTGACGGGCCGCCCCTGATTCACGCGTCCCAGCTCGATTCGACGGAGGGTCCCACGGCGCGGTGCACTACGACGCACATGCCCCGGTGACCAGGAACGATCGTCTGAACACCCGGACCGGGCAGAGCTGGAACCGCGACTCCTCCGCGCGCACGCGCGAGCGTCCAGCGCGCCCTCCACCATCGAGATGGGAGTACGGTGGCGCTACCGAGCGCACCTCGCACGCCGTCATCCGTTTCGGCGTCGCCCTCGGGGAACGGCAATGCCGGAGCGCGACGCGCCCGGCCGGAAAAGAGCCGCCCCACATGAGTTTGATGAGTCTCGGAGTGCTCGCCTCCTCGCACAAGGAGAATGAGTTCCGGTTGCCGCTGCACCCCGGCCACCTCAACAGGATCGCCCCGGACGTACGCGAGAGGATCTTCCTCGAAGAGGGCTACGGCCAGCGGTTCGGCGTCGCCGATGACGCGCTGAGACCGCTCGTGGCCGGCCTGCGTTCTCGCGAACAGCTCCTCGCTGAGTGCGACATCATGCTGCTGCCGAAGCCCATGCACGACGGCATCGCCGAACTGCGCGAGGGTCAAGTGCTCTGGGGATGGCCGCACTGCGTGCAGGACGCGAAGATGACGCAGATGGCGATCGACCGACGGCTGACCCTGATCGCCTGGGAGGCCATGAACCACTGGACCTCCACAGGCGCCTTCAGTGTCCATGTCTTCCACAAGAACAATGAGCTCGCCGGTTACTGCTCGGTGTTGCACGCCCTTCAACTCGGTGGCTTGACGGGCAGCTACGGGCGCCGCCTGCGCGCGGCGGTCATAAGCTTCGGGGCCACGGCCCGTGGAGCCGTCACGGGCCTGGGCGCCATGGGAGTATCCGATGTCACGGTGCTGACCCAGCGCGCAGCAGCCGCAGTGGCTTCGCCGATGCCCTCGGTGGTGATGGGCCACTTCGGGGCACAGGAGGACGACCCATCCCGTCTGCGGGCCTTCACCCCTGCCGGTTCGGTACCACTGGCGGAGTACCTGGCAGGGTTCGACGTCATCGTCAACTGCGTGATGCAGGACACCGACGCGCCCCTGATGTTCGTCAACAATGAGGAACTCGCGCTGTTCCGGCCGGGCACCTTCTTCGTCGATGTCTCCTGCGACGAGGGCATGGGTTTCGAATGGGCCCGTCCGACCACCTTCGGCGAGCCGATGCACATGGTGGGATCGGGCTGCCACTACTACGGGGTGGATCACAGCCCCTCCCACCTGTGGCACTCCGCCACCTGGGAAATCAGTGAGGCGCTCCTTCCCTACCTCCGCAAGGTCATGAGCGGCCCCGAGGCATGGGACGACGACGTCACGGTCAAGAAGGCCATCGAGATTCGGGACGGCGTCATCCAGAACCCGAAGATCCTCTCCTTCCAGCACCGGTCAGCCGACCATCCCCATGCTCCCGAGGCTCTGGCCGTCTAGCCGACCCTCGACGCGATCGATCGATGTGAACGCCGGCCACTCCGGCGGGATGTCGCTTCGGACTGACCGGTCGATGGGGGGCGGCCGGTCGATGGTGGGCGGCCCCCTGAGTGGCCGCCCACCATCAACTGCCTTTGGCCACCCTGCACGCTTACGAGGTCGAGCGGTTGGGTGCCTTTCCGTGGGGCCCTGGGCGACCCGGTCCGGGCCCCTGTCCGCAGTGGTCCGGACCTATCCGGAACCGAACCCCTCTGGCCTGCCGTCATATGGCTGGGGATCCGGCAGGAACATCGGCTACACGAGTAAGCCCCCGCCATCTTCGAATGCCTGGCCTATTATCAGCCGGAATATCCGCATATCAGCCAATCCGTCATGGGAATATGCGCTTCCCGTTGATTCATGCGATGTACAGGGACACTCTTCTTTTCGCCACCGGGGCAGGGACCCCGACGGCGAAGACGACGAGGGAGGGGCTCAACCTCATGTCTGTTCGCAAGGTGTTCGCCACCATGGCCGTCGCGGCGGCCCTGGCCGGTGCCGGACTCATGGCGGCTCCGATGGCCCAAGCAGCACCCCAGACCGCATCGGCCACATCGGCGATCGGCCCCACGAGTTGGTCGGCACGGGGTGACTACGCCACCTTGGGCGAGTGTGGATATGCCGGCTTGTGGTTCACCACGTGGGGCGGGGCGTCCCTGTACACGTGCGATTTCAACGCCACCACCCAGCGGTACGACCTCAGCATCTGGCGTCCCTGACCCTCGGACTGCGCCACGAGCATGAAGCGCCCGCGACCGGTGACCCGGCCGCGGGCGCCTGCTGTTGGGTGTTGACCGAAACCCGTTGGCTGTTCGGGCCCGGCCACGACTACGTTCGCCGCATGGCTGACGACTGTTTTGCGCACCCACGGCTCGCTGCGATCTACGATTCTCTGCACCCCGACCGCAGCGATCTGGATGCCTACCTCCAGATCGCGGAAGAACGTGCGGTCCGCCGGGTGCTGGACATCGGCTGCGGCACCGGAGTGTTCGCACTGCTCCTGGCTCACCGGGGGGTGGAGGTCGTGGGCGTCGATCCCGCACTGGCGTCCATCGATGTCGCCCGGGCCAAACCGGGCGGTGAGCGAGTGCACTGGATCTGCGGTGACGCGAGGGACCTCCCCCCGTTGCAGGTCGACCTCGCGACGATGACGGCGAACGTCGCCCAGGCCATCAACGACCCGCACACCTGGCAGAACACGCTGAGGGGTGCCTTCGAGGCACTACGCCCCGGCGGCCTTCTGGTCTTCGAGACCCGTGACCCGGCCAGACGCGCCTGGGAGGAGTGGACTCCCGAGAACACCCATGAAGTGGTGGAGGCCCCGGGTGTCGGCGCCGTCGAGAACTGGGGCCAGGTGATCGATGCGAGCCCGCCCCTGGTGACCTTCCGCTGGACCTACCGGTTCGCGGCGGACGGCCACGTCCTGACATCGGATTCGACGCTGCGCTTCCGGGAGCGAGAGGAAGTCGAGCGGGACCTGCTTTCACAGGGCTACGTCGTGGAGGAGATCCGCGATGCGCCCGACCGTCCGGGCAAGGAGTTCGTCTTCCTGGCACGCCGTCCGGTGGCCTGACGAGTCCTTCGACGCGGGCCACCGCGGAGATACCGAGGCAAGGGCGCACATATCCAGGAAGTCCTGGACCCGTCCGCGGACATCCGCCGGCTCATGGCCCGTGCCGCGGTCCCACGGTCGGCCCCACAATGGGCCGACCCGCGGTCGGGACGATGCTGTTCCGAGTGAGGGGACTCGTCAGGAAGCCGCGACCGGAACGAGGCGGTCGCCGGCGATGCCGGCCTTGTCGGGACGGTAGTAGTCCCGGATGCCCTCCTCCCAGACGGAGACCGGAATGCGGTCGCCGTCCACCGGGCCGAAGACATCGAACAGTTCGCCGATGTTGCGCTGTTCAAACCCGATGGCGGTCATCAGAGCGAGGAAGTCGGGTCGGGTGACGAACCCGTCGCCGTCCGGATCGCCCATCGCGGCGAGGGCCCTGGCGAACTCGTCGACGGCTGCGTCGAATCGCTGCGGATCGAGCACGACCGCAGTGAACTCCTCCGGGCTGATCCGCCCATCACCGTCGGCGTCCAACTCGGCCACGAGCGTGTCACCGTACCGTTGGAACGCGGAGAACAGAGCCTGCCCGGGCTCGTCATCGGCGGCAGGAAGAGCCGCGACCGTCCGGCGAGCCATCAGTTCGAAGTCGGCGGGCTCAAGGAAGCCGTTGCCGTCTGCGTCGAAGAGGGAGAACACGAGCTGTGCGCGGGCGATGGCCTCGTTGGTGGGCATGGGGGTGACACCTCTACTTCCCGGGAGTGCGCGGTCCGCCGAGTACATGCCCCCGGCGGTCGACCCCACTATCCGGGCGGCCTTCGACTCCGGTCAGACGAAGACCCCAAGTGCACACCATCGAGGTCAAAGCGCACGTTGAGCGCATGGCGCGACCACCGCTGGGCAGGGCCTCGTGCACGGAACACCAAGAGACACCACCAAGACGCCAAGACACTCAGGCGGCACGCGCTCAGACGGGGCTGCGAAGAACGCGACCACCGCGCCGGTCGAGCGCACGGAGCTGCGCTCGACCACCGCGCCGGTCGAGCGCAGCTCCGTGATCCGCGTCACGTGTCGGTATCGAGGGCACTACTGACGACGCTCCCCATCGGGCGCACCGAGTCCGGAACCTGACGGCAGCGGACCTGCATCTCGGACCTGTACCGCTCCGTGGCTGCGGAGTGTCTGGGACCGCCAGGCAATCGGGGCCCAACGGCCCTGCGGACGGCGGGCGGAGAGTGGAAGTGGCGTTGCCCCAGCGGTCGGTACGGGCTCGATGGGCCCGGTCCCCGGCCTTCCCGCCACTCTCCCGGCGTCCGTGATTCGAACGGGTGCACTTGGCTGCCGCATCCCGGGCCGGATGGCTTTCAGGTCCGCGACCAGCACTTCCACGCCCTGAGCGATGGTCGGGGTACGGCGCCCTGCGCGTGGCTCCGTCCTCCTGTTGCCGGATCGAACCGGCACCCGTCATCCGCCCTCGGGATGTGCCGCGGCAGACGGATGCCTTCCGGTCGCACGGCCGGCTGATCCGTCAGCCCGGGCGGTGCCGGAGGCAAGGACGGGTGACTCGTTTCAGCCCCAGGTGCCCGTTCCGGGCCGCACTGGTGCGCGGTCGTCCGTCGGCAAAGGTGCCCCGCGGCGGTGTCGCACGACTTTCGGCGCCGCCGCACAGGGCAAAAAATCCTCTGCCAACCCCCTTGCGTGATCGCGGGACGCCAGGGTTATGCTCCCGCCATGATTAAAGAGCTTAACTACTTTCGAGTAGGGGAGAAGTGGCCGCCTTATGAGCGAACCATCCGAGTTTGACGCGCTGGGTCAGGCGGAGTTGATCCGTACCGGACAGATATCGCCAAAGGATCTTCTGGAAGACGCTATCGAGCGCATCGAGCAGGTCAATCCAGAAATCAACGCGGTCATTCACACCATGTATGACGAAGCGCGTTCGACCGCTTCCGGAGTGCTACCCGAAGGGCCGTTCACCGGAGTTCCCTTTCTCCTGAAGGACGGCGGCGGAGTCGGATACGCCGGGGTGCCGATGACCTCCGCGAGCAGATTCCTCGCGGACTATGTGCCCACCGACGACGGCGAACTCACCCGCCGCTACAAAGCCGCCGGTCTCGTGGTGTGCGGCAAGACGAATCTGCCCGAGTTCGGACTTCTGCCCACCACCGAACCCGAACTGCACGGTCCCACCCGCAACCCCTGGGACACCGGTCTGTCGGCGGGCGGGTCAAGCGGTGGTGCGGCTGCGGCCGTCGCCGTGCGGATGGTGCCCATGGCCAACGCGAGTGACAGCGGGGGGTCGATCCGCGTTCCGGCCGGGAACTGCGGGGTGTTCGGGATGAAGCCGACCCGGCTCCGGATCTCGTCAGCCCGCCGCAAGGCCGGACTCTCGCCCCGGATCGCCATACTCAGCGAGCACGCGGTGACCCTGAGCGTGCGGGACTGCGCCGCCCTGCTCGATGCCACCGCCGGACCGCTGCGCGGCGACCCCTACACGGCGCCGCGGCCCGAGCGCCCGTACCTGGAGGAGACCCGACGTGACCCGGGGCGGCTGCGGATCGTCTTCAGCCGCCAGTCACCCACCGGTTCTCCACTGCATCCCGACTGTCTGGCGGCGGTCGAGGACGCGGCCCGTCTCTGCGAGGGCCTCGGACACCATGTCGAGGAGGGCACGCCCCGACTGGACGCCGCCGGGATCGCCAAGGCGTTCAGCGCGGTGTCGTCGGCCGGGTTCGCCTGGGATGTGGAGCGGATGGAGCAGACCCTCGGCCGGCAGGCCCGTGAGCAGGACTTCGAGGCCGGCACCTGGGCGATGATCCAGGGCGGCCGTGCCATGACCACCGGACTGGGCGAGTACTTCGATGCCCTCGCCGAGTTGCAGACGCTCTGCGACGGGCTGGCCGCCTTCCAAGAGCCGTACGACGTCTGGTTGACGCCCACTGCGGGCGCGCCCGCGCCGCCGCTCGGATCCTTCACCTCGACACCCGAGGACCCGACGCGCGGACTGCGCGCTGCTGCCGCCTTCCTTCCGTTCACGATGCTGATCAACATCACGGGGCAGCCCGCGATGTCCGTTCCCCTCCACTGGAATTCGGCCGGTATCCCCATCGGAACCCATTTCATCGGACCATACGGCGACGAGGGACTGCTGTACCGGCTGGCCGCGCAATTGGAAGCCGCGCGCCCCTGGGCCGGACGCACCCCGCCCGTGCTGAATCCTCGATAATCCGGCGGCCCATTCACCGGCAGCTCATTCAGAAGTCTGACCCAAAGGCCCTCGCGGTCCTGACGGGACCCGTGTCAATGAGGAGAACTGCTTTGCCCACGAATACCGAAGCATGGCCCAACCCGCTGATCGCCGGGCCTCGATGGACCTCACACCAGTTCATCGCCAGCGAAGTAATGGACGACCAGATCAAGCACCAGCTGAGCATGATGTTCTTCGGCATGTCAGATCTGGGCGAATGTCTTGAGGTCGCCCGTCAGATACGTGTCGACGACGAGGAAAGCTGGGTCGCGGCATGGAGCGAACGCGCCCATGCGCTCCAGCAGCGCGCCGAAGCCGCGGAAAAGCGCGGGCGGAACGTCACGGCCGGCGATGCCTATCTCCGTGCCTCCACCTACTGGCGTGCTTCACTGATGCACTTCAGCCACCCGGAGGACCCCCGTACCCGCGCGAACGCCATCAACAGCTACGACTGCTACGACCGCTATCTGGCGCTGTCGGGGTATCCCGGGGAGCCCGTGCGAATACCGTACGAGGGCAGCTTTCTGCACTCCTACCTCTACCGCAGTCCGGTCGCCAAGGGCCCTGCGCCGCTACTGATCTTCTTCCAGGGCCGGGACGCCTGGCCGGAGGACACCCGCTGGGTCTACGACGGAGCCATCCGACGCGGATACCACTGCCTGTCCGTGCAGTGTCCCGGTCAGGGGCTGACCCTACGGCTCAACAATCTGCCGTTCCGGTACGACTGGGAGAAGGTCGTCACCCCGATCGTGGATGTCGCCGTCACCCTCGACGGAGTCGCGCCGGACCGTATCGGTCTGATGGGGCTGAGCTTCGGCGGTTATCTGGCGCCCCGCGCCGCCGCCTTCGAGAAGCGGCTCAAGGTGTGCGTCGCCAACCCGGGTGTTCTGCACTGGGGCGACTCCATCCGGTCGGGGCTCCCCGATTCGCTCGGCGACGCGCTGGCTGCCGGGCCCGAGGTGTTCAACGGGGCCGTCGCGTCGATGGCCGCCCACTCACCGCTGGCGGAGTGGTTCCTGCGCGACTCCGCGTGGAAGCACGGGACCTCGACGCCGTACGAGCTCTTCCAGGAGTTCGATGCCTGCGATCTCACCGACGTCGCGGCCGGGATCGAGTGCGAGACCCTGGTGATGGACGGTGCAGAGGAACGATTCTCCACCGGTCAGGCGGAGTTGTTGTACGACGCTCTGACCTGCCCCAAGGAGTTCATGCTCTTCGACGAGGACAGCACCGCGCAGTTGCACTGTCAAAACGGCGGAACCGCAACCGCCGCCGAGTTCACCTTCGACTGGCTGGACGGGCGACTCTAAGACCTCCCGGCCTCGGGGCCGGCCCCGCTGGTTCCGGGATCTTCACCGCAGAACCCTCCGGCATCCGTCCGGCCTCCTCCGTACCCGTCCACCCCCTTCGTGCCTGTCCGTCGGCTCCAGTACCGGCGGTTCCAGGACCTGTTCCGTGCGCCCCTCCGCCGGGACCGTGCACTCCCCCCACTCCCCGCGTCCCCGCCCCACCCCTCCCTCCCCCAGGGACCCTTCAGGGAGTACGCCCATGTCCAACCCCCTTCCCCGGGTCGCCGCACCCGGGGTCCCTCCCGCACAACCGCCCGGAGAGCCACCCGGGCCCGCCAAGAGCGGCCACGATGTGACCGGCTCCCCGGTCGACGACCTCGCGGCCCCCGGCCCGATCGCGCCCGGTCCCTTCGACTCCACCGGTCTGCGACTGCGCGACACCCTCCGGCGCGGTGGGTGGAGCATCTGTCTGCTTGCCGTACCCCTCGTCGTGATGGAGCAGTTGAGCCGCGAGGCGACCAGCACCCTCGCCCCCGACATCCGCAACACCTTCGGCATCTCCGACGCCGCGTTCGTCGCCACCGCCGGGTTCACCGGTGTCGCACTGGTCCTCGGTGGGATACCCATGGCCTGGCTGGCCGTCCGGGTCAACCGCAAGAAACTCGTCGTGGTCTCGGCCGCCGTCGGGACCTTGTCCCTGATCGGTGCCGGGCTCGCCCAGAACGTCTGGCACCTCTTCACCGCCTACGCCTTCATCGGACTGGCGGCGGCGTACTCCAACCCCGTCTTCGGTTCCCTGATCGCCGACGCCTACCCGGTCGAGGGACGTGGTCGGATCTACGCCCTCCATGCGACGGCCACCCCGATCGGCCAGGCCGTCGGGCCCGCGCTCGCCGGGTCGCTGGCCGGTCTCGCGGGCGAAGGCGGCGAGTCCTGGCGCTGGGCCTACATCGGCCTCGCGGTGCCGTATGCACTGCTCGCCATCGCAGCGGCCGTCTTTCTGAAGGAACCGCAGCGCGGTGGGGCCGATCTGCCCGCGGCCCGAAGCGATACGGCCGGTCCAGCCGTCGAGGAGCGCCCCGTTGGGATCTTCCACGGCTTCCGGCAGATGATGCAGGTCAAGACGTTCCTCTTTATGTGCCTCGGCATCGGCGTCCTTGGGCTGGCCCTGTTCACCGTGCCGGTCCAGATGTCGCTCCTGCTGGGCGACGAGTACCACTTGGACGCCTTCGACCGCGGATTGATCTTCTCACTGACCCAACTACCGGTGATCGGCGCCATGGTGGCCGGCGGCCAGTACTTCGACCGGGTGTTCCGACAACGGCCCGAGATGACCGTGCTGATCGCCGGCGGCTCGATCCTCGTGTACGGAGCCATCATCTCGGGTGGCATCTGGCTCCGGCCCGTCTGGCTGCTGCTCGCCGCCTACGTCCTGGCCTCGATGTGTGTCGGGATCGCGCTGGTGTGCGTGGGTCCGCTGGTCGCAGCGGTCTCACCGCACCGACTGCGGGCGCAGGCGTTCGCCTTCCTACCCGTCTTCACCTTCCTGATGGGCGGCTTCTTCGGCTCCATCTTCGCCGGATTCATCTCCGACTCCTTCGGACCCCGCACCGCGATCACCTCCGCCGTGGCCTTCTCGGCCTTCACCGCAGGGCTCCTCTTCCTCCGCGGTCGCAGTCATCTGCGGCACGACATCGCGGCGGCGGCCAGGGAGCCGGACCCCGAACCCGTCTGAAAGGACTGGCCATGTCTTCGTCATCGCAACCCGCGGGGGCTCCGACGCCGGCGCCCCACCCGTTCGATCTGCACGGCAGAACGGCGATCGTCACGGGCGCGAGTTCCGGCATCGGCGCCGAGATCGCGCGGGCCCTCGGGGCTGCAGGCTGTGACGTCGTCCTCGTCGGCCGCTCGGCGGACCGGCTGACCGCCGCTGCGGCGGCGGTCGCCGCGACCGGGGCCGCGCAACTGGCGGTCGCCGCCGATCTGCGCGAGGACGATGCCCCACGCCAGGTCATCGAGGCGGCGATCGAACGATTCGGTCGACTCGACGTCCTGGTGCACTCCGCGGGCATCTACGCCCAGGCATCGCTGGCGGACACCACGGACGAGATGTTCGACGGACAGTGGGCGATCAATGTCCGTGCCCCGTTCCGCCTCACCCGGGCCGCCCGACCCCATCTGACCCGGGGTGCATCGATCGTCTTCGTCTCCTCTATGTCCGGCCGTGTCGGCTCGCCCGACGACTGTGCCTACTGCGCATCGAAGGGCGCTGTCGAACTGATGGTGAAGGCGCTCGCCACCGAACTGGCGCCGGAGGGCATCCGGGTCAACGCGGTTGCCCCCGGCAATGTGCACACCCCGATCAACGCCGAACTCATCACTCCCGAGTTGGAGAAGGAGATCGTGGCGACGACCCCCGCGGGCCGGGTGGGCGAGGTCGCTGACATCAGCCCGGCGGTGGTCTATCTCGCCTCGGACGCCTCGTCGTACGTGTACGGGGCCAGCCTCGCGGTCGACGGCGGGTTCACCGCCCAATAGCACCCCGCAGCCCGTGAGCCGTCAGCCGTGGGCCGACGCCTCACAATCCCCCAGACGCCCGCCGCCGCGGCACCGGTACACCCCCCGCCCACCGGGCCGGGGCGGCGGGCCCCACTCCCCGAGACCGGAGGCACAACTCCGGCGCAGACCACCGGATACCAGGCATCCACCCGAGATTCGCGATTCGAGTACGAGGACACGACATGACCACATTTCCCAGCGGCGTCGACCTGGACTGGTTCGAAGCCGAACTCCACCGTCTGGAAGAGGTCTCCCGCTTTCCGGAGATGCCGCGCAACCTCTTCGACGAGGGCCCCCATCTGATCACCACTCCCGAACTTCCCTGGGGCGACGCCGTACGCGAGGAGTCAGTCGCGGCATACCTCCGCTTCATCCACGGGGAGACCTGGATCACCGGCGGCGGCGCGCGGGAGATGGAGGCTGAGGTCGTCGGATGGCTGGGTGGGCTCATGGGCGCCGCGGACCCGGCCGGGTTCATCACCTCGGGCGGCTCAGAGTCCAACATGTGCGCGATCCTCACCGCGAAGCAGCGGGCCGGACGACGTGGCGGCAGTGTGGTCTTCCCGGACAACGGCCACTACTCGCTCCACAAGCTCTGCCGGATGTTCGACCTCGATCCCATCGTCGTGCCCGCCCCCGAGGGCCGGCTGGACCAGGTGGACCCGGAGGCCGTCGAGGCCGCCGTCCGGTCCGACACCATCGCCATCATCGCCACGGCCGGGACCTGGGCGTACGGCAGCGTGGACCCCATCGCGGAGATGGGCGCCATCGCACAGCGCCACGGCCTCTATCTGCACATCGACGGCGCCTTCGGCGGCTTCATCCTGCCGTTCCTGGAGCGCTCCGGCTATGACACCACCATCCCCGCGTGGGACTTCCGGGTCCCCGGGGTGTGTTCGATCAGCGCCGATCTGCACAAGAACGGCATGGCCCCACCGCCGGCCGGCACCCTGCTCTTCCGGGACGCCGCGCTGCTCAAGTCGGCGAAGGAGATCTGCCCGCCCAACGGCACCATGTCCGGCACCCGGGGTGCGGGGCCGATCGCCGGCGCCTGGGCGATGGTGAAACTGCTCGGAGAGCCGGGCTACACCGCGGTGTCACTGAAGTCCATGGCGATGCGCGATGAACTCGCGGCCGGGGTCGTGGGGATCGACGGTCTCGACGTCCACCCGGGCTCGCGGATCAATATGACCCTCATCCACTCCCGGACCCTCGATCTCCGGCCCGCAGCTGAGCAACTGCGCCGCAGGGGATGGATGTTCGCGGCCCGGGCCGTACCGGGGCCGGTGAGCCTCGTCGTCGTCCCCATGCCGCACAACGACGGCCAGACCACGGCCTTCCTACGGGACCTGCGCGAGTGCGTCGAGTCCGCGCCCCGGCTGGAGGGGACGGCCGCCGAGAAGTCCGCCCAACCCGTGTCCAGTTACGGCTTCTGAGCGTGAGCCCCGAGAAGCGGAGACCCATCATGTCCGACCAGCACCTCGCCCGGACCCACCGGGGGACCGACCACCCGACGACCCACTCGGCAGACTGTCTCCGCCCGGCGACCGTCTCCGGATCCGTACCCATGCCCGCCCCCGCGCAGAGGCGCCGGCCATGAGCGCCCCCGACCCGGCAACCCCCCTGCCCGCCGACGCTGCCACGCGGGTGTCCGTCGACATCGGCGGCACCTTCACCGACCTCGTCGTCGAGCAGAACGGCGAACTGCGGCTGTTCAAGTCGGCTACCGTGCCCGACGATCCGGTACGCGGCATCCTGGACGTCCTCACGGCGGCGGCCGAAGCCGACGGGCTGACGCTGGAGCGATTCCTCGCCGACGTCGGGACCTTCGTCCACGCCACGACCCGTGGGCTCAACGCCGTGCTCACCGGCACCACCGCGAAGACCGCGTTCCTCACCACCGAGGGCCACCCCGATGTGCTCCTGCTCCGGGAGGGCGGACGGCCTGACCCCTTCGACTTCACCGTCCCGTTCCCCGAGCCGTACGTGCCCCGCTCCCTCACCTTCGAGGTACCGGAGCGCATCACCGCCTCGGGGGAGATCCTGCGCCCCCTCGACCACGAGGGGCTCGGCCAGATCTGCGACCGGCTGGCCGCCGCTGAGGTCGAGGCCGTGGCCGTGTGCCTGCTGTGGGCCACGGTGAACCCGGCGCACGAACTGGCGGTCGCGGAGGTGCTGCGGGAGCGGCTGCCCGGTGTTCCGCACACCCTCTCCCATGCGCTGAACCCATCGCTGCGCGAGTACCGTCGGGCCTCGTCGGCAGCGATCGACGCCTCGCTCAAGCCGCTGATGTCCCGGTACACCGAGGGTCTGACCGGACGGCTGCGCGGTGCCGGTCTCACCGGCCGGATTCTGATGGTCACCTCCGTCGGTGGGGTGATGGACGTACAGGACGCGGCCGAAAAGCCGGTGCTGACCATCAACTCGGGGCCCTCGATGGCCCCGGTCGCTGGCCGTGCGTACGCCGCTGCGGATCTCGGCGCGGGCACCGTGATCGTCGCCGACGCGGGCGGGACCACCTACGACGTCACCCTCGTCCGCGACGGCGAAATCCCCTCCACCCGGTCGGCGTGGGTCGGGGGCGAGATCACCGGACATATGACCGGGCTGCCGTCGATCGACGTCAAGAGCGTCGGCGCGGGCGGCGGCAGCATCGCCTGGGTGGACCCCGGTGGGCTGTTGCACGTCGGTCCGATGAGCGCAGGTTCGGTGCCGGGCCCGGCGTGTTACGGGCGGGGCGGTGTCCGGGCCACGGTGACCGACGCCGCCCTGGTGCTGGGGTACCTCGATCCGGCCTCGTTCTCCAGCGGCGCCATGGTGCTCGATCCGGACGCGGCGCTCGCGGCGATCACCGACGATGTCGCCCGACCGCTCGGCGTCGATCCGGTCGCCGCAGCCCATGCCGTGCTCGAACTCACTACCGAACACATGGTCCGCGCGATCGAGGAGATCACCCTCCAACAGGGCATCGACCCGTCCGGGGCCGTCCTCGTCGGCGGCGGTGGCGCAGCCGGGCTCAATGCGGCAGCGGTCGCGCAGCGGTTGGGCTGCCGCACTCTGGTGGTGCCGGCCGTCGGCGCGGCGCTGGCCGCGTCCGGGGCGCTGATGTCCGATCTCCGGGCGGTGTACACGGCGACGGTCCCTGCGGTGACGAGCGGTTTCGAGGCGGACCGGGTGAACGCGGCCCTCGCCGGACTGCTCGTGCGGTGCGGCGAGTTCGCCGGGCATGTGGGGGCGGATCCGGCCGGGATGACCGTCACACTCTTCGCGGAGGCGCGGTACCCACAACAGATCTGGGAACTGGTGGTGCCCCTGCGCGGCGAGTCGTTCGCCACGGCGGACGCCGTCAGGGAGTTCGAGGCCGACTTCCACGCCGTCCACCAGCGCATCCTCGGCATCACGGACGAGGACTCACCGGTCGAGGTGGTCAGCTGGGGTGCCAGGGCCCGGGTGCCGCTGGCCGGCCGTACCGGCGTTCTGACCGCCCGACCGGGTGAGGCCGCCCCCGCCGGAGTGCGCCGGGCCTATGTCCCGGGTCAGGGCATGACCGACATCCCGGTACGCACCCTGTCGGGCATCGCCCCCGGTGAGGTGATCCAGGGCCCCGTGCTCATCGAGTCGCCCTTCACCACGGTGGTCGTCGCCGACCACGGCACCGGCGAGATCAGCGACTCAGGCTCCCTCGTCATCCATCCGGCGAAGGAAGCCTCACAGCGGACCGGTCACGACCGGCGGAAGGAGACGAGATGACCAGGGAGCGGAGCGTCCCAGCTGCCAGAGGTGGTGCCGGGGAGGCCGACGGGGGCGCCGTACGTGACGGTGCCGGTCTCGCGGTCCTCGCCCATCGATTCGAGGCGATTGTCCGCCGGATGTCCAACACCCTTGCCCGCAGCGGGCGTTCAGGGGTGCTCAATACGGCAAGGGACTTCTCCTGCTGTGTGCTGACCGCCGACGGCGGGGTGTTGATGACCGGCCAGAGCCCACCGATCCATGTGATGGGCGGACCTGACCTCCAGGCGCGATCCCTGCTGGAGTTCCACCCCGAACTCCGCGCGGGCGATGCCTTCCTCCACAACTCGCCGTACCACGGCAACACCCACGCCGCCGATCACTCCATCCTGGTGCCGGTGGTGGACGACGCGGGCGTGCACCGGTTCACCGTGCTCGCCAAGGCCCACCAGGCGGACTGCGGCAACTCCGTACCGACGACGTACATGGCGAGCGCCCGGGACGTGTACGAGGAGGGCGCGCTGATCTTCCCGGTCGTCCGCGTCCAGGAGGACTACACCGACCGCGCGGACATCCTGCGCATGTGCGAGATGCGCATCCGCGTCCCGCACCAATGGCGCGGCGACTACCTCGCCATCCTGGGCAGCGCCCGGATCGGGGAGCAGTCGCTGCTGCGGCTCGCCGAGGAGGTCGGCTGGGACGCGCTCGACTCCTTCGCCCATGACTGGCTCGACTACGGCGAGTCCCGGATGGCGGCGGCGATCGCCGGGCTGCCCGCGGGCGAGACGACCGTGACGACCCGGCACGATCCGTTCCCCGGGGTCCCGGACGGCGTCGCGATCAGCGCGAAGGTCGCCGTCGATCCCGCCCGCGGGATGATCGACATCGATCTGAGGGACAACCCCGACTGCGTGCCCAGCGGATTGAACCTCAGCGAGGCGTCCTCCCGCACGGCCGCGCTGATCGGTGTGTTCAACAGCATCGACCACACGGTTCCGCACAACCAGGGCAGCTTCCGCAGGGTGCGCGTGCACCTGCGGGAGAACTGTGTGGTGGGCATCCCACGGCATCCGGTGAGCTGCTCGGTCGCGACGACCAACCTCGCCAATCGACTCGGCAACATCGTGCAGCGCGCCTTCGCCGACCTCGGCGACGGCATCGGCATGGCCGAGGTCGGCACCGGTATGTCCCCATCGGAGGCGGTCGTCTCGGGTGTCGATCGGCGCGGCGGAGGCGCCGAACCGTTCGTCAACCAGATCTTCACCGGGACGAACGGGGGCGCGGCCGGGCCGTTCAACGACGGCTGGCTGACGATGGACGACCTCGGGAGCGGCGGCACACTGCTGCTCGACAGCGTTGAGATCGACGAGTTGAAGCAGCCGCTGGTCATCCATGAGCGCAGGCTCGCCCGGGACACCGAGGGCGCCGGACGGATGCGCGGCGCCCCCGGGTTGACCGTCGAGTACGGCCCGGTCGGCGGCGACCTGGAGGCGGTGTACGCCAACGACGGATCCGTCCATCCCATGAGCGGTGCGCGCGGCGGACTGGCCGGGGCACGCTCGGCCCAACAGTTGCGGCACCGGGACGGACACCTCAGTGATCTCGACATCTGCGGCCCGGTACGGGTGGCGGAGGGGGAGCGGCTGGTGGCCCGCACCAGCGGCGGCGGGGGATACGGCCCACCCCACACCCGCGATCCCTGGGCCGTGGCCCTGGACGTCCGGGAGGGTTGGATCAGTACGGACCGCGCCCGGCGGATCTACCGGGTGGTGCTGGACGGCGCCGGTGCGGTGGACACGGCGGAAACCGACCGTGTTCGCGCCGCCCTCGCCCGTGGCAGTGACACCGGACATGACACCGCGGACCCGGCTCGGGACCCCTCCGTCGCTCCGGGGCAGCGCCCAGGACCGCAACCGACGGAAGACACACCATGACCCGGCCGGGTGCCGGGTCGCCGGCGAGCGCGCAGCGATGTGCGGCGGACGGCCCCACCCGTACCGACGAGCCCTTCAATCCCTCACGTACAGCCATGGACGAGGTGAACGAGATGAATCCGGTGGACCGTACCCGGCTGTCCGCCCTGCTTGCGGGGGAGCGCCTGACCTATCGGGAGCGCAACCCCCGATCGCGTACTGCGCACGAAAAGGCGGACCATCTGCTCGGCGGTGTGCCGATGACCTGGATGGCGAAGAGCGCGGCGGGGTTCCCGCTCTATCTGCAACGCGCCTCCGGGGCGACCGTGGTCGACCTCGACGGACATGAACTGATCGACTTCTGCCTCGGTGACACCGGGGCGATGGCCGGGCATTCCCCGGCACCGACCGTTGCCGCGGTCGCCCGCAGATTCGGCGAACTCGGTGGCGCGACGACGATGATGCCCACCGAGGACGCGGCGGTCGTCGCGGAGGAACTGGCCCGCCGATTCGGAGTGTCCCGCTGGAGCTTCGCCCTCTCCGCGACCGATGCCAACCGCTGGGCACTGCGGCTCTCCCGCGCGTTCACCGGACGCTCCCGGATCCTGTTCAACAGCTACAGCTACCACGGCAGTGTGGACGAGTCGTTCGTCGTCACCGGCCCCGACGGCCCACGCTCCCGACCCGGCAACGTGGGCGCGCCCGTCGATCCCACGACGACCAGTCGGGTGGTCGAGTTCAACGACCTCGAAGCGCTGGAGCGGGAACTCTCGTACGGGGATGTCGCGGCCCTTCTGATGGAGCCGGCGCTCACCAACATGGGCATCGTCCTGCCCGCACCGGGCTACCTCGACGGCGTACGCGAACTGACGCGCCGTGCCGGTGTGCTGCTCATCAACGACGAGACCCACACCGTCTCGGCCGGGCCCGGCGGCTGTACCGGTGCCTGGGGTCTCGACCCGGACATCGTGACCGTCGGCAAGGCGATCGGCGGCGGCATCCCGATCGGCGCCTACGGGCTGAGCGAGCCGCTCGCCGAGGAGTTGTGGGCCAGGCCCGATCTGGATCTGGTGGACACGGGCGGTGTCGGCGGCACCCTCGCGGGCAACGCGCTCTCCCTCGCCGCTGCCCGCGCCACCCTGACCGAGGTACTGACCCCGGCCGCCTACGGGCACATGTTCGGGCTCGCCACCCGGTACACGGCCGGGGTCGAGCGGATCGTCCTCGCCCATGGGCTGCCCTGGTCGGTGACACGGTTGGGCGCCCGTGCCGAGTACCGCTTCATGACACCGGCACCGATGAACGGCACCTCCTCACAGCGGGCGACCGACGGTGAACTGGAGGACTATCTGCATCTCTTCCTGATCAACCGGGGCGTCCTGTTGACACCGTTCCACAACATGGCACTGATGTGCCCGCAGACCTCCGAGGCCGATGTCCGAACCCATCTGTCCCTGCTCGATGCGGCGGTGCACGCCCTGGTCGCCTGATCACGCCCGGCTCTCCGGTGGTCCGCTCCGGACCGGCAACGGACCACCGGGAAGGTTCACCCACGACCACAGGGTCAAGGCATGGAATCCAACTCCGAAACACCCGAATCACCCACCACGGGCACCATGGCGACGGCAGAGGCTGTGATCTCCCACCGGACGATCATGCGCATCATCGCGGGACTGCTGCTCGCGCTGTTCGCCGCCGTGCTCAGCACGATGATCGTGACCAACGCACTGCCGGCGATACTCCACGAACTCGGCGGCAGCCAGGCCCAGTACACCTGGGTGGTGGTGGCCTCCCTGCTCACCATGACGGTCAGCACCCCGATCTGGGGACGCCTGTCCGACCACTACAGCAAGCGACTGCTGGTCCAACTCGCACTCGTGGTCTTCGTCGCAGGCTCGGCGGGCGCGGCGCTCGCCCCATCGATGGGGCCGCTGATCGCGATGCGGGCGGTCCAGGGCATCGCCATGGGAGGTCTGATGGCCACCAGCCAGGCGGTCATCGGCACACTGGTCTCGCCACGGGAGCGGGGGCGGTACTCCGGATACATCGGCGCCGTCATGGCCGGGGCGACGGTGTGCGGCCCGCTCGTCGGCGGGGTCGTGGTGGACACCGAATGGCTCGGCTGGCGCTGGTGCTTCCTGGTCGTCCTACCGTTCTCGCTGGTCAGCCTGGTCCTCCTGCAACGTCATCTGCGCCTGCCCGCAACCCCCCGCCGAAAGGTCCGGGCGGACTGGACCGGGGCAGCGCTCATCGCCGTCACCGCCTCGCTGCCGCTCCTCTGGGTGACGTTCGCAGGCGATGCGTTCGCCTGGGTCTCCTGGCAGACGGCCGCCTTCCTGGGCGGCACACTGGTCGCCGGGGCGATGACCGTCAGGGTGGAGCGACACCATCCCGCACCCGTCGTCTCACGGTCCGTCTTCGGCGACCGGAACACCCGCCTGGTGGTGCTGGGGAGCATCTCCGTCGGTGTGGTCATGTTCGGGGTCATCCTGTTCCTGAGCCAGTACTTCCAACTCGCCCGGGGGTACTCACCGACCGTCGCCGGACTCCTGGGCATGCCGATGATGGTCGGCACCCTCGTCGGCACCATGGGCTCGGGGACCCTGATCACCCGCGCGGGGCGCTGGAAGGTGTTCCTCGTCTGCGGCTCTGCCCTGCTGGTCAGCGGGTTGGCGTTGCTCGGTCTGCCCACGCTGACCGGCACCGGTCCACTGCCGCTGTGGCTGCTGCTGGCGGCGACGGTCCTGGTCGGGCTGGGCATCGGCGCGGTGATGCAGAACTACGTCCTGGTGGCACAGAACTCGGTGGACGTCGACCGGGTGGGCGCTGCCAGCGCGACGGTGACCTTCTTCCGATCGCTGGCGGGTGCGATCGGTGTCTCCCTCCTCGGCGCCGTCGTCACCCACCGCGTGGCCGGGGTCGGCAACTTGCCCACAGGGGCGTCGGGCGGCGAACGCGTCCCGGACTTCGGCGCATTCTCCCCCGTACTGCGGGAAGCGGGCCGGACCGCCTACGGCGACGCCCTCACCTTTGTCTTCCTGGTGTCCGCCGTGGTCGCCCTGGGCAGCCTGGCCGCCTCCCTGGCAGTCCGTGAGACTCCGTTGCGCACCACCGTCCACAAGAGCGGGCAGACGGAGCCCGCAACGCCGGAGGGCCCGGGGGTAGTGCCGGCACAGGGGGAGCGGGGGCGGGAGGCATCCCCGCGGTCCGGGGAGCCGGCCCACCCCGAGCGGATCGTCCATGGGAAACACCCCGGATCGAAGCACCATGGACCGGAACACCCGGGACCGGAACCGGAACGTCGAGGGTAGGAGAGCCGGGGCACCGAAGCTGCCTCGTCCGGCGACTGACCCACTCCTCCCCTCCGTTCGCTGGCCCCGGACGGAGGGGAGTGCATTGCGTAGGCCCGGATGTCCCGAGCGGGTGGTGTCGCGCGGCCCGGCCGGCCGCGGTGGACGATCTCGTGGCGGACGGTCCATGGGATGAGACGGTGTCCAGGCCCGCCCGGACAGGTGGCGCGGTCCCGAACTCAGCCGTTCTTCGCCCGCCCGGCCCAGGCACGGCGCCCGGCCGGCCCGAAGTCCTTGTCGGCCTGTGCGTCGAGCGCGGCCTCGATCTCATCCACCCGCAGCGCCCTGAGCGCACCCAGGGCGTCCCCGGTCTCCCCGAGTACGTCCTTGATCCGCTCCACCAGCAGATCTTCCGCACCGCGCAGGGTGTCCACGCCGTGCTGGGTGATCGAGAAGAGCACCCCACGCCCGTCGCGCGCCGCATCGCTGCGTTCGATCAGACCGGCTCGCACCATGCCATTGGTGAGTGCCGACACCGCGGGCCTGCTCACCGCGGTGTAGCGGGCCAGCTCATACGCCCGCTGCTCGCCGTTCACGGCACTGTTCAGCGCGCGGTACTGGGCCAGGGTCAGCCCGGCCTCCTCGCACGCCTGCTGGACGATACGGGCAAGGCGGATCACGGTCCTGATGGATCCGAGCAGCTCGGCATCCGGACTCTTCTCCATGTGTCTCTCCCGGCCCATCGGCCCACCGTCCCGCCCGCTCGGCGCGGGTTTCCACAGCTTTGCCCCGCTGTCCGACATGCCACCCTAGTCCGTACCGGCCCGCCGTGCCGCTGCCGCCCCCGAAGAGGCCGCGCAGGGCCGGAAACCGCCCCCGACCGGCTGGAACCTTTCCCAGTACGACGACCGACCGACCGCTTGAACCTTCCGGAGTCCGGGGCGGTGTCGGTACGTACTCGTCGGCGCCGGCGCTGGTGGTGGCGATGAGCTTGTTGGCGAGGTCCCTCACCAAACGGGTGATGGTGCCGTTGCCCTTCGCCGTCCAGGAGAGTTGGCCTGGGAGGCGTTCTCGGTGCCGTTCGACTGTGTCGCCAAGTGATCACTCGCATGGTCACAGCAGGAGCTTCACACTTCATGCGCGGAACGTCACCAGTGCCCAGCGCAACGTCACGAAGATCGCGATGGCCGTGTGGGGATTGATGCCCTGCCATATGGCCTGTTCGGGCTGGCCGTAGGCGGTGCGAACCGAAGCCCCGCGGATTTCCAGCAGAACGGTTGGGAGGCCCGATTGCTCCCGCGATCCGGTATGGACGCGATCGGGAGGCCCTCCGTGTGCACCAGCCGTCACCCACGCGGAACCGACCCCGAGCGGAGGCAGCGCTTCCTCTGTTGCGGCCCCTGTTGGACTCCTACGCTCGCGGAGGTTCGGGCAGGGCCCACGGGCCATCACCTCGGCACAGGAGGAGACTCATGCGGATCCGTACCGCACTCGCCGGCGTCGCCCTTGCGGGTGCGTTGTTCGCCGGTGTCGCGAGTCCAGTGCACGCTTCGGAATCCTTACGCGCACCCGCCGTCGCATCCGCAACGACCGCGTCGGAGAAGCCGGTTGAGGTTCTGGGTCGTTGGTACGACCACGACTGGTACTTCTTCTACGACCGTTGCATGGCCCAGGGCAAGGACCTCTACGGCCGGAACAACGTCCAGTACCGCTGCCTGGACATCGGGTTCGGCAGGTACATGTTGCAGTACTACGTCTAGGCACTACGTCTAGGCGCGGGCGACGGGAGGACAGGGCAGGCACGAAGGCAGTACCAGCCTCGAATGCCAGATGGGCTGTTCGTATGTCTCGTGCCGGTGGCGGGCCGGCGAGGGTCCGTGCAGCCGCGGACGTGCCGTAGTAGTCCTGGGGTACGCGAAGACCCGCTTGTTCTCGTTTGGAGTCGTCGATGGCCGTTCGTCGTGTCGTGCCCAACATTCAGTCCCAGGCCGTGGCGGAGAGCCGGGAGTTCTATGGGCTGCTGGGCTTCGAGGAGGTCATGAACCACGGCTGGATCATGACGCTCGCCTCCCCGTCCAGCCCGGCGGCCCAGATCAGCGTCATGGCCAGCGACAAGACCGCACCGGTCACCCCCGATATGAGTGTTGAGGTCGACGACGTGGATGCGGCCTACGCGGTGGTGCGCGAGAGCGGTGCGGAGATCGTGCACCCCTTGCAGGACGAGGAGTGGGGGGTGCGGCGGTTCTTCGTGCGCGACCCCAGCGGACGGGTGGTCAATGTGCTGGGCCACCGCTGAATGTCCCTCCCACTTGGCCGATGAACGTGCCTGTCCCGCAGCCGTCCGCTGAGGACGGTGAGCGGTGCGGAAATCGCTTCCCCCACCGGGGGGCGGACGCCAAACTCACCTCATGACCTCACACTTCACGGTGCGCCCGGCCCGACCTGCCGATGCCCGGCCCTTGGCCGTACTGCGTTGGAAGTTCAAGCAAGAGGATCATGAAGGGCGGCCGTCAGTATCGGACCGACCTTGGGAAGACGCCGCGATCTGGATCCGCGACCGCATCGGCGACGGCCGATGGTTGGCCTGGGTCGCGGAGACCGGAGACGACATCTGCGGCCATGTCTTCCTCTGCCCGGTGGAGCGGATGCCGGATCCCTGGGGCGGTGATGAACCCGTCGGCTATGTCACGAACTTCTACGTCACACCATCACAACGCAACAAAGGAGCAGGCTCGGCACTCCTTGAGGCGGTGAAGCGGCACGCGCACAGCGCAGGCTTCGACACGTTGATCGTCTGGCCGTCGGAGCACAGCAGCCCACTCTGGCAGCGAGCTGGGTTCCTGCCCCCTGAGGAACTGTTGGAACTACCGCTCGACACTCGATGAGCTCCCTTTCCGGCGGCTCCTCCCCGGTGCTGGAACGGCGCGCAGACCAGCGGCCTCGACTCTAGGGAACCGAGACAGGGAAGACGGTCTGGCGGCACCGTACGCAGACGCCCGCCGAAGATGTCCGGCCATCGCGGCCGATGGTTGACGGGGCACATACCGGCCGGTCAAGTGTCCACTGGCAGACCCTTCGTGGCGATGAAATACTGAGAGGGGGAATGCACTGCCCGGCTGGGTTCCATTGAACACGGGAGCTGGTGCCGATGTGCGCCGCAGCCTCGGGGACGCCCATGGACGGGACCACCGTCACCTTCCTCCGCCGTGAGGACATGCTCGTCCTTGACTTCACCTTCTCCAACATCTCCCGCTCGGGCACTGCGGGAGCCGTCGTCCTCGGTCCCAGTACACCCGGAACCGCGGGAACGATCACGGCCCACTTCCCGCCGCAGTCCGCCCTGGAGGAGTCCACGTCCTTGGCGGCGGCGTCCACCGGCACCAAACGGGTGCGGTACTCCGGCGAGAGCACCGTCGCCCTGCGCGTACCCCCGGGCACATCCGTGCCCTTCACCGCCGGCGGGCTGCTGTCCTGGGCCGCACTCCAGGCAGCCCAGGCCGGCACGGTCCTCGAATGCGTCTGGGGCCTCTTCTTCGGCCCCGCCTCCGCCCACCTGGTGTGGCGGCATGTGACCGCCCCCGTCACGGGCAGTTCCGGGGCCACGGGCATCTGGCACACCCGGATCGCCCCCGCGTCAGCGCCCCCGCACGAGGGCGGCCCGGTGGGCCTGGTGGGGGTGGCGCCGCCACGCGGCTGGCAACCCTTCCCCAGCTCGCTCTCCGCTCCCCACCGGCAGCAGATCCACAACGCCACCGGTGCCCGCCCGGTGACTGCCAACGGGGTCGTGCTGTCCGCGCTCGGCGCCAACGCCGACCTCGCCGGGGACTGGAAGGACTTCCCTGCGCTCGGCATCACGGGCTACCGCCACCGCTCGGCGGGCGGCCGTGACATCGTCGTCCAGGTCGACGAACACGGCTTCCTGCTGCCGTTCGGATTTCCCGTCCAGGTCACCACTCGTACCGAGCGACGGCTCGACCTCGGACTCGTCCAGTCGATCCGGCTGACCGTACTCAAGCCCGAGATCACCTACGAAGGCGTCGCCACCCTCCCCAACGGCGGCCGGGCCTTCCCCTTCTCCCGGGTCCGGGTCGACCAGCCGATCGACACCGAGATCTCCATCGGGACCCCGCTCGAAAGGGTCGGCTACTGGGTGCACAGTGCCGACGCGCCAGCCACGGCGCTGCCCTTCGCCCTCAGCGCCGACGACCGGCGCGGCCATCGCGTTCACTTCACCGCCCCCCTCGTCTTCATCCGGGGCGACTTTGCCTACGGCGGGCTGAGCGGCCCCCTCACCACGTACGAGAACATCACCAAGAACCTTCCGCTGCCCGCCACCGGCCGCCTCGAACTCGCCCCCGACGACGGCACGACCGCGGAGAAGTCCACGGTCGACATCGCCGAACTGCGGATCGGGGCGGAGCCGTCGCAAGCCACCTCCGCCCAGCTCATGGCCGCCGGACGGTTGGCCGCACACCCCCGGTTGCTCTCCGTCGGCGCCCGGATCCCGGCCCTGGACGCCCTCGCGCCACCGCCCACCGCCACCAGTGTCAGCGCCGCCGTGCCGCCCGCAGTCACCGGTACCGTCCACCAGCTCAAGCTGTACGACAAGTACGTGACCAACGGCCTGGCCGCCGCCCGTCAGGTCTATGCGAGCCTGCCGCAAGTCGCCGACTTTGCGCCACCGCCCGCAGCCTCCGGCGCGGTCGCAGCCCTCGGGCTGCCGGTGAGCGGGCTCTCCGCCGCCACGGGGCTCGTCGGCGGCAAGCTGGACACCGTCGCCGCCGGACAGTTCGACCCGGCCGCGTACTTCACACCGCCGGCGAGCCCGGGCGATCTGCCCACTCGGCTGCTCGGGGTCATCGACCTGACGCAGTTGATCGAGCCCGGCCCCATCGGCGCGGGCGACGGCACCAGCACCCCGAAGATCATCACCACCGTCGAACACCAACAAGGGACGCTCAAGCCGCCGACCGCTGTTCGGACCGAGATGAGCTGGCGTCCCCAGATCAAGGCCACCAGCATCGGCCCACTGACGACGACCCGGTCCGACAGCCTCGACATCAAGTCCACCAGCATCGCCCGGTTCGACGGCTCCCCGCCGACCGTCGAAGTCCGTGGTGAACTGCGGGACTTCAAGCTCAGCTTCGCGGGCATCCTCTCCATCGAGTTCCGACGGATGGCCTTCACCGGGAGACCGGGCACCACACCCGACCTCGACGTCAAGATCGGCAACGTCGGCTTCGACGGAGACCTCCGCTTCCTGGACAAACTCCGCGAATACCTGCCGTCACCCGCCAACGGGCCCCGCATCAACGTGGACCTCCAGGGGGTCGAAGTCGGCTACGGACTCGCCGTCCCGACCGTGGGCGCCGGGGTGTTCCTGCTCCAGAACCTGGTGCTTTCCATCACCGTGCGGCTCCCGTTCGACGGCACGCCGGTCCGCACCACCTTCGGCGTCTCCTCCCGTGACCACCCCTTCCTGGTCACCGTCTCCCTCCTCGGCGGCGGCGGATTCTTCTCGCTCACCGTCGAATCCGGCGAGGTCACCACCCTGGAAGCCCAACTGGAGTTCGGCGCGGCTGCCGCTCTCGACCTGGGCGTAGCCAGCGGCTCGGTCTCCATCACCGCCGGGGTGTACCTCAAACTGGACCACGGCGCGAGCCTGCTGGAGGGCTTCCTGAGGGCCGTCGGCGCCCTCGACGTCCTCGGCATCATCAGCGTCTCCGTCGAGTTCTACCTCTCCCTGAAGAGCACCAGCGTCCCCAAGAACCCGGCCAATCCGAGCGGCCCGAAACGTACGGAGATCGTCGGCACTGCCAGGGTGACCGTCCGCGTACGCGTCGCCTTCTTCTCCCAGTCCGTCAGCATGTCGATGGAGCGCCGGTTCGGCGGCGGGGGAGACCCCTCGTACAGCGATGCCTTCCCCACCCAGAACGCGTGGAGCAAGAGGTGTGCCGCCTTCGCCGCACTGGAGGACGCGTCATGATCAAACAGACCCTGGTGTGGACCCTGCTGCCCGACCCGGCGGCCCCCCAGACGGCCGCCGGGACGACCCAACTGTCCCTCATCCTCAGCATCCGGCTCTCGAACGACGAGGGCAGCCCACCCGGCACCGCCGTCCTACCCCTCTCCCGATATCTCCAGGTCGCCGCCTTCCCCACCCTCGACTTCCAACCGCTGACGGTGATCGTCAAGAAGGCGAACAACACCTCCAGCACCCCCGACGCCACCCTCGTCGACGATCCACCGGACCCCGCGCTCTGGCAGGCGCTCTTCCCCGGGTCGCTCCTCGTCGAACCCTTCGTCTTCGCCCAGCACGCGATGAGGGACCCGATCGAGTCCTATCCCGCGGCGGCGGTGGGGACGGCGCTGTCCGACATCTACGCCCGCCTCCTCGCCGGTGCCGTCGTGGCCGCCCAAGACGACGAGGATCAGTACGGCGACGACGAGCATCCGTACGGCACCACCGGCGGGCCCCGGGACGGCCCGGACTGGGCGACGGTCGAACGGCTCGTCCGACGTGTTGGCGCACCCGACCGCTCGGACCCCGACATTGAGTCGCTCCGCCGTGAACTGCTGCGTACCGGAGCCATCGAGGACGACGACGAGCGCGACGCCGAAGGCTGGGCCCGGCTCGCAGAGTTCCACCGCCCCATGGCGCCCACGACCCGGGAACTCACCCGCATGGGCCCCAGCACCCCGAGCCCGTACGAGTTCCACGCCCTGCTCGCCGCCCTCGCCGACCACCCGACGCTGATGGTCCCCCTCGGGCTCGTCCGTCGCTTCACCATCCCCCTCCCGACGGACCTGAATGAGCCCGTCACCATCCAGGCCGTACCGCACCATCTCCAGTTCATCCAGAACTACCGGCCACGGACCCGGTGCTTCGCCCGCAACGGGAAACTCACCCTCGCCCGTCCCGACGGCACCTCGGGCTCCCTCTTCCTGCCGCTGAACGACAGCAGTGTCTACACCCCGATCGACGTCGACCTCGACGCGGGTGGACTCGCCCTCCAGAACTACGCCCGGGCCCTGAGGTCCCTGCCCCGTGATGAATCCCCACCCGAGATCAAGCCCCCCGCGCTGCGTTCCGCGGGCATCTTCGTCGCCGAGGCGAACCGTCAGGTCACCTTTCAGAACATCCTCGACGTCGTCGCCGCCATCGACGAGGACCTCAAGAACGGCGGCGAGGGTGACGCGAAGACCCTGGACGCGTCCACCGTCCAACAGGGCATCCGGGTCGACGTCCACGACGCGGGCTCGAACCGCTGGTATCCCCTCTGCCGCCGCGAGGGCAAGTACACCGTCGACGACTACGGCACCCTGCCCATCCAGGACGAGGGCTGTGTCACCGATGCCATCACCCGCGGCGCCGACCAGGAGGGCAACGACACGGGGCGCCTCACCCAGGCCGTCTTCCGCTGGAACAACTGGAGCCTCGTCACCGAACCCCACGGCAGGACCATCGGTGTCGACGGCCAAGTGACCGACCCAGGGCCCGAGACCAACCCCGACCTCCCCTTCGCCGCCGCCGTCGACTGCCCCGCCAACACCCTGCCCGCCCTCCGCTTCGGCCGCACCTACCGCTTCCGCGCCCGCCTGGTCGACCTCGCGGGCCGCAGCACCCCCTTCACCGCCGCCCCACAATCGGGCGAACCTGCCAGCGCGCCCCTGCGGTTCTCCCGCTACGACCCGGTGCCCGCGCCCGTCATGGTGCTCCGCCGTCCCGTCACCGCGGGCGAATCCCCGGTCGACCTCGTCGTCCGTACCGACAACGCCGATTCCGGCGCGCCCGTCGCCGGGCCCACCTGCGAGCGCCATCTGCTCGCACCGAAGGCATCCGTGGAACTCGCGGAACGGCACGGGGTGCTCGACCTTGCGGCCGGACACCGGCCCGACCCTGCCGTCCACGCCCTGTTGACGAAGTACGACGGCGGGAAGATCACCGGCATCCCGGACCCGGGCGGGGGCGGCAGCCCCTACAAGGACGCCGACACGATCGAACTGCCGTGGCTGCCGGACCCGCTGTGCCGGGGCGCTGCCCTGCGCGGCGTGCCGGGCACCCCCGAACTGCTCACCCCCTGGCCCACCGGGGGCGCCGGCTGGTACCAGCGGCTGCCGATGCGGTTGATCGTCGAGGCCGGACCGATCGGGAGCACCCGGTCCACGGCCGTCGCCGACGCCGCCACCCGGACGATCCGTGTGAAGCTGCATCCGGCCGCCTCCTTCCCCGCCGTACTCAGCTCGATGCTGGCGCCCGGTGACGAGGACCTGTTGGGCCAGTGGCGGTGGTACGCCGAGCGGGTGAGGGCGGGCGAGAAGCCGGACTCTGACGATGCGTCAGGGGCAGGGGCAGGAGCAGGCGCAGGCGCAGGCAGCGGCACCGGACCGGCCGTCAGCACCTGCACCGAAGGTGCCGAATCCGATGTCCATGAACTCCTCGCGGACGCCGCGAGCACCGCACCCGAGCAGTTCGGGCCCGCCGGGAGCAGCGAACCGGACGACAGGATCCCCGCCCTGTCCGCCGCCGACCACGAAGCCGCCCTCCGGGCCGTCCTCGCGGGCCGGATCGGACAGCTCACCCCGACGACCGGGCTGACGATGGTCCACGCGGTCCGTTGCCCCGTCACCCCGCCGGCCTTCGCGGGTCCGCGCGTCCTACGGGAGCCCGCACAGACCGTGTACGCCCTCGACGAGGCCGCGATGTCTGTCCACGGTGCCTCCACCCTCACCGTGCACACCCTGGCGTCGTGGACCGAGTACTCCGACCTGACCGGCGACGGACTCGTGACGTCCGCGGCGTCGGCCGTGCTTCGCCCGGAGACCGACTCCCTCGGCGCCTCCGGTGGTCCGGCGCTGAAGAACATGCCGTTCCGGAGCCGTCACGACCCCGGGGACACCCGTCACCGGGTCATCACCTACACCCCTGTCGGCGCGTCGCGCTTCGTCCCGTACTTCACCGAGCGTCGTACGGTCGTCCTCAACGGCACCACACCCGCGCAGATCGCCCGGGCCTTCGTCCCGGGCACGGTCGCCGTACGGGCAGCCGTCCCTGCGCTCAATGCCGACGGCACTCCGGCGCCGCCCGGGGCGACGTACCGCGTCGGTACGGATGTGACCGTGAACGAGGACAAGGGCGAGGTCACCCGCATCGCCGGCGGGGCGATCACGCACGGCGCGTCGGTGGAAGTCGCGTACGTCGTGCCCCCCGTCACCCGCACCGGGCCGTCGGTCACCCTCCACGTGCCGTCGACCGTACGGCCTCCGGCGCCCGTGGTGCACTCGGTGGTGCCCGCCTTCGCCTGGCAGCGGAGCACCGCCGGCAACGCCACCACCAGCATCCGCAACGAGGGCACGGTCAGGGTCCATCTCAAGCGGCCCTGGTACCTCACCGGGGAGGGCGAACTCCTCGGCATCCGGGTCGTCGACGCCACGACCTCGATCGACCCGTCCGTACAGAAATGGGCCACCGCCTGGGGCCGTGATCCGATCCGGGACAAGGGGGATGCGCCCACCATGGCGTACCCCACCCCGGCGAACCTGGACGAGCGTGCGTTCGACGTACGCCTCGACCAGGGCCATGCCCTTGGCTTCCCCGTCGACTACGACGAGCAGCGGCAACTGTGGTACGCGGACGTACGGTTCAAGGGGAACACCCTCTACCAGCCCTTCGTCCATCTGATGGTGGTCCGGCTCCAGCCCGACTCGCTGACGGCCCCCGAGGACCTGCGGGCGTCGCCCGTGGTCGACGCCGGCTGGGTCCAACTCCCCGCCTACCGGCGCGCGAAGATCGTCGTCGGTGGGACGGCTGCGGGATCGCCGGTGAAGGTGTCGGTGGTCGCTCCGGAGCCACCACCCGGGCTGGACGGCCTGACGTCCGAGTTCACCGTGGGCGTGCAGTTCCGCAGCCCGCTGCTCCCCGACGACGCCGGCTGGATGGACCTCGACAGCGCGCCGCCCGTGCGGATGAACCGCGAGCCAGGGGCCGGACCCATCGGGGTGTGGACCCGGGACGTCGCGCTGCCAGCGGCCGTGGGAACCCGGCCGATGCGTGTGGTGGTGCGGGAGTACGACGTCCTCCCCGACAGCCCGGAGCCGGGCCGGACGACGCGCCGGATCTCCTACCTCGACACGATCCCCATCTGATCCCCATCTGATTCCCGATCGCTTCTCCCGGCGCTTCGGGGCCTGACTCGCCGCTGGGCCCCGTCAGCCGCTGGAGGTTCGCTGAAGATCTGTGAGGGGTCCTTGAGGCCCCCGAGGGCTACGCCGATGTGGCGCGCAGCACGTCGTACGCGTACGACGCGTCGAGCAGCGGGGGCACCACGGACGTACGGCGTGCCGGGGGCCGGACCTGAGTGATCGCATCCCGTACCGCATGGGCACGGGCACCAGGGAAGAGGGACCACAGCAGGGCCACGGCCCCCGTGACGACGGGCGCGGCGGCACTGGTCCCGGAGAGACCGTACCCGGGCAGCCTGCGGGGGAGCGCTGGTGCGGTCAGACCGTGGCGGCCGATCGCCCGCCCCAAGGTCGATGTGGGCAACGGCCGACCCTCGTCGTCACATGCCACCACCGGGATCACCCAGGGGTGGCGGACCAGCGGGGAACCGCCGAACTCCCCGTCGTTGCCCGCCGCTGCTACCACCAGAACCTCGTGACGGCGGGCCAGTTCGACGGCGTCGAGCAGTACGTCGATACCGAGGTCGTCCGCGGTGCCCACGGCCGCGAGGCGTTCGAGCGCCAGGCTCAGATTGACCACCCGGGCACCGGCGGCGACGACATCCGCCAGCGCGTCGGCCAGGTCGGCGGGTGCGGCAGGCGGGATGTCGACCCCGGGGACGGAACGTACGACGAAGGAACAGCCCGGGCAGATACCGGGTTTCTGGGCAGTGGGGGGCCGGGCGGCGAGCGACGCGACGACGAGCGTCCCATGGCCCGGCGGAGCGCCGGGGACCGGGGCGGGGACCGCGGCGCCGACGAACCGGACGGACCGGCGCGCCAGATCCGGGTGGCCGGGGTCGATGGTTCCGTCGACCACACCGACCACGACATCGGGGCGTCCAGCGGTGCGTGCCCTGAGAGCCGACAGACGGACCGATTCCAGGGCGCCGGTCAGTCGCACGTGGGTTTGACCCGCACCGGTTGGGACTTCGTCTCGTTCCCCTCGCAGTCCATGCAGGACTCGACCGCCATGGTCGTTCCGAAGTCGTCACAGTAGGTCTCGGTGGTACACCACGGCACGCAGAGGCAGTTGGTCATGCAACGGTCCCGGCACTTCTGCCAACACTGGGGCCTGTTCCAGGAGTTCTTGCAGGTCCTGGTGCACTCGTGTCCGCACTCGTCCGAGCAGGTGCCATAAGAGACTTGGGCGGGGAAGACGCCATAGGCACCGCGCACACTCGATTCGGCGGTGAATCCGGGAATGGTCACCGCGATCACCTCACCTCAGAGGCTTGGCCCGAGACGGGTCAGCAGATAGGGATTCATGTACCGGGTGGAGACCAGTACGGAGTAGTTCTCCGTGAGGTCGGTGGTGCGACTGGTGTAGGAGACAGTGAAGCTCATGACCCCCTGGTCGCCGCCGACGGCCGCCGGGCGGACCTTGATCGAGGTCAGCGCGTAATCGTCGGCGAACGCCTCGAAGGTCTTCAGATACACGGCCTCGTACCGGCAGGCCACGAAGTTCGCGGCGCGGCCCTCGGGCGTCGCGCCCGCATTCTCCGTGATCTGGAGGATCTTGGTCAGCACTTCGTCGGCGGTCGCCCGGAAGCGCTTGGCCGACATGCCGTCGGGCTTCTCGATCGCCTTGAACAGCGACGGGCGGTCGAAGGAGTAGAGCTGGTGGAACTCCAGCACCGGCAGGGTGAGGCCGGCGCAGGAGTCGACCGCCGAGAGGGGACCGCGCACCCCGACCACCACATCGAGATCGAGTGGGGTGGGAGTCGGTCGGACGGCCGCTATCAGCTTTTCGTAGTCGTCCGAGTAGCGCGGCACCACGTCGTACGTGTCCACGCCCTGGATCGTGAGGACGTACTGCATCTGCCGGGCCAGATAACGGTTCTCGGGCCGAGCGAGCACCTCCCGCAGCACCTCGTCCGTCGTCAGCCCCTTGGTGTTCGTCGCCCCCACCACCTGGGTGAACTCCTTCTCGACCCCGGGGTCGCGGAACCGGGCGCGAACCTGCCCGATGGCGAAGACGTAAGGATGGTGGTGCTCATGGGGCTCTTCGGCGACCGGCGGCGGAGCAGCCGCCTCCGGCATGACGTTGTCGTCGCTCATGAGTGGCTCCCGGTGTCCCGTCGGCCGACCGCGTGCGTCAGCGGCGCCGCTTGGAGAAGGTGACCCATTCGTTCATTCGCCGGGCCCGGCGGGCACAGCCGCCGCAGGGGCGTACGCCCACGGCGCTCGTCGCCCGACCCACCGCATCGCCGAGGCCGATCTCGTCCTCTCGGACGAACCCGGGGAGACGGATGTCGTGGCGCGCGGGCCCTGCGCTTCGGTGTTCGTCGTGCTCCCGGCCCATGTCGGGTGCTCCTGACGTCGACCCCCTCGCTCTTCCATTGTCCGCCGCGCCACAACGCCCCGCATCCGGAGGGAGGCGCGGCGTCGTCAGTGTTCCGTCGGTGTTCCTCGGTGTTCGTCGGGGTTCGTTGGTGTTCCGTCGGGGTGATGTCGGGCCGGGCCGGTTCTGCCAGGCTGACGAGACAGCGGCTGTGGCACGATCCGGGACCATTTGGTCCACGGGATGCGTTCATTGGGGCGGGATAGTCTCCCTTCATGGGTTCAGGTGGAGGTGTCGCAGGCGGCGATGCGGATTCTGACGGTCGGAGCTGGGAGGCCACGCGTTCCTGGGTGGAGAAGGGGCTGTCCGAGGCGGAACACATCGACAAGGTCGTCCGGCTGCGTGGTGGCTGGACATCGGAGATGCGTCGACTGGACGTCAGTGGCCCGGGTGGCGGGCGCTCGCTCGTCCTGCGGTCCTTCGTCCAACCCTTCTTCGTTCGGCACGCGGAGGGCTTGCTCACCCGTGAGGCGACCGTCCTGCGTCTGCTCGGTGACACGGACGTGCCCGCCGCCACGCTCGCCGCCGTGGACGCAACGGCGCAGTACTGCGATCACCCTTCTCTGCTGATGTCCCTGCTGCCGGGGACCGTGCGCCTCGGCAATCAGGGCGCTGCTGACCGCGCTGAACTCCTGGCCCGGCAGTTGGTGCGGATCCATCGACTGCCGGTGACCGCACAACAACGACCTCGCACCTACCAGGCATGGGCTTCCCCCGAGCGAGTGACCCTGCCGGCAGTCACCGCGCGGCCTGAGCTCTGGGAGCGGGCCTTCGACGTCATTCGCCGAAAACCCCCCGCCCATCAGGGGCGTTTTCTGCACCGGGACTTCCATCCTGGCAATGTCCTCTTCACCGGCGCCGGCGATGACCTCGGGATCAGTGGTGTCGTCGACTGGGTGGAGACCTCCTGGGGGCCGGCCGATCTGGATGTGGCCCATTGCTCGACTGCCCTGGCCCTGCTGCACGGGATTCCCGAAGGCATGCGCTTCGCCGATCGCTATGTCGCCACGGGAGGAACCCTGGCCGACGACGACACCGACCATCTCTACTGGCGGCTGTTGGATGCGTTGGGTTTTGCTCCGGACGCGGAGAAGGTCGCCGTCCCTTGGCGCGAACTGGGCCGTGTTGATCTGACGAGCGGTGTTCTGACCCAACGGCTGGAGACATACATCGAAGCCTTGCTCATGCGCTATGCCTGAGGGGCGTTGCGGGAATGCCTACGAGCGGGACTCCAAGCGCGGGGAGTAGTGGGGCGCCGGTGTGGGAGACACCGCCCGGGCCCGGTGGGGTGTCGGGTCCGGTGGGGTGTCGGTCCATCAGGCGTCGGGGCAGCCGCGATGCCGGACAGGGAGGATCCGGCACACGAAGGGACGGGGGCAGGAATCGGAGCGCCGGGATCACCGTGCTGACCGTGGTGACCGCTGGAACACCATGACAGTGCGCCCCCGTTCGCTGGTCTCCGAGGTGCGGACGAAGTACGCGTCCAGGATGCGCTGTTTGGTCCGGTCGCGTTCCGTGGCGGCGGGCGATGCGCGTTCATCACGGACGACAACGATGCGGCGTACCTCCAGCATGGCGCTGGCGATCCGCTCCGGAGTGTCCTCCAAGCCCTTCAAGGTGCCGGACTCCAGCGGGTCCCGGGTCAGTGCGATGTCTTCGATCCCGGTGAACTCGGCCGGGGAGACGAGTGCCGTGTCGCGGCGCGCTGCCGGAATGAACAGCACCGCATCACCCGCTCGGCTGACCGCGTCGACATTCTCGGCCGTGGACAGCACGTCGTCGACCCGGCTGCTCGCGCAGCGCAGTGACAGCTGGACGGGAAGCAGTCCGACGAAAGCGAGTGCCATCACCACGGCTGTTGTCCACCGAGGCGATGTGCGCAGACGGCACGCGAGTGCGTGGCAGGCTGCGCCGATGAGGAGGGCGAGTCCGAGATGGCTGAACAGGACATATCGCGCCAAGTAGATGGGACGGAACAGTGATAAGCCGAGCAAAGCGAGTGGAGGCAGGGCGAGCAACGGCAGGGCGAGCGAGACGAGTGGCAGCCGCTCGCCGGGGGGAGTGCGCCAGCCGTCCCCCGACCGGGCGAGCCATGCACAGACCGCGCCCGCGAGCAGTGTCAGAAGCAGGCCGAGGAGTGTGCTTCCGCTGATCGCGGGTATCCAGGCGACCTGACCGGATTGGGCCTCGCTCGCCACCATGAGGGGCAGTGTGCCGAGCACCACGGCGGTCGAGGCCGCTCCCCAGTACAGAACGGTGGTGCGGGGCGGGCGGGCGAGGGCGATCGTCACCGTGTGCGCGAGCAGCACCAGCAGAGAGAACCAGTTGAGCAGCGCCGCCAACAGTAACGCCACGCTGTACGCCGCCCATGGGCCTGCGCCTGGCCTGTCGACGGCGAAGACCAGCAACCAGCATGCCATCGCCACACAGGCGGTCACCAGAGCGTAGGGGCGTCCCTCCTGTGCGTACTGCTGAACTGCGGGGACCAAGGCGAATGCCAACCCTGCTGCCACGCCCACACCTCGATTGGCCAGCCGGCCGCCCAGCAGGGTGACCAGGGCGGCTGCACCGGACATGGCCAGTACGGAAGGCAGTCGCAGTGCGGGCAGGCTGTCCCCGATGAGAGCGAACGTGCCGTGCATGAACAGGTAGTAGAGGCCGTGGACGACGTCAACCTGGTCCAGCAGGTGCCAGATCTCGGGCACTGTCCTGTGGGCCACCTGCCAAGTCGCCGCCTCATCGCGCCACATGCTGTTCTCACGCGCTATTCCCCACAACCCGAGAACGAGTGAGAACAGGGCCGGTCCGGCCGTTGTTAAGGCAGCTTTGGGCACGGCGGATCTCCGGATCGGTGTGTGGGTTCGATCGGATCCCCAGGCAGTCCCCGAGCGCCACCGATCATGTGCGACACGCTAGGTGGTGGTCGCTGACGAAGTCGTCACCTGCGATGACGACGCCCGACATCCCTCTTGGGAGCTACGGCGGACGCGGTTTCGGACAGGGGGCGTAGTCCTCAGGTGCTCGCGCTGGCCGTGAGTGTGTGGCCTGTCGCCGATCGGCGTCATCGCCCCTCGGGGCATGGCCCGCACCGCGGAACGACCGGGCGTACGTGCGCAGAGTCCGGCCGCTGCCACGAACTGACGATGCATGAGCCATGCTCGCCGGGCCTCCGCTGCCGGCTCCCCAGCCCCCGGGCGCAGGAGGGGACCGAAGCGTTGTATTCGCTCGGCTGACGATCAGCTGCCGATCTCTGACCCACCCATCACGCTGTCATAGCACCGGCGAGGTTCCCGGTGGTTGGTGATAGGGGGTGTTCTTCGGACACCCTTGGTAGTCATCGAACTGCCGCCATCAGTGCCCCGATTCAGGTCGTCAGCGGATTCTGGCGGTATTCAGGGCCCGAGAACCTTGGCCGGAACTTGCCTGTATGTGGCATCAATTGAGGGGAAGGGGCGGTGGGGCTGTGAAGACGCTGTGACAGCGTGTGCTGCTCCAGTGACCACAGAGGTCACTGCGGCTGATTCCCCGTGGAGGAATCTCATGGGCTCTCCGATCTTCCGCTCACCGTCACAGCGCGCCCGCAGACGTGCCGGCCTGTTCGCGGTGAGCAGTCTCGCCGTCCTGTCCCTGACGGTCACTGCGCTTCCCGCGACCGCCGCGCCCCCGGGCCCTGAGCCGGGCGCCGACTCGGTCTGGGGCAAGAAGGCGACGCCTTTCGCGAGCCCGCCGGTCGCGGTGGGCACCACCAAGCCCGTCCCGACGGAGCCGGAAGCTGCCCCTTCGCAGGAGGTGGTGGCCTGGCGCGCATCTGAGAGGAAACGTTCCGGCGCCACTTCGGGTTCCACGCGGGCCCCTCGCGTCGGTGTGTCGACCCCGTTCGATCCGGAGGGGCAGGGTGCGGTGCCCTGGCACCGGATCTCGGACTTCAGGATCACCGACTCCCTGGTCGCCCGGATCAATCTCTCCAACGGCAACCTGATGCTGGCCGGGACGGACTTCGACATCGCTGGGGTGGGCCAGAAGTTGCGGCTGACCCGTACCTACAACTCGTTGGACGCTCCGTGGGGCAAGGTGTCCCAGCGCTGGTGGCAGGGGTACGAGCGCTATCTGAAGATCTCCACCGGCTCGGTGGTGCTGTACGACGCAACCGGGGACACGGTCCGATTCAGCCCTGGATCCGGCGGCAACTTCACCACGCCGACGGGCTACTCGAAGGATCTGAAGGCGAACGCCGACGGTACCTATACGCTGACCGACCGCAAGTCCGGGGTGAAGGACACGTATGACCAGCACGGCACGCTGACGAAGGTCACCGATCGCAACAAGGGCACGATCTCCGTCACTCAGCACAACCAGGGGACCGAACACAAGGGCTTCAAACTCACCGAGACCCGCTCCGGCCGCTGGGTCGACCTGGTGAAGACATATCCGAACCAGTGGCAGGCCAAGGACAACGTCGGTCGTACGGCGGTCTTCGACCTCAACCCGGCGGGTGACCTGGCGAAGACCACCGACACCGAGGGCAAGGCCACGGTCTTCGACTACGACTCCTCGCGCCGGTTGACAAAGATCACCACTCCCAACGGGCGGGTGACGGTCTTCACCTACGACAGCGTCAACCGGGTGACGTCCATGCTGAGGGCCACCGCCTTCAACGGCTCCGGCCACACAGGGCCGACCTACAACTACGCCTACTCCGCAGCCGACCCGCAGGCCGCCGGGACCACGACGGTCACCAACCCGGAGCAGCACGCCACGCGGTACGAACACCATGCGGACGGCACGGTCACCAAGGTCACCGACGCGCTCGGCCGTGAGCGCTCGACGACCTTCGACGCCAACCGCAACGTTGCCACCGCAACCGACGCGATGGGCGTGGGCGGCGCCGCCGGAAATGTGACCGCCTACGGTTGGGACGGGCGCAACAACCCGACCTCCGCGAAGCTGCCCACCGGTGCGACCGCCTCCATGACGGGCTATCAGACGATCGCAGGGGCGGACCTGCCCGGGTCCCTGACCACGGCCGACGATGAGAAGACCGACTACACCTACGACGCCGCAGGCAACACCACCACGGTCGCGGTGACCGGTACCGGAGGCGGGACCCGTACCTTCGAACACAACCCCGCCACTCCCACCTGCGGCGGATTCGAAGGCCAGCGCTGCAAGGCCACCACCCGGATGACCGCGACGAAGACGGTCTCCACCGCCTTCCGCTACGACGGCCAAGGCAACCTGGAGAAGGTGACCCCGCCGACCCCGCTGGGCGCCACCACGTACACCTACGACGCGCTCGGACGACCGCTGACGGTGACCGACGGCCGAGGGATCACCACCACCTACACCTACGACCACCGCGATCGCACCAAGACCGTCACCACCCCCACCGCCAGCGTGCGCTACGAGTACGACGGGGACGGCAACCTCACCCTTCGCTCCGACGGCACCGGTGTCATCCGCTACGAGTTCGACCCGCTCTCCCGCGAAACCATCCGCACCCTCCAGAACGGCTCCCAGACCCAACTCACCTACACCCCCGCCGGCAACGTCGACACCTACACCGACCCCTCGGGCGTCACCGACTACACCTGGAACGCCGTCAACAAACTCACCCAACTGAAGGAACCGGCGGCCAACAGGACGACGACGTACGAGTACAACCGCAACGACACCCGCACGAAGACCACGTATCCCGGCGGAACCGTGCAGAACGTGACCCTGGACAACTCCGGCCGGCCGGAGAAGATCAAGGCCACTTCGTCTCAGGGCACCCTGACCGAGCTGGACTACTCCTACCGCAACGGCACCAAGGACAGCAGCAAGATCCGCACCGCCACCGATGCCGTCGCCGGTCTGAAGACGACCTACAGCTACGACGGCGAGGGACGCCTCGCCTACGCCAAGGAGGAGCAGGGCAGCACCCTCAGCGCGGCCTGGCAGTACTGCTACGACCGGGCCGGCAACCTCACCTCGCAGGGCACGGTCTCCGGCTGCCCCGCCGCCACCACCTACACCATCAACGACGCCCAGCAGATCACCGCGAAGAACGGTTCCACCACCAACTGGTCCCACGACGCGGCCGGCAACGAGACCGCCGCCGCCTCCAGCACGGGCGCGACCCGTACCGCAGGGCAGTGGTCGGACTATGGGCAGCTGACGTCACTCACGGTCGGTGCGACCACCTACACCGGCCAGTACGGCTCCACCGACCAGAGCGAGCGCATCAGGCTCGGCGACACCTTCTTCCACAACGGGCCGCTCGGCCTGTCCGCCACCAGTACGGCTGGCGTGGACCGGGGATTCAACCGGGAACCCGGGGGCACCCTCAACTCCATGACCACCGGGGGCCGCAGCTACTACTACCTCACCGACGCCATCGGCAGCGTGGTCGCGCTCGCTGACGACACCGGCACCAAGGTCAACACCTACACCTACGAGCCCCGTGGAGTGAAACGCTCCACCACCACCGAAACCGTTCCCCAGCCCTACCGCTTCGCCGCCGGCTACCAAGACCCCACCGGCCTCTACCACTACGCCGCCCGCTACTACGACCCCCACACCAGCCGCTTCACGAGCCCCGACCCCAGCGGCCAGGAGAAGAACCCGTACCTCTATGCCGAGGGTGACCCCGTCAACCGCATCGACCCCACCGGGCTCATCAGCATCGGGGGCGCGTTGGAAGGGCTCGGCAAGAGCAGTGACCTGATCAACACGGGGATCGCTGCCATCCAGGGGGACACCCGGGCAGCGTGGGCCAGCGTGGCGGGATGGGCCGTCGGCACGGTGGCAGGTGTGGGCTGCGGTGCCCTCACGGCGGGAACCGGTGTGGGAGCGGCCGTTGCCCCGGCTGTGTGCGCCGGCGTCGGCTTCTACGCGGGGGAGATCGTCTCCGGCGCGATCAAGGGATAGTCGTCCATGGGAAGGAACCCGGCAATGAGGCAATCGCGATTCACCGGCCCGGACAAAGTGAGCAGGAATCTCAAGGCCACAGCGGTCCTGACGGTCCCCTGCGTGGTCTTTCTCCTCTTCCTCGTCTTCGTGCAGGGCATCAGTGAGGCATGGGTGGGATTGGCGATCGTGATCGGGCTGTGGGGGCTCCTCTACTGGCGCTTCCAGGGAGTCGGACGCCGGGGTCTTCCCCCACAACGCTAGCGCGCCAGGAATGCCCGCACCGGGCCAGCTTCGACGGTGCGGGCATCTCGCACGCCCGGCACGGCTCGTGGCATCGAACGGACGCGAGGTTCGAGGGAGAAGCGGGTCCCGGTCGGTCCTCACCGTGGGCCGGGCTGGAGGAGTTGCTCCATGGCGGCCACGTCATCGTCGTCGGTGAGGGCCTCACGCCGATGGTGGGGGCCGCAGCCCTGGACCAGGCGGGCATAGTCGGCCGCCGCCCGGCTGATGCGGTCGGCCAGGCCCGTACCGGTGCTGTGGGAGCCGAAGTCGTCGGTGGCGGCGTAGACGCCGCGGGGCGAGACGATGGCGTGGAGATACGAGAACATCGGCCGCAGGGCGTGTTCGAGCACCAGCGAGTGCCGTTCGGTACCGCCGGTCGCGCCGATGAGCACGGGCATGTCGGAGAGTGCGTCTTCCGGCAGTACGTCGAAGAACGACTTGAACAGTCCGCTGAAGGAGGCGTTGAACGCCGGAGTGACGGCGATGACACCGTCGGCGGCACTGACGGTGTCGTACGCCTCCTCCAGGGGCGCGGTGGGGAATCCGCTCAGCATGGCGTCGATGATCGCGCGTCCCAGGGGGCGCAGTTCGACGAACGAGGACTCGGCCGCGGTGCCGGCAGCGGCGAGTTCCCCGAGCACCGATGCTTCGAGCCGATCGGCCAGCAGCCGTGTCGAGGAAGGCTCCCGCAGTCCGCCGGTGATGATCGCAATCGTGGTGGTCATCTCAGCCGGATCCTCTCGGCGTGTCGACGTTCCCGGAGCCCGTCGGCCCGTCTCCGGCGTCGCGTGCGCGGAGCAACGACTCGTGCGTGGGACCGTCGGGGGCGTCGGGGGAGCGGCCGACGGCGAACTCCTTGCGGAGCACCGGTACGACCTGCTCACCCAGGAGGTCCAACTGCTCCAGCACCGTCTTGAGCGGAAGTCCCGCATGGTCCAGGACGAACAGTTGGCGCTGGTAGTCCCCGGCGTACTCGCGGAAGCCGAGGGTCTTGTCGATGACCTGCTGGGGTGATCCCACCGTCAGGGGTGTGAGCGAGGTGAACTCCTCCAGCGAGGGTCCGTGGCCGTAGACCGGCGCGTTGTCGAAGTAGGGCCGGAACTCCTTGACCGCGTCCTGGCTGTTGGGGCGGATGAAGACCTGTCCTCCCAGCCCGACGATCGCGGACTCGGGTGTGCCGTGGCCGTAGTGCGCGAAGCGTGTCCGGTAGCGCTCGACCATCGCGCGGGTGTGTGAAGCGGGCCAGAAGATGTGGTTGGCGAAGAAGCCGTCCCCGTGGAACGCCGCCAACTCCGCTATCTCGGGACTGCGGATGGAGCCGTGCCACACGAAGGGCGGAATGCCGTCCAACGGGCGGGGCGCCAGGGTGAAGCTCTGGAGCGGGGTGCGCAGCTTTCCCTCCCAGTCGACGACTTCCTCGCGCCACAGACGGCGCAGCAGCCCGTAGTGCTCGACCGTCAGGGGGATCGCCTGACGGATGTCCTGGCCGAACCACGGGTACACCGGCCCGGTGTTCCCCCTCCCCAACATCACATCGGTGCGTCCGTCGGCGAGGTGCTGGAGCACACTGAAGTCCTCGGCGATCTTGACCGGATCGTTGGTGGTGATGAGTGTGGTCGAGGTGGACAGGATGATGCGCTCCGTCCGCGCGGCGATGAAGCCGAGGAGTGTTGTGGGGGAGGACGGCACGAAGGGTGGGTTGTGGTGCTCACCCGTGGCGAAGACGTCGAGACCGACCTCCTCCGCCTTCAGGGCGATGGTCACCGTGGCCCGGATACGTTCCGACTCTGTCGGCGTATGGCCCGTGGTGGGATCGGGTGTCACATCACCGATGGTGAAGATGCCGAACTGCAAACCAGTCATGTCGCTGCCACTCTCCTCACTGAGGTGACGCGCCGCTTTGCCGTGAGGTCCTTGCTCCCACGAGATCCGACCGCCGCTACACCGCGCAATCGACTCGCTGCGCTCGGCTTCCCAGGCCGGACGGCTCCGGCTGGCAGGGGGAAACATCCACCACACCAGCCTCATGGCTCCCTTACCCATTCCCCCGACGGCCGGAGTTGAATCGCTTCCCTGCGCATCCGGTACCGCCGAACCCCTCTCTTTCCTGGCATTCGCGCAGGTGAGAGGGGTAGTGGTAAAAGGATTCGAGCAGTGAACAGCAACGGAATCTCGCGCTGTGTGCTTCCCGGCCGACCGCTCGCTCAGCGGACCGGGGAGAGTACCGGTGCGGCCGTCGGGACGGCCGCTGTGACACCTCCGGCCGTCGGCCCTGCGCCAGGTGCGGGCTCACCCAACGCTCGGTCCGTCCGTGTGTGTGCGATACCAGTCGACGGTCGCGGTCGCGGCCACATCGGGAGCGGTGGTCTCGGTGTGGCCGAAGGTGTGACGGTAGAGCGTGTCATCGACGGTCCAGGGGTGGTTGAACTGGTACCAGATGTCGAGGAGTTCACGGGCCGCGGGGTTGGCCAGACCGACAAGGCGCATGAGCGGCTTCGCGGTTCCGCGCATGCGGGCGCTGCTGTCGGCGGCTGCGGCGAACCGTTCGATGAACTGCCGTGGGGTGGACGCCGGGGCGGTGGGCAGGATGAAGGTCCGCCCGTCGGCTTCGTCGCGTTCGCCGAGCGTGACCAGCCCGGTCGCGATGTCCGGCAGGTAGTGCAGGGCATGGGGAACGTCGAGCCGTCCGGGCCAGTTCACCGTCCTGCCGCCCAGTACGGCAGGCAGCACCGCGGCGCCGATGACGCTTCTCGTACCGCCGGGGCCGTAGTAGTCACTGGCCTGACCAATCGTCACCTTCAGACGACCGGTGTTGTGGGCTTGGAGGAGCCGGTCCGCCATCGCCTTGCGCACGGCTCCCTTGCGACTCGTCGGCCGCTGGGGTGTCCGCTCGGAGATCGGACCGTCGATCGGTCCGTAGAGGTAGAGGTTGTCGGCGAACACGAGTTTCGCGCCGGCCCCTGCGGCACCGTCGATGACGGCGTCGGTGAGCGGGGGGAACTCTTGCGGCCAGCGGTGGTAGGGCGGCTGGACGCAGTGGTAGACGACGGTGGCGTCGACACAGGCGGCGTGGGCACCCTCCGTGGTGGAGATGTCGACGGCGAGGGTGGTGACACCGGGCGGTAGGTCGAGGGCCGGACTGCGCTGGACGGCGCGGGTCCGGATGCCGCGGCTGGCCAGTTCATGGACGACTGCGGACCCGATGCCGCCACCGGCGCCGAGAACCACATGCAGGGGAGTGGACATGTTGCCCTACCTTCTTGTTCGTGTATCGCGCCGGTCAGGTGAAAGAGCGGCGGATCGGGGGCTCCGGCACCTGCGTTGGAACCGACCGGCAGAGGTCCGACTGCGCTGCGAACGAGCTGCCGGATGTGGTCCGCGATCCGTCGTAGCAGTGGCCGCGGCAGTACGAGTACGAAGACATCGAGATGGTCACACGGTGTGTACCGGTCCGGTCCGGTACACACCGTGCTCCACGAGGGTGAAAGGTCAGCGGGGGCGGCGGAAGAGGGTGATGGCAGCAGCCAGGAACCACAGGTGCAGGAGGGAGGTGCCGACCGAGGTGGCGGCGCCCACATCGACGCCGGCGATCTCGGCCAGCGGCAGTGCGAGACCGGCCGCGGCGAGGAGTCCTGCGATCAGCAGCCAGCGGGGTGCGGTGTCGGCGCGCCGGGCCGCGACCATGGTGCACACGAGCCAGCCCACGGCGAACAGGGAGACGCCGAGCACCTCTCCGATCCCGCCGCCGAAGTCGTTGAGCACCTGGTACTGAACGGCCACGGCCTCGCGGACGGCCGGGCTGGACGCGCTGCCGTGAGCCTCCGCGAGACCGGGCATCGCCAGCAGCCAGCGTGAGATCCCGATCGTGCGGGCGAGGGTCGAGGCGACGGCGAACCCGATGGCCACCCGGCTGAGCGGGCTGTCCTTGCCGTCGGTCAGAACTCGGGTGGTCCACACCGCGACGGGCAGGAACAGCACCGAGTAGGCCAGATAGACCGCATATCCGGCACGGACGGCACTCTCCTCGTCGAGCAGTCGCGGCAGAGCGGTGGCGGCCGGATCGTCGAGGCTGGCCGGCCAACCGATGGCGTTTCCCAGGACGACCATCGGGACGAAGATCAGCAGGCACTCGACGGCCAACAGAGCGGCGGCGGCACGCCGGGGACCCGGGTCGCGGGTCGGGACGTCGGAGAGACGTTCCGCAGGATGGGTGACGGACATGGCCATGGACTCCTTGCGATGGTCGTTCACAAAGCGACGGGTGTTCGCAAAATTAGAGCACGCCGTTCGCGATGTAAACACCGATCGCAATTTGGTAGAGTGTTCGCATGCCCGCACCCACCCGCCGCGACCGGCTCCGCGCCGAGACGCTGGACGAGATCAAGGCCGTTTCCCTGCGCCAGTTGCGCGAGGTCGGGGCAACCCAACTCTCCCTACGGGCGGTCGCGACCGACCTGGGCATGAGCCCCGCCGGGCTGTACCGCTACTTCGACAGCCGTGACGCGCTGCTGACCACGCTGATCACCGATGCCTTCGACCGGCTTGCCGATGCGGTCGAACAGGCCCGGGACACCGACCCCGCCGCAGACGTGGCCGACCGGCTGTTCGCCGCGCTGGTGGCCTACCGCCGATGGGCCGTCGAGCACCCACAGGAGTTCGGTCTCGTCTACGGCACCCCCGTCCCCGGCTATGCCGCCCCGCCGGACGGCCCGACCAGCGTGGCGACCCGACGCGTCGGCGGAGCGTTCGCGCCGCTGTTCGTCGAAGCCTGGCAGCAGGGCAGACTGCGCCTGCCCGATGAGGTCGCGCCCGATCCCGCTCTGGCGCGCTACGCCGCCGAACTCCATCCCGACCTGCCACCCGCCGCCGCAGCGGCCGTACTCGGAGCCTGGACCCGTCTGCACGGACTCGTCGTCTTCGAGGCATTCGGCCATCTCCGCTGGCTCGGGAACGACACCGCTCCCCTGGCCGAGCAGCAGCTACGGCTACTGCTCGCAGAGATCGGGCTGCGCCCGGGCGCCGGGGCTGAGTGAAGCCGGGCTGTTGTGTCCGAAGCCCGGTAGGAGCCTTCCAGAGCCAAGGTCCGTATCGGCCTCGCGCCGCGGGGCTGTGCAGTTCGAGGCCCAGCCGTCCGGCGACGTACGGATGCGGGGTTTGACGCTCGCGGTGCGTGTCAGCCTGCTCGGGGCGAAGCTGGGGTCATGGCGAGACCTCGGCTGGTGGTGTACCCGCCGGATGAGCGCGGGTGGCGTCGGGTGCGCTACGACGGGCAGATCCTGGGCACGGCCTACCGGGTGTCCGATATCGCGGTCTTCCTCGCGGCGGCCGGGATGCAGGACCCGGAGGACATCGACCTCACCGATCCGGCGCTGGTGGAATGGCGCGGCGGAGGGCCGGAGACCTGGACCGACTTCCCGCCATAGCCATGCCAAGCCGCAGCCGCAGCCGCACCAACATACTGATGCCCACCAGCACCCGGGGAGAGCTCACAGGGCTTCGAAGTGCCGGCAATCGGCATAGGCGGGTAGTCAGCCTTCTCATGGACGTGGCGCGCCAGGGCAGGGCCCGCGTCGATCGTATCGAGTCGAACACCGGCGCCCACGCCCGCAGGGACAACTCGACGACCTGCTCTTCGCTGAGGGGGCCATGTTCATGAATCCGCGCATCCACGGCTCCGGCACTGGCACGGCGCCCGGGACCCGCCTGCCGGACGGCGGCAACCGGCCCCAGCGGCGCGGCTGCTCCGGTCCTGGTGAGGAACAACCGGCGCCGAGCAGCATTCCCGACCCGCCAGGAGGAGCCGACCAGCCCGCGGGCCTTCGGTCGTTCCCAGGGGGCAGCCACGGGGGACAACCGCGATTCGCTCCGCCCCGACTGGCTGTCGGGACGGAGCGCGGGGGACGTACGGGGTCGGGTTCAGCGGGTGTTTGCGCGCCTACGTCGGTAGAGCACGGCAGCTCCGCCCACGAGGACGAGTGCGGTGCCGGAACCGCTGGCGAGGAGCAGGGCGGAGGACGAGGCGTCGTCCTTCGTGCGCTGAAGGCTGTAGCCGCTGGAGTAGCCGGTGGCGTCGTACTCCGAGCCGGGCAACTTGTCGGCGTAGCGGGCCTTGACCAGTTTCTGGTAGTCGCCGAGCGACACCGATGCCCGGCCGCCCAGTCCCTCCCGGGCCTGGTCGTTGAGTGGCTCGACGGTGAGGAGTTTGAGCTGGTACCAGCCGCGGATCTGCGGTTCGGTGAAGACCAGCGTGCCCACGGTGGCCTTGCTGGCGTACGCGGCGTCGCTGTCGCCGTCGCGTACGGCCGCCAGGTGCCAGCCGCCGCCCTGGTTGGGGGCGAGCATGACGGTGGCGTTGCGGCCGTTGACGGTGGTGCTCAGCGAGGAGACCAGTTGCGTCAGCTTGATCGCCTCGGCTGGCAGTGGTTTGGCGGTGCCCGCGACGAACTCGGGGGTGATCTCGTTCCGAGCCACCGGGTCCTTGATGGTGAAGACCGGGAGGCCCTGACAGGGCTCGGCGATTTCGGGGATCGTCTGTACCGGCTTGCCGCTGTCGCCGGTGGGCACCGGAGTGCGTAGGAAGCGGCAGACGGCGTTGCGGACGTCGGCGGACTTCACCGCGTTGAGGGCGGCCTGGTAGTCGGGGATGTCGGCCGGGAGAGGGTCCTTGGCCGGGGCCGCGTGCGTCGGACCGACGAGGGCCAGCAGCGCGGACGCGCTCACTGCGATGAGGACGGACAGACGGGAGAAGCGGGAAGCCGCCCGCTTGTTGGACGTTTTGGTACCGCTGGTGTCGCGCATGTCGCCTGCCTTAGCGGGAGATACCGATGCGGGAGTGGGTCCACTTGGACGAGCTGTTGCTCACGTAGTCGTTGTAGTTCCACCACGTGTACGTGGTCGTGTCCGGCCATGGGTCGGCCACGGCGATCGTGTTGTTCGACGTGTCGAAGCCGTAGACCACGTTCATATGGCCGCCTCCGGACGTCCACCCGATGCGGGCACCGATCGGTCGGGCCGCCTTGACGTCGGTGTACACCTGGTTGAAGGTGGCTGCACTGTTCAGGCCCGAGCCGGTGTGGGTCAAGCCGAGGCTGCTCCAGCCCCTGGCCATGTCGTCGAGGGTGGCGGGCTGGTTGTTGCAGCCGTAGTAGGGCTGAGCCCGGCTGCAGAAGTCCGTCTGTGTGGAGCCGAAGCCCTGGAACTTGGCAATGGTCAGCCCGGAGGCGACCCAGCACCACTGGGACTTCTCCTGTTTCAGCATGGTGATGGTGTCCTGGCCCGCTTCCGCGTGAGCCGTGGCTCCCGAGGCCACGAACGATACCAAGGCGGCGAGCGCGATGGACGACGCTGCGGTTCCGTACCTGAACCTGCCCATTTTCCTGCCTTCCCCTGCTGGGTGCAACGAGATGAACGGGGCGATCTGGCAGGGAACAGGACAGCGCATCGTGTCTGATGCAGATAAGGGACTTGCGGGAAGTTACCCCCTACTGATGATTCGTCAGGTCATCGTGCGAATCGATCACTCATGGCTCACATCCACTTGCTGACGGAGGTGTGAAGTTCCCTGCGCGGATGACGGACAGCCCGCGCAGGCCCTAAAGGGTGTTGCAGAAGGTCCGTTTCGGGCAGGCCGGAGTGGTGCTTGGCCTGCTGTTTCACCGTGTCATGGCGAGGTTGTGCATGGCGG
>NZ_JBHYZO010000017.1:0-127062 GCF_042753785.1 Streptomyces sp. NPDC059256 | reverse complement strand
TCCTGTGTACCCGAGATCCGTCGCACTGCTCCCGCGGAGCCGACCCGGCCGGGCACGTACCCCCCCGCCCTCGGGCGTCCGGTGCGGGGCGCCTCACCCCCCCCGGACGCGCGAGATGTACAGGAGGGGGTTCTCAGCCCTCCTCGCGGGTCTGGTCCACCACGCGCGAGGCGGTGGCGCCCGCCGCCAGGTCGGGCACCACCGCCGTCATCTGTGGAAGGCTTCTCGCTACCGCGCCGACCGTCCCGCGGGGGCAGCCTCGATCGGCCGCTCCGGGGGCTCGGTCCTGAGCGCGGACCTCGCGGACGACTCGGCATCGGACCGTGCGCCCGGTGCCGGCTGCCGCAGGCAGAACGTGAGGCCGAGGCCGAGCAGATAGACGCAGGCGATCACCCAGACCGTGGCTTCGATGCCGAGCGGCCCGACCAGTCCGGCCATGGCGGAACCGGCGAACTGGCTCAGACCCGCGCCCAGGTTGAGGATGGCGACCGCGCTGGCGATGTGCTTGGGGGCGAGGAGCGGCATGATCGCGGACAGCGGGACGAATGCCCCGAGTGCCAACCCGTAGAAGATGGCCACGGTCAGCGTCAGGGCGAAGTTGGGGCCCACCGCCTGGGGGACGTAGAAGAGCGCGAGCACCGTCACGAAACAGCCGAGGCCACCGATCCAGGCGACCGTGTTGACACCGCCGATCCAGTCGGCGACATAGCCGGAGAGCAGATTGGCCACCACGTTGGCCAGGAGCATGGTGCCCCAGATGGTCTGCCACTGTGCCGTGGAGAAGCCGACCTCATTCACCATGTGGGTCGTCAGGAACACCACGAACGCATAGAAGGAAAGGGTGTTGATCAGACGGACCACCCCGCCGACACCCACCCGGGGATGCGTCTTGACGATGGTGAGGGCGTTGAACATCTTGGCGAGGGATTCCTTCGTCGTCTCCGGGGGCTTGGTGACGACACGGGCCCGGACCAGGAAGATGATCAGACAGCCGCCGGCCCCGACGAAGGCGAGCGAGAGCCAGAGGGTCGCCATCTCCCCGATGACGGGGATGACCGCACCGGCGAAGTAGGAACTGATGACGCCGAGGCCCATCGTGGAGGCGAACCAGTACCAACTCACGGCACGGCTGAGCTTGTCGCCCGGGGTCTCCATGGCAATCCACACCAGGAAGCCGTAGGCGAAGAAGGGGTAGCCCAAGCCACGGATGCCGAAGGTGAGGAGCATGACCGGGTAGTTCCCCGCAGCCACGCCCACCGTCAGGAAGAGAACCTCGAAGACGGCCCAGATCCCGAGGCCCAGCAGCATGACGCGACGCGGGCCCCAGGCTTCGGCCAGGGCCCCGGAGAGCCAGGCCGCGACGGCGACGACGAATCCGTACACCGTCCAGAGCAGGGTGACCTCGCTTCCGGAGAGGCCCCGGGACTCAAGGTACGGGGACAGGAAGCCGACTTCGATGCCGTCGCCGACCATGAAGAGCATGACGGCGAGGAAGCCGAACGCCAGCGGACGGACGATCCCCTGGCGTTCGAGGAATCCCTGACGGGGCGCGGCGGCTTCGGCCGCGGGATGGGACGGGATGGTCATGGGCCCTCCGGCATGCACCACAGATGCGTGAACATCTGATCAATATTCGAACCAAAGTGCATGTAATATGAGTGGCACCCCAGCGGGTGTCAAGCCTTCCCCGGCCCCTTCACGACCAGCCGGAAGGCGCACCTCCGGTGGGATCGCGGACGGGATTGCCGACCCTTGACCGGCAACTGAACGGCGGGGCAAGATCCGAACGGAGGATCAATGGACAGAACAAATGGTCAGAAGCAGCCGCCCTTGGGCAAGATCGCGCGCCTGTACTACGAGCACGGTCTGACCCATCAGGAGATCGCCGACCTCTGTGGGCTCTCCCGGATCAAGGTGACCCGGCTGCTGGCCGAAGCCCGTCGGGTGGGCATCGTGGAGATCACCGTGCACAGCGACGACCATCTGTTCGTGGGCTTGGAATCAGCTCTCGGGCAGGCGTACCCCCTGCGTCAGGCGTGGGTGGGGCCGACGTTCACGGACGAGGCCCGGGCCCTCCACTCACTGGGAGCGGTGGCCGCCGAATGCATCGGCACCTTCCTGGAAGAGGGCACGACCGTCGCCGTGGGGTTGTCGGGGTCAGTGGCCGCGATCCCCGGGCACCTTCGGCCGGCAACCGCGCTGAACCTGGGCATCGTGCCCCTGACCGGCAGCAGGGGCGGCATTTCGCGTGCGGCGAGCTCCCATGAACTCGCCCTGGCCTTCGCCGCCGCCGTCGGCGGGCACGCCTACCATCTGCCCGCACCCCTGCTCGCACGCAATGTGGAAGCGGCTCAGGTGTGGCGGGAGGACCCCGCGGTCCAGGAGACGCTGGAGCGCGCCGCATCGGCGGACGTGTTGATCGCCGGGATCGGTGGCACGGGCGCGGACGGCGGCGTCCTCGTCCAGGGCCTGAGCCCGACGGAACTAGCGGACATCCGGGAGCGTGGCGCGGTGGGCGACATCGCGGGGCGCTTCTTCGACGCGAACGGCGCCGCGATCGCCGGCGAGGTGGACGAACGGCTGATCGGGCTGGACCTGGACCAGTTGCGGTCGGTACCCGTCCGGATCGGAGTGGCCCGCGGCGCCGACAAGCGCCCTGCGTTGGACGTCGCGGTGCGCCAGGGCCTGATCAATGTGCTGGTGACCGATGTCAGCACCGCCGAGGGGCTGTTGGCGAGCGCCGACGCTCCGACGGACGGGCCGGCATGAACAGCCGGCGATCCAACGAGAGGACATGAAGTGAAGCCGGTACACACCCTTGAGGGCCTGTGCGAACAGTTGGCGGAGGTCGGACGGCTGGCCGTGGAGCGCGGGTTGGTCCTCGCCAGTGGTGGGAACCTGTCCGCACGGCTCCCGGGCGGCGATGAGTTCGTCATCACCGGCGCGGGGACCTGGCTGGATCGCCTGGAGACGGCGGACTTCACCGTGATGACCGTGGCGGGCGAGCGGACCGGGGGCGCGGCTAAGCCGTCGAGCGAGTGGAAACTGCACCAACGGAGCTACCAGGTCCGCCCGGACGTGAACTGCGTCGTGCACCTCCACCCCCAGCATGCGGTCCTCCTGGATGCCGTGGGTGAGGAGATTCGTCTGATCACTCTCGACCACGCCTACTACGTCCGTTCCGTGGGCACGGTTCCGTACCACCCCAACGGATCGGACGAGCTCGCCGACGCCTCGGCCGAGCAGGCGCGCAGGCACGACTGCATGGTGCTCTCGCACCACGGTTGCTCATCGCTGGGCGCGGACATAGGGATGGCGTTCCGCCGTGCCATGAACCTGGAGGAGGCTGCCGTGGCGACCTATCGAGCGCTGACGCTGGGCAACGCGACCGCCGCCTTCCCCGCGTCGGAGTTGGCTGCCCTCCAGCATGCGTAGGACCTGACGCCCGACCCGACACTCCCGTCAGAGATCGTTGCTTGAGCTGGCTGGTTCCGTGGTGCGGGGCACGGTGGGGGTGGTTGAAGCCGACCCGCGGCGGCTGAGCTGGAGTGGGTGTTCGCGCCGGGTCGATACGGTCCAGAGCCCAGTTGTGCGCTGTTGCCCGCTGTTGTGCGCTGTTGTGCGCTGTTGTGCGCTTCGTAGGGGCGAAGGAGCGATGTGTGGCGGTCGGGCGGCATGGCGAGGGGTGCTTCGCCGGCGTCCGCCCTCAGCTGAGGATGCCCCGTTGGTACCCGACCGCCACCGCCGCAGCCCGGCCCCAACGCCCCATCCGCGTCAGGAGGTCCACAAGACAGGAAGTCAAAAAGAGCAGCACTAGCGGTCGGCCCTGGCATCGAGACCTCCCAAGAGGAAGCCGGTCAACGCACTGACCGCTTCACCATCGGTTACCCGCTCCCGGTTCAGCTCGGCGGCGATCGCCTCGGCCGCACCCAGCACGCCGACGCACCACAGCCGGAGGGCTTGGGGCGCGAGGCCGGAGTATGGCAGCAGCGCGGTGGCCATCAGGTCCGCGTAGCTGTCGGTCAACTCGTGCTGGATCGCCTCCGCTTCCGGGTTTCCTTTCAGCGCGGCGGAAACTGCGCTGAGCTCCGGCATGTCGGTGGCGCAGGCGAAGTAAGCGGCGCTGATGACGCGGGCGACCTCGCCGGCGCTGGGTGCGGCCTCCCCCAACGCCCGTGTGATCGCGGCCCTGTGGCGTTCGTCGAGTCGTCGGTAGAGCGCGAGCAGGAGGCCGGGGCGAGTGGCGAAGTGGTCGTATGCGATCGGTCTGCTCACACCGGCTTCCTCCGCGAGGGTAACCAGCGTGAGGCCATCGGCGCCCTGGGCGCGCACGATCGCCGCGGCGGTGTCGAGCAGCTGCTCCCGCCTGGCCTGCCTGGACAGGCGGGTCGTTGTAGTGGCCATGGTCCTCCCTTGCGTTCCCGTGCCAATTTAAGCTACAAAACGTAGGCTACAAAATGTAGCTTCATGGATGTGAGGAGAACCCACCGTGGGACAGCCGGAATCGGTACTGATCTTGGGCGGTACGGGCCAGGCGGGCACGGGGGCCGCCGCCCTCCTGCGCCAATGGCACCCGACCCTGCCGCTGACCATCGCCGGTCGTGACATCGACCGCGCACAGCGGGTGGCCGACGAACTCGGCACCGCAACGGCCACGACCATCGATCTGCGGCGCAGCGATCTCGGCCTCCCGGCCGACCGCTGCCACTCGGCGGTGGTCGCCGCGCTCTGGGACGACCACCTGCACGGGCTGCACTATGCGCAGCATCGCGGGCTGCCGTACCTCAGCATCTCCAGCGGCCTGGTGGACATCGCGCCGGAGGTCATCGCGGGCGCCCAGCGCGCCAACGGAGTGCCGATCCTGGTGGCCAGCCACTACTGCGCCGGTACCGTCGTCCTGGCGGCACTGCACTTGGCCCGGCAGTTCGACCGGATCGACACCATCCGGATCAGTGCCGTACTGGACGAACTGGACACTGGTGGACCGGCGGGAATAGCGGATCTACAGCGGTGGTCCACGGCCACGACGGCGGGACTTGTGCGCCGGGACGGCGTCTTCACCTGGGTCACCGGCCCCGAGGCACAGGCGGACGTGCGCAGTGCCGACGGCACCGATCTGCCCGGCCAGAGCATCGCCATCCTCGACGTACCTAGCCTCGCCCTCGCGACGGACGCGCCCAACGTCCGCTTCGACTTCGCCGTCGGCCAATCCGCGGGCCGGCGCCGCGGCGAACCCGCTTCCTTCGAGGTCCGGATCGACCTCGAAGGAGTAGACCGAGGGGGTGCACCGATCAGTACGAGCCGCTACCTGGTCCACCCGGCAGGGCAGCGCCCCTTGACCGCAACCGGCATCGCCCTGGGCGTCGAGCGATTGCTCGGGCTGCGCGGCGAAGCCGTCACACCGGGCATCCACACCCCCGAGGCTCTGATCGACCCGGCCTATGCAGTCGAGCGGATGGCAGCGACCGGCGCCGCCTTCATCACCGCATCCGGTGACAACTGAGCCCCACTGCAGAGGAACCCGTACCCATCCCCATTCCGCGGTGCGGTACGAGCACCTCAGGAGCCTGACACGCGCAATCACTGCGTCACCTGGCGGAGCCGGTACTGGAGGGCTGCGAGCACAGTCGCGTCGCCGGAACGCACGAGGGACCGCGAGTCTGCTGGAAGCCGCCCCCACAGATGGAGCAGGAGATCTCCGGGCTCGCCTTCGATCCGCGCGTCCGGCACCGCCCCTTCTGCGGCATGCTCCACCTGACTCTCCCGCAGCGTCACCAACCATTGCCGTCCGCCGCAGCACAACGCCACCGTACGATCGGCCCCCTCGACCTGCGCGGAACCGTCACCGAAGTCATGGGTGAGGAAGCCGAGAAACTCATCGACGCCGTCCACCGCGAACTCGGGGGCCAACGGTGTCTCCTGTCCACAGGCGAGCTCCGCATCGACACGGTGGACGGCAGTCTCGTGAGCCATCCGACGGAACCAGAACCCGACGGTCTGATCCGGTGGAAACCATGTGGGGGACTTCCGCTCGGGCCCGAGAGCGGCAAGTCGGTTCAGGAGTGTGTCCCGCAGTGCAGTGAACCAGGCCGCCACGTCGCTGGCCGCATCCGGCTGCGGCTTGCGCTCATGGTCCTGGGGTTCGCGCCCCAGCTCCATGCAGAGCACCTTGTGTTCATACACCTCCCCGACATGCCGTACGACATCAAGAGCAGTCCATCCCGGACACGACGGCACGGCGCCACCGGGATTTCGTGACGCGGCCAGGAGGAGCCGGTCGCTGTCGGCCCTGATCAATTCGAGATAGCCACGGGGGTTCATGAACGCATGGTGCCCCACACCTCTGACAGGGCAGCGCCGCGACCGGAGCGGACCGGGACACCTAAGAAGCCGGACAGGCCGATGGTCGACCGAACGCCGAGGGGGCTCGGTCAGCCATCGGCTCCGCTGTGCCACCAAGCCCCTCCAGAGCCGGTGCGCCGGGAGGGAGTCGTCCTTCGAGCTCCGCACAAGCGACCGCCCGGAGGGGGCTCAGCGCATGGGGCTCGGCGGAACGTCAGTCTCCAAGCCCCCAGCGGCGGTGCGGGACTTGTGGCCAGGGGCCATCTACTCCTCGGCGTGCCGCGATGCGGTCAGAAGCTCGGCGGCGTTGGCCACCGCTGCGGGCTGCCCGCCCTCGACCCAGGCCCGCAGGGCGCGTTCCGCGATCCGGGAGTGTTCGGTGATGACGTCGTCCGACGCGCCGCCGATGTGGGGTGTGACGGTGACGTTGTCGAGCCGGAGCCACTCCGCGTCGGCCGCCGGGGGCTCGCTCCAGAACACATCGAGACCGGCTCCGGCGATCCGCTTCTCCCGCAGGGCCGACAGCAGCGCTTCCTCCTCGACCACGGCCGCGCGGCCCGCGTTGATCAGATACGCATCGGGGCGCATCAGCGCGATCTCGTCGGCGCCGATCAACCCCACCGTCGACTCATGGAGGGGAACGTGCACGGTGACGATGTCGGAACGGCTCATCAGCACGTCCAGGCCCACCACATCGGCTTGCTCCCCGAACTCATCAGCCGCGAGGAAGGGGTCGTACACGAGGACGTCCATACCGAACGCCAGGGCCCGGCGCATCACCCGGCGGCCGATGGCACCGCCGCCCAGGATGCCCAGGGTCCGCCCGCCCAAACCGATTCCCCTAAATCGCGCATAGGGCTCGAAGATGTCGTCGGCGGTCCAGTGGCCCGCCCGCATCCACCTCTCGGCAGCGCTGGTGTGGCGGACGGTGGAGAGGATCAGCGAGAAGGCGAGATCAGCGGTGATCTCTGCGTTGCGCGCCGGCGTGGTCGCCACCGGTATGCCGCGTCGAGTGCATGCGGGCAGATCCACATTGACGGGGCTGGCCCGGCAGGAGACCACGAACCTCAGTGCCGGGGCCGATTCCAACGCCTGCTCGTCGACCCGGTCCACCTCGCACACCACGGCGTCGGCCACCGCGAGCCGCTCGGCGAGTTCGGACCTGGCGAGTGAAGCACCCGCGAGGGACGGCTCGGCCACGTCGACGTCGAACAGATCGGCGAGCCGCTCGATCGCCGCGGGGTCGAAGGGCGCGGTGATGAGCAGTCGTGGCCGCAGGGTCTTGGCACTGGTCACAGGGACTCCGTTCCATCGGCGTCGGGCGCCGACTCCGAGGAAGTGGACGGGGACGGGACGGCCTCGGTCGAGGCCCTCAGTTCACGCAGGGACGGCCATACGGAACGCAGCGCGTCCCTGGCGGCAGCGAAGGTCAGCGCCTGTCGGTCCGCGAGGGCGCGCGCTGTGGGGTCGGGCAGGAACACATCAACGGGTCGGGACAGTCCCATGAGTGCCGCATCGAGATCGGCGACCGTACCGCCGTTGGCCATGGCCAGTGCGGCGGCTCCCCGGGCTCCCAACTCGGGTGCGGTCGAGCGTTCGACCGGGCGGCCCACCACATCGGCGAGGATCTGGCACAACAGATCGGACGAGGCCGATCCACCGGCGATCCGCAGCACCCTCTCGCCAACCGAGTCCGCCTCCCCCAAGCACTCGCGCACCGTGAACGCGATCCCCTCGTAGACGGCACGCACCAACTGTCCGGCCGTCGTACGGATACTCATCCCGACCCAGGCTGCGGACGCCGCGCGGTCGACGAAGGGGGCGCGCTCGCCGTGGGGCGAGCCGTAGGGGAGATAGACGACACCACCGGCGCCCGGGCCTGCTGCCCGGGCCAGTTGCTCGACCTCGGCCCAACTGCTGCCGTCCAACCCGGTCACCCGGGTGACCCAGTCGAGGTTGGGCGCGCCCGCCATCGGGGCGAGGCATTCGAGGACTTGCGGGCCGAGACCCGTGGCCAAGGTGATGGCTGCTTCCGACCGGGAGCGGCCCTTGCCTTCACGGACGGTCGCGGTGAAGGCGGTCGTCCCCACGATGAGGTAGGCGTCGCCCGGTCGCAGCGACCCCAGACCGAGACCGCCCGCTGCGGCATCCACCAGACCGGTCGCCACCGGAACCCCCGGTACCAGACCGGTGGCCGCGGCGGCTTCGACACCGACCGTGCCGGCAGTGGACCAGGGTGGGCGCACCGGCGCGAGGAGGTGCCGGAAGCGCTGGTGCCCCAGCCCGTCGATCAATGCGTCCGAGTACGCTCCCGTGGCCACGTCGACATAGGTCCGGGAGGCTTCGGAGGCGTCGGTGGCGATCTCTCCGGTGAGTCGGAAGCGGATCCAGTCCTTGCAGTTGAGGTGGTGGGCGGCCCGCTCCAGCCGGGCCGGATGGTCCTGTTCCAGCTGCTCCAGCAGAACCGGCAGGGCACCGGGGAACAGGGAGGAGCCCGTGATGTCCCGCACCAGTGCCCCGCGGCCGTCCCGCTCCCATTGGTCGACCCGGGCCGCGGCCGTGCCGTCCATCCAGATGGCGGCGGGGCCACAGGGCAGTCCGGTGGCGTCGACCAGCCAGGCGCCATCCCCCTGACCCGTCACACCGACAGCGCTGACATCGATGTCGGCACCGGCCTGTCGAAGGGCCGTACGGACGGCGTCACAGACCGCCGACCACACGGCCTCCATGTCCTGCTCCACCCGGTCGCCCTGATGGACGACCGTCAAAGGCGCCCGCGACCAGCCGAGTTGCTCCCCGTCCGGAGCGAGGACCACCGCTTTGACCGCGGTCGTGCCGGCATCGATGCCGACCACTGCCTGCCGAGCCACTGATGAACCTCCCATCACCGCATCATGAACATTGGTTCACTGAACGATCTAAAGTGCAGCAAATTTAGGCGGGCGGACCGTCGCCGTCAACCGTCACCGGTCGTTCGCCCCACACGGGGACCTCGGCGCCGACCGGGCGCCAGCGGTTCGCCGCCCGGCCATCGACCGGCCGCCGAAACGAGGGCGGAGGCCGACCACGAGGCGCACCCGCCGGGCAGTGCGCCACGCGAGGGGACCTCGTGCGATCCCGCCGCCCGCGGTCGCCCGCACAAGCCGAGAGCAGGGCACACACCGAGAAGCCTCGTATCAAGTGACTAGTAGCACTATGTAACTCACATTGATTAAAAAGCTTCAGCCGCATTCCCTAACTGTCGGGAACCCTGTTCAATAAATATTGGATAAGGGCGGTAACGTAGAGGGCCATTCTGCCGAAAGCCTTTCAGGATTCGAATCCCGTTTCCCATACGACGGCGCTCTTGGCTTTCCAGCACCTCACGAGCACGCAAAAGAATCTTTGTCACACACCATCGCCCACCGGTCGCCTTTCACCGGGTTTTGCCCCTGGGTGATTCACCTTCGCTTCATCCCCGCTCCGTGCTCCACACGATTCGCGGTGCCGTGTCCCTCCCAGAGGAGCCATGGATGGAAGAGATCAGCAAAGCACCCGACGGCGAGATAGCCCCCGCGCAGGCGGCCACCCGTTCCACCCGCTCCACGGACTCCGTGCTGCAACGCATGGCCTATCCCGCACTCCTGGCCACCACCGTGGCGACCGGAGTGGTGACACTGGCCAGAGGTTGGGACCCCACCCGTGTCAGCCCCCTCTTCCTCATGGGTGTCCTGCTCTACCTGACGGCCCTGGAAAGACTGATCCCGTACAACCGCGCGTGGCATCCGAGCCGCAGCGAATGGCGCTGGTACGGCATCTACTTCCTGTTCACGATGGTGGGAAGTGCCGTGGCCCAGGCGCTGGTGAGCACCGCAGTCGCGGTCCTGTCGCCCACCGTTCCCGCTCTCCCCCTGTGGGCCGAGATCCCCAGCGCCCTGTTACTGGGCTCGCTGGCCAGCTATCTCGTACACCGACTGGGTCACACCCAACCCCTGTTGTGGCGGCTGCACGGTGTGCACCACGTCCCGCAGAAGGTGAATGTCGCCAACAACGGCGTCAACCACGTACTCGATATCGTCCTGGCCCAGGGTTTCGTACAGCTCACCCTGGCCCTGGCCGGGTTCTCCCGCGAGTCGGTATTTGTCGTTGGACTCTTTGTGACCGCCCAGGGGTATTTCGTCCACGCCAATATTGATGTGCACATCGGTCGTCTCAACCATTTTCTTGCCAGCCCCGAACAGCACCGCCTGCACCACAGCACCGCCCTTTCCGAGGCAGGTCACTACGGATCCGACCTATCCGTCTGGGACCACCTCTTCGGCAGTTACACCTGGCGACCCGGTCGCGCGCCGGTCGCGGTCGGCCTCAGCGATCCGGCGTCCTTCCCCGACACCGGCCAGATCGTCGCCAGCCTGCTCCATCCCACCCGTCGCCCACCACGGGACGGCGGTGACACCCCTGGGAACTGACGGCCGGGGCGCGTGCCCACCGCGCGCCCTGCGGGGACCCCACCGAGCGATACCGCCCCCGCCCCTGTGACCCGCAGTCCCCACCGTGTCCCTCCGTGCCACAGCGCCACGACATTGAGGAGTTCGACCATGGCTGACGCGACCCGCAATCCCCTGCGCGGCCGAGTGGCGATCATCGGCATGGGTTGCCGACTACCCGGTGGCGCGTCAGACCACCGGGAGTTCTGGCGGAATCTGATAGACGGCAAAGACTGCATCACGCCGACGCCGGCCGATCGGTACGACGTCTCCACGCTGGCCAGCCGCTACAAGGACAAGCCTGGGCGACTGGTCGGCGGTCGGGGCGGCTACATCGACGGCTTCGATGAGTTCGAGCCCGCGTTCTTCGGGATCAGTCCGCGCGAGGCGGACCACATGGATCCGCAACAGCGCAAACTCCTGGAAGTGGCCTGGGAGGCGTTGGAGGACGGTGGTCAGCGGCCATCGGACCTCGCGGGAAGCGATGTTGCCGTCTTCATGGGCGCCTTCACCCTGGACTACAAGATCCTCCAGTTCTCCGACCTCGGCTTCGGGTCGCTGGCCGCACACACCGCCACCGGCACGATGATGACGATGGTGTCGAACCGGATCTCGTACTGCTTCGACTTCCGCGGGCCGAGCCTGTCCATCGACACCGCGTGCAGTTCCTCCCTGGTCGCCGTTCATCTGGCCTGTGAGAGCCTGCTCCGCGGGGAGACGACGCTCGCCCTCGCCGGAGGCGTGCTCCTGCACATGGCACCGCAGTACACGATCGCCGAGACCAAGGGCGGATTCCTCTCCCCCGACGGCAGATCCCGCACTTTCGACGCGGCGGCCAACGGCTACGTACGGGCCGAGGGCGTGGGCGTGGTCGCGTTGAAGCGGCTGGAGGACGCCCTGCGCGACGGCGACCCCATCCACGCGGTGATCGTCGGCAGCGGGGTCAACCAGGACGGCCGTACCAACGGCATCACCGTGCCCAATCCTGATGCGCAGGTCTCCCTCATCGAACGCGTCTGCGCCGAAGCAGGCGTCACCCCGGGCGACTTGCAGTACATGGAGGCCCACGGCACCTCCACCCCCCTCGGCGACCCGATCGAGGCCAATGCGTTGGGTCGGGCACTGTCCATCGGACGGGCACCGGACGCGAAGTGCTACGTCGGATCGGTCAAGACCAACATCGGCCACACCGAGTCCGCCGCCGGTATCGCCGGACTGATCAAGACCGCACTGTGCGTGCGCCACCGGCGCATCCCCCCGCACATCAATCTGGAACACCTCAACCCGGCGATCGACCTGGCCTCCCTGCCCTATGAGATCCCCACGTCAGCCGTCGACTGGCCCGAACACCGCGGCCCCGCACGAGCAGGTGTCAACTCCTTCGGCTTCGGCGGCACCAACGCCCATGTCGTACTGGAGGAACCACCGCCGCGACAGGAGGACCAGACCTCGATCGCACCATCGCAGCGCACCTGGAACATCCTCCCGTTGACCGCTCGCAGCGCCGATGCACTCCCCCAGGTCGCCGCGGGCCTCCAGGGCGAACTCGCCGGGGTCCACGGCCCCGCCGCATCGCTGACCGACATCGGTCACACCCTGGCCCACCGCCGCCAGCACCTGGAGTCGCGCCTCTCGCTCGTCCACTCCTCCCGGGCATCGCTGGACGAGGCCCTCGCGGCGTACCTACGAGGCGAACCCCACCCGGGCGTGGTGCAGGGCCGGCTGCTCGACGAGGCGGATCGACGCCTGGTGTGGGTCTTCACGGGGATGGGACCCCAGTGGTGGGGCATGGGCCGCGAACTCCTCGCGACCGAGCCGGCCTTCCGCCAGGCGCTCCTGCGCTGCGACCACGAGATCCGCGCACTCACCGACTGGTCGCTGATCGAGGAGATGACCGCGGACGAGGCCGAGTCCCGCATGGGTGAGACCTGGCTCGCCCAACCCGCCAACTTCGCTCTCCAGATCGGGCTCGCGGCGCTCTGGCGTGCACACGGGGTGCAGCCGGATGCCATCGTGGGTCACAGCACCGGCGAGATCGCCGCCTTCTACGAGGCCGGGGTGTACAGCCTGCGGGACGCGGTGCGCATCGCCGTGCACCGAAGCCGCCTCCAGCAGAAACTGTCGGGCTCCGGCACCATGCTCGCCGTCAGCCTCTGTGAGGAGGAGGCCGACCGTCGTGTCCTGCCCTACGGGGACCGGGTGTCGATCGCGGCGGTCAACAGCCCCACAGCCGTCACCCTCGCAGGTGAGGAGGACGCACTCGCCGAGCTCGCGGACACACTCCACAACGAGCAGGTCTTCACCAAGTTCCTCGCCGTGCGCGTGCCCTACCACAGCGCCGGCATGGAGTTGATCAAGGACGAGCTGCTGACCTCGCTGGCCGGGCTCGAACCCCGATCCGCCCGGGTGCCGCTCTACACCACGGCCTATGAAGGCGTCGCCGAAGGGCCGGAGTTGGATGCGCGGTACTGGTGGCGCAATGTACGAGAGCGGGTCCGCTTCCGTGCCGCCGTCGACCGACTCGCGGACGACGGACACCGACTGTTCCTGGAGATCGGCCCCCATCCGGTGCTGGGCCACTCCATCCGCGAGTCCCTCGAACAGCGGGATCTGACCGGTTACGTCGTGCCGTCGATCCGCCGCCAGGAGCAGGAAGTCGACCGCTTCGCCGCGTCCCTGGCCACGCTCCACAACGCCGGCGTCCCCATCGCCTGGGACGTCCTCCACCCCACGGGCTCACCCGTGCCCCTGCCGCGCTACCCCTGGAAGCGCGACCGGCACTGGACGGAACCGGCGCCGGTCGCACAGGTGCGACTCGGCCAGAACGACCACCCGCTCCTCGGTCGCCGCGCCGACCATCCCGATCCGACCTGGCAGGCCGAGATCGACAGCGAGGCGCTCCCCTACCTCGCCGACCACCGGATGCAGGACGCCGTCGTCTTCCCCGCGGCGGGCTATCTGGCGATGGCCGCTGAGGCCGTCCGTACGCTCACGGACGGCCAACACGTGGTCCTCGCGGACATCGAGTTGCGCAGAGCGCTCTTCCTGCCCGAAGGGGAACGGAGGGCCGTGACGCTCTGCCTCTCAGCCGAGAGCGCAGCATTCACCGTCGCCTCAACACCCGGTGGTGGAGGGCGCACGAGCGACGAACCGACCGTTCACACCACCGGTGTGGTCCGTACGGGACAGCGCCGGTCCTTCGGTGCCGCCCTTGCGCCGGCCGCCGTCCGCGCCCGGAGTCTGCGCAGGCTCGACGGCGACGAGTGTTACCGCGCCCTCGCAGCACTGGGTTACCACTACGGTCCGGCCTTCCAGGCCATCGAGGAAGTGTGGATCGGCCCGGGTGAGGCCCTGGCACGCCTGCGCGCACCCGCACAGATCGACGGGGACACCGCCCGCCACCACATCCATCCCGTCCTGCTGGACGCCTGCTTCCAAACGCTCCTCGCCCCACAACTGCTGCCCTCGGCGGCCCCGGCTTCGGACAGTGGAATCCGACTGCCGCTCTCCATCGACGAGGTGGGCATCGCTCCCATCGGGGACCAGCCCCTGTGGGTGCACGCCACCGTGAGCCGCACGGACGGGATCGAACTCGTGGGCGACCTCGCCCTCCATGCCGAGGACGGTACGGCGCTCGGCCTGATCACGGGGTTCCGGGTGGCCGATGTGGAGGCGGCCTCCACCACGGTCGGTCTGGGGACGATCGACTCCTGGCTCACCGAGACGGTGTGGATCGAACGACCCCTCACCCCCGCCACGGAAGAGGCGAGCGCCGGCGCACAGGCTTTCGGCGTCGAGGCGATCACTCCCGTCGCGGCTGCCGACCGGGGCGACTGGCTCGTGTTCGCCGACTCCGGGGGCGTCGGTGCGGCACTGGCCGCGCTGGCCGCCGAACGGGGGGTGCGCTGCCATCTCGTACGTCCGGGCGCCTCCTACCGGGCCGACGTCGAGCCTCTGGGGCGACCCCGTTCCGCAGGCGGCGACTTCACGGTCGTTCCCGGGTCGACCGAGCAGTTGGAACGGCTCTTCTGCGAGCTCAGGATGGGCGGTGAGAGCGCCTTCGGCGCGGTGGTCCATCTGTGGAATCTGGATCTTCCGGCACTCGGCACGGCCACGGACCTGACGCTGCACGGCAACACCGGCAGCTACTCGCTCGTCGCACTGGCCCGTGCCCTGCTGTCCTCCGGCGTCAGCGGTCGGCTGCACATCGTCACCCAGGGCGCGCAGTCCGTGCTGCCCGGCGAGCCGGTCGAACCGTTGGGCGCTCCCGCGTGGGGGGTCGGGCGGGTGTTGTGGCAGCAGGAACTGACCGGGCACCGCGGCAAGCTGATCGATCTCGACCCCGCCGATCTCCACGACGTCCTCGGTGGGGACGGTGACCCCCGGCGGACGGAGATCGCCGACCGACGGGCACGCGCCCTGCTGCATGAGATCACCACCCCGGACGAGCAGGAGATCGCGCTCCGCGGCGCACACCGCCTCACCAGCAGGATTCGCCAGGCGACCGATCTGACCCAGCCGCTCCCGCTGCGGTTGCGACCGGACGGCAGCTATCTGGTGACCGGGGCGTTCGGGGCGTTGGGACGGCTGTTGTGCCGCACCCTCGTCAAACGCGGTGCCCGTCGGCTGATCCTGCTCGGACGCACCCGGTTGCCCGACCGCGACCGCTGGCGTCTCATCGATCCGACCACTCCCGAAGGTCGGGCGATCGCCTTCCTCAAGGAGTTGGAGGCGCTGGGGGCGCAGCCGATCACCGCCAGGGTCGACATCACCGACGAACAGGCCCTCACCACGTGGCTCGACGAGCACCGGCGCGGCGATCCACCTCCGATCCGGGGAGTGTTCCATCTGGCAGCCCAGGTGCGGGACGCTCTCGTACCGGAGATGGACCGGGAGACCTTCGATGCGGTGCACGGCCCCAAGGCCATCGGGGCGCACCTCCTCCATCGCCATCTGCGGGACGAGCCGCTGGAGCACTTCGTGCTCTTCTCCTCGATCGCCTCCCTGTTGACGACGGCGGGGCAGACCAACTACGCATCGGCCAACGCCTTCCTGGACGCGCTCGCACAGCATCGCAGGGCGCAGGGTCTGCCGGCCCTCAGCATCAACTGGGGCCCGTGGGCCACCGGGATGATCGAGGAACTGGGCCTGGTCGACCACTACCTCAACAACCGGGGCATGAGCTCGCTGGCACCGGACGTGGGCATGGCCGTGCTGGAACGCATCATCGGTCAGGACCGGGCACAACTGCTCGTGGCGACCGTGGTCGACTGGCCGGTGTTCATCTCCTGGTACGGCACGGCTCCTGATCTGGTGGCCGAATTGGCTGCCGCGGCACCTTCGAGCCGGCTGAGCGCCGGACACGACCTGATCGACTCGTTCCGGGCCGCCGATACGGAGGAGGAGCGCCGTTCGCTGGTGTCCGAACGCTTCACGGCTTTGGCGGCGTCCGTGCTGCGCACCGCGCCCGAGCAGATCGAGGCGGCGGCAGGGCTCGGGGTACTCGGTCTGGACTCGCTGTTGGCGATGGAGTTGCGGGGCCGCATCCAGGCCGACTTCGGGATCGCGCTGCCGGTGGTCGCGCTGCTCAGCGGCACACCGGTGGCGGACCTCACCGCCCAGGTGCACGAAGCGCTGGTGGCTCTGGTGGCGAGCGAGAGCGAGTCGAGGGCCCCGGTCGCGTGGGAGGTCTTCGAGAACGAGCACGAGTACCCCCTGACGCAGAACCAGCAGGCGTTGTGGTTCCTGAAGCAGCTCAATCCCGACGGCTACGCCTACAACATCGGCGGGGCCGTGGAGATCGGGGTGGAACTCGATCCGGATCTGATGTTCGAAGCAGTGCGGCGTACGGTCGCCAGGCATCCGGCGCTGCGGACCAACTTCCTCCTCGTCGACGGGCAGGCCGTCCAGCGGGTCCACGAGGACGCAACCGCGGACGTGCGGCTGTTCGACGTACAGGGCCAGGCGTGGGAGGACGTCCACCGCACGATCGTCAGCGAGTACCGCAAGCCGTATGACCTCGCTCATGACCCGCTGTTTCGTTTTCGACTGTTCAAACGGGCTCCGGACCGCTGGGTGATGATGAAGGCGGTCCACCACATCGTCTCGGACGCCATCTCGACCTTCACCTTCATCGAGGAACTGCTCGCCGTCTACGAGGGCCTGCGGCGCGACGCCGAACCGCAGCTACCGGCTGTGTCCGCCCGCTACCTCGACTTCCTCAACGACCAGAACCGTTTCCTGGCCGGCCCGGAGGCCGGTCGGATGCTCGACTACTGGCGTTCGCACCTGCCGGAGAGGGTGCCGCTCCTCGACCTTCCCGTCGACAAGCCCCGGCCCGCCGTGCAGACCCACAACGGTGCATCGGAGTTCTTCGTCCTGGACACCGAGCTCAGTGCACGCGTGCATGAGTTGGCGCGTGCCCACCAGGTGACGCCGTTCGTGGTGCTGCTGAGCGCCTACTACGTCCTGTTGCACCGGTACTCGGGACAGGACCACCTCATCGTCGGCAGTCCGGTGACCGGCCGCACCCGGCAGGAGTTCTCCTCCGTGTACGGCTACTTCGTCAATCCGCTCCCCCTCCATGCGGATCTGTCGGGGGAACCGTCGGTCGCAGCACTCCTGGAACAGGTCCGGCGCACCGTGCTGGGCGGGCTGGACAACCAGGAGTACCCGTTCGTCCTGCTGGTCGACAAGCTCGGCCTCCAGCACGACCCCAGCCGGTCCGCGGTCTTCCAGGCCATGTTCATCCTGCTCACCCACAAGGTGGCGACGGAGAAGTACGGATACCGTCTGAAGTACATCGAACTCCCCGAGGAGGAGGGCCAGTTCGATCTGACGCTCTCCGTCTACGAGGACGAGGCGGAACACCGCTTCCACTGTGTGTTCAAGTACAACACCGATCTCTTCCTGCCGGAGACGATGGAGCGGATGGCGTCGCACTATGTCCATCTCCTCGACCAGTTGACCCGGGCTGCCACCGATGTGCCCGTCACCGAGTTGGAGATGCTGGGGAGCGCGGAACACCATCGGCTGGCACATGAGTGGAGTGGTGCACAACGCCTCGCCCTCACGACGGGCGGTGCCGCGAAATCCGAGCCCTGGGTGGCCGTGCACGAGCGCATCCGGGAACGGGCGGCGGAGCGCCCCGACACGATCGCCGTACGCGTCCCCGCGGCACCCGGAAGCGACGGCAGGCAGCTGACGTACGCCGAACTGGACCATCGGTCCGACCTGCTGGCCGTGCGGCTGGCCGCCCTGGGGGTCGCCCCGGGCGAGGTGGTCGCCCTCTGCCTCGACAAGTCACCGGAGCTGATCGTCGCCCTGGTGGGGGTGTTGAAGGCGGGTGGAGCCTATCTGCCGATCCAGCCCGACCATCCGGTGGAACGGATCACCCAGATGGTGCACGCATCGAACGCCGTGTTGCTGGTCGTGGGAGACATCACGGGCCGGGCCGGGCTGCCGGGCCTGCCCGTCGAGACGCTCACACTGGCCGAGCTGGGGTTGCCCGCACCTGGTCAGTCCGGTCCGCTCATCCCATCGCCGGACACCCCCCTCTCCACCCCGGTGGTCCCCGCGCACAGCGCCGAGGACCTCTCGGGCCCGGTCGGATCCGTGGCTCCGGACTCGCCCGCGTACCTCATCCACACCTCGGGTTCCACCGGCCGCCCCAAAGCGGTGCAGGTCAGCCACCGCAACCTCGCCTCCGCGTACAGCGCCTGGCACGACGAGTACGGGCTGGCCGACCTCGGTGTCCACCTGCAGATGGCGGCTCCCTCCTTTGACGTGTTCACGGGGGATGTGGTGCGGGCGCTGTGTTCCGGCGGCCGTTTGGTGTTGGTCGACCGTGATCTCCTCTTCGACACCGCGCGGCTGTACCGCACGATGCGGGAGGAGGGCGTCGACTGCGCCGAGTTCGTCCCGGCGGTGGTGCGCGGTCTGATGGACCACTGTGAGGCCGATGCGGTGGGACTGGACTTCATGCGGCTGCTGATCGTGGGTTCCGACGCCTGGAAGGTGGAGGAGTACCAGCGGTTGCGGGCCCTGGCCGGTCCGCTCACCCGGGTGGTCAACTCCTACGGCGTCACCGAGGCCACCATCGACAGTGCCTACTTCGAGGGTCCGGTCGACGATCTGGAGCCCGGCCGGATGGTGCCGGTCGGCGAGCCACTCGCCAACAGCACCCTCCACATCCTCGACCGGCACGGCGAGCCGGTACCGCCCGGAGTCCCCGGTGAGCTGTGGATCGGTGGCGCGGGAGTGGCGACCGGGTACGTCGGCGACCCGGACCAGACGGCGGAGCGGTTCGTCACCCGGCGGCTGAGCCGCCGGCCCGACGCCGAACCCGTCCGGCTGTACCGAAGCGGCGACCTCGCCCGCTGGGACGCGCGGGGGCGCATCCACCTGCTGGGCAGGGCCGACACCCAGATCAAGCTGCACGGACATCGGATGGAGATCGAGGAGATCGAATCCCGACTGGCCCAGTGGCCAGGGTTGGCACGCACGGTGGTCGTGGTGCGCCCGGACGCCCGGGGCGAAGCAGCGCTCTGCGCCTACTGCGTCCCCGAGGTGGGGGCCACCGTGGACCCGCGCGCACTGCGCCGCCATCTCGCCGGCTTCCTCCCCACGTACATGATCCCCTCCTACTTCATCGAACTGCCCGCGCTACCGCTGACCGCGCACGGCAAGGTGGACACCGCCGCACTTCCCGCGCCGCCGACCGCGCACGGAGTCGACACCGAAGCGGAGTCGGAGTACGAGGCGCCCGCCACCCCGTACGAGGAGAGGGTCGCGCACCACTGGAGGGCCCTGCTGGGCCGGGAGTCGATCGGGCTGGAGCACGACTTCTTCGAATGTGGCGGCAGTTCGATCAAGCTGATCGAACTGATCCACCACCTCCAGGGCGAGTTCGGCATCACCATCCCCGTCAGCAGGTTGTACCGGGTCACCACCCTGCACGGCATGGCCGCAGCGGTGGAGGAGCTCGTCGAACGGGGACCCGCAGACCACACTCCCTACATCGGTTTCAACACCGGCCCGGGTGAGCGCGTCTTCTGCTTCCCGCCGGCGGGCGGCCACGGTCTCGTCTACCGGGGGTTCGCCGGGCATCTGCCGCAGTACCGGTTCGTCGCCTTCAACTACCTACCGGGCGGCGACAAGGTCACCCGGTACGCCGATCTGGTCGAGAACGTCCAACCCCGGGGCCGCTGCCTCCTGCTCGGCTACTCACTCGGCGGCAACCTCGCCTTCGAGACCGCCAAGGAGTTGGAGCGCAGGGGGCGTGAGGTGGCGCATGTGATCATCCTTGACTCCCATCGCATCCAGGAGCCGTACATCGCAGGTCAAGAGCACATCGACGCCTTCGAAGGCGAGCTCCGAGAACATCTGCGCAAACACACGGGATCGGACATCGTCGCCCGGGAGACGCTGGAGCACGCCGCGGAGTACCTGGCCTTCTGCGGTCGCACCCCCAACCTCGGAGAGGTCGCGGCCACGGTCAGCGTCATCACGGACGAGGAGAAGGCGGAGCTCTACGCAGCCGGCGCTTACGGCACCTGGGAGGGCAGTTCCACCACCGCACACACCGTGCTCCGCGGCTCGGGCATCCATGCCGACATGCTCGATCCGGGGCATCTCGCCCGCAACACCGAACTCGTGCACCGGGTGTTGTCGACGCAAGGAACCGCCCATGCCCGATGAAGGCGCGTCCGACTGGACCATCCGCCGGCCCACCACACCCGTGCGGAAGCGCACGCCCACCACCAAACCCCGGGTGATCGTCATCGGTGCCGGTGTGGCGGGGATGTCGACCGGCTGCTACGCCCAGATGAGTGGCATGCAGACCCTGATCCTGGAGAAGCACGTCCTTCCCGGAGGCTGCTGCACGGCCTGGGCCCGTGACGGATACGTCTTCGACTACTGCATCGAGTGGCTGATCGGCACGGCGCCCGGGAACGAGGCGCACCAGGTGTGGCGTGAACTCGGGGCACTCGACGGGAAGTCGATCACCCACTTCGACATGTTCAACCGGGTCGTCGACGAGGACGGCCGCTCGGTCACGTTCTACAACGATCCCCGGCGCCTTGAACAGCATCTGCTGGAGCTGTCACCGGCCGACGCACGACTGATCGAGTCCTTCTGCCGGGACCTGCGCAGATTCTGCTCCATCGAGCTCTACCCCTTCCTGACCGCACCGGCGCTACGGACCGTCCGGGAGCGGGCGGCGATCCTCAGGACCGTGCTCCCCGCGTTCCGGCTGTTCTGGCGGACCGCGGCGACACCGATGCACGACTTCGCGGACCGATTCCAGGACCCGCTGTTGCGCAGGGCCTTCCGCAACATCTTCTTCCAGGACCCCGAGGGCTTCCCCCTGCTGCCCTACCTGTTCAACATGGCGGGCGCCCATCACCGCAACGCCGGATTTCCGCAGGGCGGATCGCTCGGTCTGGCCCGGTCGATCGAGGAGCGCTACACCTCGCTGGGCGGCTCGATCAGCTATCGGGCCCGTGTCGCCCGGGTCCTGGTGGAGGACGACCGCGCGGTGGGAGTGCAGCTGACCAACGGCAAGCGGTACTACGCCGACCATGTCGTCTCGGCCTGCGACGGCCACACCACCATCTATTCACTCCTCGGCGGACGGTACACCGGACCGCGGATCGAGAAGCTCTACGACGAGTTGTTGAACGCCCCCGGCACCCTCTTCCCCGCCGTGGTCTCCGCCTTCGTCGGTGTGGAAGGAGACCTCGGCGACGACCGGACGCACAGCACCACCTACCTCCTCTCACCCGAAGACGCCGAACGGCTGCCCGGCGCCCTGCAACAGAGCCTCGTGGTGCAACTGCGCTCCCGCTACTCCGACGGGTTCGCACCACCGGGGAAGTCGGTGATCCACTGCACCTACTTCAGCGACTACACCTACTGGAAGAAGCTGCGTTCCAGCGACCGCAAGGAGTACTGGGCGCAGAAGCGCCGTGTGGCGGCGTTCGTCCGTGAGTTCCTTGAGCGGCACCGCCCCGGCATCGCCGACCGGATCGAACTGGTCGACGTGGCATCACCGGCCACCACCAAGCGGTACACCGGGAACTTCGACGGCAGCATCCTGGCCTGGAAGGCGTTCTCGGAAGCGGACGACGTGGCCGCAAAACTCGTCGGCAAGGACCGCATGCGGTTGCCGGGGCTGCGTGACTTCTCCATGGCTGGCCAGTGGGTCGGCCTCGGCGGGCTGATCCGCGCCGCATCGACCGGCCGATTCGTCACCCAGTACCTCTGCGAGGAGTGGGGGCTGCCCTTCACCGCGTGGGAGAGCACACCGACCGAGCCTTGGCATCGCGACAAGCTCGGGCACCTGCCGCAGTTGGATCGACGGCCTGGTCGGGACGGTTCCGGTTCATGACGACGAGTCCCCGGGCGTCCGGCACGGGAGAAGGGGAATCCGTGGCGCAATCGACGCGCGAGCGAGAAACGATGATCGTCATCGGAGCGGGGCTCGGTGGACTGTCCACCGGGTGCTACGCCCAGATGAACGGCTATCGGACTCACATCCTGGAGATGCACGAGATCCCGGGAGGTTGTTGTACCTCCTGGGAGCGCGGCGACTTCACCCTGGACTGCTGCATCAGCTGGCTGTTGGGGAGCGGTCCTGGCAATGAGATGCACCAGATCTGGTTGGAGTTGGGTGCCCTCCAGGGCAAGGAGATACGCCACTTCGACGTGTTCAACATCGTCCGTGACCGCGAGGGCCGGTCCGTGCATTTCTACTCGGACCCCGACCGGCTCCAGGCCCACCTCATCGAGATCTCCCCCGCCGACGCCCCCTTGATCCGGAAGTTCTGCAACCAACTGCGGGCGTTTCGCCGGTGCCTCGCGGTCTACCCCTTCCTCAAACCGGTCGGTCTCATGGGCAGGGCCGAACGCTGGCGCATGCTGGCCTCGTTCCTGCCGTACTTCAACGTCATCCGCACCTCCATCACCGTACTGATGACCCAGTACTCCGCACGGTTCAAGGACCCGCTGCTGCGCGAGGCATTCAACTTCATCCTCTACGAGAAGCACTCCGCGTTCCCGGTGCTGCCGTTCCACTTCCAGTTGGCATCGCACGCCAATCTCAGCGCGGGCGTTCCCGAGGGCGGATCGTTGGGTCTTGCCACCTCCATCGAGCAGCGCTTTCGCCGGCTCGGTGGTGAGGTGACGTACAACGCGAAGGTGGACGAGGTACTCGTCGAGGGCGACCGCGCGGTGGGCGTCCGGCTGACCGACGGTCGGGTGTACCGGGCGGACATCGTGGTCTCCGCCTGTGATGGTCACACCACCATGATGAAGCTGCTCAAGGGCCGCTACCTCAACGATGCCTACCGTCGGTTGTACACGGAGACGATCCTCGAACCGGGCATGGTCTTCCCCGGCTACTTCACCCTGTTCCTCGGTCTCAGACGTCCGTTTCCCGAAGGGGAGCCGTGCACGACGCACCTCCTGGACGACTCCTTGGCGGCGCAACTCACCGGTATCCGCCATCCGAGCATCAATGTGCAGTTCCGCAGCCTGCACTACCCGGAGCTGTCCCCCCATGACACCACGGTCGTCTACGCCACCTACTTCAGTGACATCGAGCCGTGGCGGGCCCTCGACGAAGGCCCCGAGCAGGCCAGTCGGCGGCGCGGCGGCCAGGAGTTGCACACCCTGCCGGTACGGCACGGACGGGGGTACTACGCGGCCAAACGACAGGCGCGCAACGCGATCGTGGGGTTCCTGGAGGACCTCTACCCGGGCATCGAGGACGCGATTGCGGTGCGCGACGTGTCGAGTCCGCTCACCCAGGTCCGCTACACGGGCAACTACGACGGAACGGTCCTCGGCTGGCAACCCTTCGTGGAGAGCGGGGAGACCCTGGAGGAGTTGGTCAAGAAGCACGGGCCCGGGGTGCCGGGGTTGGCGAACTTCTACCAGTCCGGGGTGTGGGCCACCACGGGTGGACTCATCAGGGCCGCGGCGGCAGGACGTCACGTCATGCAGTTCGTCTGCCGCGACGATCAGCGTCCTTTCACCGCGTCGGTGGACGAGAGCGGCCCCCCTCCGACCCATGTCGTCATCCCCGTGGGAATCCGCAGCGCCGCGCAGAACGGCGCCTCGGGTCCCCACGAAGCGTCGGGGCGGACGGAGCACACACGGGAGGCAGTGCCGAGGGGTGCGGAATGAGCCATGCGATCGAGGAGCCGCAATGAAGACCCAGAAATGGGTGGTCCGGGAACACATGGAGGGCGTTCCCGATGTGGAGCGTGTCTACGAGAAGGTGGTCGAGGACCTGGTGGTGGATCTCGCCCCCGATGAGATGCTGCTGCGGACGCTGTACGTCTCGGTCGACCCCTATCTCCAGGGCATCGCTCTGGACACTCCGCTCGGGGACCACATGGGGGCGGACTCCATCATGGAAGTGGTGGAAGCCGGCCCACGGGCCGCGCACGGGGTCGGTGACCTGGTGCAGGGCTTCGGCGGCTGGCGTACGCATCTGATCAGCACCGGAGCGGCCTCCCCCTGGCAGACGGGTCGCTTCCCGATGGTGTTTCCCGCGTACCGCAGGCTGGATCCGCGGTGGTACGACGATGCCCTGCCGCTGGCCACAGCGTTGAGCGCCCTGGGCGGACCGGGCATGACAGCCTGGGGGACACTGACCAAGTTCATGACGGTGAGACCCGGTGAGACGGTGGTGGTCAGCGGGGCATCGGGACAGGTCGGCTCGCTGGTGGGGCAACTGGCGAAGCGTGCGGGCGCACGGGTGGTGGGGTCCACCGGATCCGCTTGGAAGGCGGAGCGGCTTCTTGAGTTGGGTTTCGACGACGTCATCGAGTACCGCAGCGGCGACAGTGCCGACCGGGTGGCCGCGGCGCTGCGCCGCACCGCGCGGGACGGTGTGGACAAGTACTTCGACAATCTGGGCGGTGCCTTCACTGATGCCGTGTTCGCCCGGCTCAATGTCGGCAGTCAGGTCGCCGTCTGTTGGCAGTGGGCGACCCAGGTGGGGCGGGAGGACACGGGTCCGCGTCTGCTGCCCTACATCATGTTCCCTCGTGCGACGATCCGCGGGATCTTCTCGCTCGAATGGTTCACCGCCGCGAACTGGCAGGCGCTCCACACCGATCTGGGCAACAGGATCAGACGCGGTGAGGTGCGGTGCGACCACACCTTCCACCACGGTTTCGAGAGCATCCCGGGTGCGTACGCCAGCCTCTACCAGGACCAGCGCAAGCGGATGGGAAAGGTGCTGGTGGAGCTCTGACGGCACCTCCCCGCAACCGCTGCGGAGCAGGGCGGGTCCCTTCCAGACCGCGCGTCCATGCCGCTGCCCCGTCAGCCCGGGGCCACTCGCCCCTTCGCCTCCATCCGCCCGGGTGGTTCGCCGCCGTCCGCGCTGTGCAGACCGACCGCTGTTGCCCACCTCATCGTTGGGGCCAGGAGGAACCATGTCCACCGTTTCGAACGCCGACTCATGTCCCCACCGCTCCACCAAGCCGCCGATGCACCGCATCGACTTCGGTGAGGTGGGACCGCCCCGGCCCACCCGGCTTCCCGACGGCACACCGGCGTGGCTGGCCAGCCGGTATCCGGACGTACGCCAGGTGCTTTCCGACGCCCGGTTCACCCGTTCTCCCCTGTACGCGGCGGACGCACCGGCCCTGGCCGCCGCACCCGATCTCGTGAGCAACCCCGATCTGATGTTCAATCAGGACGGTGAGGACCATCTGCGACTGCGGGCCATCCTGCGCTGTGCGTTCACCCCGAGGGCGGTCGCCCGCTGGCAGCCCTGGATCGCGGCGATGGTCGAGGGCTGCCTCGATGCGCTGGCCGAGAAGCGACCACCGGTGGACGTGGTGGCCGAGTACGCCCTTCCCCTGCCCGTGATGGTGATCAGTAGGTTGATGGGACTCGATGACTCGGTGCGTCCCCAGTTGCGCCACTGGGCCGAGCACGCCTTCTCGGACGGCTCGCACGACGAGAAGGAAGTGTCGGACGTGTTGGCGGAGTTCTCCGCTTTCGGTGCCGAGTTGCTCGACCGTCGACGTCATCAGCCCGGGGACGATCTGGTGAGCAGTCTGGTCACCGCCGCCGACCAGGAGGGCGGCATCCCGGAGGTGCAACTGGTCCAGTTGGTGTGCGGACTGGTGGTCGGAGGTCACGACAGCACCATGACCATGCTGAGCAACACCCTGCTGTATCTGTTGGGAGAACGCCCGGAGGTCTGGCGGAGACTGGGGTCCGACGAAGGGGCGGCGGAGGTGCTGGCGGACCGGCTCCTGCATCTGGTGCCGCTCGGCGACGACCGGGGCAGTGCCCGTCACGCCACGGAGGACGTCGAGGTCGGAGGTGTCCTGATTCCCGCCGGATCCGTGGTGCTGGCCGACTGCTCCCTGGCCAATCGGGACCCGGACGTCTATCCACCCCGTCCCTTCGACGATCTCTTCGCACCACTGGAGCGGCCCACGCTCGCCTTCGGTGCCGGTCCGCACTACTGCCTGGGGGCGTGGCTCGCACGGCTGGAACTCCGGCTGGGTCTGCATCGCATCGCCGCCCGCTTCCCGACCCTACGGCTCGACGAGCCGGCCGACGCGGTGGAGTGGCGGCTGGGCTCCACCTCGCGCGGCCCCCGCAGTCTTCAGGTGAGCTGGTAGCACATCGATCGGCTTCCATCACCGGGACGGGTGGGCGCCGATGCCCCAACTCGGCTCAGCCCAGCTCAGAGCGACACCGCTCAGCTCAGCGCAACTCACAACGATCGCACCAACCTGCGCAGGGTGGGCAGGGTCATGGCCGCAACCAGGGTGCTCACCACTCCGATCGCCGCGTAGAGCACAAAGGTGTCACGGGGGGAGGCGACGGTGGAGATGCCACCGGCGACCGCGGCTCCCAGGGCGATCCCGGTGGTCACCTGTGCGGTCCACAGACCGGCGACCCTGCCGCGGAACTGGTCAGGCGTGTTCTCCTGCACGATCGTGAACCGCAGGACATCACCGGCGAGCCGGCCGATGCCGAACACGGCGAGCCCGACCAGGGCCCAGATGAGCCCTCCCCCGAGCCCCGTGGTGGCGAGTCCCACGGCCGACACCAGCACCGCGCCGATCGCCAGGGCTCCGGTTCGACGTACTGTGCCGGTCCAACCGCTGGTCAGGGAGCCGATCAGGGCACCGATAGCGGGGGCCGCGTAGAGCAGTCCCAGTCCTTCGGGCCCGACCTTGAGGACGTGCTCCCCGTACTCCGGCAGCAGAACGCTCCAACCCGACAGCACCATGGCGATCACACCGACGAGCAGCGCGGGACCCACGATGCGGTCGCGGGAGACGAAACGGATGCCCGCCCCGAGTGACTGGAGCACGGTTTCGCTCCGGGCGGCCTCGGTCGCAGGCATCGACGGCAGCCGGGTGAGACAGCTCACGGTGATCACCCCGGCGCCGGCGCAGACCGCGTAGTTCACCCAGAAGTCCGTGGCGGTGACGAGCAGTCCACCGAGGGCGGGGGCCGTTGCGGAGCCGAGGTCGGCCATGAGCGCGAGCAGGGCACCGGCTGCGGGGAGTTTGTCATGGGCCACCAGACCGGGCGTCGCGGCCATCAACGCCGTGCCCGACACACCGTCGGCGATGCCCTCGACCATCCCGCAGAGGTAGATCACCCACAGGTGCTGCTCGGGGAGGGCGGCGTTCACCGCGAGTACGGCGAAGGCCAGGCCGGCCGCGGAACGTGCGACGAGGATGACCCGCCGACGGTCCGCCCGGTCGGCCAACACCCCGCCGAGCAGGGTGCCCACGAAGGCTGCGACGCCCACTGCCACGCTGACCGACGCCACACCGACCGTGGAACCGGTGAGGGAATAGACCTGAAGCGGTACGGCGACCATGGCGAACCCCAGGCCGAACACGGCGACGGTACGGGCGATGAACACGTACCGGAACGCACGGCCCCGAAGCGGTGTCACATCCAGAACGAGACGTCCCACGTCAACGCACCGTCCGTCGGGGGCATGCGAGCGGCAGGGGCCGGTCCTCTGTCGCAGCGCCCGGTGTGTGTGCGCCCGTGCGGGTGCCGTGTTCGGCCGTGGGCACGGCGGCGCCGGCATCGAACGGCATTCTCTGCATGCCACCCCTCCTCGATGAAGTCAGAAGCACCCTACTTAATTGCGAATCCGATTCGCAATTATCGGGCGAGGTCAGAGCCCTGGTGAGAACCGGCCAGGCAGCGTGGACCACTACGCTGTCCCCGTGGTTCCCAAGACAAATCCCGTATCCCGCCGGCGCCCCGGACCGAAGCCCCGACTGAGCCGCGAAAGGATCGTCGACGCCGCTCTGGGGCTGGGCATCGAGCAGGTCTCGATCAACGCCGTCGCCAGCGCCCTGGGTGCGGCCCCTGCCAGCCTGTACCGCTATATCGACAGCCTCGACGACCTCCTGCTCTCAGCGTTGGAGAAAGCCTTCGCCAACGCCCCTCTCCCCGGTGGTGAGCAGGGGTGGCGGAACTATCTGGAGACCGAGGCCAGGACCCGTTTCGAGCTGCTCACCCGCTATGCCGGATTGCTGACGGACGGTGCAGCGGGGCTGGAAACGGCCGCTGTCAGACGGTTCGAGCAGTTGGTCCAGGGGCTGGTGCCGTTGGGGTTCGGCATCGATGACGCGGTGCTGGCCGTCGATGCCGTCCTCGATCTGATCCATGACGGGGCCGCGCAGATCGCGCATCTGCGCGCCCGTGGTCATCAGGAACCGGACGCCCAGCCCTTCGAAGCTCCTGAGGTCCGCGCGGCATTCCGACGTGTCCAGGACGCGCCGCACGAGCACCTCTGGCGCAAGCTGACGATCGTCCTCGACGGACTGGCGGTCCGGCAGGCGGGCGGGAACCCCTTGGCGCTCCCATCTCCCTGAGCCCACAACATGGCTCCGAGCGGCCCCGGGTCGTGTTGTCAGTGTCCCGCCTGTCTGTCCTGCGCGGAGGGGGCGCCGCCCCTCCCGGGGCGGCTGCTGGATCACCACTCAACGGTGTGCGCGTGGAACATGTTGAATCCGAGGGTCGCCTTGCCGATGTATTCGAGACACTCGTTCGGCTTCGCCGGCATCACCGCGCAGAAGGCGGATTCACGCAACAGTCGGCCCAGCGGCGCGCCCTGGCGCATGCCCGCGGATCCACAGATGCGCGCGGCACTGACCGCGAGCCGGGGGGCCACCTCTCCGAGCAGGTACTTGGCGGCGTGCACGGCGGTGTTGGCAGCCAAGGTGCCCCGTTGCTCGTCGACGAGCCCGGCAGCCGTGTAGGTCAGGGACCGCACGGCTGCCAGTTGGACCACCAGCTCGGCCAGCTCGGCCCGGACGACCGCGGAGTCGCGCCGTCCGGGCGCAGCCGCGACGAACTCGGTGGTGTAGCGGACAATGGCGCCGGCGATTCCGAGATAGGCGCCGAGATATCCGGCCACCATCCAGTGCGGCTCGCGCACGAGTTTGAACAGGGACACGCCGTCCACTCCGAGGAAGAGCCGTTCCTCCCCGAGGGCCACCTTGTTGAGGGTCATCGAGGCCGTCTCGGTACCGCGCAGGGCTATCCCGTCCCAGACGTCCCCGAAGGTGACGCCCGGGTCGTCCTTGGCCACCACGAAGTGGGACACCTCGTCGTGTCCGTCGGCGCCCTCCGGCACCGCGGCGACCACGTAGTAGTCGGCCACCCCCGCGAGCGAGACGAAGGACTTCCGTCCGTGCAGGACATAGCCGTCGCCGACCCGCTCGTACGTCGTGCTCAATCCGCGCAGTTTGGCACCCGAACCCGGCTCCGACGTGGCCGATGCGAACATCCTGCCGTTGCGGGCGACCTCCTCGAAGGTCCAGTCGCGAAAGCGCCGTGCCGGTTTCGGCAGATCCGCGTCGGCCGCCTCGCACAGCGAGCCGATGGCCACGTTGTGCATGTTGAACCCGAGCGCTGCCGCGCCGTCGCCGAGAGCCAACTCCTCCAGCACCTTGGTGTACTGGGTGAAGGACAGTGCGTTGCCGCCCGCCGATCGGGGCAGCAGCACGCTCAGCAGCCCGGAATCCTTGATGATCTGGTAGCTGGGGCGGGGGTCCGCGCCCGTGTCCACCGCGGCGGCGTGTTCTGCCAGCTGTTCGGCCGTGCGCCGGGCGAGGTCCAGGACCGAGGGCTCGGACGTCGTGCTGGTGTTCATGGCTCTCCCTGCTCGAAGGGGAAGGTCAGTTCAGGACGGGCAGGCCCAGGTCCCGAGCGACACCGATGCGCAGCAGGTCGTTGGGGCCGGCGTAGGTGGCGCTCGCCATCGGACCGAAGAGATCGGCGGTCAGACCGGTTTCCTCGACGAAGGACCGGACACCGCCCAACGCGGTGGCGTGCCGGGTGAATTCGGCGTAGTCCTGCGAGATGGAGATCTTGGTGAGTGCGGCATCGGTGGCCAGTCGTCTGGGCCTTTCGCCCGCGTCGAGCCGTCGAGCCATGCCGTAGAGGAGTTGACGGGACCGGAACAGGGCCAGGGCCATGTCCGAGATCCGTGCGGCGACCAGATGGCTGGCGCCCATCGGCCGGCCGAAGTGCACCCGGCCACGGGCCCAGTCGATCGTGCGGTCGAGGACGCGCTGCATGGGGCCGAGCGCGTACGCGAGGAGGAGGGCCCGCTCCCATGCCGTGGTGGTGGCGAGCAGCGCAAGGCCCGAGCCCTCTTCGCCGACCCGCTGGTCGCCGGGGACCAGGACGTCGTCGAAGTCGATCGCGCCCATGGGCACGTCGGGAAGGGGCAGCTTGGCGAACGGGGCGCTGCGCGTGACTCCCTCGGCGTGGAGGTCCACCAGGAAGGGGGTGAGTGCGAAGGGGTGTCGGCCCTCGTCGGTGCGCGCGAAGATCAGGGCCCGGTCGGCGACGGGTGCGGCAGTGATGAACGCCTTGCGGCCGGTGATGCGGTAGTCGCCGCCGGCTTCGCGCACGGCGCGCGTGGTCATCGACAGCGGATCGCTGCCCCCGCCGTCCTCGGTCAGCGCATGGCACAGCACCACATCGCCGGTGAGTGCGCCGCCGAGCCGCTTCCAGGCCGCTTCGTCGAGTACGGCGCGCAGGGGGAGTTGGATGCCGAAGATCTGTGAGGTGACCGCGTAGCAGATGCCCGGGGCGACCCCTGCCCTGCCGAGCCCTTCGATGTCGGCCACGGTGGCGGCCATGGGGTCGCTGGCGGCGGTGTCCATGGGGGTGGCGAGGAGCCCGAGGTCGGCCAGGGTCTTCCACTGGGTGCGGAAGTCGGCGCCCTGGAGGGCGTCCGTGACCCCTTCGACCCGTCGTTGTGTCGACTGCACCCGCTCGGCCCAGTCTCCGTCGAGTCCCAGGGCGCTCATCCGCGCACTCCGATGGAGCCGTCCTGGGTGTGCGCTTCGGCCTGGATCGCTCGCCACAGTGTCTGGGGGGTGCGGAAGTTGGCCGCGACGATCGCCCGTTCGGCGAGGGCTATGCCGTAGGCGCTCTCGACCACGGTGACGATCTTCATGATGGTGAGTGAGTCGAGCAGGCCGGACAGGAGGAGTTCCGTCTCGGGAGTGGTGTCGGGCGGTGCTTCACCGGTCGCCTCCCGCAGGACGTGGTCGACCAGTGCGCATACGCCTTCGACGCTGTCGGCGTACGCCTCTTCGGCAGTGGCGTCGTTCATGGGTTTCTCCTCGCTCGTTCGTTCAGGGCCGGGCGGCGAGTGCTGTCCGGTCCACTTTTCCGCGGTTGTTGAGCGGTAGTTCGGGGACGACCCTCACCTCGTGCGGCATCATGCGGCGTGGCAGCGCCAACGTCAGTGCGGCTCTGAGGCGTTGGTCGTCGAGGTCGTCGGTGACGGCGTACAGCAGAAGACGCGCGCCGTCCGCGTCCTCGGGGCCCAGGACTGCGGCGCAGGCTCGTACGGCGGGTACGGCCGCCGCCGCGCTCTCCACGTCGCCCAGGTCGATGCGATTGCCGCGCACCTTGACCTGGTGGTCGCGTCGGCCGTGCAGCCACAGTCGACCCTGATCGTCGCGGTGGGCGAGGTCGCCCGTGCGGTAGGCGCGTCGGGTCACGCCGTCGGCGAAGGAGAACGGCTCGGTCGGATCGTGCAATTCGCCGTCGATGAGGTACCCGCGGAACACGGTGGGGCCGGCCACGACGATCTCGCCCTCCTGTCCGGGCGTACCGGCGTCGGTGGCGAGGTCCACGTGGACCCCGTCGATGGCCCGGCCGATGGAGGTGCCGTCCGCCGCGCTCCAGTCCGCCTCGATGGAGGTGTAGGTGCAGACGTTGGTCTCGGTGGGTCCGTAGAGGTTCCACCAGGTGGAGTTCGCGAACTCGGTGAGGTATTCGCTCAGTGTCTTGGGCGGGAAGGGTTCGCCGGCGAAGGCGAGCACCCGGAGCCCGGGAACGGCGGCAGCGCTGATGCCGCCCCGCTCCCACAGGGCGCGGTAGAGCGTGGGGACGGCGTAGAGCACGGTGATGCGCTCGTCGACCAACCAGCGCATCACGTCCCGGGGGAACGCCTTGAGTTCTTCGGGGAGGATCACCGCGCACGCTCCGACCAGTGCGGCTCCGAAGAGGTCGAAGGTGGAGAGGTCGAAGGTGAGCGACGCCTGGGAGCCGATGCGGTCCTGCGGTTCGATCTGAAGGGTGTCGGTGGCCCAGCGAACGAAGTGCAGCACGTTGTCGTGGGTCAGCAGAACGCCTTTGGGCCAACCGGTGCTGCCGGAGGTGAACAGGATGTAGGCGTCGTCCGTCGCCTCGCGGTCCTGTGGGGCGAGGGGGTGGAGGGTGAGCCCTCCGGACAGTTCGAGGTGGCGGGTTCCGGGTCTGTCGATGAGGTGCTCGGCGGCCCGTGCGCCTGCTCCTGGCACGGTGATCAGGAAGTCGAGCCCGGCGTTGTGGGCCGCTCGGGTGATGCGTTCCGCAGGGTCGGAGCAGTCCAGCGGTGCGGCCACCGCCTGGGCGCGCAGCACGGCGTAGAGGGCGGTGACGGCGCTGTTCGACTTGGGTACGAGGACGCCCACCCGGTGTCCCGGGCGTACCCCCAGCTCGTGTAATCGGGCGGCCAGGGCGTTGACCTCGGCGTTGAGCTCTGCGTAGCTCGCCGTTGTGTCGATGTCGCCGATGGCCTGTGCGTCGGGGGTGCGGCGGGCGCTCTCGGCGAGCAGTCCGTCGATGCGGGTCAGCGCGATGGGCACAGACGGCGCAATCGGCTCGGTGTGCGCGGTGGATCGTTCCTGGGCGTCGTCGCGCGGTTGGTTGCGGTTCACCGGGTTCCCACCCGTCCTCCTTCGGTGGCTTCCGGGGCCGGTGTCTTCTGGTGTTCTGCGAGGAACCGCAGGATGCTCGCGTTGACCGCGTCGGGGCGCTCCAGATATCCGAAGTGCCCGCAGTCGGCGATCTCGGCGTACTGCGCACCGGGTACGGCGTCGGCGACTTCCCGGCTCAACCAGGGGGGAATCATCAGGTCGTCCGCGAATCCGATCACCAGAGTGGGAACGGTGATTCGTTCGTAGGCGTGGCGTCGGTCCTGTGAGTCGGCGAGTTGGACGGCGTACTGGGCTCGCACGCCGTCGGTGATCGGGGAGCCCGACGCTTCGAACACATCGAGCCAGTCCCGTACGGCGACGGCGTCGCGCAGTGTCCTGGGCGACAGGTTCTGGAGTGCGGTGATCGCCGCGTGGAAGGCGGGTGGCAGTACCGTCTTCTGGTCGTGGAGGGCGCACTGGCCCGCCGTGAGCAGGTCCTGGACGGGCTCGGGCCTGGCGTAGGCGCCCATGGCGACGAGCTGCGTGACCAGGTCAGGTCGGGCGAGGGCGACTTCCTGGGCGATCCGGGCGCCCAGGGAGGTGCCGATCACCACGGCGGGGCCGTCGTGGACGTGGGTGATGAGCCCGGCCACGTCCTGGACCATGTCGGTGAGGGTGAAGCGGTGCGATGCGGCGGTGGGCGGCGGTCCGTCGTCGGGGTCGATCCCGCGGTTGTCGAAGGTGATCACCCGGTAGCCGGCCTTGACGAGTGCCGGGACCTGGTGCAGTTGCCAGACCCGTCCGGGGCTGCCGGTGCCCATGACCAGCACGGCGGGGCGGCCCGAGCCGTGTTCGGTGTACGTCAGTCGCCGGCCGTTGATGATCGCAGTGGTCACGAGAGCCGTCCTTCGCCGCCGTCGATCCGATCCGTGGCGCCGTCGATCCGGTCCGTGGCGCCTTCGGTCTGTTCCATGGCGCCTTCGGTCTGTGCCGTGGCGGTCCCGGGCGGTGGGGGGAAGAAGCCTGCCGCCATGAAGTGCCGCACATAGCGCGCGAGCACCTCGGGGGTCACGGGCGGGCAGCTGAATCCCGAGGGTGCGAGGTGGGCCAGGGCCCGGTCCTGCCCGACGCGTGATTCGGTGTGGTCGCCGTCGTACTTGGCGTGGTGTTCGGCCAGCAGCACGGCCTGGGCGAGCGAGTCGTCTCCCCGCTCCGCCCCTTCGATGGCCTCGCGGTCGAGCCTGTCCCGCCATTGGGGGAAGGGTACGACGGGCAGTTCGTACCCCTCCGTGCGCAGGGCGTCGAGGATGTCGACGATGGCGATCGACTGGTCGTTGACCAGGTGGTAGGTGCTGCCGGGGGCGTCCTCGACGGTGGCCAGTCGGACGATCGCGCCGGCCACGTAGTCCACGGGCGCCATGGTGATGCGGTCGCGTTCCAACTGGGGCGCCTGCCGGAGCAGCACCATGGCGCGGATGAAGTACCAGAAACCGTTGCCGGTGCTGCACATTCCGGTGGCGCTGTGACCGCTGATCCGGCCCGGGCGGTGGATGGTCGTCGGGATGGATCGTTCCGCTGCGGCCCGCATGAACTCCTCGGCCACCCACTTGCTGCTCACATAGCCGTTGGTCAGCACCTCGTCGGCGCGCAGCCTGGTGTCTTCGGCGATGACGGGCGGATTGGCACCGGCACGGACCGCGACGGAGACGGTGGAGACGAAGTGGACGTGTTTGACCGTGCCGGTCGTGGCGATCCGGAGTATCTCCCGCGCGCCGTGCACATTGGTCTGCTTGACCATGTCGTACGGTTCGACGTCGTTGACGGCCGCGCCGTTATGCAGGATCGTCCGGGTCTCGGCGCAGATGCGTTCGTACCACTGGGGGGTGACGCCCAGTCGGGGCTTGGCTATGTCGCCGGGTATCGCGACGATCCGTTCGGCGAAGCGGTCCTCCCAGATGTGGTAGCTCTCCATCGCGCTGCGGATGCGTCGGGCTGCTGCCGCCTCGTTCTCGGCCCGCACCAGGCACAGGACCTGGGCCGAGGTCTCCTTCAGGAGTTCGGCGATGAGGAAGGAGCCGAGGAATCCGGATGCGCCGGTCAGCAGTACGGTGCCCCAGCCCTTGGCCGCGGACGGGAGACCTACCCCGGTGATTGATTCGTCCAGCACGGCATCGGCGACCAGTACGGAGGCCGTGTGCTCCACCCGGGGTGCTCGATCGTCGGTGTCGTCGGGTTCGTCGGGGTCGTCGCCGCCGATGAGTGCCGCGAGGAGTGCGGGAGTCGGCCCGTCGTAGACCTGGCGCACCGACATCGGTGTGTCCAGGGCTTCGCGCAGTCGGCCCACCAGGCGGACCACGAGGAGGGAGTGTCCACCGAGTGCGAAGAAGTCGTCGTCGCGGCCGACGGTGTCGATGGCCAGCAGGTCCGCGAAGACCTCGGCCACGGCCGTTTCGGTGGGCGTCCTCGGGAGGTTGCGTTCGACGGGGGCGGCGGCGGCCGGTTCGGGCAGCGCGGCCACATCCAGCTTGCCGTTAATCGTCAGCGGCAGCCGCTCCACCGGTGTGAGGGTCGCGGGGACCATGTACGGGGGCAGTAGGTCCGCGAGGTGCTCCCGCAGTTCGGCGACGTCGATCACCTCCGGCGTTCCGGTGACCGTCGGGACGACGTATCCGGCGAGCCGTTCCGTCGTTCGGCCGTCGGGCCCACGGGTCGGGACGACGGCGGCCTGGGCGACGGTGGGATGGGCGACCAGGGCGTTCTCGATCTCCGAGAGTTCCACCCGGTAGCCGCGGATCTTCAACTGGTTGTCCGAACGGCCGAGGAAGTCAATGCCTCCGTCGGGTCGCCAGCGCGCCAGGTCCCCGGTGCGGTACATCCGTTCTCCGGGGCCGCCGAAGGGGTCGGCGACGAACCGTTCGGCGGTGAGCGCGGTCCGGCCCACATAGCCGCGGGCCAGGCCCACTCCGGCGAGGTAGAGCTCACCGACCACTCCGACGGGAGCGGGCAACAGGCCGTCGCCCAGGATGTACGCCCGGGTGTTGGAGATGGGACGTCCGACGCTCGGGGTGGTGCTGTCGGTGACGTCCGCGCCCAGGGCGTTGATGGTGTACTCGGTGGGTCCGTACAGGTTGTAGCCACCGACCCCGGGGGCTTCCCGCAGGCTGGTCCACAGCGCGTCGCCGACCGCTTCCCCACCGAGCGAGACGAACACCACCCCGGCGCCGTCGCCCTGCCCGCGCGGCCGTGGGCGTTCCAGCAGACCGTGGTCCACGAGGTACTGACCGTAGGTGGGGGTGACGTCGAACGCATCGATGAGATGGCGGTCGAAGTAGTCGATGAGGCCGTCGGGATCGCGCCGGAGATCGTCGTCGAGCACGTGCACCTCATGGCCGGCCAGCAGCCACAGGAGCTGTTCCCACGAGGCGTCGAAGGAGAAGGACGTCGTGTGGGCGATGCGCAGTCGGCGTCCGCCCTGTGTCTCAAGGACCGGGCGGAAGATCTTGTCCTGGTGGTTGTGGAACATATTGGTCAGACCCCGGTAGGGCACCGCGACACCCTTGGGCGCACCGGTCGAGCCCGAGGTGAAGATGATGTACGCAAGGTGGTCGAGGCCGTAGGGCCTGGCGGGTAGCGGTGGGGTCGCCGGGTGCGCGGCCAGTTCGGCGCGGACGTCGGGGTCGTCGACGGCGATGACCTGGAAGTCGACCGCGCACTCCTTGGGCAGCGACTCGGCCAGGGAGCGGGTGGTGAGGACGGCTGAGGGTTTGGCCTGTTCCAACATGGAGCGCATCCGCCCGGTCGGGGTGTCCCCGTCGATCGGAACATAGGCGGCATGGGCCGCAAAGACGCCGAAGAGGGCTTCGACCATCGACTCGGCGCGCGGCAGCAGCAGCGCCACCCGGTGTTCGGGGCCGACCCCGTGGGAGAGGAGGAGGTGGCCTATGCGGTGCGCTGCCGCGGCGAGTTCCGCGAAGGACAGGGTGGTCTCGCCCGCGACGAGGGCACGGGCCTGCGGTGTGCGTTCGGCCTGCCGGGTCAGCAGATCGCTCACCGAGAGGTCCGAGATTTCGGCCCGGGTGGCGTTGTTGGTTTCGAGCAACTGCCGCCGATCGGCGTACGAGAGCAGATCGAGCCGGTGGAGCGGCAGGTCCGGAGCGGTGGTGAGCAGCTCCAGACAACGGACGTACCGGTCGAACAGTGTGCTGGCCGCGGTGTCGTCGTATGCATCGGTCCGGTACATCAGCCGCAGGGCGATCGAGTCGGACTCGGGTGTGACGGCCATGCTCAGCGGGTAGTGCGTGGCATCCCGTACCGAGGCGCCGGTGCGCCGCAGGTCGCCGTCCGGGCCGAAGCGCTCGTCGGGTGACTGCCGCGGCAGGTTCTGCACCACGAAGAGGGTGTCGAACAGCGGGTTGTGCCCGGCGAGTTGTTGCAGTCGCGACAGGCCGGGGTGCGAGTGGCGCAGTTGGAGGGACTTTTGGCGGTGGAGCCCGGCCAGTGCGTCGCGCACGGATGTGCCGGGCCTGGCGGCGACCCGGGTCGGTACGGTGTTGAACAGGAGCCCGACCATGGTTTCGATGCCGTCGAGCTCGGGCGGGCGGCCCGAGACGACACTGCCGAACACCACGTCGGACGAGCCGCTCATCCGCATCAGCAACCCGGCCCAGGCCAGCTCCAGGACCGTGCTGACGGTGGTTCCGGTGGCCCGGGCGAGTACGGCCACCTGTTCGATGAGGTGTGCGGGGAGTTGGCGGCTCTGCTCGCCTGTGTGGTCCGCGGTGGCGTCGACTCCTGGTGCGTCCCTGGCCAACAGGGTCGGCTGGGCGTGTTCCAGCAGTTCGCGCCAGGCGTTCTCAGCGGCGTCGGGATCCTGCTCGCTGAGCCAGGCGAGGAAGTCGCGGAACGGACGCGGGCGGGCGACGTCGGCGGGGTTGGTGTAGAGCCTGAGCACCAGATTGAGCAGCAGACGGATGGACCAGCCGTCGACGAGGACGTGGTGTGCGGTGAACAGCAGTCGGTGTTGATCGGGCGTGAACGACAGCAGGGCGAACCGGGCCATGGGTGGGCGGGCCGGGTCGAAGTCGGCGTGGTACTCCTCGTCGGCGAAGCGCTGTGCCGCCTCGTCGGTGGCGGAGCGGGCCGCGTCGGAGAGGTCGAGGTGGCGCCAGGGGATGTCGATCCGTTCCGGGATGACTTGAACCAGCCGCCCGCCCAGGTCGGCGTAGCCCGCGCCGATGGTGGGGCAGAGTTCGAGGGCCGCGGCGACGGCCTGGTGCAGCCGTTCGACATCGAGCGGACCGGTGAGCTCCAGGGACGTCTGGGAGGTGTAGACGTCATCGGCCTTGTCCTGTGCGCTCAGCAGGTGGAAGAGCAGGCCCTCCTGGAGCGGGGACAGGGGGAGGACGTCGCGCAGCGGGCCGAACGTGCCCTCCAGGGTGCGGTGTTCGGCCGCCGTGAGGGGCACCAGTCGGGAGGGTTGGTCGGGCGTGGACGGGGTGGGAGTGGCGAGGACGCATGCGTGCAGCGCGCCGGCCCAGCGGTCGAGGAGCTCGGTGCCGGAGTCTTCGCTCTCGGCGGCGACGGTGATCACCGCGCGGCGTACTCCCCCGCCGAACTCCCATCGGACCGCCAGATCGGGTCCTTCGGGTGGGAGCGCCACGGCCGTGGGAGTGCCAGCCTCGTCGCCGGGATCGGTGATGGTGATGGTGAGGCGCAGCTCTGGTTCCGGTGCTTCGTCCAGTGCGCCTGCGGTGTGCGGGCTCACCTCGCGGATCAACTGGTAGCTGGTGGCGTACACGGAGTCGATGGGCGTGAGCGCCGCGAGGAGTCGTTCTCCGTCCGGTGTCCGCTCGCCCTCGGCGTACTCCGGCAGGAGTACGGGGAAGACCCGTCGGCACCGTCCGGCGCCGACGGCGGGATGACCGTCCCGATCCGGCTCGTCGACCCCGATGAGGACGGCGGCTTCCGGGCGCAGGGCGGGGCGAAGGGCTGCGAGGGCTGCGTCGCGGAGCGCGCTGGTGCCGAACCGGCCGGCCGAGGGCGGTAGCTCCACGGTGCGCGCCATGGGTGTCCGCCCGGGCGGAGCGGGTGGCGGGGGGTTCGTGGCGGCTGCTTCGAGCAGGTCGAGCCAGGCTTCGGCCCGGTCGGCGAGTCCGATGTCCTCGGCGAGTGCTGCGGTGCGCTCCAGGTAGTCGAGATAGCTGGCCGCGGGTCGCTCGACGTTCGGCCGGCCGGCCGATGCGGAGCCGGCGTCAGCGTCGAAGCCGGAGCCGGTCTCGTTGTGTTCCGTGCCTGCGGCGGCCAGTGGTTCACGGATCGTGTCGAAGGCCGCCAGGAGCGCGCGCCACGACTCCTCGTCCACCCAGGTGGTGGGTGCGGTGAGGGTGAGGGTGGGGGCGGGGCCGCCCGCTCCCTGGAGTTGGGCGCTGAACCGCCGGTCATCGAGGGTATCGCTGAGGACCGGGCGCTCCAGTGCTTCTGCCGCGTCACGGATCCGCCACTGCCCGGCCTCGCCGGTGAGCCGTAGGGCGTCATGTCCGGCCAGCAGGGCGTACACGGCTGCGGCCACCGGTTCGGCCGGTGTGCCGGGCAGGAGCCGTACGGTGCGTGATGTGGTGGCCGTGGACGAACGGGTCGGCCCGTCGACGGACTGGGACACCACCGCGGCGATCTCGGACCCGCGGGGGGTGAGCTCGCAGGGGGTGAAGTGCGCCAGTTGGGAGAGGCGGAGCCTGGGGTGGAAGGCGACCTGGCCCAGTACGCCGATGACCGCTTCCAACAGTCCGCGTGCCGTGTCGCTCTCGAAGAGATCGAGGGAGTAGAGGACGGAGACACCCAGCGGGCCGCCTTCGGGGCGCTCGTGAATGGCGAAGGTCAGATCGAGCTTGGCCTGGGTGTGCGTGGGTTCGACCACATCGACGCCGACATCGCCCAGTTGGAGGCGGGGCCAGGGGCGGGTGGCGGCGATCATCACCTGGAACAGCGGGTTGCGCGCGGGCGAGCGCGGCGGATTGACTCGCTCGACCACCCGTTCGAAGGGGATGTCACGGTGTTCCAGTGCGCCGACCATGGTGCGTTGGGCGCGCTGGAGGAGTTCATTGAAGTCGGGGTCGTCGCCGAGGTCGGTCCGCAGGACGACGGTGTTGCTGAAGAATCCGACGACGTCGGAGAGTGCGGAGTCCGCCCGTAGGTCCACCGGTGTGCCCAGGGGGATGTCGGAACCGCAGCCGCTCTGGCTGAGGGCCACCGAGACGGCGGCCTGAAGCAGGATCAGAGGGCTGATCTGATGCCGGCGGGCCAACCCCACCAGGGCAGCGGAGAGTTCCGGGGCCAGCCACCTTCGGTGTTGTGCTCCCGCGAAAGTGGCCTTCCTTCCCCGCGGACGGTCCAGAGGAAGGGGCAATTCGGCTTCGAGTCCGGATAATTCCCTTTCCCAGTAGTCGAGTTGGGCTGTGTGCAGGCTCCCGGGGTCGTCCGGCTCGCCCAGGTGTCCGGTCTGCCAACGCACATAGTCGATGTACCGGATGGCCGGTGCCGTCCCGGGTGGTGCGGTGTCGCCACGGAAGCTGTGTTCGATCTCGGTCAGGACGGTGGGCAGGGAGCCGCCGTCGCCCGCGATGTGCGGCAGGGTCAGGACCACGGCCACCAGTTCCCCGGCCTGCTGCACCAGGAGCACCCGCAAGGGGCTATCGACCGCCAGGTCGAAGGGCTGGGCCTGGACCCGGCGGGCCAGTACGTCGATCTCGGCCGCGAGGTCCTCCACCGAAGCGTCGAGTTCGGTCGAGATGATCTGCGCGGGGTGCTCGTCGTGGATCACCTGGTAGGGCTCGCCGTCTTCACCCATGTGGTACGTGGTGCGGAGGATCGCGTGCCGGTCCACCGCTTGGGCGAGCGCCTTGGTGAGCTCTCCCGCCGAGAGGGTCCCCTCGGGGTGAAGTTTCAGACAGATGTTGTACGCCGTGCTGTTCTCGTCGAGTTGCTGGTGGTACCACATGCGTGCTTGCGAGGGCGACAGGGGAGCCGGGCCGTTGTCCGTGCCCGCCCGGACCCGCCCGAGGGCGAGTGATTCCGGCGAGTCGAGCAAGCCGGCCCGGGAGAGCATCTGCTGCAAACGTCGCTGCTGTTCACGAGCGGTCACGAAATCTCCTGCTCCTGCGCCATCGGGGTGATCTCCTCGTCCCGGTGATACGGGGCGAAGGGCTTCGCCCCTGCGTACGGGGACTCTCCTGCGTCGGCGGAGCGCCATTGCCCCTGGGTGAGTGGCCGGGCGTCCCGCGGCAGCGCCGTCCGCACGGGTCGGTGCGCCGCCGTGGGGTGGGTCGTGCCCGATCGCCCGGGTCGGGCGACGACCTCGGGGGGAGCGCCACCAGGCTGCTCCCTGCCCGGCATCCACGGACCGTGGACAGCTCCTGTTCGCATGTTCGTCTTCCTCCTGTTCGCGAGCGGTGTGCCGTGGCCCGGAGCTAGCTCCGGGTGCCGCTCGCGCGGCGCAGTGCGCTGTCGAGGTCGTCCAGGAGCGTGCGTACCGTCTCCCGGTCGAACATGTCCGTGCTGTAGGTGAACTGGACGTCGATGCCGGCTTCGCGGACGAAGACCTCCAGGCCCAGCGGGACGAGCGGGAACTGCGCGGCGCCGTTGTCGGCGCGTTCCCACGTCGTCCTCACACCGGGTAGGTCCGGGCCCTCGATGTCCTGGGCGACAAAGACGACCAGGGAGTCGAAGAACGGCACCCGGCCGGTGCCGTCGTGTCCGGCGAGTTCGTTGGCGAGGGGCAGGAACGGATAGCCGCGGTGGACGAAGCCCGGCTCGTAGCCGTCCTGGACGCGGCGCACCAGATCAGCGAAGTCCGTCGCTCCGGCGAGGTCGAACCGGAGGACCACCGGGTTGCTGAAGTTCCCGACGAGCCGATCGGTGCCCGGGTGGTCCCGGTCCACCGCGAGGGTGCCCAAGGAGATGTCGGTGGCCTGCGCTCGATCGCGGAGCACCTCGGCGTAGCAGGCGAGGAAGACGACGAAGGGTGTCGTCGCCCAGGTACGGGCCAGTTCACGCAATTGGGAGGGGGTGGTTCCGGTGAGCCTGCGGTCCTCGCGGGCGCCCTGGTCGCTCGGGACGGCCGGCGCCCCTTCGCGGTACGGCAGTGCCAGTGGCGCGGCTGGCGGTGTCAGCCGTTGCCGCCAGTAGGCGTGGTCCTCGGCGGTCGACGGTCGCTCGCGCCAGGTGCGTTGCTCCCATTCCGCGTAGTCGGCGTACTGGGGGTGCACGACGGCGGTGTCGGGATCCTTGCCGAGCAGTACGAGTTCGTAGGCGTTCCGCAGGTCCTTGGAGATGGCGGCCAGCGTCATGCCGTCCCACACGATGTGCTGGATGAGCAGCACGATCGTGTGGGAGTCCCGGGAGTGCCGGAGGAACCGCAGCCGCAGCGGGCCTTCCTTGGCCAGGTCGAACGGCTCCGTCACGGCTTCCTCGACGAGGGCGTCGACCTGCTGTTGCCTGGCCGGTGCCGAGAGGGTGCCGAGGTCGACCCGGATGATGGGCGGCGGCAGCGTCGGGTGGATGTACTGGTACGGCTCGCCTTCGGGGTCGGCGTGGTATGTGGTGCGCAACACCTCGTGGCGGTCGACCACGGCCGCGAACGCGGTTCCGAGGGCGTCGAGGTCCAGGGTTCCGGTGGCGGTCAGGACGAGGCAGAGGTTGTTGGCGACGCTGTCGGGGTGGGCCTGCTGGTAGGACCAGGCGTGTTGTTGGGCGAAGGACAGCGGTGCCCTCCTGGGGTCGCTACGGCGCGGAATCGCGGTGTCCGGTTTGGCCCGGGCATCGCTGATCCCGGCCGCTCGCAGTCTGCGGGCAACGAGTTCCCTGCGTCGCTGCGCGCTCGATTCATGTGGTGCGGGGGAGGTCATCCGTGGTCCCGTCCGGCGCTGGTGCCGTCGTCGGCCAGCAGGTCCAGATAGAGCGTGGCCACCTTTTCCAGGCGGCCCGGTGTGCGCTGTCGGTCGGCGAGCCGAACGGCGAGTCCGCGCACATTGCGGCCGGCGTAGAGGTCGGCGACGGACACGTCGGAGGTGTCGAGCCACTCCCTGATGCGGGCGACAGCGACCGTGGCGAGGACCGAGTCGCCGCCGAGGGTGAAGAAGTCGGATTCGACGCCGATCCGCTCGGTGGAGAGGACGTCGGCGATGATGCGTGCGAGCGCGTCTTCGAGGTCGTCCCCCGGTGGGGTGTACTGCCGTTCTTCGCCGCCCACGGCGAGACGGGCGCGCAGGGCCCGGCGGTCGATCTTCCCGCTACCGGTCAGCGGGAGCGCGTCGAGCAACTCGATCCGCTCGGGCACCATGTAGGGCGCGAGCAGGGTGCCGACCTCGGTGCGCAGTCGGTCGGGGTCGAGGGCGGGATCGCCGACCACGGCCGCGGCCAGTGCCCGGGTGTGCGTACCGACTGCTTCAACCACGGCACGTTGGACACCGGGCAGGGACCGCAGTGCGGCTTCGACCTCTCCCAGCTCGATCCGATACCCGCGGATCTTCACCTGGAGGTCGCGGCGGCCGAGGAACTCGATGGTGCCGTCGGGCCGGTAGCGGGCCGAGTCACCCGTGCGGTACCAGCGTTCGCCGGCGTGGTCGACGAACCGTTCGGCCGTACGGTCGGGGTCGCCGCGATAGCCGCGGGCCAGTCCGCTGCCGCCGATCCAGAGCTCTCCGGCCACCCAGTCCGGACAGTCCAGGCCGCGTTCGTTGACCACGCGGCAGCGGACGTTGTCCAGGGGGACACCGAACGGAACAGCGGTGCAGTCCTCGGGCAGCGGGCCGGTGACCTCGCACACCGTGTGGTGGATCGCCGTCTCGGTCGCGCCGCCCAGCCCTGCGAAGCGGCAGCCGGGGACCAGTTCGCGGAGCCGGCGCGGCAGGTCGACCCCGACCCAGTCGCCGCCGACGAGCACCGTACGCAGTCGGTCGCCCAGTCCATCGGCGGCAGCGGCGCTGAGGATCATGTCCAGCAGTGCCGGTACGCAGTAGAGCTGGGTGACGCGATGGCCCCGGACGAGCTCGGCTGCCCGGTGTCCGTCGCGGCGGGTCGCCTCATCGGCCACCACCACACTGCCCCCCACGGAGAGCAGTCCGAAGACGTCCTGGACCGAGAGGTCGAACTCCAGGGGCGACAGAGCGAGGCTGCGGTCGTCACGGGTGACGTCGAACATCTCGATGCAGCGCTCGATGGTGTTCACCGCGGCGGAGTGCGGCACCTCCACGCCCTTGGGCTCGCCGGTGGAACCCGAGGTGAAGAGCACGTACGCGATGGTGTCGTCGTCCACGGGTACGGGAGCCGACAGCGGCTCGGGGAACGCGGCTGCGGCGTCCAGGCTCAGCACGGGCACGGAGGGTGCGGATCGGTCGTCGGCCGCGGAGGGCGGCACGATCCCGAGGACGACTTCGCCGATCTGCTGGATGCGGTCGCGCCGCGCCGGGGGCTGGTCGTATCCGATGGGGACGTAGGTGGCGCCGGCGGCCAACACACCGATCGCCGCGATGACCTGGTCCACGCCCTTGGGCAGTTGGATGGAGACGGCCTGCCCCGGACCGATGCCGCGGTCCCGTAGCGCTGCGGCGACGCGCAGTGTCCGCTCGCGCAGGGCGCCGTAGTCGAGCGACTGTCCCTCTCCCCACAACAGTGCAGTCCGCTCGGGGGTGTCGAGCGCCGCGGTGAAGAACGCGTCGTGGAGGCACCGTCCGGACCGCGGTGCGGTGCCACCGTTGAGTCGGCGCCGCACCTCCTGTTGTGCAGGGGGCAGTTGGGAGCCGAGCGGACGCGTCCAGTCCGCGTCGTCGGCGAGGAGCTCTTCGATGATCTCGCGGTGGCGCCCGAACATCTCAGCCATCAGCCCGGTCGGGAAGGCGTGTTCGCGCACGTCCCAGTTGAGCAGGAGTCCACCGCGCAACTCGACGACCTGCGCGTCGAGTACGACCTGCGGCCCTTGGGAGACGATCCACACGGGCTCACCGAAGGTGTCTCGCACCTCGTCGCGGAAGAGTTCGCCCAGATTCAGCCCGCTGGTGTACACGACGGGTGCGAGCAGTGGTTCCCCTCGGTAACGTCCGAGGTCGCGCAGTACGTCGAGGCCGGGGTACGCGGCGTGGGAGACCCCGTCGTGGAGTCGTCCTTGCAGGTCACGGGTGCGGTCCAGGATGCTGGCGTCGTTCGAGCACTCCATGGCGAGCATCACGGAGTTGCTGAAGTCGCCGACGACCCGTTCGACGTCCGGATGGGTGGGTTCCCGATTGAACAGGGGCAGGTTGAGGAGGAAGTGCTGCTCGCTCGACCAGCGCCCCACGACTTCGGCGAAGACCGCGGCCAGTACGGTCGCGGGCGTGATGCCGGCCCGACGCGAGCGGTCGATCAGCCGTTCTTTGCTCGCCGCGTCGATCCAGTGGTCGTACCGCACGGTCAGATGTGGATCGGGGCGGTCGGCTTCGGGGACCAGCGGCAGCCGCGGTGGATCTGGGAGCTCGGGGAACTTCGTGTGCCACCAGGCCCGCTCGCGCTCGGCGGGCCGGGTCCGGGATGGCTCGGCGAGGTACTCGCGGTAGGTGTAGTCGAGGGCGTCGATCGATCCGTCGCCGTCGGTGTAGAACTCGGCCAGGTCCGCCATCAGCAGTCGATAGCTGAGCGCGTCGGCGGCGAGCATGTCGACGTCGACGTGGAGCCGGGTGTGACCGCCGGGGAGTTCGGTGAGGACGACGTCGAAGACCTTGCCGTCCGCCGCGGGCATCCGCTGGTGGGTCATGGTGTGGCGCATCTCGGCGAGCCGCTCCGCCACTTCGGTGTCGGACAGCGACTTCAGGTCGACGTACCGGAAGACGGGTAACTTGGCCCGGTCGAGGACCTGTTGCCGACCGTGGTCCAGGAACTGGCAGCGCAGCATGGGATGCCGGCGCACCAGGGCGTCCACGGCACGTGACAGCCGTTCGGGTTCCACATTCCGCCCGTCGAACTCGGCGTAGAGGTGGGCGGCGACACCGCCGAGCGCCTGTTCGTCCGACCGGCCGACCCAGTAGGCGTGTTGCATGGTGGCCAGGCCGAAGGTGTCATCGGCCGAGAGGGTCTGCGAGGGTGTAGGGCGGGCGGTGTGACGTGCCCCCGGTTCCGCGGGGGGTGGCGTTGCGGTGGATCGTTCGGCGAGGAGCTCTCCCCAACGCCTGACGGTCGGATCCAGCGCCAGATCGCCGAAGTTGACGTCATGGCCGGCGCGCCGCCAGGCAGCCGCCAGCTTGATCATGCCCAGCGAATGCATGCCCAGTTCAACCAGGTTGTCGTCGATGTCCACTTCAGCGCTGGACATGCCCAGTTGCTCGGCGACCATCGCGTGGATCTCCGACTGGCGCAGAAGACGCTCGTTCCCCACAGCCACAGCTCCCTAAAAAGTTAGGTAAGGCTTACCTATTCAAAGGAATGAGCGATTGAACCGTCAACCCCCCAAAGCCGCAAGGAGTTAGGTTTGGCTTGCCTAATGACTGGATAGGGTCGGGAGGGTATTCGCCACCCGACCATCGCTTTCCCTGCCAAGGAGCAATTCGCGTGACCGACCGCCAAAAAAGTTCGAAGCCATCACGGGTCGATCCACGCGTTTTTCATGAACTCACCGCCGACGCACGAGGGTTACTCCGCGGCGCCCTGTCCCTCCAGGCGCTCTCCGCCGTCCTGACCCTGCTGCCCTATGTCGGGCTGTGGCTGATCGCGGATGAAGCGCTGGGATCGGGCCGCACCGAACCCATCGTCTACGGAGTGCTCCTCATCGCGGCCTCCGCCGTGGCGGCACTCCTGCTCCGACTCAGCGCCTACGCCCTGAGCCACCGGGCCGACCTACGGGTACAGCGCTCGGTCCGCAACCGGGTGGCATCGCATCTGGCCCGCCTGCCGTTGGGCTGGTTCACCGCTGGATCGGGCGGACGCACGCTGGAGACCCTCCAAGGCGATGTGGAAGAACTGCACGCAGCCGTGGCACACGGTCGGATGGAGGTCGTCGCCGCCGTGGTGACCCCCTCGATCGCCGTGGGCTGGCTGGTCACCGTCGACTGGCGGCTGACACTGCTCGTGGTCCTTCCCAGCACCGTGGTCCACTTCCAGCAGCGCCGCCTCCTGGCCGGCGCCGGCGAACGTCAGCGCGGAGTGATGGTCGCCCTGTCCTCGCTGGTGGACGCGATCACCCAACTCGTCCGCGACCTGCCCACCCTGCGCGTGGTGCGCAGGGGTGACGGCGCCGGCACCATGGTCGCGGCGAGCGATCGGTTCCGGGCCGCACAGACCTCGGCGTACGTACGCGAGAACCGACGCACCGTACGCAACGGAGCCCTGGTGGACCCGGTCACCACCATGGCCCTCGTGCTCGGCGTCGGCGGCGCCATGGTCACGGCGGGATGGCTCTCGGCACCGGACCTGCTGCCCTTCGCCCTGGTCGCGGTGGCCGTCTCCAGCCCCCTCCAGGACATCGCGACGGCCCGCGCCGGAATGCGCACGGCACACCTCGCGGCCGAGCGCATCGGTCGGCTGCTCGGCACCCCGGCGCTGCCGGAACCCGAGATCGATCGACACCCCGCCGGCCGGGACGTGGTGCTCCGCGACGTCACCTTCGGCTACCAGCCCGACGAGCCCGTGCTCCACCAGGTCAACCTGGAACTGCGCCCCGGCACGATCACCGCGCTCGTGGGGCCTTCCGGCTCCGGCAAGTCCACGGTCGCCGCGCTGCTCGCCCGGTTCTACGACACCGATGAGGGCCAGGTCCTGATCGGCGGTGTGGACGTACGTGAGATGACGACCGGCACCCTCTACCGACACGTGGGCTTCGTGCTCCAGGACGCCCAGCTGATCCGCACCTCGCTCCGGGACAACATCCGGCTGGCGAAGCCCGACGCCACCGACTCCGAGGTCATCGCCGCGGCCAAGGCCGCCCGCATCCACGACAGGATCGAGGCACTCCCCCAGGGCTACGACGCCGTCGCCGGACAGGACGCCACGCTCTCCGGTGGGGAGCGGCAGCGCATCGCCATCGCCCGTGTGCTCCTGGCCGACCCGGATGTCCTCGTCCTCGACGAGGCGACCGCCGGTATCGATCCGGAGACCGAGGCGGAGGTGCAGTCGGCCCTCGCCGTCCTGGCCGAGGGCCGGACCGTGTTGGTGATCGCACACCGACCGGCCACGGTGACCGAGGTGGACCAGATCGTCGTGCTCGACCAGGGACGTGTCGCACAGATCGGACGGCACGAGGAACTCATCGCGGTCGCGGGCGTGTACCGACAGCTGTGGAACGCGTACCGGAGCAAGGAGCAGGTGGCCTGATGTTGCGCACACTTCTGGGCCTGTTCGACCCCGAGACCGCACGCGCCTACCGACGCCAACTGTGGCTCGCGGCCAGCTATGCCCTACTGGAAGGGGTCGCGTTCGGCCTGACCCTGCCGGCGCTCACATCCGTACTCGACGACGGACCGCACACCTGGGCCTGGTTCTCGGCGCTGGCCGTGGCCGTGGTGGCGACCTTGGTGCTGCGTGCCTGGCAGACCGACATCGCCCTCCAGACGACCATCGCCGCCATCAACGCACTCCACCGTCGCATCGCCCACCACCTGTCCACCCTGCCCGTGGGGTGGTTCTCCCCCGCCCACACCGGCAGTCTGATCCGGGCGATCTGGCCGGGGGCCGTCGATGTGACGAAGACCGTGCTGCTGGCCATGGCCCCGATGCTGCGGGGCGTGATCACACCGGCGGTCATCGTCGTCGTCACCGCGACCGTTGACTGGCGACCCGCCCTGGTCATGGTGGCGGCAGCACCGCTGCTGTGGCTGGTGCACCGACGCAGCAGCGCCGTGATCGACCGCAGCGAGGAGCGCACCCATCGGGCGCAGTCCGAGGCGACCGCTCGGATCATCGAGTTCGCCGAGGCCCAGTCGACCCTGCGGGCCAGCGGCCAGTTGGGGTTGGGGCATCGCCTCCTCGCCGACGCGCTCGACGAACGGGAGCAGGTGATGCGGACCGGCGTGGGACGGGAGTTGTTGGCGCGTGCCGGCTTCGGCACCACGATCCATCTGGCGGTGGCGGCGCTGGCCGCGGTCGTCGGTTGGCTGCTCCTCCACGACGACGCGCACATCGCGTTGCTCATCGCCCTGCTCGTCCTGGTCCTCAGGTTCACCGAACCGATCGGGGCGGTCGCCGAACTCGCCCGCGGGATGCGGTTGTGCGCCGCTTCGATTCGCAGGGCCGCCGATATCCTCGCCGCTGAGCCCCTGACCATGGCGTCCGACCCCACACCGGTTCCCCAGCCGGGCGTTGACGGAGGGCTCCGACTCACCCTGCGACAAGTACGCCTTTCGTACCCGGAATCCGACTGGGCGCTGGACGGGATCGAGTTGGATCTGCCCCCGGGCAGTACGACGGCGCTGGTGGGTGCGTCCGGTGCGGGCAAGAGTTCGTTGCTGCGCCTTGCGGCCCGCTTCATCGACCCCGATCAGGGTCAGGTGTTGCTCGGTGGGGTCGATGTGCGCGAACTGTCGGCCGACGACCTCTATCGCAGCCTCGGGGTCGTCCTCCAGGACGTTGTGCTCCTGGAGGGCACGATCCGCGAGAACGTACTCCTCGGACGCCCGGGAGCCAGCGAAGAGGAGCTGCTGGCCGCGGCTCGTGTCGCCGGCGTGGACGAGATCGTCGACCGGCTGCCCTGGGGCTGGGAGACACCGGTCGGCTCGGGCAGTTCCGGCCTCTCCGGTGGCGAACGGCAGCGGGTGTCCCTCGCCCGCGTCGCTCTCCAGGACGCACCGGTGGTCCTGCTCGACGAGGCGACGGCCGCGCTGGACCCCATGAACGAGTTGGTGGTGCGCCGCTGGATGCGCGCCCTCGCCGGTCGGCGCACCCTGTTGATGGTCGCCCACCGGCTGCACACCGTCGTCGGGGCGGACCAGATCGTCGTGCTGGACGCCGGCCGTGTGCTCGACCGTGGCACCCACCATGAACTGCTGGCCCGGTGCGGGAAGTACCAGGACTTGTGGCGCAGCCACGAGGAGGCGGCCGGTTGGCGGTTGAGCAGCGGGGCGAGCAGCCGCTGACGGCTCCCTTCCGACCGTCGCGAGGGCGGATCTCGCCCTCGTTCGGCACCCACTGACGCGACCGCGTCCGGCCCGTACGGCGCCGAACGCGGTCGCGTCAGTGGGTGGTGCGTCGTGGCCCCTGCGTCGTGCGTCACGCTCGTGCGCACTCGCCCGACGCATCGGGGCCGGACGCCTCGTCCGGCCCCGATGCGAGCTTTCGCACTCGCTCGTAACCCGCGGTGCGAACCCGGCGAGCATCCCGGGACAGCCCTCAGCCTTCCAGAGCGGTCACCCAGTCGTGGAGCAGGCCGTCGGCGGCCGAGAGTGCGGCGGGGTCCGCTGCCAGACCCACACCGCCGCGGCCGTCGAAGCACGCGACAAACGAGTAGAAGCGCTCCAGACCGCGCACGGTGTCGGTGAACCGTTCACCCTCGGTGGGTTTGACTCCTGGTCTGATCAGCGTGTTTGCCTCCGGCAGTCCGGTGAAGGCGCGCCGTCCCGCCGTGGTGGTGTAGCGGTAGGGCTCGTATCCCCCTGCGGTCGCCGCCAGGGCACGGTCCCGATCCGCGAGGGTCGCCACGGTGTCACCCGCCGTGGCGTGCACGGGATGTCGCCAGGAGTGGGGCCCGATCGCATCCGTCGGTGCGGGACGCAGCAGACGGTCGGTCACCGCGACCTCGGTGTCCAGCCATCGACGCAGGGCGTACAGCCAGGCGCCCACCGTCTCGTGTTCGCTGCACGACGACCGGGTGCGCACCCAGAGATGGGTGCGGGTGGTGCCCGGCTCCCCGGGTTGGGGCCACAGGGCGGTCGCCTGGCGCAGGGGCTCGGCCCACGGGCCGGGGGTCGCCTCGGGCGGGCGGGGCCAGTGCGTGCCCTCCCCCTTCGGTTCCTCCCCCGCCAGGAAGGCGCTGATCTCCAACCGCAGCAGATCGAGTGAGGTGTCGTCGACGGCCAGCGCATGGGCCGCCAGGACGATGGTGGGGCCGGGGGCGAGCACGGCGTGCAGCACCTGTCCACGGGCCACGGCCACCTGGGCACGCGCCACGGCCACCGCTTCGTCGAGGGAGCCCGAAGCGATGGACGCCAGCGGTCCCTCACCCGGCGCGGACCGGATCGACGCCCGCCACAAGGTCTTGCGTCGGGTGTCGAGGACCAGCCGCAGTGCCTCGTGTCGACTGGCCGCGCTCCGCAGGGCACGTTCCAGATCGGGCAGGGTCACCGCGGTTCCGGGTCGCCACCACGAGGATGTGACGTACTCGCCCGCCGTGGCTCCGGAGCGTCGCAACCGGTGTGCGGCGATCGGCAGCGCAACCGGTGTGGTGACGGACCCGGTACCGGAGTGCCCGACGTCGAGCAGGCCGGCCACCGTCCGATGCTCGAAGACGTCCGGTACGGAGAAGGGGAAGCCCGCCCGAGTGGCCTTGGCGACGAACGAGATGGCGGTGATGCTGTCGCCGCCCAGCGCGAAGAAGTCGTCATCGGGTCCACAGGTCGAACCGTCCCGTTCCAGCACCTGGTCGACCACGGCGCACAGGGCACGTTCCGCCGGGGTGCTCGGGGCCCGGTGGGTGGCGGGGACGTCAGCAGCCGGGACAGGAAGCGCGAGGCGGTTCACCTTGCCGTTGGGCAGGAGTGGCAGGACGGGGAGCGGGACGATCGCCGACGGCAGCAGGGCCGCGGGCAGGGCGCGCTCCAGATGGGCCCGCAGGGCGCGGGAGTCGTGGGAGGGAGGGGCTTCCTGCCCCGCGGACCGCGGGGTGACGTAGAGGACGAGTTGGAGCGAGTCCCCGGGCCCCGGTCGGGTGATCACGACCGCGTCGCCCACCCCGGGCGCGGCACGGGCGACGGCAGCCAGTTCACCGAGTTCCACCCGCTGCCCGCGGATCTTGACCTGATCGTCCCGGCGGCCGAGGAGTTCCAACTCGGTTCCGTGCCAGCGGGCCAGGTCGCCGGTTCGATAGAGGCGCTCGCCCCTGGCGAAGGGGTGGGCGACGAAGCGTTCGGCGGTCAGGACGGGTTGGCCGCGATAGCCACGGGCCAGTTGCGCTCCGCCGATGTACAACTCGCCGATCACCCCGTCGGGGGCGAGGCGCAGCCGGTCGTCGAGGACGTAGGCGGAGGTGTTCGGCACGGGTCGACCGATGGGGACGGCGGTGTTCGCCGTGCCGGGCACCGCGCCCGCCACCACATCTCCGGCCAGTTCCGAGCAGCCGTAGGAGTTGGCGAGCGCCCCCGGGGGAACCGCTGCGCTCAACTCCGCCGCGAGCTTCGCGGACAGCGGCTCACCGGTGGAGACCACCCGGGTCATCCCGTCGAAGGCGCCCGGGGTGGCGGCGATGCCGCGCAGCAGGCTGGGGACGGCCATCATGTGCCGCACGCCGTGGGCGGCGATCAGCTGGGTGAGGGCCTGTCCGTCGCGGCTCTCCGTGTCGTCGGCCAGCAGCAGGATGCCGCCAGCGGACAGGGTCTCCAGGATCTCCGTGGTGCCGTCGATGAAGGTGAGCGAGCTCTTGGCGAGGCGTGCCTCTCCCTCGTCGAGGGGCCAGAGGTGCCCGGCCCACTGGATTCGGCTCGCCAGCGCACCGCGGGAGTTGACGACCGCCTTGGGGCGCCCGGTCGAGCCGGAGGTGTATCCGATCCAGGCCGCGGCCTCCGGCGGGCTCGGCCGTGGCCAGGTCTCATCCGACGCGGTGGCCGTGACCGTGCCCGTGGCGTCCAGATCGTCGAGGAGCAGCAGCGGAGCAGTACCGTCCGGCAGGTCAGCGGCGAGCGACGCCGTGGTGAGCACCGCCGTGGGTGCGCTGTCGGTCAGCATGAACCGCACCCGGTCGGCCGGATAGGCGGGGTCGACCGGTACATAGGCCGCCCCTGCGCCCAGCACTGCGAGGACCGCCGCGACCAGGTCCGGTGAGCGCGGCAGCACCAGGGCGACCGTGCTCTCCGGCGCGGCGCCCAGTGCCTTCAGTCGGGCGGTCAGCGCACGGGCCCGGTCCCTGAGCCAACGGTAGCTGTACTGCTGGCCACCGCAGATGAGTGCGGTGGCTTCGGGGTGCAGGACCGTGCGCTGTGTGAAGTCGTCCAGCAGTGCGGGGGGTGCATCCGTCCGTTCCCCGGCCCCACGCGCCAGGAGGGGCGCGCGTTCTGACTCGGTGGGGTCGATGAGCTTGCTCACCCGGGCACGGGGCTGCCTGGCGGCCCTGGTGATCGTCTCGCCCACGAGGTCGACCATGTCGGAGACGGTCCGCTGGTCGAACAGGGCGGCGGCGTAGGTCGCCTCGATGTCGAGACCCTCGTCGGTCAGGAATCCCTGGATCGCCAAGGGGAACGCGGTCGCGCCCGTGAAGACCGTCTGCCAGCGGGCCTTGGTACCGGGCAGTCGGGGCCCGCTCACCTCTTGGGAGAGGAAGAGGGCGAGGGAGTCGAAGAGTACGGGCCGGTCGGGCTCGCCCGATGGTCGCAGCCGCTCCACCAGGAGGTCGTACGGGTACCCCTGGTGCTGGTAGGCGGTTTCGCAGGTGCCTCGCACCCGGGTGAGCAGTTCGCCGAAGTCCGGGTCACCGTCGAGGTTGAACCGCAACGCGAGGGTGTTGCCGAAGTTTCCGACGAGACCTTCCACGCCGGAGGTGTCCCGGTTCATCGCCGTGGTGCCCAGGGTGAGATCGGTGGCACCGGTGTAGCGGTGCAGGACCAGCAGTTGGCAGGCGAGGTAGACCGTGAAGACGGTGGTGGCGTGCTCACTGGCGAGTTTGCGCAGGCCCTGGGCGGCGGCGTCGGGCATGCGGCGGTCCACCCGTCCGGCCCGTTCCCCGTCTCCGGCCTCGCCCGGCCGTGCCGTCAGCAGGGGTGGTCGTGCCGGGAGGGGGGTGAAGCGGCGGCGCCAGTGGTCGAGCGTCTCCTGGTGTGCGGCCTCCGACCAGTTGCGCTGCTCCCAGACGGCGAAGTCGGCGTACTGCACCGGTAGGGGGCGCAGCGTGGGTTCGCTGCCGTGGAGCGCCTGCTCGTACAGTGCGGTGAGGTCGGCGCTCAGGGCCGCGAACGAGAGTCCGTCCCAGATGATGTGGTGCACGGTCACCACGAGGAAGAACAGTTCGTCCGACGCCTTCGCCAGCAGGAACCTGATGGGGCCACCGCGGGCGAGGTCGAAGGGGGCGGCGGCTTCTGCGGCGGCCGGTTCGTCGATCTCCTCGCCTGTGGTCTCCAGCCACCGTACGGGTGGTGGGAGTGAGGTGTGGATCTGCTGGTAGGGGTGACCTTCGTCGTCGGTGTGATAGGTGGTCCTGAGCAGTTCCTGGCGTTGTGCGACACCCGCGAGTGCGCTCTCCAGTGCGCGGCGGTCGACTGACCCTTCGAAGGTGAGTTGGATGCTGACGTTGTAGGCGCTGCTGTCTGGATTGACCTGCTGGTGCAGCCACATGCGCCGCTGGGCGAAGGACAGGGGCGCCCGGTGTGGATCGTCGCGAGGGCGGATCGCCCTGCTCGACGAGGTGTCATCGGCGAGTTTCAGGGCTTGCAGGCGGCGGCGCAGGAGTTCCTGTCGGGCCGTGTCCTGTCGTGAGGTGCTCACCGCGGGTCACCCGCCTTCGCCGCTCGGCCCTCGCCGAGGAGGCTTTCGATCGCCGCCGCGACGGTGTGCGTCTCGTGGAAGAGCGCGAAGTGGCCGCCCGGCAGGCGTAACCGTTGGCGCACGTCCACTAGCTCGGACCAGGCGAGCACGTCGGCAGGGGGGATGGCCGGGTCGTCGTCGGAGTACACCAGCAGGACGGGTGCCTTGACCTGGGGGACGGTGCGCGGTGGCTCCAGTGCGTCCCCCAGGGCCAGGTCCGCCCGTAGCGGCGGGAGCAGGTAGTCGATCACATCGGACTCCTCCAGGTCATCGGTCCCGGGACTGTCGAGCAGACGGACGAAGTCCACGAGCTCCGACGGGGTTCGACCGGGGCGGTGCGCTCCCCGGTCGGTGGCGGGCCACGCGGACAGGACCAGCAGATCCGGGTCGATCCGGGCGGCGAGGGCATGTGCCATCGCCGCCCCCATGCTGTGTCCCAACAGCGCCAACGGACCGTCGACGGTCGGCAGCCCGGCCAGGGCCCGAAGCACGCCGGCGAGCGCCTGGCCGGGTGCGAGGACCGGCTCCTCGGCCATTCGGACACCTCGGCCCGGGAGTTGAACGGCTCTCACGTCCACACCGGGGAGGGCCCCGGCCAGGGAGTGGAAGGCTGCGGCCGAGCCGCCCGCGTGCGGCCAGCACACGAGCCGCGCACGGTGCTCGGTCGCATCGACGCCCGGGGCGCGCAAGGGTTGCAACCAGGAGTCGTCCGTCATCGATCGACTCCCCCGTGGAGTTGCGCGGATCCCCATGACGGCAGCATCTCGACGATCGCCGCGAGCACCTCGGTGGCGCGCTCCCGGTGCGGTTCGTGCCCGCAGTCCGGTAAGTCGAGGCGCCGCACGGGACCGCTCACCCCCTCGACCACCGTGTCGAGCTGGTGTCGGGTGCCGTACGGGTCGTCCTCGCCCTGCACCAGGAGGACGGGGCAGTCCACCAGGGGGAGCAGCTCGGTGACGGACCAGTCGCGGAACCCTTCGGACAGCCACACCGTGCTCCACCGCTCGAAGACGGTGGCCGGGTCGTCGTGGAAGACCGCGAGGCGGGCCGCGAGGCCCCCCGTGGCGAATTCCTCGGCGGTGGCGCGGATGCCTTCCAGCGTCCTCGGCTCCACGATGACGTGCGGCGCCATCAGGACCAGTCCGGAGACGGGTTGTTCGGCGGCGTGCACGAGGGCGATCGAAGCGCCGTCGCTGTGGCCCACCAGTACGGGCGAGGTGAGGCCGAGCGCGTCCAGGAACTCCAGGAGCGGGCCGCGGGCCTGGTCGTGGAGGTAGCTCACCGGGAACGGGCCGTCGAAGGGCCAGGACCCGCCGTAGCCGTGACGGGAGAAGGTGACGACGGTACGACCGGTCGTCCGGGCGAGTTGCGCGGGGAACCTGCGCCAGCGCGCGGCGCATCCGAGCCCCTCGTGGAGCAGCACCAGCGCCGGCAGATCGGGATCCCCCTCGATCCTCAGGTATTCGACGGGGCCGCCCTTCAGCAGGACTTCCGGCATCAGTTCGCCACCTCGTCGGTGACCTCGTCGTCGGTGAGGGCCGCGACGTCGAGATAGACCTCGGCCACCTGCTCCAGTCTGCCCGGCGTCGATTGCCGTTCGGCCAGCCGGATCGCCAGTGCTTCCACGGTGCGGGCGGCCATCAGGTCGGAGACCGCGGCCTCGGTGGTGTCCAGCCACTCGCGGACCCTGGCGATCGCCCCGGTCGCCAGTACCGAGTCACCGCCGCTGGCGAAGAAGTCGTCATCGATGCCGAGCCGGTCGAGCCGGAGGACTTCGGCGAGGATGTGGGCGAGGGCACCTTCCAGGGGGTTCTGCGGAGCGCGGTAGACGTTCTTGGGGGTGGCTCCGCCCGTCAGCAGTCGACGTACCGCCCGGCGGTCGATCTTGCCGTTGGGTGTCAGGGGGATCGCGTCGAGGATGTCGATCCGGTCCGGCACCATGTAGGGCGGCAGTCGCTCGGCCAGAGCGGCACGGATGGCGCTGTCCCACTCCGCGGATGCCCCGGACGCCTCCTCCTCCTGTTCCTGCGTGCCGATCGGTTCGTCGAGGCTCACCACCGCGGCGAGGCTGGGCACGGTGGCGTCGATACGCTCGACGATCGCCTGGCGCACCCCGTCGACCGATCGCAGGGCCGACTCGACCTCGCCCAGTTCGATCCGATAGCCGCGGATCTTCACCTGTTCGTCGCGCCGGCCGAGGAATTCCAGGCTGCCGTCGGGCAGATAGCGGGCGAGGTCTCCGGTGCGGTACCAGCGCCCGCCCTGGTGGTCGACGAATCGATCGGCCGTGCGTGCCGGGTCCCCCCGGTAACCCTGGGCGACACCGCGCCCGCCGATCCACAGCTCACCGCCCACCCAGTCCGGGCAGTCGAGGCCGCGTTCATTGACGACTCGACAGGCGACGTTGGCCAGGGGCACGCCGTAGGGCACGCTCCGCCAATGGGCAGGTGCCGGCCCCTCCACCTCGCAGACGGTGGAGTGGATGGCGGTCTCGGTGGTGCCGCCGAGCGCCGCGAACCTCGCCCCCGGGAGCTGTGCCTTGAGCCTGCCGGGCAGATCCGCGCCGACCCAGTCGCCGCCGAGCAGCACCACCCTGAGCCCGTCGGAGAGGCCCTCCGGGCCGGTACCGGCTTCCAGGAGCATGTCGAGGAGCGAGGGTACGCAGTTGAGCACCGTCGGACGGTGGGTACGGACCAGCGCCGCGGTGGCATCGGCGTCACGACGGGTCGCGTCGTCGACCGCGATCACACTGCCGCCTTCCGAGAGCAGCCCGAAGACGTCGTAGACGGAGAGGTCGAACTCCAGGGCGGACAGCCCGAGCGAACGGTCCTGCGGACCGATGCCGAACCGCTCGTTGAGAGCGTCGATGGTGTTCATCGCTGCCGCGTGGGAGACCTCCACGCCCTTGGGCTCGCCGGTGGAACCGGAGGTGAAGAGCACATAGGCGATCTGTTCGGGTTGGACGGGCACGGGCCCGTCGAGGGGGTTCGCGCGCTCGGCCTCGACGAGGGCCAGTGAGCGCGGACCGGATTGTGTGGTCGGCTCCGCGGTCAGCGCGAAGTCGACTGCTCCGATGTCCTGGATGCGCTCGCGGCGCGCGTCGGGTTGGTCGGCGCCGATGGGTACGTACGCGGCCCCCGCCGCCAGGACTCCGAGGGCGGCGACGATCTGGTCCGGGCCCTTGGGCAGTTGGACCGACACCGTGTCCCCGGCTCGTACCCCGGCCGCGGCGAGCGCTGCGGCCACCCGTAGGGAGCGATCGCGCAACACTGCATAGCTGAGGCTCTCCTGGCCGCTGCCGAGTACCGCGGTGGCCTCGGGAGCGGTCGCGGCATGGGCGAAGAAGCCTTCGTGCAGGGTGCGCCCGGACACGGGACGCACGGTGTCGTTGGCCTTGCGGCGCGCTTCCGCCTGTCCGGCCGGCAGGGAGTCGATGACCGGTCGGTCCCAGCTCGCTTCGTCGGCCAACAGCGCTTCGATGGTGTCGCGGTGCCAGGCGAACATCGCGTCCATCATGCCGTCGGGGAACGCCTCGGCACGTACGTCCCAGTTGAGCAGGAGACCGCCCCGCAGCTCCACGATCTGGGCGTCGAGGACCACCTGAGGACCCTGGGAAATGATCCACACCGGCTCACCCAGGGTGGTGAGGACCTCGTCCGCGAACAGTTCGCCGAGGTTGAGGCCGCTGGTGTAGACGACCGAGGCCAGCACGGGCTCCCCGCGGTACCGCCCGAGGTCGCGGAGGACGTCAAGCCCCGGATAGGCGGCGTGCGAGGCACTGGTGTGCAGACTCTGCTGGAGGGACCGGGCACGTTCGGTCAGGGTGGCGGGGGCGGTCAGGTCGACATCGAGGAGGACCGAGCTACTGAAGTCCCCGACCATGTGTTCGACATCGCCGTGGGTCGGTTCGCGGTTGAACAGCGGCAGGTTGAGGAGGAAGCGCTGCCGGCTCGACCAGTGCCCGACGATCTCGGCGAAGACGGAGGCGAGGACCATGGCCGGGGTCACCCCGTGCGCATGGGACCGGTCGATGAGCCGCTTCTTCTGCTCGGGGTCCAACCAGTGCTCGTAGCGGACGGTGCGCAGCGGGTCCGCACGCTCCGATTCCGGTACGAGGGGTAGCGCGGGTGCGTCGGGGAGCGTGGGTACGCGCTCCTCCCACCAGGAGCGCTCGCGCTCCACCGCACTCGCGTTCAGGGCCGCGTAGTCGCTGAGGTAGTGCTGATAGGCGTAGGTGAGCGGGGAGCTGTCCTCCGCGTCGCTCTGGTAGAAGCGCGCGAGGTCGGCCAGGAAGATGCGGTAACTCAGGGCATCTGCCGCGAGCATGTCCACATCGACGTGGAGTCGGGTGCGCCCCTCGGGGAGGAGGGTCAGCGATATGTCGAGTATCTTGCCGAGTTCGGCGGGCATTCGCTGGTGCGTCTTGTGTTCTCGGATCTCGGCGAGCCGGTCGGCCACCAGGCTCGCGTCAGCCGTGCGCAGATCGGTCAGTTCCCACACCGGCAGACCCGGCCGGTCGAGGATGCGTTGGGTGCCGTCGCCGAGGAACTGGCTGCGCAGCATTCCGTGACGGCGTACGAGTCGGTCGACCGCGCGCTCCATGCGGTCGGGGTCGATGTCGTGCCCGTCGAACTCGGCGTAGAGATGGGCGGCGACACCCCCGAGCGCCTGGTCGTCGCCGCGTCCGATCCAGTAGCCGTGTTGCATGACCGCGAGCCCGAATGGTTCTGTGTCGTCCGCCCTGGGTTGCGCGGCGGTGTCCGGCCGTGGCGAGGCGGTGCCCGCGGCCAGCAGTGCGTACCAGGACCGCACGGTTGGTTTCAGTGCGAGGTCGGCGAAAGTGACATCGGCACCGGTGCGTCGCCAGCGCGCCGCCAATTTGATCATCCGGATCGAATCAAGTCCGCGTTCGACCAGGTTGTCATCGAAGGCCACCGACTGCGGATCGAGCCGCAGTGCCTGAGCGGCTAATCCTCGGATCTCTTCAAGGCTGGGGCATGAACTGTCCACAAGCTCTCCATCAAGACCTCGACTACATGCATGTGAGAGCACCGTAAGTTAGGTTAGCCTTACCTTTCAAGAGCCCATCCGGACTGCCGCGGCGTCAAATCCGCGGTGAGATGAGGAGCCTTGACGATGCCGATCGACCTGACCGAGTGGCCTTCCGAAGCCGCGAATTCCTATCGCACGGAAGGCTTATGGCAGGGCACTACCTACCCCGAACTACTGGCGTCCCTCGTACGGGACTTCGGCTCCCGCACGGCAGTGATCGACGATCGCACCCGACTCACCTACACCGAACTCGCCGACCGGTCCCATGCCGTGGCACGGGGATTGCGCAGGCTCGGCATAGCCGACGGCGACCGAGTACTGCTCCAACTCCCCAACCGCGTCGAGTTCGTGATCACCTGGTTCGCGCTGATCACCCTGGGCGCGGTCCCCGTGCACACCCAGCCCGGCCACCGTCGTAGCGAAATGACCCATCTGGCCGCCCTCTCCGAGGCGACCGCCTACGTCATACCGGATGAACACGCCCAGTTCGACCACCGGGAGCTCGCTGCCGCGGTACGCGCCGAGTCTCCGCGACTCCAGCACGTCATCGTGGTCGGCGACCCCGGAAAACATAGCGACTTCGTCCGCTTCGCCGACCTGGAGGACTCTCCTTCTGACGAAGTACCCGTCACCTCATCGGCGGTCCCGGGGGACATCGCCGTCCTCCTGCTGTCGGGAGGCACCACGGGACTTCCCAAGCTCATCCCCCGGACCCACGACGACTACCAGTACAACGCTCGGGCAGCCGCCGAGGTGTGTCATCTCGGGCCGGACACGGTCTATCTGGCCGCCCTGCCCATCGCCTTCAACTACACCTGGAACTGCCCGGGCGTCCTGGGCGCGCTGAGCGTGGGCGGAACCGTTGTCATGGCGAGCAATCCTGACCCCTCGTACTGCTTCGGACTGATCGAGCGCCACGGGGTGACGATCACCGCGATCAACCCTCAACTCGCGCCGGTCTGGCTGGACGAGGCCGAAGCCACCTCAGTGGACCTGTCCGGTCTGCGCATCCTCCAGATCGGAAGCGCCCGACTCGCGGACGACACCGCCCGGCAGGTCATCGACGGTTTCGGCGCCACGCTCCAGCAGGTGTTCGGCATGGCCGAAGGACTGCTCTGCCTCACCCGCCTCGACGACCCGCCCACCGTCCTCGCCACCACACAGGGAAAACCGATCTCATCCGCCGATGAGGTGCGGATCGTCTCGGGCACCGACGAGGAGGTGCCCGAAGGGGAGGCAGGCGAACTCCTCACCCGCGGCCCGTACACCCTGCGCGGCTACTACCGCGCGGACGAGCACAACACCAAGAGCTTCACCGGCGACGGCTTCTACCGCACCGGCGATCTGGTGCGCCGAACCCCGAGCGGCCATCTCATCGTGGTCGGCCGGGTCAAGGACCAGATCAACCGGGGCGGCGAGAAGATCGCCGCAACGGAGGTCGAGGGCCATCTCCTCGCCCACCCGGCCATCCGTTCCGTCGCCCTGGTCGCCTGCCCCGACGAGGACCTCGGCGAGTCGTCCGTCGCCTTCGTGGTGGTCTCGCAGGGCAGTCAGGCTCCCACTCGCGCCGACTTGGCGGCCTTCCTGAAGGAACGGGGGATCGCTGCCTACAAGACTCCTGACCGGGTGACGGTCCTGGACACGATGCCGCTCACCCCGCTGGGGAAGATGGACAAGAAGGCGCTCAGCGCGCTGCTGCCCCGCTGATCGAAAGTTCCACCCTTCCGTTCGGGGTGCCTCCCTCGGCCGAGGCACCCCGAACGGAGCAGCCGACCCCCGGTGATCTTCGCGCAGACCGCACGAGCATCCGGAATTGGCCGAAATCCGCCGTGGACCTGCGCGTATCCATCGCACTTCCCGGTCCGCAACCCCCGGATGGACCGGCCGTCGGGGATGTGTCGACCGCCCATTGCCGACGGGCGCGGTTGCGGCGCGACAGGCACGATGTGAGGGCCTGTAGTACACGAGAACCGGTACGAAGGGGAGTGGCCGGCGCAGGTCGGGAATCCACGGACACCCCGGCGTCGGCAGCCCGGAGGACTCATGCGACGACACGTTCGCGCGCTCATCGGCAACCTACTCACATCCGTCGTCCTCGCATCGGTCAGCTTGATGAACGCGGGGCCCGCCCATGCGGGCGCACCCCCCGTGGCGGGGGCGATCCGGACGGAGCAGCGGGCGGCGGCACTGCCCGTGAGCGTCGACGGCGGCACCTGGCAGTCGGGGCACCTCCAGGGCATGGCCATCGACCACGCCCGGGGATTCATGTACTTCTCCTTCACCGACCTCCTGGTCCGAACCGATATGAGCGGCAATCCGATCGGTTCGGTGACCGGATTCACCGGCCACCTTGGGGATCTGGACTTCAACCCGGACGACGGCCGGGTCTACGGCTCGCTGGAGTACAAGGACGCGCCCGCCTTCTACATCGCCGTCTTCGACGGCGAGAGCATCACTCGGATGAACATGGACGCCCAGTCCACGGGAGTCGTCTCCACGGTCCACCTCAAGGAAGTGGCCGAGGACTACACGGCCGACCTCGACCACAACGGTGTCTTCGACGGCGACACCGCCGACACCGCGGACCACCGCTACGGTTGCAGCGGCATCGACGGCATCGCTTTTGGTCCCTCCATGGAGCGCAAGGACCGGGTGAAGCTCACCGTCGCGTACGGGGTCTACTCCCACACCGGCCGCACCGACAACGACCACCAGGTGCTGTTGCAGTACGACGTGCGGTCGTGGCGGAAGTACGAGAAGCCCCTGTTGGAGAGTGCGCCCCACACCAGTGGGCCCGTCGCGCCCGAGGGCAAGTTCTTCGTCCACACCGGCAACACGACGTACGGCGTGCAGAACCTCGAATACGACGCCCACAGCGGCAACTGGATCATGGCCGTGTACCGGGGCAAGAAGGCGGCGTATCCCAACTACTCCCTCTTCGTCATCGACGGGTCCAAGGCGCCGTCCTGGTCGGTGGTCCAGGGCCAGGCCCGCCCCGAGGTGGGTCGGGTCCTCTCCCTCCTCCCCCAGGGCCTCCACGACGAGATGACCGGGCAGTACGGGTATCGAGCACGCGGGCAGTACGGGTTGGTCTCACTGGACGACGGCCGCTTCTACATCGCGCGGGCGGGCACCGTCGGTACGGGCGAGACGAGCCGTCAGACCGGACGCGCGGAGCTCTACCGCTGGAGCGGCAGCACTCCGGATCCGTTCTCCCCTGCCACCACGCCTTCCGCAGCGGGCAACGGTTCCAGCTGAGGCCCCACGCCCTCGATGACCACGCCACCCTGCGCGCCGGTGCTGAAGGGCGTCATGGGTTCATACCTTGGCGATCACCGCGTGACGCTCGTCTGTCACCGATCGCCCCCAGAGGGCCGCATGGTGACTGAGCGGTTCGATCCGCACCGCGGTGGCGAGGGGCCGTACCGCATCGGCCAGATCCTCGGCGCCGATGCCGCCGTTCCAGGGCAGCGGTTCCGCATCCGTGCCGTAGGGCGTTGCGCTCGGTTCTGACTCGCGCCAACGACCCTCGATCAGGACGAGCAGGCCGCCGGGTCGTAGCCGGCCGGTCCAGTCGCTCAGGGCGGCCTGTGGATCGGGCAGGGTCCACATCAGATGGCGGGCGAGGAGGACATCGAACCGCTGGTCCCCCGTGGGCGGGGCAGCCGCGTCACCCACGAGGAAGCGGCCGGTCAGACCCGCGCTCGCCAGCTTGCCCCGGGCCTGTTCGACCATCCGCGGTGACAGGTCCACCCCGGTGACCCGGTGACCGGCTTCCGCGAGCAACTGGGACAAGGATCCCGTACCGCAGCCGACGTCCAACACGTCGAGCGGGGCGGACGGCAGCCAGGAGTTGAGGAGGCCCGACCATGCGTCGCGGGTCTCCGGGGCTCGTAGGCCGTGGTCCGGTTCTTCGTCGAAACGGGATGCAGCAGCGTCCCAGTACTGGGTGATGGCAGCGGAGAGCGTCATCCGACCATCGTGGCAGTCGGTACTGACATCGCCCTGCCACCGGAGGGGAGCACTGTTCCTCTCCTGGTGGCAGGGCGGTACTCGGCAGGGCGTCACGCCGCCGGGCGGCCGGTCAGGTCGGAGCGTGAGGCGTGAGGGACGATCAGCCGTTCCCCCGCCCTTCTTGACGGGCGGGCCGGCCTCCTTCCATCCATAGGGCCCGGTCTCCGACCTTGACCGCGGCCCTGCCGGGCGCGCTCAGAACGCTCGCGGGCTGAATTCCATGATGAGAGCCCCTCCTCGGGCGGGCTGGGTCGTTTCGGTTCGGCATGCGGACTGGTGCTGTTCCAGCGAGGCGAGGCGATCGTCCGGCCGGGGGATCTCCCCGAAGACCTCGTCGTCGCACTCGACGGGGAGGCTGTGGATGAGTGCCCTCACTCTCGGGGGCAACAGGGGTCGATCGCCCTGGTGACAACGGATGATGAGGTCGGAGCGGATGCTCTCGGGCAACAGCCCGGGCGGCACGGAACGCCTGGGCTGTCGACGACCCCGGACCCAGCGCCACAAGCGCCACGACCGTCGGGGCTCACGGGAAGCCCCGGGCCCTCGCACCAGGTCCTTGCCCTGGTCGCGCCAGTACCGTGCATCACGGAACTCGGCCTGTTGCTCATGCAGGAGGAATAGACAGAAGGCGGCTGTGGCATCACCGGAGCCCGCCGCGAACTGCCACCAGAACTGGGCGCCCTCCACGTATCCCGCGAGGTAGAGGAGCGTCGCGAAGACGAGCGCTCCGGCCGGGTCGATGCGCTCGTGGTCGAGGAAGCGCTTCAAGCTGGTGGCGGCCTGTGGCGCAGCGACGATCAGCGCGGCAGCCAGATCGAGGTCGTGGGCTGCCTGTTCGGTGCGGCTGAGTGGTTGGCGTGCCTCCTGAGAATCAGGCGAGGATCGTGGGGCGGGGGTGCCGAGGCGACCGAGCGCGGCTTCGGTGTCGTAGTCGTCGTACTCGTGGGTGAGGACCTGCGCATCGCGCAGGGCGTCATCGACGCGGATGGGGTCGGCGGGCTCGATCAATCGCTGTCCTCGTGTCGCATGTGCAAGGCGGTGGCGATCCTGCGGCGTGCGTGACGGATATGGGACCGGACGGTGCCCGTCCGGATACCGAGGAAGTCGGCGGTCTCCTCCTCCGTGCAGTTGAGGACGAACCGCAGGACGATCACGTCCTGCTGGCGTTCCGGCAGCTCCGAAATGGCCGTGTAGAGGCCGATCTCCTCGCTGAGCACCGCGAATTCATCGCAGAGTTCCTGAAAGCGCGCCCGCTGGATGGCTTGGTAGAAGGCGGCGGTTCCCACCAGTTGGGGTTGACGGTCACGTGCCGCGAGCCAAGTGTCGACCTCGTCCTTGAGCAGGGTCCAGGCGTACCGCGGTACGGACTCCTGTTGCAGGGCGTGGTCCCAGTTCTGTTGTAGCCGTGCGAAGGCGGCCTGTACGACCGCCTCCACCGCTCGACCGCCGACCTGGGTGTGTGCGTAGCGCATCCACATCTTGCGGTGGAAGGTGTGGAACGCCTGGAAGGTGACTGATCGCGACTGCACGACGGCGGCACTGGCGACGGGAAGGCGCGGATCGCTCACGAGCGGGCTCCATCGGGAGGAGCCATCGGCTTGCCGAGGCCCGACGGAGCCGGGGCCGTTGGGTTCGCTCCACCGGATACGGCGGCGACTCCTTGCACGAGGAGGGCCGCTACGGGGGATTCGACGCCAACGCCGCTACGCCCCGAGGGAGTTGCGATGGGAACGATGAACACTTGCACTGAGTTCCTTCGAGGGTGTCAGGACACCGGACCGGCCCTCGCAGGAGGGCGGTGACCGGTTGGGAAGTTCTCCCACCTTCAGCCAACCGGAAGCACCGCCCGTTCGTGCAAGACGACCCTCGAACTTTTTCTCGGGAGGTGAATATATGATGGCATGTACGGCGATGACGATCCGTCACATGGCTTTCGACAAGCCTCTCTTGGGTCAACAGCGGCGCGCCACACCTCTTGCCCAGGGCGCGTCACGGCGGGTGCACTGGGTACGAGCGGGCCGGCCGGGCGCGTATGTACCACACACCGAATGCGGATGGGCAACAACCGACACGTGGGAGACGACATGAGTGATGACGCGTTGGATCTGGCGATGGATCGCGCCCATTCAGCCCGGATGTACGACTTCTACCTCGGTGGCATCACCAACTTTCCCGCGGACCGCGAGGCGGCGGCCAAGGCCCTCGCAGCCTTCCCCTCGGCCCCCATCGCGGCCCGCCTCAACCGTCGCTTCATGCACCGCTCCACCCGCTATCTGGCTGCGGAGCTGGGCATCCGACAGTTCCTCGACATCGGCACCGGCATACCCACCTCGCCCAATCTCCATGAGATCGCCCAGGAGGTCGTTCCGTCCGCCCGGGTGGTCTACATCGACAACGACCCGATCGTCCTGGCGCACGCCCGTGCCCTGCTGCGCAGCCACCCCGACGGCACCACCACCTATGTGGAGGCCGACGCCCGGGATCCACAGCGAATCCTCGACCACCCGACACTGCGCACGACCCTGGACTTCGCCGAACCCATCGGTGTCAGCCTCATCGCCCTCCTGCACTTCCTCCCTGACGAGGAGGCCGCCCACACCGTCGTGGACGAAGTGAAGAAGGCGCTGCCGTCAGGCAGCACCCTGGCCATCAGCCACGCCACCCCGGACTTCGCTCCCGAGGCCATCGCCCAGGTGACCCGCGCGTATGCGGCGGTGGGGACCCATGTGCGCCCCCGCACCAGGGACGAAGTCCACCGCCTCTTCACCGGCTGGGACCTGCTGTCCCCCGGTCTGGTCCCCACCCACCGTTGGCACCCCGATCCGGATGACCCCATGTTGACCATCACCGATGCGGACGCCTCCTGCTACGCCGCGGTTGCCCGCAAGCCCTGACGCGCCACCCGGGCCGGAGCGCATCCAACGCGCTCCGGCCTGCCATGACTCTCCTCCGCTCACACCTCGCCTATGATGCCGATCGTGGGCGCTTCCTGAGCAGCTGACTTCGGTCCGAGATCATCGCCCGGCAGGCCGCCGGGCCTCGTTGCCATGTCTTCATGGCGAGCTCAGAAGAGAGAGAGCCCCCGTGCCCCGTCGTTCATCTGCCCATGCCTTGGACACCCGTATCAGCCTGCTGCGCGACATCGCCCACGCCGACCCACGGCTGGAGGGAGTGTTGCTCTATGGATCGTGGACGCTGGGCGAGGCGGACGCCCATTCGGATCTCGACGCGTACCTCTTCGTCAATGACGCTGATGCCGACGCCTTCGACGGACGGGCGTTCGTGGAGCAACTCGCCCCGCTCAAGTTGGCCTACACCAACATGTACGGCATCCTCGCCGTGGTCTTCGACGACCTGATGCGGGGGGAGTTCCATGTGGAGGCGGCGGGCTCGGGGGTGGCCGAGATGACGTCCTGGCGTGGAGTCGTGCACTTTCCCGACCCTGACGGCGCGGTCCTGCTCGATCGCACCGGACGACTCACCACAGCGACCCGAGCCCTCGCCGAGTACGAACCGCCCGAGCCGGTCGCCACGGCACAGCAGTTGACCGACGAGCTCGCCAACTGGACCCTGATGCTGGCCCATGTACTGGCACGCGGCGAAATCGCACGGGCGCACGCCCTCCTCCACACCGTCATCGCTCCGCAACAACTCCAGCTGTGTCGGCTGCTGAGGGGCTCCACGCCCCATTGGCTCACCCCCAGCCGGGCGCTGGAAGAGGACCTGCCCGCCGGGGACCGGGAGCGGTACACGGCCACCACGTGCCGCGCGGTGGAGGCGGACGTACGCGTCACCGCCCGGAAGAGTTGGCAGTGGAGCCGGGACCTGGCCACCGAGGCGGCCCAGCGGTGGCGCATCGTGCTTCCGCTACGGCTGCACGAGGACATCGGCGCCCAGCTGGCGGCCGAACTGTAGGCCAGGCGTTCCTGGCCCTGTCGGGCCCGATGCCGGTGGGGCCTGGTGAGCGGGGCGTCGGGTGCGCTCCGCCTCCATCCAGTGGACGATGGGAACAGAGCCCCGTCCGCCCCGGCCCCATATCTCCGGGGCACTCCTGAAGGAAGGCGTAACCATGGTCGGCAAGGACGTGCCCGACGACGCCGCGGGCGACGAGGTCTACCAGCCGGCGTCACCGGATGACAACGAGGTGCCCGAGGACGAGGGTCTGCTCGACCCGGAGGACACCCTGCTCGACCGTGGTGTGGACCCCTACGACGAGGGCTGGTCCCCTCCCGAACGCCCGCTCGGCGTCGGGCGCAGCGGAACCACCGCGCGCGAGCAGCACGAGGGCGAGACACTGGACGAGAGGCTTGCGGAGGAAGTACCCGACGCCGGAGCCGACGCCTGGCAGGGTGACGGGATCGGCGATGCGTCCGACACCGACGGCGAGGCACTCGACGACGAGGTGGGAGACCGCCGCGCCGGCCGCCTCGTGGCCCCGGACGAGGGCGCGCACGAGGACACAGAGAAGGATCTCCTAGCGTGGGACGTGGGCATCGACGGGGCCGCGGCTTCGGCCGAGGAAGCGGCGGTGCACGTCATCCCGGACGACGAATCGCTCTGAGCGACGGCGCGGGTGCGTGCCGCACTCGGCGCCCGATCGATCATCCTGTGCAACGCGTCGCCCTCGCACCTGCTGTCGCCCTGACCCGTCACGCACTGTCCCCTTCCGTCCACACTGACTCCCGGTTCCGTCCACATTGGCTCCCGGGTGGGGCTTGCGCGGCGTGGATACACCACCCCCATCGTGCGCCCCGGCGCTCGTACGCACCTCGCACTGCTTCTGGGTCCGGCTCCGGCTTCTCCTTCTCGCCGCGGGGCATGTAGCGGGCCGTACGCGGTGATTGCGCTCTCGCCATCGCGCGTGCCGTCCGAGTACCACTGACCGAGAAACCCACTCCGAACACCGAGGGTGTTCGAACACTCACCATCAGCCAGATTTCCCCGCATGAATCCCCGACTCCTGAGGTAGGGATGTCGGCTGATGCATCAGGGGTGGGATGCACTGGCGGGGAGAGGGGTTTCCAGACGATGTCGTCGAGAGTCCGGCGCCGACGCCATGAGCGAGGTGCGGGGTGAGCCTTCCCGACGCCGAGGGCCCGTCTTCGACCGCGACCCCCGAAGTCGAGCAGTCCAACGACGTTGAGCAGTCCACCGAAGCCGAGCGATTCGTCGACATCGAGCAGTTCGTCGACGTCGAGCAACTCGTCGACGTCGAGCAGTTCATCGAACTCTCCGTCACCCTCACCGGATTCAACGCAGCCGAACTCATCGGCACCACCATGGCGGGGGTCTACCACTCATGGGTCTGCCAACAGGTGGACCCGGGGCTCTATACCGAGTTGACCGCTGCCTCGGCCGATGGATGCGCCGAACTCGACGAAGGCCCCGTACGGGAACTCGCCCGCTCGATCTGCCATCTCTGGTACCTGGGAGTGTGGCCGTGCCCAGACGGACACGAGCACCAGACGGCCCCCACGGTGATCTCCGGTCGGGCCTACGCACAGGGGTTGGTGTGGCGCAGCTTCGGCGCTCACGCACCGGGTGCCGGCGCTCCCGGATACGGGTCGTGGGGCGAGCCACCGGCCGGAACCACCGGAGGTGAGGAACGTTGACCGCGTCAGAGCACTTCGATGTGATCGTGGTGGGGGCGGGTGTTGCGGGCTCCCTCATCGCCCGGAGCCTGGGCGACCGGGGCTGGCGGGTCCTGGTGCTCGAAGCAGGGCGTGGCGATGGGTCCGATGCGCCCGCCGTGGACGTGGAGCGATTCCGTTCGGCGCTGGTCAAGGTGCCGAGCGCGGCCATCGCTCCCAACCCCCTGGCACCCTCGCCCGATGTGCTGGACCTCCGCGGTGATCCGGGCGGCGGATACCGCACCGACGGATACTTCCTCCAAAACGGCCGGCTTCCCTATGCGAGCGGATATCTGAGGGTCAATGGCGGTACCGGTACGGCGTGGACCGGTCTCACTCCTCGTATGCACCCGGAGGACTTCGACACCGAAATCTTCGGCTACGGGCGCAACTGGCCCATCGACTATGCGGCGTTGGAGCCCCACTACCGGGCCGCCGAGCTGGAGTTGGGCGTGGCCGCCGATGTGGAGGAGCAGCGGGATCTCGTCGGCCTGCCCCTGCCCGACGAGTATGGCTTTCCCCACTCCCCCGTGCCCGCCAGCCACCTCGACCGGGTGGTGGCCGTTGGATTGGACGGGCACTGTGTGCAGGACCCGTTCGCGACCCGTTCCACGGAACTCCGCGTGGTGGGTACCCCACAGGCGCGCAACACCACGAGCACCGAAGCGCACGGCCCGGTGTGCGAGGGCAGCGCGAGTTGCATTCCGGTCTGCCCCACCGGAGCGAAGTACACACCGGGGCGCACCCAGGCCCGGTGGAGCCCCTCGGTCGCCCTGGTGACCCGGGCGGTGGTGGGACAGCTCATCCCGGATGCCGTGGGGCGAATCCGCGGTGTCGAGTACCAGCGGTACGGCGACCCGGCTTCACCGACCGGCGCCACCCGGTGCACGGCTCGCGCGGACATCGTCGTACTGGCCGCCCATGCCATCGAGAACGCCCGACTCCTCCTCGCCTCCGGCCTCGCCAACTCCAGTGATCAGGTGGGCCGCAATCTGATGGACCATCCGGTCCTGCTGACCTGGGGATTGCTGCCTGAGCCGATCGGCCCGTACCGGGGACCGGGTTCGACTTCCGGGCTGGAGGGGTTCCGGTTCGGTCCGGTCCGGGGTGTGCGTGCGCCCTTCCGTATCGAGATCGGCAACTGGGGTTGGAACTGGGCCGTCGGGGCGCCGGACGTCGAGGTCAGGGCCCTGCTGCGGGACGCAGGACCGACCTTCCCTGGCGGTGGCGACCGGCGCGGGCTGCTCGGCACCGCGCTGCGGCACGCCGTGGGGAATCGGATCGGTCGACAGTTCGCGTTGCAGTTCGAGATGGAGCAGTGCGCCGACCCCATGAACCGGGTGACCCTCGCACCGGGGCAGTTCGACCCGCTGGGCAATCCCCGCCCACTGTTGACGTACGACCTGTCCGACCATGTGAAGGCGGGGATCGTCGCCGCCAAGTCCGTCTCCGACCAGATCTTCGCCCTGCTGGGCGCGGAGGACCACAGCAGGTACGAGCCCGGTCCCTTCCAGCCGGGGTGGTTCGAGTTCGAGGGCCGGCCCTACGCCTACCGTGGCGCAGGGCATGGAGCAGGCACCCACATCATGGGGACCTCGCCCGCCACGTCCGTCGTCGACTCGTGGCAGCGCTGCTGGGACCATCCCAACCTCTTCGCCGTGGGGTGCGGCAGCATGCCTTCGCTGGGCACATCGAATCCCACCCTCACGATGGCTGCGATCACCCTGCGCAGTGCCGAACGGATCCACCGCGACCTCACCGCACTCAACGGGCCGATTCGCCTCTCGGCTCGTGGTCCGTACCGAAACCCCCGTATCGGCAAGGAGAACGACAACGCATGAGCGAGCTGGATCTGCCACCCGTCGCGGCGCCCTATCTGCTGCCCTTCCACTACGGTGCACTGCACAACATCGGAGTGGACTTCCTGGTCGACCCTGCTCCGGTGCGCTCGGTACTGGCCGAACGCCATCCCGATCTGAGCGTGGCCGAGTTCGACGGCCATGCCTGTGCGACGCTCAACTATCAGCTGTACTTCGCCCAGTATCCGAACGGCGGCGGCATCACCCAGGAGATCGAGTACAGCGTGATCGCCTACCCGACGGCGAGCGCGGATCGTCTCGCCCGGTTGTCGTACGACCAGTTCGCGCGGGGGTACGACCAGACCAAGCTGTTGGGGATCGCCCGGCTCCATGTGCTGTGTGACAACCCCTTGGCCATCGCGGCGGGCACCGCGCTCTACGGAGAGCCGAAGTATCCGGGCGATTTCGAGGTGACCCTGCCGTCGCCGAACGGCCCGGTGGCGGACCTCTGGCACATCGTCTGTCGGCAGGCCGCGCCTTCCGTCGCGGAGGAGGGATCCACGGGCGAACCGCCTGCGCTGCTGTCGTTGTGGGCCGATCTCACCGGAGTTCCCAGGACTGCGGTGAACAACACGCCCATCACCGGCTACGGCACCGATGGTGCCGGTCGACCGTTGGCCGGTCCGATGAACGTCTATCAGCCCTACCAGTACACGTCCTTGACCGAAGCCGACGCCGAACGGGTGCGATTGACCGTCCTTGCCCCCCGTTCGCCCGTCGGTACCGACATCATCACGCTGATCGGTGCTGCCCCGGCCCGGGGGGTGTGGACCCATCAGTCGCCTCCGGTAGCGGCCCACAACCGTCCGTACTACGTGCCGCGGAGCAGCACTCGGCGGAGCGTCTGATGCGGAACGCCACGGACGGACCGGCCCGCGCGCACTCGCCCCCGCTGGCCCGGGGTGTCAGCAACGACTTCCGGCCGTTCATGCGCCGATCGGATGACCCGGCATGTGCGGGGGAACAAGCCCGTACGGTCGGGCGCTGACATGGATATGACTTCTGGACACCGCATCAGCATCGAGCAGGGCAGTCAGCGCGTACGGGTCGTCAAGGACGGACAACTGCTCGCCGAGAGCAGCAGGCCCGTCGTGCTGCGCGAGACGGGTTGCCCGGTCCGCTACTATCTGCCGCCCGAGGACGTACGCGTCGAGCTCCTGACCCGCTCGCAGACCAGCACCCACTGTCCGTTCAAGGGCGACGCGGCCTACTGGTCGGTCGCGGGCGCCGCCGATCTGGTCTGGGCCTATCCCGACCCCAAGCCCGAGGTGGCGGAGATCAAGGATCATTTCTGCTTCTACGACACCGAGCTCGGCTGACCCGGATCGCGCCGACCCACCCGTCGCAGGTCACGTGGAGGTCCTGCGACGGGTGGGCTCACCACAGTGGTGTCACCTCATCGGGTGCGACTTCCGATGGGATGGATCGCTACGGTCGCCGAGCGGGGGTAGGAGCCACGGCCGTGCTCCGGCCAGGTGCTGACCGCTCCCGGGGCATCCGTGTCGGGGGCTCCCCAGGCGGTCGTGCGCTGCCCGGGATGCTGGATGTTGACGAACATCGTCCTGCCGTCGGAGGTCGCCGTGACACCGGCGACCTCGGCGCCGCGCGGCGCCGTGAGGAACCGACGAGCCGTGCCGGAGTCCGGGTCCACGACGAGCAGGGCGTTGTTGCCCAGCCGTGGGAACGGGCCTTGGGAGCTGTTCAGCGAGTGCCCCGGGATCCCGGTGGAGATCCACAGCCGACCGGCCGCATCGCACCACACTCCCTTGGGATGGGCGAACGCCCCGTCGGCCGTCGCCGTCGGGTCCCCTCCCAGGAGGAAGTGCTCCCAGTGGAAGGCCGTCGAGGTCGCGTCCTCGCCCGCCTCGCGCCACCGGATGATGCTTCCGTACGGTCCACCGCCGGGCCCGCAGTCGGCAGCTCCCCCACCGCACCCGGTGGTGCCCGTCCCACCCGCGAGGGCGAGATAGACATCGGCGTTCCGGCTCACCGCCACCCGCTCGGGCCGGGCCAGGGGGGTAGCCCCGAGCGCGTCCGCCGCGAGCCGTGCCCGGACGAGTACGTCCGCCTGGTCCTTCCAGCCGTTCTCGTTGGTCAACGGGCCCTGTCCATGGGTCAGCGGCAGCCAGCAGCCAGTGCCGTCCGCGGAGATGCGGGCCACGTGGAGGGTGCCGTGGTCCAGCGGGTCCCTGCCCCGGGCCCGCAATTCGCGCCAGGGTGCGGACCCGATGAACTTGTACAGGTACTCACCGTCCTCGGCATCCGTGGTGTGGATGACCACACGGCCTTCGGCTTCGGACACGGTCACACTGCCGTGGGCGAACCGACCGAGCGCAGTGCGCTTGACGGGTTCCGCTGCGGGGTCACGGGCATCGATCTCCACGATCCAGCCGAAGTCCTCGGGACGTGCGCGCCGATCGGACAGGTCGAACCGCGGGTCCTCCCGGTGCCAGGCATGGCCGAAGCCCGCGGCCGAGTACCGGTAGCGAATGTGGCTCTCGGAACGACGCCAGGAGGGATCATCGGTGCCGAAGAAGGCATTGACGTTCTCCTCGGCGACGAGCACCGTTCCCCACGGGGTGACGCTCACCGCGCTGGGGGCCAGTACACCCGTTGAGGTGCCCTTGCCGGCAGCCGGACCCGTGAGGCGGGCGGGAGTCCGGGCGGTGATGCGCCGGTTGAACCGGGAGTCCACCGTGCGCCAGGTGCCGTCTGCGGTCTTCGCGGCGGCCACCGCCACCACGGTCACACCCTGAGCGGCCATGGCCGTCCGCGCCGCGCCCTCCGTAAGCGCGGCGTCGACGGACTCATGGGCCAGGACCAACAGCCCGTACGGTCTGCTGGCGTTGCCCTGGTCGAACGGCAGGAACTGCACACCGTGGTGGTGGCTGCCGATCTGGAGTTCCTGTTCGACCGCCGTGGCGACGCGGCCGGGCCGCCACTGCGGCGCGGCAGGGGTCAGTGGGTCGCCCCAGCGCGCGATGGTCTCGGCGCGAAAGCCATCAGGGACCACGAGCGCATCGCTCCCATCAGCAGGAACGGCGGCGAATGCGGGAATCCCGCCGGCGCTGTCGACCCGGCCGAGCAGAGCTTCGGCCGCCGAGGCGCCCGGAGCGCTCGCGGCGACGAGGCCCGCCGCCACCAACGCTCCGGAGACCAGAACGGCCCTACGGGAGGCTTCGGCCGGCTGGTTCGCCAGGGATCGGGGAGAACCGTCCCCGGGCAGGTCCGTTTGCTGTCCCATTCAGAACTTCTCCAGGTTGAGTGCGGTCTGCAAGGCGCGATTGGTACCCGGTCCCCAGGACCCATCGACGGTGAGCCCGGCGCCGATCATCTTGTTGAGGTGGCGTTGAAGGGCTTGGACGGTTCCGATGCCGGTGACACCGTCGACCACCAGTCCGGCGTCCGACCAGGTGTTGAGATGGCGTTGGAGCGCACGCTTCGACGCAGGGCCCCAACTGCCGTCCGGTACGACACCGATGGCGCGCTGGGTGGCGGCGATGGTGATCGGGCCGAAGCTGCCGTCGATGACCAGCCGTTCACCGTCGGTGTAGCTGCCGTACGCCGCCTCGGTGGCCGGGCCCCAGTTGCCGTCCGCAGCCACACCGATCTTCGTCTGCAACCACCGCACACCCGCGGCGGTCAACGGACCGAAGGAGCCGTCCACCTCCAGGGGCGGGGTGTGTCCCAGGCCGTTGACCGCGTTCTGTTGGGCGGCGATGGAGCGGATCGTGGAGATCCCGCCGATGCCGTTGACGTTCCCGCCGGTGTAGGTGCGATACGCCTTCTCGGTGGCCGGGCCCCAGTTGCCGTCTGCCACCACACCGATCTTCGTCTGCAACCACCGCACACCCGCGGCGGTCAACGGACCGAAGCTGGCGTCCTGTACCAGGGGAGGCGTGTACCCGAGCGAGTTCACCGCGTACTGCTGGGCCATGACGGTCCGGTAGAGCGTGACTCCGCCACCACCACCGCCTTCGCTGATGTAGGCGATGTAAGCGGCCTCAGTAAGCGGACCCCAGTTGGCGTCGGCCGTCACGCCGACCTTGGTCTGCAACCACCGCACACCCGCAGCGGTCAACGGACCGAAGGAGCCGTCCACGGAGAGCATCGGTCGATGTCCGAGGAGGTTCACGGCCTGCTGCTGGGCGGACACGGAACGGACCGTGATGATGCCCGAGTTGGAGCCCGGGACACCGCCGCCTTCGATCGGGACATCGTCGCCTCCCAGTCCGGCGATCACCCAGTTGCGCAGGTCAGCACCCGGGCAGGAGGTCGATCCGATGGCCCCGTGGTAGGTGGCCGTGAGCACCCGTCCGACGTTCTTGTTGGCCGCGTAGTAGAGGGCACGAATGGCGTTCTTGGCCGCCGGGGTGGCGTCTCCGTCGCTACCGATGAAGCAGACACCGATGTGGGTGGTGTTGTAGCCGGTGGCATGGGCTCCGATGCTGAGCCAGCCGCGGCCCTCGTAGATGCGCCCGTTGCGGTCGACCAGGAAGTTGTACCCGATGTCGGGCCAGTTCCGCCCGTCCATGTGGAAGTTCTGGATGGAACGCAGCGACTGGGTGGGCGGGCCCGCCGAGTAGTGCACGGCGAATCCGGTGCGCTGCGAGAGCGGGACGGGGTACTCGGCGCGCGGCGGGCGGGCTCCCCAGGCGACGCGGGGGATGACCGGTGCGTGCGGCCGTACCGTCGGCCGACCGGGGTCGATGGACGAACCCAACTGTGCGTACGGGGTGAGGTTTCCGGGGCATTCGGTGTTGTCCCCATGGGAATGGGGGAAGATGTTGTCCCCCGCCCTCACCTCTGATCTGACATCGTTTTGGAGGTGTCGGATCAGATTCTTGATCGAGCCCAGCATGGCCGCTGTCGGTTGATTCGCCGATCGGATCAGACCGAGGATGGAGTAGAAGCCGGCATTGCGGCCGACCGCCCCCACTCCGGTCACCCAGACTTCGCCGCGCTTGGTGAGTGCGGTGGGCGGCGCGTCACCGCCGTTGGCTTCACCACGCACCAATCCACGTCCGGTGTAGATGTTTCCGTGCGGGCACACCAGGAAGTTGTAGGCGATGTCGCCGTACTTGGGTTGGTGATCGTGCCAGATATCGGCGATGTGCTGAATGCAGTCCGCCTCGGAATCGGGTGAGAAGCTCCGCGGTCCGGCGTGGTGGATGAACACTCCGCCCTTCCAGGGGGCCCACTCGCGCCCCTGGGTGGGATCGGGGGTGGCGCCGATCTGGTCGCGCACCACCTCCAGCGCGGTACGGGCGTCCCAGCCCAACGTCCAGGTCAGCTCAGCCGCCATGATCTGTCCGCGACCTGTGTACGTGGCGCGCTCCGCCCATGCAGAGCGCGGTTTTATGTCTATCGCCATCGAGAGCGAGCCTCCTGTCGGCCGGCGGCCGTCAGGCGGGGACAGTAAAGGTCTGGACCATTAAAAAGCAAGCAAAGTCCAGCCACTGAAGCGGAGTTGTCGAGGTGAGGGACCGCGCGGGCTCCACCGCGACGACCTGCCCGCCTTCCCCGCGAGGCGGAAAAATGTGTGGAGTGCCGGGATTGGAATCAAGTGACCACTCGACCGAGCGGGAGAATTGTCCTGTACGTGCGGTCCAGGCAACGAGGGAGCGACGAGGAGGCCCCTCGGCCGGAATGTCTGGTCCGCCTCTTGACATGGCCATCATCGTGCACTCTGTCGCTCGCGGACGGGGCTCCTCCCAAGAGTGCGACCCGGGCCGGGAGGCCGGCGGACGCCCAGCGGTCAAACCTGCCGGAGGAGAACATGTCTGACGGACCCATGGGAGGAGTGGCGATCCCGACTGCGAACTCCCGGGGCGATTAGATCGCCGACCGTCTGCCCAGCGCTTTCTGCGGACCGGCTTCCCATGAGCCCGGTACCCTCGTACCAACCATCGAGTATCGAGTGTCGAAATCATCGTCTCTCCGGATCGCCCCGGAACTGTCGCACGCGAGGTATCCATGGTCAGCACAGGCACACTCCTCCGCTGAATTCTGCAAACCCTTCGCCATTCTCTCCATCGAGAATGGCGAAGGGGATGACCCTTACTCCGCCATGGCGGCGCGATGGTCAGAACTCCCCTTGGTCTACGGTGAATCCGAAACCCGGGTAGGGCCGTTCAACGGATTCGCTCTTCCGAGGGGTCACGCGTCCGATCACGCCCGCAGTGAACGTGATCGGACCAGATGAATTCTGCCGGGGCTGCCAACCATTCGATACGCGACGTCCATGCGCACTCTTGCCCGGTGCCGCACCCGTGTCAGCGGCGAAGGGCGCGCTTTTGCAGGGCCTCCAACGGTCCGGTGTCGAAACGTCGCAACCACAGGGCGGAGCCCACCATCAGCACGAGGCAGATCCCCGCCCACAGACCGATCACCCACCACGGCCGCCAGGTCTCCCCCAACCGGTGTGCCAACCCGAGGCCGATGCCGTACGCCAAGAACATGCACAACACGTTCTGGAGGACATAGCCGGTCAGCGCCGTTCTACCCACGCAGATGAGGCTGTGGAGCACCGGGCCCGTACGTCGGACTCGATCGGTCAGCAGGCCGATCAGTCCGATGTATCCCAGCGCCGACAGCGGTCCTGCGACATAGCGATCCAGCAGGAAGTAGTCGCCTCCCGCCAGTGAGGCGACCACACTCAAAGGGACGCCGAGCCCCAGGCCCCACAGCAGGAGGCGGGCACGGATGCGACGACCGGTGTCGTCCGCGCCGAAAGCACCGGCCCGGAAGAGTCGTACGCCCAGGAGGAACAGGAAGACCAGCAGACAGAACGACAGTACGGGTTCCAGCCTCAGAGCCAGCATGTTGTCCAACCGGAACTTCACCTGATCCAGATAGTCACCGTGCGCATAGAGATCACGCACCTCGCGGGAGACCGGCTCACCACCCCCGGACTCCGCGGCCACGAGAGCCGCCGTCAGCAAGACCATCAAGGAGACGTGGATGCCCGCCGCCCACCACATCACGCGGCTCTGAGCGGTGGCGGAGCGGGTGAGCAGCCATGCCACCAACAACGCGGTGACGGCGTACCCCATCAGCACGTCCCAGGCGAAGACGAAGACGAAGTGAATCGTGCCCTCGGCGAAGAGGAAGAGGGCACGCCATCGATAGCGTCCCGGCCACGGTTGATCGCGCCGCTTCGCCGAGCGGTACTGGATGGCCAGCCCGACTCCGAAGAGGATCGTCAGGAGGGCCAGGAACCGTCCGTTCGCCAGGAGGCGCAGAAGGTTCTCCACCGCAGCCGGAAAGGAGTTCAGGGAGAACTCCGCCGTGCCCTGGGTGAAGACGCCCCACTCGGCCCCCGGAGCCGTGAAGATCCACACATTGGTCAACAACGTGCCGAGGATCGCCACTCCCCGCAGTACGTCGAGCAGGGCGAGACGGCTGCTCGTGGCCGAGGTGGCGACCGGGGAGGTCCTTAAGTTCGTCATGCCTCCATCGTCTCGACGCTGGGATCAGACACCTCATGACCAGGGACGAAGACGGCCTACACCGAAAGTCGTACCGGTTGCGCGATGGCGCTCGGGTTCTGACTCGACCGCCTCGGCGCTGGCAGGCACAACCGGTCGGAGGAGGGTCCCTCGGGGGCGTCGGCCGGTCCGTGTGCCGTCCTCATCCGGATGGACGGCACACGGACCGTGGCAGCTAGGGAATGCGCGCGACGGCGCCCCAACCGGCTCGTTCGGTGGCCTTGCCGGTGGTGGCGTCGGGCCGCCAGTTCGGCCAGGAGACCAACCCCGGCTCCACCAGATCGAGAGCGTCGAAGAAGCGCGCGATCTGCTCCGGAGTGCGGAAGACATAGGGAATGGCGCCGCTGGAGTTGTAGGCGTCCTGGGCCGCGGCCTGCGCGGGACTGTCCGCATTGGCATGGCTCAGGGCGAGGTGACTTCCGGACGGCAACGCGGCGACGAGCCGGGCGACCAGGGCCAACGCCTCTTCGAAATCGACGATGTGACCCAGCACATCGGAGATGACGAGGGCCACCGGCTCGCTCAGATCCAGTGTCTCGGCCGCTCCGGCGAGCACCTTCGGGGTGTCCCGCATATCCACCTCGATGTAGGAGGTGGCCCCCTCGGGGGCACTGGACAGGAGCGCCTGGACGTGGAGCAGGACCAAGGGATCGTGGTCCACGTAGACGACTCGGGCATCCGGTGCGATGCGTTGGGCGACCTCATGGGTGTTGTCCGTCGTCGGTAACCCTGCCCCCAGGTCCAGGAACTGTCGCATTCCGGCTTCGGCCGCCAGATAGGTGACGGTACGTCGCAGGAACGCACGGGACTCCTTCGCCATGACCTCGATCAGGGGGAAGGCTTCCCGGTAGGCGTCGCCGGCGATTCGGTCGGCCGGATAGTGCTCCTTCCCTCCCAACCAGTAGTTCCAGACCCTGGCGGAGTGCGCCACCGAGGTGTCGATGCGCGGTTGGGGATCTTCGCTCACGGTGCTTCCCTTTCGGTCGTCTGTGTACGAGTCGTCCGTCTGTGTACGAGTCGTCCGGAGCATGGCCCGCCTGGTGGGCGGCTCACCCAGCGGGTGCACCGGCATGTGCTCCTCCCGGTGATCCGCACAGGCTGCTCCACCGCCATCTCAACATGGCGATCGCCCGTGGTGGAGCCCTTCCCGCAAGTCGTTCGATGGCCGGCCTGGGCGTTCGGGCTGCGGTGACGGGGCCGCGCTTCCGGCCGATGTCAGACCCGTGGTGCAGGATCGCCCCCATGACGATCACCACCGCCACTGCGTTCGACAGCCGCGAGGAGTACCACCACGCGGTCGACTCGGCCCTTGCCGCCTCCGCCGCGTACTACGGCGACGGCAGCAGCCCGCTCGACGATGCGACGTTCGACCTGCTCGCCCGCAGAATCGTCGCGCATGAGGCTGAGCATCCGGAGCACCTGCGCTCCGATTCGCCCACGGGCAAGGTCGCGGGCGGTGCGGCTCCGGTCGGGGATGTGGCCCACACCGTCCCGATGCTCTCCCTCGACAATGTCTTCGACGCCGAATCGCTGACGAAGTGGGGCGCTTCGGTGTTGCGGCGGCTGGGTGCACCGGTGGCCGGTGGATTCGCCGTCGAGCCGAAGTTGGACGGTGCGGCGATCGCCGCGCGGTACCGAAACGGCCGGCTGGTCCAGTTGGTCACCCGTGGTGATGGCGTCCACGGCGAAGACGTCTCCCATGCGATCGGCAGCATCGTCGGCCTTCCCGAAAGACTCGAAACGGACCTCACCCTTGAGTTGCGTGGTGAGGTGCTGATGACCCACGAGCAGTTCGAGAAGGCGAACGAAATCCGTCAGGCGCACGGCGCCAAGGTGTTCTCCAACCCGCGCAACGGCACGGCGGGCACCCTACGGGCCAAGGACCGCCCGTACACGATCGAGACCACCTTCTTCGCCTACGGCGTGGCCGGGGTGGACGCTGAGGCTCCCGGCCTGCCCGGGGACACCCACGAGGCCGTGATGAACCTGATCGCCGCGGCCGGGGTCCAGACCACCACCACGGCGGGGGTGGGGATGCGCATCCATGCGACATTGGAGGAGGTTCAGGCCCGGGTCGAGGAAATCGCCGGGCTCAGGGCCGAGTTGCCGTTCGGCATCGACGGCGCCGTGATCAAGGTCAATGACTTCGGGGAGCAGAAGACGGCCGGAGTCGCCACGCGTCACCCTCACTGGGCCGTCGCGTACAAACTGCCCGCGGTCGAACGACGAACCACCCTGGTGGCCGTGGAGTGGAATGTGGGACGGACCGGCATCATCGCCCCGCGGGCCGTATTGGAGCCGGTCGAGGTCGACGGCAGCATCGTGCGGTACGCCACCCTGCACAACCCGGCCTTCATCCAGGCCAGCGGGATGATGGTCGGCGACACCGTGACGGTGTGGAAGGCCGGGGACATCATTCCCCGTATCGAGGCGCCCGTCGTCGACCTGCGTACGGGTGCGGAGACGCCGATCGTCTTTCCCGATGTGTGCCCCAAGTGCGGCGGTGCCATCGACACATCCGGGGAGCGTTGGGAATGCGCGGGCGGGACCGGTGGAGGCTGCGGTCTCCTCGCCTCCTTGAGATACGCCGTCGGTCGGGACCAACTCGACATCGACGGTCTGGGCACGACCTACATCGAGGCGCTGGTGGATGAGGGGGCGGTGGTCGACGTGGCCGACCTGTTCACCCTCGGCAGGGATCAGCTGGTGTCCGCCACGCGCAGCGAAAGGCGCGCTGACACGCTGTTGGCGAATATCGCAGCGGCCAGGAACAAGCCTCTGAACAGGGTGTTCTGCGCCTTGGGGATCGTCCGGACGGGTCGTACGCTGTCACGGCAGATCGCCCGGCACTTCGGCACGATGGATGCGATCCGGGCTGCGGACGCCGACGCACTGTCCGCGGTGCCGAAGCTGCCCGGTGCGAATGCTCCGAAGATCGCCGCGCACATCGCCGCAATGGGTCCGGTCATCGACAAGCTCGTCGCCGCCGGCGTGAACATGACGGAGCCGGGAGGCCCCACCGAGACCGAGGTGGCCGTCGAAGCGACGGAGCTGCCGTTGTCGGGGCAGGTCGTCGTGGTGACCGGTGGGATGAACGGACCGTTGGCGGGGCGCAACCGCACGGAGATGAATGAACTCATCGAGCGGGCGGGCGGGGTCTCCTCGGGCAGTGTGTCGAAGAAGACCACGATCGTGGTCGCGGGTGAGAGTGCCGGATCCAAGCTGGCCAAGGCCAGGGCACTGGGGACGAAGGTCCTCACGGAGCAGGAGTTCGCGAACCTCTTGGGGGACCATCTCGGCTGATCCTTACCGGCCAGCTGTGCCGCCCCCACCCATGTGCCTCCACCGCCTGCTCGGCCCCGCCCCCGTGACCGAGCGGGGAGCACAGCGGGCCTGGAGATCCGGGCCGCGGCAGGCCCCGGCGGTTCGTCTGCAAGGATGAGACGCATGGATGTACGAAGCAGGCACCATGTGACGGTCAGTGGTCGCGAGGGCGGTCGGGTCGTGGTGCTGTCGCACGGGTTCGGGTGCGATCAGAACATGTGGCGTCTGGTGGTCCCGGCGCTGGAGCGCGAATTCACCGTCGTCCTCTTCGACCACGTGGGATCGGGACGCTCGGATCTGTCGGCGTGGAGCGAGGAGCAGTACTCCACGCTGGACGGCTATGCGACGGACGTACTGGATCTCTGCCGTGGATTGGCACTGGGTCCGGTGACGTTCGTCGGGCACTCGGTGAGCGCGATGATGGGGGTTCTGGCGGCGGCGCGCGAACCGGAGGCGTTCGACGGTCTCGTTCTGCTCGCTCCCTCGCCCTGCTTCATCGACGACCCGGCGACCGGCTATCGCGGCGGGTTCAGCGCCGCGGACATCGAAGAGCTCCTGGAGTCCTTGGACGCGAACTATCTGGGATGGTCCGGGGCGATGGCGCCGGTGATCATGGGCAACCCCGAGCGTCCCGAGTTGGGCGAGGAGCTGACCAACAGCTTCTGCCGAACGGATCCGAAGATCGCCCGGTCGTTCGCCCGCGTGACGTTCCTCTCCGACAATCGCGACGACCTGTCCCGGGTCACCGTCCCCACCCTGGTGGCACAGTGTTCCCGGGACGCGATCGCTCCGCCCGAGGTGGGCGCCTTCCTCCAGGAGCAGATCGCGGGAAGCCAGCTGGTCACGCTGAACGCCACGGGGCACTGCCCCCAGCTCAGCGCCCCTGAAGAGACAGCTGCGGCAATTGCCGAATTCGCCGGCGCGCCACGGTGATGTGCACGACCAGCGGCGACCACGACCGCGATCCTCATCCGAGCGAGCAGCCGCAAGACGATCGGGCCCTCTTCTCCTCCCTGCTGGAAGACAGTGCCGAGGACCTCTATGAGCACGCGCCCTGTGGATATCTCTCCACTCTGCTCGACGGACAGATCGCCAAGATCAACACCACGCTGCTCCGCTGGCTGGGTTTCGAACGCGGTGAGGTGGTCGGCAAGAAGCAGTTCTCCGAGTTGTTGACGGTGGGCGGCAGGCTCTATCACGAGACCCACTACGCGCCGCTGCTACGGATGCAGGGGGAGGTCAGCGGAATCGCCTTGGAACTCAAGGCCGCGGATGGAACGCGCCTGCCCGTGTTGGTGACCTCGACGGTGAAGACCGGGGGCGACGGACAGCCCCTGCTGATCCGCACCACGATCTTCGACGCCCGTGACCGTCGCGCCTATGAGTCGGAGTTGTTGCGCGCACGACAGGAGGCGGAGCGGGAGCGAGAGCGCCTCCAGCGGCTGGCCACCACCCTTCAGCGGACCCTGCTGCCCCCGACCCTGGCCAATGTTCCCGGCCTCGATGTCGCCGCGCACTACCACATCGCCTCGGCCGACGAGGTCGGTGGTGACTTCTACGATCTATTCCCCCTCGGCTCCGGAACGTGGGGAATGTTCCTCGGGGACGTGTGCGGCAAAGGAGCCGCCGCCGCTGCCATCACCTCCCTGGCCCGCTACACGCTCCGGGCCGCCGCGGTCTACGACTCGGACCCGGCCGCGGTGCTGCGCAATCTCAACACCGTCCTGAACCATGAGTACAACGGCCAGGACCCGCGGTACTGCACCGTCATCTTCGGTCTGCTCACCCCGGAAGGCGAGCAGGGCGGCTTTCGGGTCACGCTGGCCAGCGGTGGGCACCCGCCTGCCCTCCTGATGCACAGCAACGGCCGGGCCGCCTTCGTGCCCACTCCCGGGGGGCAGCTCATCGGTGTGCTCCCCGATGCGCACATCGCCACCACCACGGTGCATCTGGCTCCCGGCGACACCCTGCTGTTGCACACCGACGGACTCACGGAGGCGCACAGCGCCCTGACCGGTGACCGGTACGGTGACGAGGCCCTGTTGGACTTCGCGCAGGGTCTGGCTCCCACCAGCGCACCGGTTGCCCTCGCGGCGATCCGCGAGCTGCTCGACACCCTCGGCAGCGGGGTGGACGACGACACAGCCGTGTTGGCCATCAGCATCCCCCCTCCCCCGAGCGAAGAGCCCCAGTGATTCAGCTGAGCATCCATGTCCGCAACACTCCCGCCGGGCCGGTCATCGAACTCGGCGGGGAGCTCGACCACCACAGCGCGCCGGAGGTGAGGGGCCGACTGCCCGGGCTGGATCTTCGGCCCGGTCAGCAGTTGGTGATCGATCTGGCCGGACTCACATTCTGCGACTCCAGCGGCATCACCGTACTGATCGCGGCCCGCAATCGCGCGTCCGCTGCGGGGGCCTCCATTGCGCTGGCCGCCGTACCGGACCAGGTCAGCCGGATCTTCCGCATCGTGGGACTGACACAGATCTTTCCCACGCATCCCAGCGCGGATGCGGCCGAAGCCGCCTGGACATCGACGGACGGTTGATCGCCCCCGGAACCGCGGCCTCCCCGTTGAACGCGGCGGTTCGCTCGGTGGCAAGGCGTTTCCACCGGAGCTCCCGGAAGATGAGCATGCATGCCCGCCCGCGGGAACCGGCGTGGCTCCCGCGGGCACGATCCTGCTCAGACGGAGGGTGATCCCGCCGCGCGGAGGTGTTCCGTCATGGTCTGGATCACCTCGTTCGCATGGTCCGTCAGATAGAAGTGACCGCCGGGGAAGACCTTCATCGTGAACGGTCCTGCGGTGTGCTCGGCCCAGGCTGCGGCTTCCGCCACGGTCACCTTGGGGTCGTCGTCGCCGACGAGTACATGCACCGGGCAGCGCAGCGGATCCCCGGGTTCCGGTAGATAGGTCTCAGCCGCACGGTAGTCGGCGCGGAGGGCCGGGAGGATCATCTTCTGCACCTCCTCGTCGCCGAGGAGTTCGGAGTCGGTGCCGCTCAGCGCGGCAACCTCTTCGAGCAGACCCCGATCGTCCCGTAGGTGGGCGGTCTCCCGACGCAGTGCCGAGGGAGCCCGACGGCCCGACGCGAAGAGCGCCGCGGCGATGATGCCCTTCTCGCGCTCGAATCGTCGCGCCACTTCGAAGGCGAGGGAAGCGCCCATGCTGTGTCCGAAGAACGCCAACGGTCGATCGGCCCAGGGCAGGAGCGCCGCAAAGACGTGGTCGGCGAGTTCGGGGATGTTGTCGATGAGGGGCTCGGTACGGCGGTCCTGACGGCCGGGGTACTGCACGCACAGCACATCGGCGAACTCCGGCATGGCACGTGCGACGGGTACGAAGTAGCTGGCGGAACCGCCCGCATGGGGGAGGCAGACCAGACGTACTGCGGCCCCCGAACGGGGCTGGAACCGGCGTATCCACAGGCTGTTCTCGTCTGAGCCGGGGCGGGTGGTCATCAAGCTGATCGAGTCCTTTCGGGAACTGCCGGGGGCGCGTTGTTCTCGTCCTTCTCACGACGGTGGTCGTGGTCTGCCTCATCGAGGCCGCTCGCGCCGGTGTCCCGGGGCGAACGGCCGTGGACGGTGGGTCTCACAGGGTATCGACCCATGCGCTGACAGCATCGGCCGTCGACGGGGCATGGCGCTCCATGAGCGTGTAGTGGTCGCCGGGTACTTCGACGACGGTGCTGGCGTGCTCCGGGAATGGCGGACGGTCATCGGAGGACGAGGCGTTCTGCGCCATCCAGTCGGCCGCACGCACCACGAGCGTGGGCGCTTTGACCTGCGGAGCCTCCCAGTCCTGGAAGAGGTTGAGATATCCGCCCATCGCGGCGAGTTGGTTGCCCGGCGCGGAGATGAAGTCGAAGCGCTCCGCCTGCCGTGTCACGATCGCCGACTGGAACCGGTCACCCATACCTCGTGCACGGGTGAAGCTGTCGAGCATCACGATGCCTTCGACGGGCCTGCCCAGCTCTTCCAGTCGGCAGGCCACCGCGTGCGCGACCCAGCCGCCGGAGGAGTAGCCGATGAGGACGAGCGGTGCGTCGCCCACCCGCCGGTCGATGGTTTCGATGTGTGCGGCAACGAGTGCGGCCACATCGCTCGGCAGGGACTCCCCCGGTGCGAAACCGGGCTCGGGCAGTGCCCAGATACCGCGTCTGCCGCCGAAGGAGGCCGCGAATCGCGCGTACTGGTGTACACCGGAGGGCGCCATGTAGGGCCCCAGGCAGACCAGTTGGGGGCCCGCGGCGGCGCGGGCGAGTTGGACGGGTTCGGGTCGGTGAGCCGCGGCGGACGCCTCGTCGAAGGAGGGGAGGAGTCGGGCGGTTGCCTTGACCATGTCGATGGCTTCGGCGAGGCGACCTTCTTCGGATGCCCGACGGTAGAGGGTGACGAGGAGATCATCGCCCTCGTCCACGGGTGCAGTGCGCGCGGATCCGGTGGTGTCCGGTAGCAGTTCGATCAGCCGGGTGGCGACCGCAGCCGGCGTGGGGTGGTCGAAGACCAAGGTGCCGGGGAGGGTGAGGCCGCTGGCCCGGCCGAGGGCCTTGCCCAGCCGCACGGCGGTGAGCGAGTCGAATCCCAACTCCAGGAAGACACTGTGTTCCTGGACGGCGTCGGCGGAGGGATGGCCGAGGACCGCGGCGGCTTCGGAGCGCACGAAGGCGATGACGGCCGAGCGGTGTTCGTCGGCCGGCAGGTCGCCGAGGGTGCGTTGCAGGAGCGGTGCGGTTCCGGAGGCGGAGGTCCGGTCGTCCTCCTCCTGCGCCAGGAGCCGGGCCACTTCGGGTAGTGCGCTGATCAGCGGGCTGGGGCGAGCGGAGGTGAACCCGGGCACGAACCGGCTCCAGTCCACATCCGCGACGATCACACAGGTGTCGTCCTGTTCGACGGCCCGGCGCAGGGCGAGCACCCCGAGGTCCGGGGGCATCACATCGAGGCCGCGCAGCCGTGACCGTTCTTCGGCCGCACGATCCACCATGCCTCCTCCGCCCCAGGCGCCCCAGGCGATGGAGGTGGCGGTCAGACCACGTTGACGACGGTCCTCGGCGAGGGTGTCCAGCAGGGCGTTCGCCGCGGCGTAGGCCCCCTGGGCTCCGCTCCCCCACGCTGCTGCCCCGGAGGAGAACAGGATGAAGGCGTCCAGATCGCGTGCCCCGATCAGTTCGTCGAGATGGGCCGCTCCGACGGCCTTGGCAGCGAGCACTGCGGCGAGATCGGCGGGTGTCGTATCGGTGAGCATTCCGGGCGTGCCCACCCCTGCGGCATGCACCACCGCGCTCAGCGGGGGGTGTTGTTCGAGGGAGTCGACGAGTGCGGAGACCGCTTCACGGTCCGCCAGATCGCATGCCGCCAGGGTCACGCCCACGCCCGCCGCGCTGAGTTCATCGCGCAGTGCGCTCGCTCCGGCGGCAGCCTCCCCGCGTCGCGACGCGAGCACCAGGTGCTCGGCTCCGCTCGCCGCCAGCCAGCGTGCGACCTGGCTGCCGATGTGCCCGGTCCCTCCCGTGATGAGGACCGTCCCGCGTGGTTGCCAGCCGGCCCCGGGGTCACGACCTGGGGCGTGGACCATGCGCCGGCCGTAGCAGCCGTCCGTACGCAGCGCGCTCTGGTCCTCACCGGTGACACCGGCCAGGACTGCGGCGAGTCGACGCCCGGCGCGCCCGTCAGCGACCCGCACGGATGTGGGCAGATCGATGAGTCCGCCCCAGCGTCCGGGGTGTTCCAATGCGGCCACCCGTCCCAGTCCCCAGACCGCGCCTTGGCGCACGGATGTGATGGGATCGGTGGCTGCCGTTGACACCGCTCCTCGGGTGGCACACCACAGGGGCGCATCCAGGTGCACATCGTCGAGCGCTTGGACGAGGAGCAGGGTCATGGCCAGACCGAGGGGCAGGCCGGGATGGCTCGGATGGTCGCGTTCGTCGAGTGCCAGCAGGGACAGCACCCCGTGCGCACCCTCGGTTGCCGCGCCGAGCAGAGCGCCCAACGCGCCACGGTCCACGTCGTCGCCCACCGTGAGCACGACCGGCTCGGCGCCGTGTGCGGAGAGTGCGTTGAGGACGAGTTCGGTGGAGGCGTCGTCGATGCTGGTGGTGGGGACGAGCACGAGCCAGCGGCCGTTGAGTGCGGGGCTTGCGATGTCGCTGACCGGTCGCCAGGTGATCCGATAGCGCCAGGTGTCGACGCTGGCATCCTCGCTGCGCCCCCGGTACCAGGAGGACAGTGCCGGGAGCGCCGACCGCAGGGTGGTGTCGACGTCCAGTTGGAGGGCGTCGGTGAGTGCCGTCAGATCCTGCCGTTCCACGGCTGTCCAGAAGGCCCCGTCCACGGTGGGACCGGCTGCCGTGGCACCGTCCGCGGTCGTGTCGACCACGTCGAGCCAGTACCGCTGGCGTTGGAAGGAGTAGGTGGGCAGGTCGGTACGGGGGGCGGGGCCGTCACCGAACACACTCCGCCAGTCGACCGGTACACCGTGACTGTGCGCCTCGCCGAGTGAGAAGAGGAAACGACGGACGCCTCCGTCGCCGCGCCGCAGCGTCGGCACGACGGCAGGGGACCGGGCCGTGTCAACGGCCGCGTCCGCCACGGTTTCCTGGAGTCCGTACGCAAGGATCGGATGGGGGCTCATCTCGATGAAGACCCGATGTCCATCGGCGAGCAGACGACGGGTCGCCTCCTCGAAGCGGACGGTCCGGCGCAGGTTGAGGTACCAGTACGCGGCGTCCGGAGCGGTGTCGAGTGGTTGACCGGTCACGGTAGAGACGAAGGGCACCTCGGGCGGTACGGGTGCGAGTGCGGCGAGTTCAGCGGCCAGATCGTCGCGTACCGCCTCGACCTGCGCGCAGTGCGATGCCAGATCGACGGTGATGCGTTTGGCCGGGATCGCATCGGCTGCGCAGGTTTCGAGGAATGCGGTGAGTGCCTCCGGTTCCCCGGAGACCACCGCGGTACGCGGCCCGTTGACGGCGGCCACGCTCAGCCGATCGCCCCAGGGGGTCAGTCGATCGGTGACCTCGGCCGCGGACAGGGGTACGGATGCCATGCCGCCTCGGCCTGACAGCCGACGCAGGAGGGCACTGCGGCGTGCGACGAGCCGCGCACCGTCGGAGAGCGTCAGCGCGCCGGCGATCACGGCCGCGGCGATCTCCCCCTGGGAGTGCCCGACGACGGCAGCGGGCCGTACGCCACAGGAGCGCCACAGCTCGGCCAGGGAGACCATCACAGCCCACAGCACGGGCTGGACGACATCCGGGCCCTCCAGAGGGGGAGCGTCTTCCGTCTGGCGCAACACGTCCCGCAGGCTCCAGTCCACGAAGGGCTCAAGTGCCTGTTCACATGCGGCGATGGAGGTCCGGAAGGCGGGCGAGGTGTCGAGGAGTTCGACGCTCATCCCCGCCCACTGGGAACCCTGGCCCGGGAAGACGAACACCGGCTGGGCATCGCCGGCGGCCGATCCGCGCACCAGGAGTTCATGGGAGCCGCCGGCAGCCAGTGCCTCCAGCGCGGTGACGAGTTCGTCCCGGTCGTTCCCGACGGCGACGGCTCGTTCGTCGAATCGGGTACGGGTGGTGGCGAGGGCGTGGCCCATCTTCGCGGGATCGGCGGCAGGGTCGCGGAGGAGTACGGCGAGGTCGCGGGCCTGCTCCTCCAAGGCGATCGGCGTTCGGGCCGACAGGATCAGGGGCACGGCTGTACTGTCGACGACCGCGGCCGTCGATTCCCCGGCCGCTCGATCCGGTGTGTGATCGAGGTCCCCGGCATCGGTGGGGTGGGCCGTGGGCCAGTCGTCGGACTGCGGTCGGGGTGCCTCCTCGATGATGAGGTGGGCGTTGGTGCCGCTCATGCCGAACGACGACACTCCCGCCCGGCGCGGACGTTCCCCCACGGGCCAGGGGACGGGAGCGTTGAGGAGTTGGACCGCGCCCGCGGTCCAGTCGACCTGGGAGGACGGGGTCTGGGCGTGCAGGGTCATGGGGATGGTGCCGTGCCGCAGGGCCTGCACCATCTTGATGACACCACCGGCTCCCGCAGCGGCTTGGGTGTGTCCGATGTTGGACTTGAGCGAGCCCAGCCACAGCGGACGGTCCGCGGGGCGGTCCTGACCGTAGGTGGCCAGGAGCGCCGACGCTTCGATGGGGTCACCGAGACGAGTGCCTGTGCCGTGGCCCTCGACCGCGTCAACGTCCGCTGTGGAGAGTCGAGCACTGGTGAGGGCTTGGCGGATGACCCGCTGCTGAGCACGGCCGCTCGGCGCGGTGAGGCCGTTGGAAGCACCGTCCTGGTTGACCGCGCTACCGCGTACGAGGGCGAGCACCTGGTGACCGTGGCGTCGGGCGTCGGAGAGTCGCTCGACGAGGAGCATCCCGGCGCCTTCGCCCCAGCCGGTTCCGTCGGCATCGGCGGAGTACGCCTTGCAACGGCCGTCCGCGGCGAGCGCGCGCTGGCGACTGAACTCGACGAACGCCCCCGAACTGGACATGACCGTCACCCCACCGGCCAGCGCCATGTCGCACTCGCCCTGGCGCAAGGACTGCACCGCCATGTGGAGGGCGACGAGCGAGGAGGAACAGGCGGTGTCGACGGTGACCGCAGGCCCTTCGAGTCCGAACGTGTAGGCGATGCGCCCGGAGACGACGCTCGCCGCGTTGCCGGTACCGAGGTGGCCTTCGACGTCCTCCGGTACGGCGATGTCGCGCCGGATGTAGTCCTGGTACCCGGAGCCGATGAAGACGCCGGTGCGACTGCCCCGTACGTCCGGGGCGGGGATGCCGGCCCGTTCGAACGCCTCCCAGGAGATCTCCAGCAGTAGCCGTTGCTGTGGGTCCATGGCGAGGGCTTCACGCGGTGAGATGCCGAAGAACGCCGCGTCGAAGTCGGCCATGTCGTACAGGAAGCCCCCGGCCCTCGCGTAGGTGGTCCCAGGGTGGTCGGGGTCCGGATGGTAGAGCGCTTCGAGGTCCCAACCGCGGTTCGACGGGAACACCGACATCGCGTCCGTACCCTCGTCGACCAACTGCCACAGCTCCTCCGGCGAACGCACTCCACCCGGATAACGGCAACTCATGGCGACGATCGCGATCGGCTCATCATCGGTGAGGGGGTTGTGCGGTCCGGAGTCGGAGGGTTCGTCGGAGCCGAGGAGCTCCACGAGGAGTCGACTGGCGAGGTCGATCGCCGAGGGATGGTCGAACACGACCGTGGTGGGCAACTGGATTCCGGTCGCCCTGGTCAGCCTGTTGCGCAGTTCGACGGCCGTCAACGAGTCGAAGCCCAGGTCCCGGAAGGCACGACCCGGTTCGACGGCTTCCGGACCAGGATGACCGAGTACGGCCGCGGCCTCGACGCGTACGAGGTTCACCAGGGTGCGGTCGCGCTCATCGGGAGTCCTGCGCGCCAACTCGCTCCGGAGCGCTGCTGCGGTGTCGGTGGTGTCATCACCCGTGAAGGAGGCGATGGGGGCGATGCCCTCCCGCACTTCGGGCAGCTCGCTCAGAAGCGGGCTGGGACGCCCGATGGTGAAGGTGGGAGCGAATCGCGCCCAGTCCACGTCGGCGACGGTTACCGCGGTCACGCCCCGGCCGACTGCTCGGTCCAGTGCCGCGACGGCGGTGGTGACGGCCAGCGGCTGGAGTCCCCGCCGCTGAAGCCCCTCGGCGACCTCGGGCGCGGCTGCCATGCCGAAATCGGCCCAGGGGCCCCAGGCGATGGCTGTCGCGGTCAGACCACGGGCACGCCGGGCCCAAGCGAGTGCGTCGAGGTGGGCATTGGCGGCGCCGTAGGCGGCCTGGCCCCCCGCTCCCCACACTCCAGCGATGGACGAGAACAGAACGAAGGCGTCCAACTCATGGTCGGCGAGGAGTGCATCGAGGTGCTCGGCGCCCGCACTCTTCGCGGCGAGGACCGCCGCGAATGCCTCCGGGTCCGTCGTGGCCAGTGCCGCGGGGGTGTCCACCCCGGCCGTGTGGACCACGGCGGTCAGGGGATGTTCGGCATCGACGAGGTCACCGATGAGCTGCGCCAGGGCCGCCCGGTCCGACACATCGCAGGCCGCGATCGTCACTCGGGAGCCGTGCGCCTCCAACTCGGCCCGCAGTTCGTCCGCGCCCTCCGCGGTGGAGCCCCGTCGGCTGGTGAGAACCAGGTGGTCGGCTCCGCGTTGGGCGAGCATCCGGGCCACCGTGCCGCCGAGGGCGCCCGTGCCTCCGGTGATGAGCACGGTGCCCCGGGGCTGCCAACGCGCATCGAGGTGAGGGGCGGTGTCGGCGGCACGCCCGAGCCTGCGGCCGAACACACCGCCGGAACGGACGGCGAGCTGGTCTTCCTCTCCGGCCGAGCCGAGGAGCCGAACGAAGCGCGCAAGGGCCGCTGCATCACCCTCCGCAGGTAGATCGACCACTCCACCCCAGCGTTGCGGGTGCTCCAGAGCAGCGGCGCGGCCAAAGCCCCAGAGCTGCGCCTGAGCAGGCGCGGTCACGGGGTCACCGTCCGGCAGGGCGGATACGGCCCCTCGTGTGACGCACCACAGCGGGGCTTGCACCTCGGCATCGCCGAGTGCCTGGAAGAGGTTCAGCGTGGCGGTCATTCCGACGGACAGCGGCCCCAGGATTTCCGCGGGCCGTTCATCAAGTGCCAGTACCGAAACCACCCCGCGGGGTGGGTCGCCAGCCAGTAGGTCCCGCAGCCTGACCGCGAGTACTTCCCGACCCGAGGTTTCGTCGACGGTCAGCTCTGTGACGCGTGCACCACCCGCGAGGAGGGCATCCCGTACGCCCTCCACAAGGTGCTCGACGCTGCTCGGGTCGTCGGTGGTTGAGATGAGAAGCCAGTGCCCCTCGACGTCGGTAGCGGCATCGGCATCGGCATCGAGGGGATCGGGTAACCGCTTCCAGTTCACTGTGTACTCAAGGTCTCGATCCGTGGACCGAGCCGACTGAGGACTCTTGGCCGTGAGCCAGTAGTGCTGGCGTTGGAAGGGGTAGGTGGGGAGGTCGATGAGCTGGGCGCCACGGCCGGTGTAGAAGGTGGGCCAGTCGATCGGGGTGCCGTGGACATGGAGGTGCGCGAGGGCGGTGGTGAGGGAGAGGTCTTCGGCGGTGTTCGGGCGGAGGGTGGGGATGGCGGTTGCGTGGTCGAGGTTGGTTTGGGTCAACCCGGTCAGGACGCCTCCGGGGCCCACCTCAAGGAAGACATTCACCCCCTGCTCAGCGAGCGCCTGGACCGCATCCGCGTAGCGGACGGGTTGGCGGATGTGCTGAACCCAGTACTCAGGGTTTGACATCTCGCCTACGGTGATCGGGCGTCCGGTGACGGTGGAGACGATCGGCAGCTTCGGCTCGTGGAAGGTGACACTCTCCGCGACCGTACGGAACGCTTCCAGCATCGGATCCATCAACGGTGAATGGAAAGCATGGGAGACGGTCAGCGCCTTCGAACGACGCTCCCCCAGCTGTTCCACGACCGTGGTGACTGCGTCGTGCGTGCCGGAGAGCACGATCGAAGTGGGGCTATTGACCGCCGCAATCCCGACCTGATCCTCCAGGCCGGCCAGGAGGGGGAGGACATCGGCTTCAGAGGCTTCGACCGCGACCATCACCCCACCCGACGGAAGATCCTCCATCAACCGGCCGCGGGCCGCCACCAACCGGCACGCATCCTCCAACGACACCACACCCGCCACATACGCCGCAGCAAACTCCCCCACCGAATGGCCCGCCACCACACCAGGCACCACACCCCATGACTCCAACAACCCACACAACGCCACCTCCACCACAAACAACGCAGGCTGCGTCAACCCCGTACCAGCCAACCCCGACCCATCACCCTCAAACAACACCTCCCGCAACGAACACCCCAACAACCCATCCAACTCAACACACGCCGCATCAAACACATCCGCGAACACCGGGAACAACTCATACAACCCACGCCCCATACCCCACCACTGACTCCCCTGCCCCGAAAACACAAACGCGGTCCTGCTCTCGCGCTCGGTGAGGCCGGTGATGACCTGCGTAGCGGAGGCGCCCGCGGCCAGTGCTTCGAGCCCGGCGAGGAGTCCCGGCTGATCATGACCGACCACGACCGCTCGGTGTTCCAGGACTGCTCGTGCCGTGGCGAGGGAGTGTGCGATGTCCACCGGACGCGACGGAGTACCGCTTTCGGCCAGGCTTGTCAGCAGACGTTGCGCCTGCTCCCGCAAAGCCGTTGTCGAACGCGCCGAGAGGGTCCAGGCGATGGGGAGAGAAGCGGAGAGGGAAGATGTGTCCGTCGAGTCCCCTGCCTTCTCGCCTTCGAGGCCCGGAGGTGCTTGCTCAATGATGGTGTGAGCATTGGTACCGCTCACTCCGAACGAGGAGACAGCAGCACGGCGGGGGCGCCCGGTCACGGGCCAATCGACGGGCTCGGTCACCAACCGCACCGCACCGGACGTCCAATCGACGTGTGGTGACGGCTCATCCACATGCAAAGTACGCGGCACCACACCATGCCGCATCGCCTCCACCATCTTGATCACACCACCCACACCCGCAGCCGCCTGCGTATGACCAATGTTCGACTTCAGTGAACCAAGCAGCAACGGACGATCCGCCGGCCGATCCTGACCATAGGTCGCCAGCAGCGCCTGCGCCTCGATCGGATCACCCAACGACGTACCCGTGCCATGGGCCTCCACCACATCCACATCGGCCATCGACAGACCGGCTGAGGCCAGGGCCTGTTCGATGACCCGCTGCTGTGCGGGCCCACTGGGCGCGGTGAGACCGTTGGACGCACCATCCTGGTTCACCGCACTCCCCCGCACCACAGCGAGGACCGGATGACCGAGCCGACGAGCGTCCGACAGCCGCTCCACCAGCAACATCCCCACACCCTCACCCCAGCCCGTACCATCCGCAGCCGCAGCAAATGACTTGCAGCGACCGTCGACGGCAAGGCCCTGCTGACGGCTGAACTCGGTGAACATCCCGGTGCTCGCCATGATCGCAGCCCCACCGGCGAGCGCCATGGAGCACTCGCCTTGACGCAGGGCCTGCACGGCCAGGTGAAGGGCGACCAGTGACGAGGAGCAGGCGGTGTCAACGGTGAGCGATGGGCCTTCCAGACCGAAGGCGTACGAGACACGACCGGACGCCACACTGGGTGCCGTACCGGTGAGGAGGAACCCCTCCAGTTCCTCCAGGGATGCGCCGCTACCGGCATATCCCTGGTAGGCGAGGCCGACGAACACACCGGTTCGGGTCCCCTTCACCGAGGACGGGTCCACACCGGCCCGTTCGAAGGTCTCCCAGACGGTTTCGAGGAGCAGCCTCTGTTGGGGATCCGTGGCGAGCGCTTCCCTGGGGGACATACCGAAGAACCCAGGGTCAAACTCGGCAGCATCGTGCAGGAATCCGCCCTCACGGGTGTAGCAGGTGCCCGACGAGGTCGGATCGGGGTCGTAGAGGGCCTCCAGGTCCCATCCGCGGTCGGTGGGAAAGTTGGTCACCGCGTCGGTGCCGCTCGCGACCAACCGCCACAACTCCTCGGGGCTGTTGGCCTGGCCAGGGTATCGGCAGCTCATCGCGACAATGGCGATGGGTTCCTGGTCCTTGGTCTCGGCCTCGTGCAGTCGGCGTCGGGTCTGCTGGAGATCTGCCGTCACACGCTTCAGGTAGTCGAGTAGCTTCTGCTCGTTCTGCATGTCTGGTCACCCGCCAAGATGTGTGAGTCGTACGTGGTGCGGTGGTGCGGGCCGCGTGGTGTGCACCGTGCCTGCTCGGGTGCTCAGGAGCCGTCGAGTTCCTGGTCGATAAGTGTGAAGATGTCGTCGATGGTCGCGGCCTGGAGCCGTTCGTCCGCGGTGCTGGCCTGCTCGCCGGCCGGCGATGCCGCGCCCGGGGCATCCGGGGTTCCGTCGGTGCCAGCGGGCAAAACGCCTGACGGGGTCGGCCGGCCCTGATGTGCAGGGCGGTCGTTGAAGTCGGTCAGTACGCTGCGCAGTCGGGTTCTGACCCGGGACCTGATCAGTTCGTCGTCCTCGCCCACCGCTGCGAGGGCGGCTTCCAACCGGTCGAGTTCGCCGAAGATCGCAAGGGCTGAGACCTTTGGCTTCTGAGCGGGCGCGAGGTCGGTGTGGATCCGTTGGGCGAGGGTGACCGGGGTGGGGCAGTCGAAGACGAGGGTGGCGGGCAGTCGGAGTCCAGTTGCGGCGTTGAGTCGGTTGCGGAGTTCCACCGAGGTCAGCGAATCAAAGCCGAGCAGCTTGAACTCGCGGTTTCGGTCGATGTCCTGAGGTGACCCGAGGCCGAGCACCCCGGCGACTTGTGTGCGTACCAGATCCAGCAGCATGGTCTCCTGCTCGGACTCCGACAGTCCACCCAGGCGGTCCCGCAGGGTGTCGACGGAGTCACTCACCGCGGCCGGCCGTGCGGTGCGCCGGGCCGCCGGGCGGACCAGAGCACGCAGGACGGCTGGCACCGCACTGTCCTGGGGAGCCGCTGCGGTGTCGAATCGCACCGGGACGGTGAACGCGTTCTCCCCGGCGAGGGCGGCGTCGAAGAGGGCGAGCCCCTCGGATGCCTTGAAGGGGACGAGTCCGGAACGGGCCATGCGGCTCTGCCCCGCTTCGTTCATCCCTGCGGCCATGCCGCCGTCGGCCCAGGGCCCCCAGGCCATGGCGACGGAGGGCAGCCCAGCAGCCGTGCGGGCGAGGGCGAGCGAATCGAGGAACGCGTTGGCCGCGGCGTAGTTGCCCTGACCGGCACTGCCGAGTGTCGCAGCGACGGAGGAGAAGAGAACGAAGGCCGCCAGGTCCATCGTCTTGGTCAGTTCGTGCAGATTGAGTGCCGCTTCGACTTTGGGGCGCAGTACCGACGCCAGCCTGTCCGGTGTGAGTGACTGGATCAGTGCATCGTCGAGCACTCCGGCAGCGTGTATGACACCGGTGAGGGGGCGTTCCGCGGGGACGTCTGCGAGCAGCTGTGCCAACGCGTCGCGGTCAGCGGCGTCACAGGCGGCCAGGGTGACTGTTTCGGCGCCTTCCGCGAGGAGTTCGGCCCGCAGTTCGACCGCTCCCGTGGCGGCGGGGCCACGCCTGCTGGTGAGGAGGAGATGCTTGGCCCCGTGTTCGCGCACCAGATGTCCGGCCACGAGCGCACCGAGCGCACCGGTGGCACCCGTGATCAACACGGTGCCGTGGGGGTCGAGCGCCGTGGGAATGGTCAGAACGAGCTTGCCGATGTGACGGGCCTGGCTGAGGTGTCGTAGTGCTTCGGGTGCGTGTCGTACATCCCAGCAGGTGAGAGGCAGTGGCCGCAGTGTTCCCGCTTCGAAGAGCGCCACCAGTTCGCTCAGCATCGCAGCAATGCGATCGGGGCCGGCTTCGATGGTGTCGAAGGCGGTGTATGCGGCGCCGCGGTGCTCGGCGGCGACCACTTGGGGATCCCGGACGTCCGTCTTGCCCATCTCCAGGAATCGTCCGCCGTCAGCGAGCGTACGCAGCGAAGCATCGACGTAGTCACCTGCGAGTGAGTTGAGTACGACGTCGACGCCCCGCCCTCCACTGGTGTCGAGGAACTTCTTCTCGAAGGCCAGGGACCGGGAGGAGGCGAGATGGTGTTCGTCCAGGCCGGCTGCCTCCAGTCGTGCCCATTTACCGGGGCTCGCGGTGCCGTAGACGTCGGCTCCGAGATGGTGGGCGAGTTGCGTTGCCGCCATGCCCACGCCACCTGCGGCCGAATGGACGAGGAGGGACTGACCTGCGCGTAGTCCGGCCAGATCGACGAGTGCGTAGTACGCGGTGAGGAAGACGATGGGCACCGACGCCGCTTCGGCGAAGGTCCAGCCCTCCGGTGTCCGTGCCACCATCCGTTGGTCGGTGACCGCCAACGGACCGAATGCCTCCGGCACCATGCCGAAGACCCTGTCCCCAGGTGCGAGCCGTGTGACCCCTGGACCGGTCTCCACCACGATCCCTGCGGCTTCGCTACCAAGGGCTGCCCCACCCGGGTACATGCCCACGGCGATCAGCGCATCGCGGAAGTTGGCACCCGCGGCACGGACTGCGATCCGGACCTGGCCTTCCTCCAGTGGGGCCGTGGCGGTGGGATTCTCGGTGAGTGCAAGGTCATCGAGAGTGCCCGCTCCCCCACTGGCGAGCCGCCAGGCGTGAGCGCCGGGAGCGGGGAGCAGCGCGTCGTGCGCCGTGCGTCGGGTGAGCCGGGGTACGTACGCGGCACCGGCCCGCAGAGCGAGCTGGGGCTCTCCGGTCGCTAGCGCGGCGGGCAAGGCGTGCTCTGACGCTTCCAGCCCATCAAGATCGACGAGGACGAGACGTGCGGGATTCTCCGACTGTGCGGATCGTACGAGTCCCCAGAGCGCGCTCTGGGCTAGGTCGCCGACGGTGGTGCCGGGCTCGGGTGCAACGGCCCCCCGAGTGAGAAGGACGAGTGTGGAGCCGGTGGTGCGGTCGTCGCCGAGCCAGGTTCGTAGGAGTTCAAGGCCGGCACGGGTCACCTCATGGACGCTGTCCGCCGTGGTCCCTCCCCCGCACCGGGGTGCGGGGACGAGCACGAGCGTCGGGGGCAGCTCTCCCGGGGCGAGCCCGGTCAGCAGGTCCACGAGTTCGCCATGGTTCTCCACCCTGACGGGGGTGTCGCCTCCGGTCGGCGCTGCCAGCTCAGTCGCACCCGTCCGCGATTCGTCCGCAGTGAGGGCGAGTGTGGGCCAGTCGAGTCGGAGCAGTGTCTCCTGGTGTTCGAGCTGCTGCCCGGTGGGCAACTGATCGGCCGATATCGGACGGAGAACGAGGGAATCGATCGTAGCGACCGGTCGGCCGGTCCCATCGGCAACGAAGAGGGTCACCGTGTCCGGAGCAGGTGTGGCCGTTATTTTGACTCGTAGTTGGGTGGCGCCGGTCGCGGTGAGCTGTACCCCGCTCCACGAGAAGGGAATGCGTCCCTGCCCGGTGTCCTCCAGCACTCCAGCCACCCCGAGGGCATGCAGAGCCGAGTCCAACAGCGCCGGATGCACACCAAACCCATCAACCACCGTCCCCTCAGGCAGTGCCACCTCAGCAAACACATCGGAACCCCGACGCCAAACCCCCCGCAACCCCTGGAACAACGGACCATAACCAAACCCAAGACCGGACAACCGCTCATACACACCGTCGACGGGAACCTGCTCGGCATCGGCCGGCGGCCAGACGACCAGGTCCACCGTGTCAGCGTCTGTCTTCGTGGCAGGAGGAGTGGTGCCCAGACTCTTGGCGGATGCGGAGGAGGCGTTCATGGCCAGGACGCCGGTGGCATGTGCGACCCAGGGCTGGTCGTCTTCTGCGCTGTCGAGCCTGGAATGCAGCTGAATGGCGCATCGGCCATCGTCCTCCGGGCGAGCGACGGTCACCTGAAGGTGAACGCCTCCCCGTGCCGGTACGACCAGCGGAGTCTGGAGGGTCAGTTCATCGACGATGGAACATCCCACCTGGTCAGCAGCACGGATCGCCAGATCGACCAGAGCGGTACCCGGAAGCAGCGTCGTCCCCATGACCTGGTGTTCGGCGAGCCAGGGCTGCGCGGAGACCGCGAGGCGTCCGGTGAGAACGACACCCGAGCCATCAGCCAACTGGACTGCGGCGCCGAGGAGGTTGTGATCGGTCGTGCGAAGTCCTGCCCCGGTGAGATCGCCGACATTGGCTGGAGTTTCGAGCCAGTAGCGGTCGCGTTGGAAGGGGTAGGTGGGGAGGTCGATGAGCTGGGCGCCGCGGCCGGTGTAGAGAGCGGGCCAGTCGATCGGGGTGCCGTGGACATGGAGGTGGGCGAGGGCTGTGGTGAGGGAGAGGTCTTCCGCGGTGTTCGGGCGGAGGGTGGGGATGGCGGTTGCGTGGTCGAGGTTGGTTTGGGTCAACCCGGTCAGGACTCCGCCGGGGCCGACTTCAAGGAAGACATTCACCCCCTGCTCAGCGAGAGCCTGGACCGCATCCGCGTAGCGGACGGGTTGGCGGATGTGCTGAACCCAGTACTCGGGGTTTGACATCTCGCCTGTGGTGATCGGGCGTCCGGTGACGGTGGAGACGATCGGTAGCTTCGGTTCGTGGAAGGTGATGCTCTCCGCGACGGTACGGAAGGCGTCGAGCATCGGATCCATCAACGGCGAGTGGAAGGCATGGGAGACGGTCAGTGCCTTCGAGCGCCGGTCCCCTAGCTGTTCCACGACTGTGGTGACCGCATCCTCCACGCCGGAGAGCACGATCGAGGTGGGGCTATTGATTGCGGCGAGCCCGACCTGATCCTCCAGGCCGGCCAGGAGGGGGAGGACGTCGGCTTCGGAGGCTTCGACCGCGACCATCACCCCACCCGACGGAAGATCCTCCATCAACCGGCCACGAGCCACCACCAAGCGGCACGCATCCTCCAACGACACCACCCCCGCCACATACGCCGCAGCAAACTCACCCACCGAATGACCCGCCACCACACCAGGCACCACACCCCACGACCCCAACAACCCACACAACGCCACCTCCACCACAAACAAGGCAGGCTGCGTCAACCCCGTACCAGCCAACCCCGACCCATCACCCTCAAACAACACCTCCCGCAACGAACACCCCAACAACCCATCCAACCCGGCACACACCGCATCAAACACATCCGCAAACACCGGGAACAACTCATACAACCCACGCCCCATACCCCACCACTGACTCCCCTGCCCCGAAAACACAAACGCAGTTGGCTGGTGTGATGGTGCAATGCCTCGAATGACGGATTCCAGGGGCTGCCCCCCGGCACCATCCGCCGCCAGTCGGCGAAGTCCTGGGAGGAAGCCGAGCAGGTCGGATCCGAGTACGACGGCGCGGTGCTCCAGTGCGGCGCGGCTCGTGCTCAACGAGAGTGCTACATCGTTCGGGTCAAGCTTCGGATGGCTGGCCAGATGCTCCAGGAGCCGGCTGGCCTGGTCCTGGAGAGCGTCAGCACTGGCGCCAGAGAGCGCCCATGGGATCGTGCCCTTGAAGGGCATGGCGGCGACTGCCGCACTTTCCATGCGGTCAGTGGGCACACTGTCCGTCGTGCAGGGTTCCAACGGAGGTTCCTCAACGATCACATGGGCGTTGGTGCCGCTCACTCCGAACGAAGACACCCCTGCCCGACGAGGCCGCCCTTCCGCTACCCATTCCACCGGCTCGGTAGCCAGCACGACGGCTCCTGCCGACCAGTCGATATGCGGAGACGGCTCATCCACATGCAACGTACGCGGCACCACACCATGCCGCATCGCCATCACCATCTTGATCACACCACCCACACCCGCAGCCGCCTGCGTATGACCGATGTTCGACTTGAGCGAGCCGAGAAGCAGTGGACGATCCGCCGGGCGATCCTGACCATAGGTCGCCAGCAACGCCTGCGCCTCGATCGGATCACCCAACGACGTACCTGTACCATGCGCCTCCACCACATCGACGTCGGCCGAGCTCAGGCGGGCGTTCGCCAGCGCTTGGCGAATCACCCGCTGCTGCGCAGGACCATTCGGCGCAGTAAGACCATTTGACGCACCATCCTGATTCACCGCCGAACCCCGCACCACCGCAAGTACCGGATGCCCGAGCCGACGAGCATCCGACAACCGCTCCACCAGGAGCATTCCGACGCCTTCACCCCAGCCCGTACCATCCGCAGCCGCAGCAAACGCCTTGCACCGACCGTCGACGGCCAGCCCACGCTGACGACTGAACTCCACAAAGGCAGTGGGGCTGGACATCACCGTGACACCACCCACGAGAGCCATGCCGCACTCGCCCCGACGCAATGCTTGGTTCGCCAGATGCAGGGCGACCAGCGACGAGGAGCAGGCCGTGTCCACCGTCAGTGTCGGCCCTTCGAGACCGAAGGTATAGGCGATCCGGCCCGAGACCACACTGCCCGAGCTGCCCGTCCCGATGTAGCCTTCCAGATCTGCCGGGACACTGAGCAGGCGTGCCGCATAGTCCTGGTAGCCGGAGCCGATGAAGACGCCCGTGCTGCTTCCGCGCATGGCGGTGGGATCGATTCCCGCCCGTTCGAACGCCTCCCACGACGTCTCCAGCAGCAAGCGCTGCTGCGGATCCATCGCCAGCGCCTCACGCGGCGAAATCCCGAAGAACAGTGGGTCGAAGTCGCCGACCTGGTGGAGAAAACCTCCGCGTCGGGTGTAGGTCGTACCCGACCGTGTGGGGTCTGGGTCGTAGAGCGCAGCCAGGTCCCAGCCCCGGTCCGTGGGGAAGTCACCGATCGCGTCCCGGCCGTCGGCGACGATCCTCCAAAGGTCTTGGGGGGTACTCACTCCGCCTGGGTAGCGACAGCTCATGGCCACGATGACCATCGGATCGTCGTCCCCGTCAGATAGGTCGGACGGCGTCGCCACCAATGAACTCGATGTGCCGCTATCGACCGTCGGTACGTTCGTCAGTGTGGTCGTGAGGTGAGCGGCCAGAACGTCTGGACTCGGGTAGTCGAAGACAAGGGTGGCCGGCAAGCTGAGACCGGTTGCCCTGGCAAGCCTGTCGCGCAGTTCAACAGCGGTCAACGAGTCGAAGCCCAGCTCCCGGAAGGCCCGGTCGGCGGCAACTGCCCCCTGGCTCTGATGCCCGAGGACCGCTGCCGCATCACTCCGTACAAGTTCGAGCACGGTGGTGGCTTGTTGCGATCGGGGCATGCCTGCGAGACGGCGTACCAACTCCGTGACCGGGGCACCGGTCGAAGCATCCCTCGTGGAGTCGGCGGATGCGGTCAGCACAGCGGCGGCTTCTGGTACCTCACCGAACAACCGGCTGGGGCGAAGGATCGTGAAGGAGGGTAGGAAGCGTTTCCATGACACATCGGCGACGACGAGCGTGGTTTCGTCCAGCTCGATGATTCCGCGCAGTGCGGCAATGGCCGACAGCGGGGCGATGGCAGGTAGCCCCAGCTTGCGGAGACGGCTCTCAGCGTCCCCATCGGCAACCATGCCTCCGTCCGCCCAGGGACCCCAGGCCACGGCCGTACCGACCAGTCCCCGTGCCCTGCGGCGCTCGGCGAGTGCGTCGAGTGAGGCATTCGCGACGGCATAGGCGGCCTGTCCTGCCGCACCCCAGACACCCGAGATCGACGAGAACATCACGAACGCATCGAGTTTCCGCTCACCGAGCAACTCGTCGAGATGCTCCGCGCCCACGGCTTTGGCCGTGAGGACATCGGAGAATGCACCGAGTGTCATGTCCGCGATCAGACCGGGATCACCGACGCCGGCCGCGTGTACGACTGCTGTCAACGGCCGGTCCGTGGGCAGATCATCGAGAAGTCGGGCGATCGCCTCACGGTCGGCCATGTCAAGGGCTGCGAAGGTGACGTGTGCGCCGAGCCCCTCCAACTCTGCCCGCAAGGCATCGGCGCCCGGAGCCAAGGCGCCACGACGGCTCGTCAACACCAAGTGTTCGGCGCCTGTGCCCGCAAGCCAGCGCGCCACATGTGCGCCGAGCGCCCCCGTTCCCCCGGTGACAAGAACGGTCCCCGTCGGCTGCCATGTCGCGCCATTGAGCTTCTGGGGGGCACGACTCAAACGCCGTACGAAGACTCCCGAGCCGCGGATCGCAAGCTGGTCCTCGCCGCCAACCCGAGCGAGTGCGGTCACGAAGCGGCGCCCGGTCCGCTCATCGACCACGTCCGGGAGGTCGACCAGACCACCCCATCGTGCGGAGTGCTCCAGTGCGGCGGTCCGTCCGAGCGCCCAGATCTGAGCCTGGTGGACACTGCGGAGCGGGTCAGCTGCACCAATCGAAACGGCGCCCCGGGTCACGCACCACAGTGGCGCGTTCAGATCGACATCGCCCAGGGCTTGCACCAGGCCCAGCGTGCTGCTGAGACCCTCGGTGACCTGATGGTGCGTCGAATTGGGTTGCTCGCTGATCGAGAGAAAGGAGAGAACCCCGATCAGGACTTCGTCATTGTCGGTGATGTTCTCGGTGACTGTGCGCAGTTGATGGGCAATCTCCTTTCGGCCCGATCCTGATGCGATCGGCAGGAATTGCACCTTTGCCCCGGCCTCGCGAAGCGACCTGAGTGCGGAGTCCACCCATGGATCCGCCGTAGCGCTCTCGGGAAGGACCACTAGCCATGGGCCGACCTGTGGCGCCTGTGTCCACGCGGTGGGCAGGGGCTTCCAGACGATCCGGTAGCGCCAGTTGTCAACGGTGGACCGCTCGTGCTGCTTGCTCCGCCACATCGAGAGCGCCGGCAGCACCGCACTGAGCGGGGCATCTCCTGGAACGTCTATGCGTTGCGCGAAGGCTTCGAGATCAGCTCGTTCTACGGAGTCCCAGAAACCGGCCTCCGCTGGGGTGGCGTTCGCCGCGGAGCTCCGTTGAGCTGAGAAGGCCGTCGATTCCAGCCAGTAGTGCTGGTGTTGGAAGGGGTAGGTGGGGAGGTCGATGAGTTGGGCGCCGTGGCCGGTGTAGAAGGTGGGCCAGTCGATCGGGGTGCCGTGGACATGGAGGTGGGCGAGGGCTGTGGTGAGGGAGAGGTCTTCCGCGGTGTTCGGACGGAGGGTCGGGATGGCGGTTGCCTGGTCGAGGTTGGTTTGGGTCAAGCCGCTCAACACTCCGCCAGGGCCGACTTCGAGGAAGACATTCACGCCCTGCTCGGCCAGAGCCTGGACAGCATCCGCGTAGCGGACGGGTTGGCGGATGTGCTGAACCCAGTACTCAGGGTTTGACATCTCGCCTACGGTGATCGGGCGTCCGGTGACGGTAGAGACGATCGGCAGCTTCGGCTCATGGAAGGTGACGCTCTCCGCGACCGAACGGAAGGCGTCCAGCATCGGATCCATCAACGGCGAATGGAAAGCATGGGAGACGGTCAGCGCCTTCGAACGACGCTCCCCCAGCTGTTCCACGACCGCGGTCACCGCATCCTCCACACCGGAGAGCACGATCGAGGTAGGGCTATTGACCGCCGCAATCCCGACCTGGTCCTCCAGGCCGGTGAGGAGAGGAAGGACGTCGGCTTCGGAGGCTTCAACGGCGACCATCACCCCACCCGGCGGAAGGTCCTCCATCAGCCGGCCACGAGCCACCACCAAGCGGCACGCATCCTCCAACGACACCACCCCCGCCACATAGGCGACAGCGAACTCACCCACCGAATGACCCGCCACCACACCCGGCACCACACCCCATGACTCCAACAACCCACACAACGCCACCTCCACCACAAACAACGCAGGCTGCGTCAACCCCGTACCAGCCAACCCCGACCCATCACCCTCAAACAACACCTCCCGCAACGAACACCCCAACAACCCATCCAACCCGACACACACAGCGTCAAACACATCCGCAAACACCGGGAACGACTCATACAACCCACGCCCCATACCCCACCACTGACTCCCCTGCCCCGAAAACACAAACGCAGGACGAGGCTTCTTCGAGGCGGCCGTTCCTTGGACGGCGTTCGGCGATGACACTCCGCTGACCAGCGCCGAGACACCCGTCAGAAGCTCTTCGAGATCACGTCCTACCGCCACAGCCCGGTGCGGGAGGAGCGCCCGGGTGGTCGCGAGGGCGTGTGCGAGGATCGCCGCCGAGAGTTGTGGGTTCTGCTGCGCGTAGCTGAGGAATCTTCTGGCCTGTTCGAGCAGGGCTTCGGGGCTGCGTGCGGAGAACTGCCACAGCAGGACCGGCATCGGTTCGGACGGCCCATTCGAATCAGCTTCACGTTCGCCTTTCGGCGGAGCCTGCTCCAGAATCACATGGGCGTTGGTGCCGCTCACACCGAAGGACGACACTCCCGCTCGCCGCAACTCATCGTCACGGCCGGGCCAAGGTGTGGTCTCAGTCAACAGGCGCACATTGCCGGTGGACCAGTCGGCGTGAGGCGTCGGCTCATCCACGTGGAGCGTGCCGGGCAGGGTCTGATGACGTAAGGCCATGACCATTTTGATGATGCCGGCGACTCCGGCCGCCGCCTGGGTGTGACCGATGTTGGACTTGAGTGCCCCGAGGAGCAGCGGACGGTCCTCGGATCGGCCTTGCCCATATGTGGCCAGCAGTGCCTGGGCCTCGATGGGGTCACCTAGTCGGGTTCCGGTGCCGTGTGCCTCCACGGCCTGCACGTCAGCGGCGGATAGACCCGCATTCGTGAGGGCCTGCTGAATGACCTTCTGTTGTGCGGGCCCGCTGGGCGCGGTGAGACCGTTGGACGCACCGTCCTGGTTCACCGCACTCCCCCGCACCACAGCGAGGACCGGATGACCGAGCCGACGGGCGTCCGACAGCCGCTCCACCAGGAGCATCCCCACGCCCTCGGCCCAACCCGTACCGTCCGCAGCCGCAGCAAACGGCTTGCAGCGGCCGTCCGGGGCAAGCCCGCGCTGGCGGCTGAACTCCATGAATGCCCCTGGAGTGGACATCACCGTCACCCCGCTCACCAGCGCGAAAGCGCACTCGCCCTTGCGTAGCGCCTGCGCGGCCAGGTGGAGGGCAACCAGCGACGAGGAGCACGCGGTGTCCACGGTCACCGCGGGCCCTTCCAGGCCGTAGGTGTAGGCGAGACGGCCGGATATGACTGCGGCTGCGTTCCCCGTACCCAGGTAGCCGTCGAAGTCCTCGGGGGAGTTGGAGAGGCGGGCGTAGTCCTGTCCGTTCGTCCCCGCGAAGACTCCGGTCCGGCTACCGCGCAGGGTCGCGGGATCGATCCCGGCCCGTTCGAAGGCTTCCCATGCCGTCTCCAGAAGGAGCCTCTGTTGGGGGTCCATCATCAGGGCCTCGCGCGGCGAGATGCCGAAGAACTCGGCGTCGAAACCACCGACGCCTTCGAGGAAGCCTCCATGACGGACGTAGCACGTGCCGGCGTTGTCGGGGTCGGGGTCATAGAGGGCATCCAGGTCCCAGCCCCGGTCCGTGGGGAAGTCACCGACCGCGTCCCGACCCTCGACCAGGAGCTGCCAGAGCTGCTCGGGCGATTCGACACCGCCGGGGAAGCGGCAGCTCATCGCCACGATGGCGATGGGCTCCCGGGATTCGGCTGTCAGCTTCTGGTTCTGCCGGCGCAGCTTCTCGGTCTCCTGAAGAGAGGCCCGCAGTGCTTGAACGATCTTCTCGTTCGATGTGGTCATCTTCCGCTCCGTACTCGGGCCACTGTCAGAGGTCGCTGTCGCCAAGGGCGAGTTCAATGAGGTGATCGACGTCCATCGTCGCGATCGACTGATCGGACTCCGGGCTGTCGTTGTGATCGTTTGTGTCATCCGCTGCCGTGCCCTGCTGGTCCGGGCCGGCGAGCTTCAACAGAACGTCCATCAGTTCCGCTTCTCGCAACCGTGCGAGCGGGATCGTTGCGAGCGCCCGCCGAATGGCCTCTTCCCCGCTGTCTGCGTCGACGGGCGAGTCCGGTGTGGCCGTGCCGGGGAAGAGTTCACTCCGCAGATGGTCGGTGAGTGCGTCCGGGGTGGGGTGGTCGAAGACCATGGTGGTGGGGAGCTTGAGGCCGGTGGCGGTACCCAGTCGGTTGCGGAGCTCGACTGCCGTGAGCGAGTCGAAGCCGAGCTCTCGAAATGCTCGCTCGGGTTCGATGGCGTCGGTGTGGGCGTAGCCCAGCACGGCGGCGGCCTCTCGCTGCACGATCTCCAACAAAAGGTCGTGCCGGTCCTGAACGGAGAGGTCGGATAGTTTCTGTACCAGTTCGACCGCGTCTCGCCCGGGCTGGGCGACGGTGCTCCCTCCGCTGTTGGCCCCGTCGCCGTCCAGCGCCGCGCGAGCTTCCGGAAGGTCTGCGAGCAGGGGGCTCGGGCGGCCGATGGTGAACGAAGGAGCAAACCGCTCCCAGTCCACATCGGCCACCACCACCGCGGTCTCGTCTCGGTCCATGGCAAGTTGTAGCGCCGATACGGCGAGGTCGGGCGAGAGCGACGGCAGTCCGCTGAGTCGAAGGTATTCCTCGGCGCCACCGTCGGCTGCCATTCCGCTCTCGGCCCATGGTCCCCAGGCGACGGCCGTAGCGGCGAGCCCTCTGGCACGACGGTCGTGGGCCAGCGCGTCGAGGAAGGCATTGCCCGCCGAGTACGCGGCCTGCTTGCCGCTGCCCCACACTCCGGACACGGACGAGAAGAGGATGAAGGCATCCAGTTCTCGATCTCCCAGCAACTCATCCAGGTGGGTCGCCCCCGCGACCTTCGCAGTCACCACTGCGGCCAGTTCCTCAAGGCTGGTGTCGGTGATCGAGTTCAGCTGGGGAAGCCCTGCCGCGTGTACGACCCCGGTGAGGGGGGCCGCGTCGTCTGCGAGGGAGGCAAGGAGCCGGGCAACCGCCGCCCTGTCAGCCACATCACCAGCCACGATGGTGACCCTGGTACCCATGTCCGCCAGCTCTGCTGCTAGTTCCGCTGCGCCTTCGGCCTGTGCCCCGCGGCGGCTGGTGAGGACCAGATGGTCAGCTCCGGCGCGGGCCAGCCATCTGGCGGCGTGCCCACCGAGTGCACCCGTACCCCCTGTGATCAGGACGGTTCCGCGGGGCTTCCACCCGTTGTGGGTGACGGGGCCGCTGGTCCGGGGTGAGCGGGTCAGTCTGCGTACCAGCACGGTCGCGCCACGTACGGCGAGCTGGTCCTCGGCATCGGCCGCGGCCAGGACATCCGCGAGCCGGGTGAGTGCCCGGTCATCCGGTGTGGCAGGCAGATCGACCAGCCCGCCCCAACGCTCCGGAGTTTCCAACGCAACCGCCCGCCCCAGGCCCCATAGGAGCCCCTGGAGCGGCCGTAGTGGCGGCTCAGAGGAACTGACGGAGACCGCAGCCCGTGTGACACACCACAGGGGAGCATTCATCGTCATGTCGGTCAGTGCCTGGATCAGCGCGACGGTGGACGTCAAACTGGACGGTAGACCCGGCTGGTCCGGGTGTACCCGGTCGTCGATCGCCAGCAGCGACAACACACCGGTGATGTCGTGCTCTTGGCCGCTGTGGAGAGATGCGTCGTGGCCGGCCATGGCTTTGCCGAGCAGCACGGCCAGTGATTCCCTATCGACTCCAGGGTCGGCGACCGTCACCAACAGAGGTTGCGCGCCTCTGCTCCGCAGCATGCGGATGTAGGGTCCGGCTTCTTCCTCTTCGGGTGTCACGACCACCCAGGTACCGGAGAGGGATGCGGATGAGAGATCGGTTTTCGGCTCCCACACGGTGTGGTAGCGCAAGCCGTCCAGAGCAGTGCGGGTGCGGTTCTCGCGCCGCCAGGTCGCGAGTGCGTCGAAGACCGAGTCGACCGATGCGCCTTGCTGTAGCCCAAGCCATTCGGGTACGGCATCGGGCCGTCCGTTCTCAACGGTGTCCCAGAACTCCGACTCGGCCGGATCTTCGGCGTTGAGGGGACCAACGGCGTTTGTGTTGCCTGCGTCGAGCCAGTAGTGGGCTCGCTGGAAGGAGTATGTGGGCAGGTCGATGCGCCGCATCCGGTGCGGTCCCAGGACTGCCGGCCAGTGGAGGTCCACCCCGCGCACATGGAGGCGGGCCGCCGCTGCGAGCAGCGCAGCGTCTTCGCTCCGGGCATCTGCTCGTAGGGTTGGGATGGCGGTTGCGTGGTCGAGGTTGGTTTGTATCAACCCGGTCAACACTCCGCCAGGGCCGACTTCAAGGAAGACATTCACCCCCTGCTCAGCGAGCGCCTGGACAGCATCCGCGTAGCGGACGGGTTGGCGAATGTGCTGAACCCAGTACTCGGGGTTCGAGATCTCGCCTGTGGTGATCGGGCGTCCGGTGACCGTGGAGACGATCGGCAGCTTCGGTTCGTGGAAGGTGACACTCTCCGCGACCGAACGGAAGGCGTCCAGCATCGGATCCATCAACGGCGAGTGGAAGGCATGGGAGACGGTCAGTGCCTTGGAGCGCCGCTCCCCTAGCTGTTCCACGACCGTGGTGACCGCATCCTCCACGCCGGAGAGCACGATCGAGGTGGGGCTGTTGATTGCGGCGATCCCCACCTGATCTTCCAGGCCGGCCAGGAGGGGGAGGACATCGGCCTCGGAAGCTTCAACGGCGACCATCACCCCACCCGACGCAAGATCCTCCATCAACCGGCCACGAGCCACCACCAACCGGCACGCATCCTCCAACGACACCACCCCTGCCACATAAGCGGCAGCGAACTCACCCACCGAATGACCCGCCACCACACCAGGCACCACACCCCACGACCCCAACAACCCACACAACGCCACCTCCACCACAAACAACGCAGGCTGCGTCAACCCCGTACCAGCCAACCCCGACCCATCACCCTCAAACAACACCTCCCGCAACGAACACCCCAACAACCCATCCAACTCAACACACACCGCATCAAACACATCCGCAAACACCGGAAACGACTCATACAACCCACGCCCCATACCCCACCACTGACTCCCCTGCCCCGAAAACACAAACGCCAGCCTGGCATCAGACGAAGCAAGACCGCTGACGGTCTCGGCGGAGTGCTCTCCTCTGCCCAGCCCATCAAGACCGGCGGTCAGTTCGGCTGTGGTCCGACCCAAGACAACAGCTCGGTGTGCCAGAGCCGTACGCGACTCAGCCAGGGAATGGGCGACATCCATCGGAGCAATCCCCTGAGCCTTCCGCGCGAAGGTGGCGAGATTGCGTGCGTTGTCACGCAATGCCACCTCGTCCCTACCGGAGACCACCCAGAGATGGTGGCGCTCACCGTCGCTGCTCTCCCGTTCGGCCGGTTCGTCGGCGGAGGCCGGTGCCTGCTCGATGATGGTGTGGGCGTTGGTGCCGCTCACCCCGAAGGAAGACACCGCTGCCCGGCGAGGCCGACCATTGTCCTCCCACGGAACCGACTCAGCGAGTAATTGCACCGTTCCTTCCGACCAGTCCACATGCGGTGACGGCTCGTCCACGTGCAGGGTCTTGGGAAGCAGGCCGTTCTGAAGCGCCAGGACGGTCTTGATGACGCCGGCGATGCCCGAGGCGGCTTGAGTGTGTCCGATGTTCGACTTGAGTGAGCCAAGAAGGAGGGGACGGTCTGCCGGCCGTTCCCGGCCGTACGTGGCCAGCAGAGCGCGAGCCTCGATCGGATCGCCCAGTGCGGTCCCCGTGCCATGGGCCTCCACCGCATCCACGTCGGAGGCTGACAGACCGGCTGAGGCCAGGGCCTGTTCGATGACCCGCTGTTGCGCGGGCCCACTGGGCGCGGTGAGACCGTTAGACGCACCATCCTGGTTCACCGCACTCCCCCGCACCACAGCGAGGACCGGATGACCGAGCCGACGAGCATCCGACAGCCGCTCCACCAGCAACATCCCCACACCCTCACCCCAACCCGTACCATCCGCAGCCGCAGCAAACGGCTTGCAGCGGCCATCGGCCGCAAGTCCCCGCTGGCGGCTGAACTCGATGAACGCGTTCGGGCTGGACATCACTGCAGCGCCGCCGACGAGTGCCAGTTCACACTCGCCCTGCCGTAGCGACTGAACGGCTAGGTGAAGGGCGACCAGCGATGACGAGCAGGCCGTGTCAACCGTGACGGCAGGCCCCTCAAGGCCAAGCGAATAGGCGATCCGACCTGACATGACGCTGCTGCTTGAGCCGGTGAGCAGATGTCCCTCAACACCTTCCGGCAGGTCGGCCAGGCCCGCGCCGTACCCCTGGTAGCCGGAGCCGATGAAGACTCCCGTTCGTGAGCCGCGCAGGGAGGATGGCGCGAGCCGTGCCCGCTCCAGGGCCTCCCAGGAGGTCTCCAGCAGCAGCCGCTGCTGGGGATCCATCGCCAACGCCTCGCGGGGGGAGATTCCGAAGAATCCGGAGTCGAATCGGCCTGCGTCGTAGAGGAAGGCTCCCTCGTCGACGTATGTGGTGCCGGCGTGCTCGGGGTCCGGGTGGTACAGAGCTTCGAGATTCCAGCCACGATCGGTGGGGAACCGAGATACGGCATCGACTCCGTTCGCGAGTAGCTGCCACAGCTCCTCGGGAGAGTTCGCGCCGCCAGGGAAGCGGCAGCTCATGGCCACGATCGCCATCGGCTCGCCGTTGCCGACCACCGATCCGGAGAAGGTGTGGCTAACTGCCGTCGATGTTTCTTCACTCGACCGGTCTCCGCTCCCGGCCGTGTCACCGCTGGCGAGCTCGGAGCTGAGGAAGGTGGCGAGTGCTTCCGCGTTGGGCTGGTCAAACACCAGTGTGGTCGACAGAGAGAGACCGGTGAGATGTTGCAGTCTGTTGCGGAGTTCGATGCCGGTCAGCGAATCGAAGCCCAGGTCCTTGAATGCACGGTCCGACGCCACGCCTTCGGGTCCGACGTGTCCCAGCGCTCGGGCCACCTCGGTGCGTACGAGTTCGAGGAGGGTTCGGCGTCGTTCGCTAGGCGAGAGTCGAGCGAGTTGCGATCCCCCTGTCTCTGCCCCGTTCTCCACCGCTCCGGCAGCAGAACCTTCCGACACGGTCAACGCACTTTGGGCCTCGGCCAGATCGGCGAGCAGCGCACTGGACCGGGTCACGGTGAAAGCGGGAGCGAATCGGTCCCAGTCGATGTCGGCCACCACGGTGGCGGTGTCGTTCAGTTGCAGGGTCCGCTGGAGGGCATGGAGTGCCAAGTCGGGCGACATCGAAGGCAGGCCGCGGCGCCGAAGATGAGCCTCCGCCTCGTCGTCGCCCGCCATGCCCGCGTCGGCCCACGGTCCCCATGCCACCGCCGTGGCGGTCAGCCCTCGGGACCGGCGCTGTTCCGCGAGCCCGTCAAGGAAACTGTTGGCGGCGGAGTACGCTGCCTGCCCACCACTGCCCCATACCCCGGCGACAGAAGAGAACAGGACGAAGGCATCCAGCTCTCGATCGCCCAGCAGCTCATCCAGATGGATCGCCCCAGCCACCTTGGCGGAGAGCACGGCCGCGAGATCGGCACAGCTCAAGGAATCGGTGGGACCGAACTGGGGAACGCCGGCCGCGTGCACCACCGCTGTCAGGGGATGGTGCTCGACGGGCAGTGACGCAAGTAGATCCGCTACGGCCTCACGGTTCGATACATCACAGGCCGCAATGGTCACCGTCGCGCCCAGGGCATCCAGTTCCGTGGCAAGTTCCACGGCCCCGGGAGCCTGCGCCCCGCGCCGTCCGGTGAGCACGATGTGTTCCGCTCCGGCCCGGGCCCAATGGCGTGCGACCTGTGCTCCCAGCGCACCGGTTCCGCCGGTGATGAGAACCGTGCCGCGCGGCTGCCACTCCGACTCGGCGGAGCCGCTTGCGACGACAGCCCGGCGTAGACGACGTACGAACACTCCAGAAGCCCGCACAGCGAACTGATCCTCGCCCCCCGGCGATGTGCCAAGGATCGACAGCAGTCGCTTTGCTGCACGGTCGTCCAGCTTCGCAGGCAGGTCGACCAGGCCGCCCCAGCGCAAGGGGTACTCCAACGCCGTGGCGCGCCCAAGCCCCCAGATCATGGATTGTCGGGCGCTGTTCACCGTCTCGGAGGAGCCAATCGCCACTGCGCCCTTGGTTGCGCACCACAGAGGTGCCGCCAGCTCTGCATCGCCCAGCGCCTGAATCAGTACGGTGGTGAGGGCGAGCCCTGCGGGTAGTTCGTGGTGGTCAGGGTGCGGTTCTTCGTCCAGCGCCAGCAAGGAGAGCACCCCCGTGGGGGCCTGGCCTTCGTCGAACAACTTCCGGATGCGGCCGGCGAGGGACTGCCGGTCTTCTTGAACAGCGACGGCGAGTCGTACGACGTCGACACCGTGGCCTTGTAGCGCTTGGGAGATTCCGTGGACGGTCGCGGTGACATGCTCGGCTTCCTCGGGCAGAACCAGGAGCCAAGACCCGCTTGGAGCTGTGGATTCCTGGCTGGTGAGTGCCCTCCAGAACACTTGGTATCGCCAGCCGTCGATGGTCGACTGATCACGCTGGTGCCGGCGCCACTGCGAGAGTGCTGGGAGTACGGTGCCGAACGGCGTGTCGGCGTCGACCTGGAGCTCAAGCCGTTCCGCCATCGCCGCAAGGTCCTGGCTCTCCACCGCATTCCAGAATTCCATATCTGACGGATGCATCCCGACTTCGGGTTCGCGAGCCCCTATCGGCGATACCCAGTAGTGCTGGTGTTGGAAGGGGTAGGTGGGGAGGTCGACGAGATGGGCGCCGCGGCCGGTGTAGAAGGCGGGCCAGTCGATCGGGGTGCCGTGGACATGGAGGTGCGCGAGGGCTGTGGTGAGCGAGAGGTCTTCCGCAGTGTTCGGGCGGAGGGTCGGGATGGCGATTGCCTGGTCGAGGTTGGTTTGGGTCAAGCCGCTCAACACTCCGCCAGGGCCGACTTCGAGGAAGACATTCACCCCCTGCTCAGCCAGAGCCTGGACCGCATCCGCGTAACGGACCGGCTGGCGAATGTGCTGAACCCAATAGTTCGGGTTCGATATCTCGCCTGCGGTGATCAGGCGCCCGGTGACCGTGGAGACGATCGGCAGCTTCGGCTCATGGAAGGTGACACTCTCCGCGACCATACGGAAGGCGTCCAGCATCGGAACCATCAACGGCGAATGGAAAGCATGGGAGACCGTCAGCGCCTTCGAACGACGATCACCCAACTGTTCCACGACCGCGGTGACTGCGTCGTGGGTGCCGGAGAGCACGATCGAAGTGGGGCTATTGACCGCCGCAATCCCCACCCGGTCCTCCAGGCCGGCCAGGAGCGGGAGGACATCGGCTTCGGAGGCTTCGACCGCGACCATCACCCCACCCGACGGAAGATCCTCCATCAACCGGCCGCGAGCCACCACCAACCGGCACGCATCCTCCAACGACACCACACCCGCCACATAAGCCGCAGCGAACTCACCCACCGAATGACCCGCCACCACACCAGGCACCACACCCCACGACCCCAACAACCCACACAACGCCACCTCCACCACAAACAACGCAGGCTGCGTCAACCCCGTACCAGCCAACCCCGACCCATCACCCTCAAACAACACCTCCCGCAACGAACACCCCAACAACCCATCCAACCCGACACACACCGCATCAAACACATCCGCAAACACCGGGAACAACTCATACAACCCACGCCCCATACCCCACCACTGACTCCCCTGCCCCGAAAACACAAACGCCGTCTTCAGGGTGGGCAGCACGATGCCGGAAACCAGGTCCTGGTGGGCTTCACGATCCGGCATGGTCAGGGCGGACAATCCGCGCAGCAATTCATCACGCCCGCTGCCGACGACTGCTGCCCGGTGGGGGAAGAAGGCGCGCGTGGTCGCCAGCGAGAGGGCGATGTCACCAAGATCAAGGTCCGGGGTGCTCTGGACATGGGCCAGGAGGAGTTCCGCCTGAGCTCGCAGTCCCTTCTCGTCCTTGGCTGATACCAGCCAGGGCTGAACGACCGGACCGGCGTCCGTCTGCGGATCCACATGCGTCGTGCGATTCTCGACCGGGGCTTGTTCGATGACGATGTGGGCGTTGGTGCCGCTCACCCCGAACGAGGAAACCCCTGCCCGACGAGGCCGCCCTTCCGCTGCCCATTCCACCGGCTCGGTAGCCAGCTCGACGGCTCCTGCCGACCAGTCGATATGCGGAGACGGCTCATCCACATGCAACGTACGCGGCACCACACCATGCCGCATCGCCATCACCATCTTGATCACACCACCCACACCCGCAGCCGCCTGCGTATGACCAATGTTCGACTTCAACGAACCAAGCAGCAACGGACGATCCGCCGGCCGATCCTGACCATAGGTCGCCAACAACGCCTGCGCCTCAATCGGATCACCCAACGACGTACCCGTACCATGCGCCTCCACCACATCCACATCAGCAGAACCCAAACCGGCATTCGCCAACGCTTGGCGAATCACCCGCTGCTGCGCAGGACCATTCGGCGCGGTAAGACCATTCGACGCACCATCCTGATTCACCGCCGAACCCCGCACCACCGCAAGTACCGGATGCCCCTGCCGACGAGCATCCGACAACCGCTCCACCAACAGCATCCCCACACCTTCGGACAGTCCCGTGCCGTCGGCCGAGGCGGCGAAGGCTCGGCAGCGGGCGTCCTTGGCTAGGCCACGCTGCCGGCTGAAGCCGATCAGTGCGCCAGGGGTGGACATGACGGTGACGCCACCGGCAAGCGCCAGATCGCATTCGCCCTGCCGCAACGACTGAACCGCGAGATGCAACGCCACCAACGACGAAGAACACGCCGTATCCACCGTCACCGCAGGCCCCTCAAGACCAAACGTGTACGACAACCGCCCCGAGACCACCGACGCCGAGTTGGCAGTCAAAAGATGGCCTTCTAGGGCGTCTTCCGATTGCTCGGTCAGCCCGGCCGCGTAGTCCTGTCCGTTGGTTCCCGCGAAGACACCTGTCCGGCTGCCCCGCAGTTGTGCAGGGTCGATGCCTGCCCGCTCGAAGGTCTCCCAGCTGACTTCGAGGAGTTGTCGCTGCTGAGGGTCCATGGCAAGGGCTTCACGAGGCGAGATCCCGAAGAAGTCGGGGTCGAACCGGGCAGCGCCGTGCAGGAATCCGCCTTCACGGACGTAGCTGGTGCCAGGGTTCGCCGGGTCCGGGTCGTAGAGGGCGTCCAGGTCCCATCCGCGGTCGGTCGGAAGGCCGGTGATGGCGTCGGTCTCCGTGACCAGCAGGTGCCAGAGGTCTTCAGGGCCGGACACATCACCGGGGAAGCGGCAGCCCATGCCCACGATCGCGATGGGCTCATCGGTACTGCGGTGGGAAGGCTCAGCAGCACGTGCGGCAGTGCCCGCCTTGGGGCCGGCCCCGGGGATCTCTCGAAGCAGGTGCTCTGCGAGCGAGGAAGGAGTTGGGTGGTCGAAGACGACAGTGGCCGGCAACCGGACGCCGACGACAGTGCCGAGCCGGTTGCGGAGTTCCATGGCGGCGAGGGAGTCGAAGCCGAGCTCTCGGAAAGCCCGCTCAGGGTCGATGGCGTCGGGGGCCGCGTGACCGAGGACAGCGGCTGCCTGAGCGCGTACGAGTGTGACCATGGCCGCTGTGCGTTCGCCGGGGGGCAGCTCGGCTAGTGCTGCCAGCTCTGCCGAGAGTGCGCCTTGGGCGCCGGTGAGTGCCGATGTGGTGGCGGAGCGCCGGGACGGTGTGCGGATCAAGCCGCGGAGGAGGGGAGGCACTGGACCTGATGTGGCTCGGGCGCGCAGTGCGGCCAGATCGAGGTGTACCGGTGCGAGGACCGGGTCGCCGAGGGCGAGTGCGGTGTCGAACAGGCGCAGGCCCTCGCTCGCGTCAAGCGGTACGAGTCCGGCTCGGGTCATGCGGTTCAGGTCGCTGGTCTTGAGTCGGGTCTGTTCGCCCCGCGCGTCCCAGACTCCCCAGGCGAGGGAGGTAGCAGGCAGTCCGTGTGCTTTTCGGTGTTCGGCGAGCGAGTCGAGGAAGGCGTTGCCCGCAGCGTAGGCGCCCTGTCCGGCGCCGCCGAGTGTGCCGGCGAAGGACGAGAAGAGGACGAAGGCCGCGAGTTCCATGTCTCGGGTGAGCTCATGGAGGTTGAGGGCGGCATCGACCTTGGGTCGCAAGACCAGGTTGAGATCGTCTCCGGTGAGGGAGGGGATGAGGCCGCCTGCGACGACAGCGGCGGCATGGACAACTGCGGTCAGGGGCCGGTCTTCGGGGAGGGCAGCGAGGAGGGCGGCGAGGGAGCGTCTGTCGGCTGCGTCGCAGGCCGCAATGGTGACGGTCACGGAGTCGTCGAGCGCGGACAGTTCGGCGAGGAGCTGGTCCATGCCTTCGGCGTCCGGACCTCGGCGGCTGGTCAGAACGATGTTGCGTATGTGGTGGTGGGTGATGAGGTGTGCCGCAAGCAGTCTGCCGAGGGCTCCTGTACCACCGGTGATCAGTGCAGTGCCGTGCGGATTGAGTTCACCGGGAGTGGTGGACGTCGAGGGCGCGCCGATCGTCACTGGTGCCAACCTCGGTACGGACATCGTTCCCGCGCGAAGGGCGAACTGGGGCTCGTCGGTTGCGATCGCATCGGGGAGGTGGCGAAGTGACGCCGACTGCCCATCGGTGTCCGCGAGGACGAAGCGGCCCGGCTGCTCAGACTGGGCCGAGCGGATCAGGCCCCAGATGGCAGCGTGCTCGGGGTGGGTGTCCGGTGTCTTGCCGTCCGGTCGGGGCACGGCGACTGCACCTTGGGTGAGCATGATCAACCGAGTGCCGGCGAATCGTCGGTCGCCGAGCCAGTCCTGGATGAAGGCGAGGGTGTCCTTCGTGGTCTCTCGTACGACTTCCGCATCGGTGCGCGTGTCGTTCCCGGCCATGTTGTCGAGCGGACGTGCGCAGCCCCCGTCGAGCATCGGCGCGATGGCGATGACCGTTTCAGGCACGAGTGCGCCGGCAGAGATGGAGTCGGCGAGGGTCGCGAGGTCTTGGTGGACGTCCGGGCTCGCCCCACTCCCGCGCAGTCCCTCGGCTACACGGTCGATCGGGCTGTTCGCCGCGACTCCGATGAGGGCACATGTCCCGATCGTGTTCACACCGGCGTCCGTGAATGGAGTGCCGTGCCAGTCCGTGCGGTAGAGGGCCCGATGTTGCTCGGCCAGTGCGGCGCGCAAGTGTTCTTCACGTGCTTCACGGAAGGTGAGGGTGTCGACGGCGGCGACCGTCCGACCCATGTCATCCGCAACGACCACGGCCACGGCATCGCTGCCCGCGGGGGTGATGCGCACTCGCAGTCGGGTTGCTCCGGTGGCGTACAGGCGTACGTTCTCCCAGGCGAAGGCGATCCGTCCGGCGCCCATGTCGCCGATGGGGCCGAACCCGACGCTGTGGAGCGCCGCGTCGAGGAGTGCCGGGTGGAGGCCGAACCTGGCCGCGTCGCTCTGGATGTCAGGGTCCGCCGGCAGGGACACATCGGCGAACACCTCGTTCCCCCGCTGCCAGGCGGCGCGGAGCCCTTGGAATGCGGAGCCGTAGCCGAAGGAGTGTTCGGCCAGACGGTCATAGAAGTCCGTGAGGTCGAGGGGGGTCGAACCGGTGGGTGGCCAGACGTCCGTTTCTGTGCCGTCCGGGGTGAGGGTCGCGGTGGTGGCGCCGGGGTTATCGGGCATCAGCACACCGGTGGCGTGGCAGGTCCAGGTGCCGTCGGGGTCCGTGTCCTCGGCGCGCGAGTGGATGGCGAGGGATCGTTCGCCGAAGCCGCCGGCTTGGCCGACCGAGACCTGTACGACGACACCGGCGTGTTCGGGGACGATCAGCGGCGCCTGGAGGGTCAGTTCGGTGAGGAGGTCGCAGCCGAGGTGGTCCCCTGCGCGGATCGCGAGTTCCACGAACGCCGCACCGGGCAGGATGACGGTACCCATCACGACATGGTCGGCGAGCCAGGGATGAGTTCGGGTGGCGAGCCGGCCGGTCAACAGGAGACCGTCGGCATCGGCGAGACCGACGACCGCGCCCAACAGTGGGTGGTCCAATGACGTCAGTCCCAGTCCGGCTGCGTCACCAGGGGTGCGCGGCGCGTCGAGCCAGTACCGCCGGCGCTGGAAGGCGTACGTGGGCAGCTGGACCCGGCGGGGTACGGCTTCGGCGAAGACCGCGGGCCAGTCGAGGGCAACGCCCTGGGCATGGGCCTCGGCCAACGACTGCACGATGCGGTCCATGCCGCCTTCGTTGCGGCGCAGGGTGCCGAGGGCGACGCCGGTGCTGTTGAGGTCGTCGAGGGTCTCTTGCATACCGATGGTGAGCACCGGGTGGGCACTGACCTCGATGAGTGCGGTGTGTCCGTCGTGGACCAGGGCACGGGTGACTTCGTCGAAGCGCACGGTCTGCCGCAGGCTGCGGTACCAGTACTCGGCGTCCAGTTCGTCCGTCGTCAGCAGCGTTCCGGTGACCGTGGAGTAGAAGGGCACATCACACCGTTGGGGAACGACGTCCGCGAGCGCGGTGAGCACTCGTTCGCGTACCTCTTCGACGTGTGCGGAGTGGGAGGCGTAGTCGACGGCGATCATTCGCGCCCGGATGTCTTCGGAGTGCAGGGCGTCCCTGAGTTCCGTCAGGGCGGTGGGGTCGCCCGACACGACGATGGACGTGGGGCTGTTGACGGCTGCGATTGAGATCCGCTCTCCCCAAGCCTCCATCCGTGGGGTGAGGTCCTCCAGCGACAGTCCGACGGACAGCATGCCGCCCTTGCCTGCGAGGGCGATCAGGGCTCGGCTGCGCAGGGCGACCACCTTCGCGGCGTCCTCGATCGAGAGGGCTCCCACGACACAGGCCGCTGCTATTTCTCCCTGACTGTGTCCGGCAACGGCTGAGGGACGGACACCGTACGAGCGCCACACCTCGGCCAGCGACACCATCACGGCGAAGAGCACCGGCTGAACGACATCGACCCGTTCGAGGCCCGGCGCCCCCGGTGCACCTCGTAACACCTCGGTGAGCGACCAGTCGACATGGGGAGCCAGGGCCTGCTCACACTCGGCGATCCTGTTTCGGAAGACCGACGAGGCATCCAGCAGCTGGAGCGCCATCAGCGGCCACTGGGAGCCTTGTCCGGGGAAGACGAACGCGACCTGTCGGGTGTCGTCGGCGATGCCGCGCACCACGTGGGTGCCCGTGGGCGCGGCCGTGCCGTCGGCGAGCGCGTCCAGGGCCGCCGCCAGGCCCGATCGGTCGTTGGCGAGCAGCACGGCGCGGTGGGCCAGGTCGGTGCGCGTCGTGGCGAGTGAGTACCCGATGTCGCTCGGGCGCGGCTGGCCTGATGCCGCCCCTTCCGCGCCTTCCTTGGCGAGATGGGAGCGGAGTCGGTCGGCTTGCTCCGCCAGCGCTGCCGCACTCTTGCCGGAGAGCGGCCAGGGGATGAGCGCCTGCTGACCGGCCTGGTCGGGCCCGCCCTCGGTCGTCTCCACGATGTGGCGCGATGGGGCGTCGGTGTGGACGGTCCCGCTCTCCTGCGCCCCGGCCGTGGTGCGGTCCTGGTCGTCGGAAGGCCGGGACGAGGGCTCGGCGGCGAGTTGGGGCTCGTGCTCTTCGATGACCTCGTGCTGTTCGATGACGACATGGGCGTTGGTGCCGCTGACACCGAACGCCGACACTGCCGCACGGCGTGGTCTGTCCTGCTCAGGCCAGGGAGTGTTGGCGGTGGCCAGGTGCACGGCGCCGGCCGACCAGTCGACGTGCGGAGTCGGGGAATCGATGTGCAGGGTCTTCGGCACTACTCCGTGGCGCAGTGCCTGCACCATCTTGATCACACCGGCCACGCCGGCCGCCGCCTGGGTGTGTCCGAGGTTGGACTTGACCGATCCGAGCCACAGCGGACGGTCGCTGTCGCGGTCCTTGCCGTAGGCGGCCAGCAGCGCCTGCGCTTCGATCGGGTCGCCCAACGACGTACCCGTACCGTGCGCTTCGACGGCGTCCACATCGGCGGGGGCCAGCCTGGCATTGGCAAGGGCCTGGTGGATGACCCGCACCTGGGAGGGGCCGTTGGGTGCGGTCAGCCCGTTGCTCGCGCCGTCCTGGTTGACGGCCGAGCCACGCACCACGGCCAGGACCGGGTGCCCGAGGCGGTGGGCGTCGGACAACCGCTCCACCAGGAGCATTCCGACGCCTTCGGACCAACCGGTGCCGTTCGCGGAGGCCGCGAACGCTCGGCACCGTCCATCGGGTGCCAACCCGCGCTGGCGGCTGAACTCGACGAACGTCGTGGGGCCCGCCATCACCGTCACGCCCCCCGCGAGTGCGAGGTCGCATTCGCCCTGCCGCAGTGCTTGGACGGCGAGATGGAGTGCGACGAGGGAGGAGGAGCAGGCAGTGTCGATCGTCACCGCCGGCCCTTCGAGACCGAGCGTGTAGGCGATGCGACCGGAGACGACACTGCCGGTGTTTCCGGTGCTCACATAGCCTTCGATGCCCTCGGGCATGACGGGCAGCCGGGAGACGTAGTCGTGGTACATGACTCCCGCGAAGACTCCGGTACGACTGCCCTTCAGAGCCGCGGGATCCAGCTCGGCCCTCTCGACCGCCTCCCAGGAGGCTTCCAGGATGAGGCGCTGCTGCGGGTCCATGGCGAGCGCCTCACGGGGGCCGATGCCGAAGAAGTCGGCGTCGAAGTCCGCGGCGTCATGGAGGAAGCCACCTTCTCGGGTGTAGCTGGTTCCCGGGTGTTCCGGGTCCGGGTGGAAGAGTGCGTCGAGGTCCCAGCCGCGGTCGGTGGGAAAGCCCGATATCGCGTCGCCGCCGGATTCGACCAGGCTCCACAGGTCCTCGGGCGACCGCACCCCGCCGGGGAACCGGCAGCTCATCCCGACGATGGCGATCGGTTCACGGTTCTTGCTCTCGGCCTCGCGGAGTCGCTGACGTGCATGGCGGAGATCGACAGTGGCACGCTTGAGGTAGTCCCGGAGCTTGTTCACATCAGTGGTCATCTGAATTCTGTTCCTCAACGCCAGGGGAATTCGTGCTTGTCGATCAGTGGGTGCCGAGCTCGTCGTCGAGCAGCTCGAAGAGTTCGTCGTCGGAGGCGGCTTGTACCTCTAGTACGGCATCGGCCTCTGCAGCCGTGCCGGTGGCGGCCTCGCCGTTCGCTCCCGTACTCCGGCCCGTGTCCTGCCACTTCGCGAGCAGGACTTCCAGCCGCATGGTGACGGTGGCGCGGGTTCCCTTGTCGTACGGAGAGAGGTCGAGTGCTGCCGCCAGCCGATCGATCTCGGCGAGCAGGGACGGAGTCGTGGCCTCCGGTGTGCCGCCGGCTGAGGTGCGCGGTAGTTCGGCACCGAGGTGTTCGGCAAGAGCATGGGGGTTGGGGTGGTCAAAGAGGAGGCTCGCCGGCAGGCGCAATCCGGTGGCAGTACCGAGCCTGTTGCGGAGTTCAACAGCGGTCAGTGAATCGAACCCGAGGTCCCTGAATGCCTGCGCGGCTCCGACGGCCTCGACCGATGCATGTCCCAGGACCGCCGCGACCTCGGCCCGCACGACGCTCAGCAGTGTGGATCTGCGCTGCTCGTCGGAGGCGCCTGCCAATCGCTCGGCGAGGTCCGCCGGCGCCGGGGCGCCGGCAATGCGCCGGCCACCGGGCAACTGGACCAGATCGCTCAGCAGCGCGGGGAGCGATCCATTGACCGCCCTGTTGCGGAGGGCGGTGAGGTTGAGTCGGGCCGGGATGTACACGCCCTCCGCCGCTACGGCGGGCAGGTCTGGTTCCGGCGCGGTCTTCAGTTCGCTCTGTGGTGCGCCCGTGTTGTCCGTGGCGACGACGACGGCGGCGGTCACCATGTCGAAGAGTGCGAGCCCCTCGTCCGCGGACAGCGGCGACACACCGGCTCGGGCCATGCGCGCGAGCGCCTGAGGATCGGCCTCACCCGCCATGCCCGAACCGTCGGCTGCGCCGCCTCCTGCCCAGGGTCCCCAGGCCAGTGATACGGCCGGAAGGCCCTGTGCCGCCCTGAGCTGTGCCAGGGCATCCATATAGGCGTTCGCGGCGGCGTAGTTCGCCTGTCCCGCATTGCCGAAAGTGGCGGCGAGCGACGAGAACAGGACGAAGGCCGACAGGTTGAGCTCTCGGGTGAGCTGGTGGAGGTGGAACGCGGCCTCGACCTTGGGGGCGAAGACGCTCTCCAATCGTTCGGCGGTCAGCGACCCCACCAATGCATCGTCGAGGACTCCCGCTGCATGGATCACCGCGGTCAGTGGGTGGTCGCTCGGAATGGCATCGATCAGCGCAGCGAGCGAGGCCCGGTCGGACACGTCACACGCCACGGTGGACACTTCGGCGCCCAGGCTCGCCAGTTCCTCCTCCAACGCAGCTGCCCCCGTTGCGGCTGCGCCTCTACGGCTGGTCAACACCAGGTGGCGTACACCGTGAGAAGTGACCAGATGACGGGTGATCAGCCGGCCGAGTGCCCCGGTCGCACCGGTCACCAGGACGGTTCCGGCAGGGGCGAGCCTCAGGTCCCCGGAGATGTGTGCAGGTCGCGCATCGGTCACTGCGCGAGTCAGTCGCGGTACGTAGGCGCGCTGTCCGCGCAGTGCGATCTGTGGCTCGTGGACCGGAACTGCGGCCAACAGCTCAAGAACTGCCTCGGGGTCCAACCCCGCGGTGTCATCGTCGTGCACATGACCGCTATCGGTCACCACCCCGGGCCCGTCGTCGGGCGTACCCTCCACGTCCACCAGGACGAAGCGCTCCGGATGTTCCGCCTGCACGGACCTGAGCAGGCCCCACACGGTGGCCTGTGCCACATCGAGCCCGCCAGCGTCACGAGCATCGACGGCAACGGCGTTCCTCGTCACCAGAACGAGCCGCCCTTGTTCCTCTCTTGCCGAAGACGATGGTTCCAACCACTCCTGTACGAGTTCCAGGGCACGACGGGCATGCGCTCCCGCCGCTTCAGGAGACGATGTCGAGCGAGCCGATTCGAATGTCACGACACGACTTGCGGCACGGGCGGCCCCACTCCCCGCCGTATCCACCCCTCCTGGGAGGGATAGTTCCGTCCACTCCAGCCGGAAGATCGAGTCCCGTGATCGACCACTGCGGGCAACAGCCAGCTGTTCGGTCGATATCGGACGCAGAACGAGGGATTCGACGGACACAATGGGTCGTCCGGACGCATCGGCAGCCAACAGCGACACGGAGTCCGGCCCGGTCGGAGCGATACGGACGCGTAGTGAGCGGCTGGTGGAGGGGTGCGCCAGGTGGGCGGTGACACCGCTCCATGAAAAGGGAACTCGGGCCGACCGCTCAGCAGGTGGGCTGACCGCCCCGAGCTGATCGCCGAGCGCCATCACATGCAGGGAGGCGTCCAGCAGTGCCGGGTGAACACCGAACCCCGAGACGTCGGCTCCGGCCGGCAACTCCACCTCGGCGTAGAGAACATCCGCTTGGCTCCATGCACTCTTCACCCCACGGAACAGGGGGCCGTAGTCCAGACCCAGATCCGTCAGTTGCCCATAGAGGAACTCGGTTGCGATGGGCTTCGCTTCATGTGGGGGCCAGGGGGTCAGATCACCAGCCGGGAGGGGTGTCGCGGCTGAGGTGGGGGGCAAGATCGTGCCACGGGCATGACTCGTCCAGGGTTCGTCACTCGTCGCAGGCAGGGCACGGGAGTGAATTCTCAAGGCCCGCTCGCCGTCTGCACCCGGTGCAGCCACCCGTAGTTGCAGTTGGACCGCCGAATCCTCGGGAATGACGATCGGTGATTCCAGGGTGAAGTCGTCCATCCGGTCACAGCCGATGCTCTGCTCACGTGCCGCATGCAGGGCGAGGTCGACCAGGGCAGTGCCGGGAAGGAGCACGGAGCCCATGACGGTGTGCTCCGCGAGCCAGGGGTGAGTGGCGAGCGATACTCGGCCCGTTAGCACAAGCCCTTCACCGTCGGCGAGGGAGACTGCGGCGCCGAGGAACGGGTGGCCTGCGTCCTCCACTCCAGCGACGGTGAGGTCCCCGGCCGTGGGAGAGGCTTCGAGCCAGTAGCGGTCGCGTTGGAAGGGGTAGGTGGGGAGGTCGACGAGTTGGGCGCCGCGGCCGGTGTAGAGAGCGGGCCAGTCGATCGGGGTGCCGTGGACATGGAGGTGGGCGAGGGCTGTGGTGAGGGAGAGGTCTTCCGCGGTGTTCGGGCGGAGGGTGGGGATGGCGGTTGCGTGGTCGAGGTTGGTTTGGGTCAACCCGGTCAGGACTCCGCCGGGGCCGACTTCGAGGAAGACGTTCACGCCCTGCTCGGCCAGAGCCTGGACCGCATCCGCGTAGCGGACGGGTTGGCGGATGTGCTGAACCCAGTACTCGGGGTTCGACATCTCACCTGCGGTGATCTGGCGTCCGGTGACCGTGGAGACGATCGGCAGCTTCGGCTCATGGAAGGTGATGCTCTCGGCGACCGTGCGGAAGGCGTCCAGCATCGGATCCATCAAGGGTGAGTGGAAGGCATGGGAGACGGTCAGTGCCTTCGAGCGACGCTCCCCTAGCTGTTCCACGACTGTGGTGACTGCGTCGTGGGTGCCGGAGAGCACGATCGAGGTGGGGCTATTGATTGCGGCGATCCCGACCTGGTCCTCCAGGCCGGTGAGGAGGGGGAGGACATCGGCTTCGGAGGCTTCGACGGCGACCATCACCCCACCCGACGGAAGGTCCTCCATCAACCGGCCACGGGCTACCACCAAGCGGCACGCATCCTCCAACGACACCACCCCTGCCACATAAGCCGCAGCGAACTCACCCACCGAATGACCCGCCACCACACCAGGAACCACACCCCATGACTCCAACAACCCACACAACGCCACCTCCACCACAAACAACGCAGGCTGAGTCAACCCCGTACCGGAGAGACCCGACCCATCACCCTCAAACAACACCTCCCGCAACGAACACCCCAACAGCCCATCCAACTCAACACACACCGCATCAAACACATCCGCAAACACCGGGAACGACTCATACAACCCACGCCCCATACCCCACCACTGACTCCCCTGCCCCGAAAACACAAACGCCAGCCTGGCATCAGACGAAGCAAGAGCGCTGACGGCAGAGGCAGAGGGCTCACCATGAGCGAGGGCAGTCAAGCCCTCCAGAACCTCTTGTATGCCAGTCCCACACACGGCGGCACGGTGACTCAGTGCGGCTCGGGTGGTAGCCAGCGAGTACGCAATGTCCTTGGCGATTCGAGGTCCGTCGGCTCCTTGCAGCTGACCCCGAGCGAACAACAAGGCACGATGTGCCTGTTCACGCAGCGCTTCCGGGGTCTTGGCCGAGAAGACCCAAGGGTATGTCAACTGTCCAGCGGGCTGCCCAGCATGCTGTTGTCGGGGAGGCACAGCCGACTGCGGCTCTTCGAGAATGACGTGTGCGTTGGTGCCGCTGAAGCCGAAGGACGAGATCGCTGCTCGGCGGGGCCTGGTTGGATCCTCGGCCCATTCCACCGGCTCGGTAGCCAGCTCGACGGCTCCTGCCGACCAGTCGATATGCGGAGACGGCTCATCCACATGCAACGTACGCGGCACCACACCATGCCGCATCGCCATCACCATCTTGATCACACCACC
>NZ_JBHYZO010000016.1:0-138409 GCF_042753785.1 Streptomyces sp. NPDC059256 | reverse complement strand
GTGAACGTCTCCACCCACACCGGCTCAGCCCGCAACACCCCACCCATACAGGCAAAATGCCCAGAACAGAGCCTTCTGCAACACCCTTTAGCTCCTGTGAATTCAGGCACAAGCAGCTACCGGCAAGTACTGCCAGGTCGGCAGCGGCCCACGCGCTCCCCGCAGGTAGGGGCGGTGCGGGGGCCGCTGCCGCGTTTTCCGCGGCTTTAGGGCAGACACGTAGAGGTTTCATCAGTGTTTGACCGGTCGGTCACCCACTGGTAACACCAATCAGTAACCCTGATTCTCCAGCACCACACCCCCCGCACCTTCCTGCCCGTACATCCCGAGGGGACCGCAATCATGCAGGCCGCGCCGGTACGTCCCGTGCACGCAACCACTCTTCCGTCCGTCACCGACGCGCTGCGCACCGTGGAGTCACTGCTCCTCGGGCGCGGGCACCGCACGGCGCGGCGCAATGCCTGGACATCGGTCCTGGAAGACCGCCGTCGGGCCAAGGACCGGGTCGAAACCCAGCATGTACTGGAGGCCGTGGCTGGTCGCGCTTCCCAAGCCACGTAAACTTCCGGTTATGGCGAGGAAGGCAAAATCCGACAGCACTGACGCTGCTGCGAACCCGGGGCGACTGAAGCAGATCGCTCTGACCTACAAGATGACCAGGAAGGCCGATTCCAAGATCGGTCTCGTCCTCGCGGCTGTGGGAATCGTCACCTTCGGTGTCTTCCTCGCGATCGGATTCTGGCTCGACTACCCGATCTATCTCGGGATCCTCGGTTTCCTGATCGCTTTCATCGCGATGGCGATCGTCTTCGGGCGCCGGGCCGAGCGGGCGGCCTTCGGGCAGATGGAGGGCCAGCCGGGCGCGGCTGCCGCAGTGCTCCAGAACATCGGCCGGGGCTGGACGACCACACCGGCGGTGGCGATGAACCGCAGCCAGGACGTGGTGCATCGGGCGGTCGGCAAGGCGGGCATCGTGCTGGTGGCCGAGGGCAACCCGAACCGGCTGAAGTCCCTGCTGGCGGCCGAGAAGAAGAAGATGGCACGCATCGTGGTGGACGTGCCGGTGCACGACATCCTGGTGGGTACGGACGAGGGCCAGGTGCCTTTGAAGAAGGTCCGTACGACCATGCTGAAGCTGCCCCGCGTACTGACCGGCCCGCAGGTGACGGCGACCAATGACCGACTGCGCGCCATGGGCGACCTCATGAGCAACATGCCGCTGCCGAAGGGTCCGATGCCCAAGGGCATGCGGATGCCGCGCGGCGGCCCGAAGATGCGCTAGGCCACACCACCACACGTCACGAAGGGGCGGCCCGGACAGTGAGTCCGAACCGCCCCTTCCGCATGTTCTTCCGCGTACTCGAACTGCCGTGACGTTCGACCAAGTCCGCATGCTCGTCGAGGGCAGACTGCGCGCCAGGGCGACCCCATGGGCCATATGTCGCTGCCGAAGGGTCCGATGCCCAAGGGCATGCGGGCGGCGCGTGCCCCCCGCCCCGGACTCCCAGGGCCTCTCGTTCAGAAGCGCGCTAGATCCGCACCTGAACGGCGCGGGAGAGGCGGTCGTGGAGCCCCCGGCCGTCGCGGTCCCAGATCAGGGCCGGGATCGCCAGGCCGAGCAGCACGCTACGCAGGAGGACACGGGGGACGCTGAGTCGCCCACCGTGTACGGAGATGACGCGGAGCCCGAAGATGCGCTTGCCGGGAGTCGAGCCGACGGTGCCGACGGTGAGCAGGCTCAGCAGGAGGAAGATTCCGAGCGCCCAGTTGCCGGCGGCCTGCTGACTGCCTGCGGCGAAGAAGCCGGAGGCGATGAGCAGGCAGAGCCCCCAGTCGATGAAGAGTGCGCCGAAGCGCCTCCCGAGCGGGGCCATGGAGCCGGGGCCCGACTCCGGCAGGCCGAGCCGCTGACCACGGTGCCCGAGGTCGGCCCCCATCTGTTCGACGGCCGCGCGGGGCCCGGAGAGCCACGATCCGATTACTTGCCTGTTGTCCACCCGTCCACGGTACTGTGCCGCGCTCTGCGATCTCACGGCTGGTGTCCCCGTAAATGGTCGCGGAACGTCCACCGGCGAGAAGCGGGGGCTCATGGCGCCCGGCCCGGCGATCGGGTCCGTACGGTCCTGTGGTGCACCACACATCGGGTCGCCGTGCCCCTGGTGCGTCGAGTGGACCGGGGCACTCCGACCGCCGTCCGGTTAACTTGTGCGAAACAAACGGGTCACGCTGGAGAAATCCCGTCTACCTATGGTCGGGTCTTGCGTGTGCCACCGCACTGGCCTCACGACCGAGTTGCAACCCCCGCCCTCCCGGGCCGGGAGTAGGAGGAGTTGGATGTTCCAGAACGCCGACGACGCGAAGAAGTACATCGCCGACGAGGACGTCAAGTTCATCGATGTCCGGTTCTGTGACCTGCCAGGAGTGATGCAGCACTTCACGATCCCGGCGGCGGTGTTCGACCCGACCGAGGAACTGGCCTTCGACGGCTCCTCGATCCGCGGCTTCCAGGCGATCCACGAGTCCGACATGGCGCTGCGCGCCGATCTGTCGACTGCGCGGCTGGACCCCTTCCGTCGCGACAAGACGGTCAACATCAACTTCTTTATCCACGACCCGATCACGGGCGAGCAGTACAGCCGTGACCCCCGCAACATCGCCAAGAAGGCGGAGGCGTACCTGGCCTCCACCGGAATCGCCGACACCGCGTACTTCGGCCCCGAGGCCGAGTTCTACGTCTTCGACTCGGTGCGCTTCAACACCTCCGCCAACGAGGGCTTCTACCACATCGACTCCGAGGCCGGCGCCTGGAACACGGGTGCCGTCGAGGACAACCGCGGCTACAAGGTCCGCTACAAGGGCGGCTACTTCCCCGCCCCGCCGGTGGACCACTTCGCCGACCTGCGCGCCGAGATCTCGCTGGAGCTGGACCGCCAGGGCCTTCAGGTCGAGCGTCAGCACCACGAGGTGGGCACGGCCGGTCAGGCCGAGATCAACTACAAGTTCAACACGCTGCTGGCCGCGGCGGACGACCTGATGCTCTTCAAGTACATCGTGAAGAACGTCGCCTGGCGCAACGGCAAGACCGCGACCTTCATGCCGAAGCCGATCTTCGGTGACAACGGTTCGGGCATGCACGTCCACCAGTCGCTCTGGCAGGGCGGTGTCCCGCTGTTCTACGACGAGCAGGGTTACGCGGGCCTGTCGGACACCGCGCGCTATTACATCGGCGGCATCCTCAAGCACGCCCCGTCGCTGCTGGCGTTCACCAACCCCACGGTGAACTCCTACCACCGTCTGGTGCCCGGCTTCGAGGCCCCGGTCAACCTGGTGTACTCGCAGCGCAACCGCTCGGCCGCCATGCGCATCCCGATCACGGGGTCGAACCCGAAGGCCAAGCGCGTCGAGTTCCGCGCCCCGGACCCGTCGTCCAACCCGTACCTGGCGTTCTCGGCGCTGCTGCTCGCCGGTCTCGACGGCGTCAAGAACAAGATCGAGCCCGCGGAGCCGATCGACAAGGACCTCTACGAGCTCGCCCCCGAGGAGCACGCGGGCGTCCCCCAGGTCCCGACGTCGCTGCCGGCCGTCCTTGAGGCGCTGGAAGCGGACAACGAGTACCTCCAGGCCGGCGGTGTGTTCACGTCCGACCTGATCGAGACGTGGATCGACTACAAGCGCACCAACGAGATCGCCCCGATCCAGCTGCGCCCGCACCCGCACGAGTTTGAGCTCTACTTCGACATCTAGGAGGCGAGAGCTGGCGACGGGGCGATTATCCCGTAGATGCTGTGACCTGTGAAGGCTCTTCTCACTCGTTCCCGCTGATACCGCTTACTGCCTGCCCCTTGGTACACCGAATGTGTACCGCATGACTTGGTCCCAGAGTGCCGCGAGGGCTGCTACTCCATAATCGGGGTGGTGGCCCTCGCTGGCTCTTCTAGGCGATCCGTCCCCTGCACCGGCATCACCTGACAGCACTTGCTGCGGGGCCTACGCCTCGGATCCGGACAGACCTGCTAGTGAAGGATTGGCCATCGGCAGGAGAGGCCGGGGTGTTCAAGGCCCCGCACAACAGGCAGCAAGCACCACCTGATCAGCGACGGCGGACGCCCTCTGCGTGATCACCACTGGGGCAACGTCACGCAGAGCTAGCCCATGATCGACAAGGGCTACGCCAGCAACCTTCATTGAGGCTAGCTACGCAAACGCCCGCATCATCAAGCCGGTCATCCCCCGCCGGAACGAGCCTGGGATCATCGGCCGTCCGTCGGGAGCGACGCCTGCGCCAACAACATCCTGATCGTGTTGCGAGTTCCGAGCATGCCTTGCCTTGCTGGATTGACAGGTAAGGAGCGTTCAAATTTCGCCCTCATTGATCAAAATTGATCACTTACAATCAAGAATAGAGGGCTCAAGCGCAGTAGCCTTACGATTCGGAGTATGACTATCTTTCCTGCAGAGCCGGATAAGCCGAAGGGAACTCCCACTTGGAGAATCATCAAGGTAACCCCCGAAATTGCCACATCCTTCCTTTCCCAGACTTCGGTCAATAGGCGTCTGGATACGGGGTACGTAAAATTCTTGGCAGCTTCTATTCGCAATGGCGAATGGAAGCTAACTCATCAGGGAATCGCCTTCGACGAGGCCGGCGTACTTGTCGACGGCCAGCATCGCCTCCGTGCAATTATCGAGGCCAACATCTCCGTAGAGATGTTCGCTTTTCACGGACTACCGAATGACGTTTTCCCAGTTCTGGACACCCAAAAACGCCGGAGCGCAGCGGACACTCTATTGTCGACCGGCGCGAAGTACCTACCCCTACTTTCCTCCACCGTCCGCCATGTGATTCTTTTTAATTCGGCACCGAATACTTCCTGGGGCGGCGCACGGGCTCATGTATCGAACGAACAGATCCTGGCAGCATACAACGAAGATAGAGATAGATACGGAGAGGCAGTGACCGTCGGTCGCGAGCTTTCCAAGCACCTCTTCGCCAGTCCGACGGCGGCGGCAGTGGGGTTTTTCGTGACCACCGAGGTAGCGCCCGCTGCGAATCTCGACGACTGGGTCACGGGTCTCAAGTCGGGTGCGAGTCTCGATCCTGGTGATGCGAGGCTCGCTCTGCGAGAAGTGCCGAAGGACGCACAGAAGCGGGGTTCCAAGCGCAGAATGGGCATGCGGGACCAGGTGGCAATCTACATCAAGGCATGGAACGCCTGGGTTGAGCCGGAGAAGGCCGGAGATTTGCGCCTTCATCGCTTAAGGAAGAGGGAGAAGATGCCGACTCCAGTCAAGTTGAAGTTCGACCGTTAGAAAAACGCTGAGTGTTTCAGGGAAGGCTGCTGCGAATAATCACCTTGCCAGCCTCCCCTAACACAACTACCTCCCGCCCTAGAGACTTGGCGAGCCGGCCGACAAAATCGTACGAAATCGAATGCGAGGTTCCACCTGAACTCTGCGCCACAATGACTACAATCTCACCTTCCCAGGAGGAACGGACGGCATCCCAGCCGATCTTTGCGAATGAGGATGCAATAAACTTCTCTTCGCTGATCCGGCGAATTTCCCGGGACGGCTGCCTTGGTGTCCCGCCCGCCCCTGTCGCGTACCTCTCGATCTCCGTCATGCGGTGATCGAGCTGTCGTACAATGAGGAGAATCTCCTCCATCATGTCGGCTTCAGATCTCTGCATCCTATTTGAGAGATTATCCCTCGCCGGGAGCAATCGAATGGCCTCCAGCTTGCTCTCAAACTCTGGCCAACTCCTCCGAAAGGCGCGTTCCAGTCGTTCGCGTGGGATTGCTAGGTCGCCCGAGGCGTCATTAATGTCGAAAAGAAGCTTCTGCACATCATCCCTACTATCTCCGATGACAGCCTGAAACTTGCTGAAAGGACTGGCAAGTTCGGCAGTTTTCATGTCGATCAAGAACGGGACTACGTAGCCGTTACCCTGGAGCTGATTGAAGATTGCCCCAGCCTCAAAATTAACCCACCTGGAATCTTGGCTTTCCAGAGTCATGCAGATTATTCCGAAACCCGTTTTGGAGAGCTCGTCGGCCATCTCTCCAAGTCCCCGCCTTCCTGCGGAAATATCTACACTGGATAGCCATGGATCGATATATTGCAGAACATCTGGGAGCCAGAAGCGCAGCGCTTCAGCGCCTTTCTTAGAACGCTCTCCGGACCAGCTCAGAAATACCTTGATAGCGGTCTCCTTCCACTCCCAGTCAGCGTACTGTTTGATCGGATCCGGCCCGACCAGCCTCACTTACTGCCTTCAGCAAGAGTGCCTGTTCCGCTTTGAGTGATCCGTAGGACTCACGAACGTAGGACAAGAATCTGCCTCCCGGATGACGAATCAGAGTGGATTTGATTGGGCCGGCTCCGTCCCAGTCCGCCAAAAGGGCGTCATAAGTCGCCGCGTGCGCGCAAAATTCCAGGACCACCGGCGGCATTTCTTCCCCGATGATCAGATCGCCCCGAGCGGTGATGATCTCTCGCATCTCCTGTGCCCTCGGGGCGAACACCGCTTCTACCCACGTGCGCCATCGTGCCTCCTCCGCTTCTGAAAAAGGAATCTCCGCAGGGCCTGAATCAACGGGTAGAACGTAGCGCCTGCAGTACTCGCTCCACGCCTTCTCGTTCGTCTCCGTTAGAACGAGAAGTGGGCCATATAGGTCTTTCAGTTGACTGCCTACCCGGTCGATCCGAGCTTCCCTCAGAGATCTTCGAATCTCTCCTTGGTGGTTCAGCCAGTAGGCCGTGACGGCAATCAGGATGCTGGCACACGCCGTTACCATCGCTGTGATCATTAAAATCTCCATGGCGCCGCTTCGTGTGATATTGAAGCACGGTGAGGAAGATCTCGCTACCTTGTGAATAGTGATGCTCTCGCCCTTCAAAGTGTCAGCTGTGAAGGATTAATCGAAAATACTTTCCACCTTTGCTGCGATAGTTTCTCTTGTCGCTTCCTACCTGCCGCCACGCTTCCCAACGAGCGCTGTGTTACAAGCCCAGAGTCGACCCGTCCACCGATACTTCTTCACAGGAATCGGCTCGCCCTCAGCCCTCAGGCATGCGGTGTACAGCACGCCATCGAGATGGTCGGGCTCGTGGCAGTGAACGGGGCCAGCCCGCGCTCATGCACGGTGGTCATGGTCCCGCTATCAAGGGTCGTCGTCTATCGTGATCTCCAAGGTGCAGGGGACAAGGCCGTCGAAGAAGCTGAGGTAGCCCTCGCAGTGCTCGTCTGTCTCGTAGGCGTGGTCGGTGATACCTGGGGTGAGCAGGGTGATCGCTGGTGTGTCGCCTGGCGGCTGGACGACGGCGGCGCGGCTGATGCCGATTTGTGGGGCCGCGATGCCCATGCCTTTGGTGAAACGGGCGAACTTGGCTGGTGCGGTTCAGGGCGGCGAACAGTACGTCCACAATGCGCTCGGCCTCGTCGCATTCGGAAGGCGGGGTGAAGTACCAGGCAGGTGTGGTCCGGATCCGGATGACGGCACTCTCCTGGACGACGCCGAGGTCTCGCATCTGCCAGGTGAGGCGAACGTCCTTCAGCTGCCCCCCTGTTCCGTTTCGGGGTCGGGTGGTGCTCGGAACCGCCACTCCAGACGGTACCGAGCGTGCAGTACGGGTCGGTCGTGATCTACGTGAAGGCACGCTGTGCGCCGTCGTCGCGGCGGACGGGTGGGGTGCGGAGCGGGGAGGTTTTGGCGGTCTTAGAAGTCTCGGTGCCCCAGACCAAGAGGTCGAGGGCGGCGAGGAAGGCAAGCTGGACTTCGAGCTGTTCCGTCAGCAGGCGGACGGCCCCTGGAACCAGCTACCCCATTTGTCGTCGCCAACGGTGTAGACGCACTCGATCCAGACGGACTCCCCGGGGTAGAGCGGGAAGCGGCCGCGGTTCGTTGTCGAACAGCAGCCAGATCTCCTTGAAAGCGTCAAGGTCGTGCTTGGCCTGCCAGTGCATCAACGCGCCCCGACAGGTGGCGGTGAGGTCGAGTTCATCCCAGGTCAGCGGGTGGGCCCGTAGTGGGCGTTGGACCGTTCCAAGTCGCCGGAATAGCGGTCGCCCGAGATGCGGATCTGGTAGCGGGAGACCGGTTCGGTGCCGGTGTTCCGGAGGCGCCGCCGCATCGTGGGTTAGGACAAGCGTCCGTCGCAGAGGGCGGAGCCTGCGGCGTAGGGTTGCTCGGGACATCGCGGGGCCGTCGGGCTATCGACCCCCGAGCGAATGACGGAGGCAACGCATCATGCCCCGACCGACTGTCCATTAGGACTCCGGCTGAGTATTCACCGACCCTTTTCGCCGCGGCGTTCGCGACATCGGGGCTGAGGTGGCCGTGGTCGCGCTGCGCCGGCCGGGGACGCGCGGCGCAGCTTCCACCGGCCGAAGCTGCCCGGAACAAAGTATCGCGCCCAGTTCTCGGCCGACACCGACGAACTGGTGGCGGGCGAGCGTGGTTGGAGGGCGAACCAAGCCGGATCGCCAGAATTGCGTCGCACGGTGTCAACAAGAGGAGGCGAAGTCTCCCGGCCCGCCCACCGAATCCGCCAGCGGTCGCACGTTTCCGCAGACTCCAGGGAGCTGTCGTGTGGCCCGTTCTATACCGGTGTAGACGTGCGGCGCCCGTCTACACCGGGTCAAAAGGGTTTCGCAGCTCTACTTCGATATCTAGGCCGCGGACCCACCGCGAGTTTTCCACAAAGGCCGTCGCCCCGACCCGAGGTGTCGGCCTTCGCTGTGAGCGCCCCCTCCCGAGTTCGTCCGCGCCCGGCAGATTAGCTCCTTCCGCCCGATGACGACGAGGGCGGAAGGAGCCGTCGCTGACGCGCTCCACGAGGGCCGTCAGCGAGTTGGTGGGTGCCTGGGGTGGCAGTGGTTCAGCGAGTTGTGGGGAGCCTGCGGTCGAGGGTGGGCAGCAGGCGTACCGCGTTGTCCCGGTTGATGTGGCGACGCTGGCGGGTAGTGAGCGTGGGGTCGTCGTCCAGGGCGGGGAGGGCGACGTCGGTGATGGTCGCGGCCGGGCTGGCGGGCCAGTCGCTGCCGTACAGGAGGCGGCTGGGGTCGGTGACCGTGAGCAGAGTGGCGACCGAGGACGGCCCCAGCGGGGCGGCCGTGTCGTAGTAGAAGCGGTGGAGGTAGTCGCGCACCCGGGACGGGTCGACGGGTGGGGTGAGGAAGCCGGCGAAGGCTTCCGCGCGGGTGGCGATGTAGGGCAGGAAGCCTCCGCCGTGCGGCAGGATGAAGGACAGGTTGGGGAACCGGTCCAGCGTTCCGTTGAGGATCAGATTGATCGCCGCGCGGGTCGTGTCCAGCGGGAAGTCACAGAGGAAGCTCGGTACGCCGGGGACGGCCGGGCGGGTGGGGTCCGAGCCGGGCAGTTCCAGGGGATGGGTGTTGATCACCGCGGAGCGCTCGTTGAGTTCTGCGAGCAGGGTGGAGTGCGACGGGTCGCCGAGGTAGACGCCGTTGGTGCTCGCCCTGGTCTGGACGCCGATTGCGCCGAGGTCGTCGAGGCCCCGGGTGAAGGAGCGCCGTGAGCTCTCCAGGTCATCGGTGAAGATGGGCGCGAAGAACGCGAAGCGGTCGGGGTGGCTGTCCGTCAGTTCCGTGACCGCTTCGAAGGCGACGGTCACGCTCTCCTGCAACTGGGCCGCGCCGGTGAATCTGCGGACGGGCATGGCGAGGCTGAGGACACTGGTCGCGATGCCGGCGGCATCCATCAGCGCGAGCGTGTCGGCCAGGTTCCACCGTGTCCACCAGGGCAGTTGCGCCGATTCCACCAGGCCCTTGCCCTCGGCCCAGGCCACCCAACTGGGTGCGGTGTAGTGGTGGTGGACGTCGATGCGCGCGCCGCGGGCGTCACCGGCGGGTCGAGCGTGCGGCACGGGGCTGTCGCTCCCGACCGAGGCGTGTGCCCTACTGGCGTCGGTGACGGTGGTCGCCGCGGCGGCGCCCCCTGCCAGCAGCAGCATGTCGCGGCGGCCGATCCCCCGGTTTGCGTGTGGCATGTGAGTACGCCCCTGGTGCGCTGGTGGATGTGGATACTCACTGTGGGGCGGGGGGCGCCGCGGGTCTGGTCGACACACACACGGCGGGGTTTCGGTCCCCCGGATGCACGACCGTCCCAGGACCGTGGGGATGCAATTCGCGGCCGGGCATCCGGGGGCGGTGGTGTCGAGGGCACGGCGGGCGATCACCGCGCGATGGTGAACCGTTCATGGGACCCGGCCGTTCGGCCCGGAGTACCGGGACGGTGCCCGTTCGCCCGATCGGACGCGGCCCCGGGGGTTCATTCTCGAAGGCGCCGATCCCAGCGAGGAGTACGGCGGTCGGGGCCTGGCCTGGACACCGGCGGGCCGGACCCTGAGCGGTGGACGGCCCTTGTGGGCGCGGGTGCCTCGGAGTGAATCAGTGCTCTAGCGGGACGCCCTATGGTGTTCCGCATGTCTGCCCCTGAGCTGATTCGCATCGTCTCCCGCTCCTCCCCCATGGCCCTGACCCAAGTCGCCCGAGTACAGGCTGAGTTGAAGGCACTGCACCCCGGAGTTCGAACCGAGGTCGTACCCGTCACCACCTCGGGGGACCGCTGGATGGGGGATCTCGCCCGGTTGGGCGGCAAGGGCGCGTTCACCAAGGAGGTGGATGCCGCACTGATCGCCGGGGAGGCCGATCTCGCCGTGCACTGTGTGAAGGACGTACCCGCCGACCGCCCGCTCCCGGCCGGGACCACCTTCGCCGCCTTCCTCAGGCGTGACGACATCAGGGACGCACTCGTCCATCCCGGTGGGCTGCGTCTCGACGAGCTCCCGGGAGGTACACGGATCGGAACCTCGTCGGTACGGCGGGTTGCGCAACTGGCGGCTTCACATCCGCAGTTGGAGTGTGTACCGATGCGAGGGAATGCCAACCGTCGGCTGGAGAAGCTCGCCGCCGGGGAGGCTGACGCCCTGCTGCTCGCCGTGTCCGGGCTGGAGCGCATCGAGCGTATGGACGTGATCAGTGAGGTGCTGTCGGTGGAGGCCATGTGTCCACCGATCGGCGCGGGCATCCTGGCCCTGCAGTGCAGGGAGGACGACACCACGACCATTGACGCCGTGAGCGGGCTCGGCGATCCGGCCGCCCATCGCGAGGCCACCGCGGAGCGGATGTTCCTCCATGTGCTCCAGGGGCACTGCAACTCCCCCATCGCTGGCTTCGCGCGCTCGGAGCGCAGTGGGGACCTGTCCCTGCGCGCGAGGGTCTTCACCCCTGATGGCAAGCGGGTGTTGAACGCCCATGAGTGGGCCGGCCCGCTCGATCCGGCAACGCTCGGAACGTCGGTGGCGGTGGCTCTGCTGCGGCAGGGAGCACGTGAGCTGATCGACGGGATCTCCCACTGATTTTCATACTAGTACAATGATAGTTTGCAGCTAGTGCAGAGACCGGCTACCGTCCGGGTATGCCCGCCAAGACACCGTCACCGATCACCCTCACCGGTCGGCACATCCGTCTCGAACCCCTCACCCTGGCGCACCTCCCCGACCTCTTCGTCGCGGGTGGCGGCGACGCGGAGATCTGGCGCTGGCAGGGCGGCCCCACGCCCACCTGTCAGGAAGACCTCGGCGCCACGCTGCGCGAAGTGCTCGACGAGGCGGAGCGCGGTGTCACCGTTCCGTTCGCCGTGATCCTCCTGACGACCGGTCGGGCGATCGGCTGGTCCACCTACTTGGACATCGAGGTCGACGATGAACGGCTGGAGATCGGCTGGACCTGGTACGGGCGCGAGCACTGGCGCACCGCGGTCAACTCCGAAGCCAAGCTCCTGCTGCTGACGCACGCGTTCGAGGAGCTCGGCATGGGCCGTGTCCAGTTGAAGACCGACCACCGCAACGAGCGCTCCCAGGCGGCGATCGCCCGGCTCGGGGCACGGCGTGAAGGGGTGCTCCGTCGCCATCGGCGGCGCCATGACGGCACCTGGCGGGACACGGTGTACTTCTCGCTGCTGTCGGAGGAATGGCCAGCGGCGAAGGAGCGGCTGAACACGGCTCTCGCAGCGGTGGCGCAGCCATGACCGGACCCGGGAACATGTCCGTGCAGCGGCTCACGTACTACCCGGTCAAGGGCTGTGCGGGCACGGACACCGCATCGGCGTCCGTGACGACGACCGGCCTGGCGCACGACCGCACCTTCATGGTCGTCGATGCGGCGGACGGCGCCTTCAGGAGCCAGCGCACCCTGCCCGCCATGGCCGCGATCCGGCCGACGATCGCCGATGACGGCAGCGCACTCCACCTCTCGGCACCGGACGTGGACGAACTGGTGCTCCAGGTCGCGCCGGAGGGGCGGCGCAGAGCGGTGAGCATGTTCGGCCGGCCCATCGGTGAGGGCGTGGACCAGGGGGACGAGGCCGCCGAGTGGTTCTCCAAGGCGCTGGGGGCCGCGTCCCGACTCGTCCGGGTACCGGACGACTTCGACCGGGACGGCTGGGGCGAGACCCCCGGGAAGGTCGGGTTCGCGGACGCCCATGCCGTCCTGGTGGTGTCCCAGGCATCGCTGGACCACCTCAATGCGCTCATCACCGCGCGGGGCTCGGCACCCGTGCCCATGGATCGCTTCCGGCCGAACATCGTCCTCGACGGGTGCCGTGACGCACACGCCGAGGACACACTGCGCCGCCTCGACATCGGAACCGTGGGACTGGCCTACGCGGTACGGGCGACCCGGTGCGCCGTCCCGTTGGTGGACCAGCGCACCGGAGCGCGGTCGGGCCCCGAGCCCATCCGCACCCTCGCCACCTACCGGCGGGAACCGCAGTACGACAACAAGGTCAGCTTCGGGATGAAGGCCGCGGTCGTACGACAGGGTTCACTGTCCGTCGGTGACCTCGTCTCGGCGGTCGCCGTTTGCGAAGCGGACGGGTGACACGGGCAGCGGCTCGGTCCGGCTTGCTGTCCGCGCTGGTTCAGCAGCGGGGGATCGGTTTGCTGTAGGTGGTGTTGCTGGGGTTGGCCACGTAGTAATCGGACACGTACCGGCCGTTCTCCAGAAGGTTCCAGATCTTGGTGGTGCCGACCGTCGAACCGGATCGCTGGCAGTACACCCAGGCCAGCGCGCCGTGTGGAAGGGTCGCCCGGACGGCGTAGGAAGCGCCAGGACCCGTGCGTTCCGAGAGGCCGCCGGCCGCGGTGACCTGGTACGGGTAGAGGCAGCGGGGCAGCGGAGCGCTGTAGCCGGTCGCCGAAGGCGTGCTCACGTACCGGTCGCTGACGTAGGAGCCGTCGGCGAGTTTGTTCCACACGGCCGAGCCGCCGACGGACTGTCCCGGTGTCTGGCACACCACTTTCAGCGCGGCTCCCGGGGCGTGCGAGCGGCTGACCGCGTACGTCGACGAGGGGCCGGTACGGGCGTTCAGAGCGGTGGTGCTGGTGACCTTGTACGGGTACGCGAGGGTTGCCACCGGTGTGTCGAGACGGTTGCTGTCGATCCAGATGGTGGTGCCGCCGTGGGTCTCGTTGTGGCTGCCGCGGAACTGCTTCGCCCGCTGGTGCACGGCCCATCTGGAGTCGGGGATGTTGGTCCATCCCTTGAGTGAGTCGACCTCGTCGTACCGTGCGATCCAGAGCGCGTCGGGGCGGGCGTAGGCCGTGGAGGTGTAGACGTCGGAGAGCTGCTTCGCCCCCAGGTTGAGGTTCATATAGACCCCCGACACATAGCCGAGCCGGTGCAACTCCTTGGTCCACGCGGAGACATAGGTCAGCACCGCGGTCCGGCAGAGGGCATCGGTCTGGGAGTAGTGCTCGATGTCGTTGTAGAACGCGCTGCCCGGCTGCATGCCGAGGGCCTTCGCCTTGGCGATGGCGTCGGTGGCGGCTGCGATGCCCTGCGATCGGGCGGTGGCGGGGACGAGGCTGATCTTGGCGTCGATGGGCCTGGCCCCGCACGGTGGTTGCAGACCCTTGTAGATCGGCAGCAGACGCCACTTCAACGCACCGACGGACGCGACCCACGACGGGGTGAGTTCCGGTTGGGCGCAGGTGCGGTTGACCCCGCCGAAGTACACGCCGACCGCGCGGTAGGGCGAGGCGGTCCAGGCCCGCATGGCGGCGAGGGGCGGTGCGGTACAGGTGTCGAAGGCCAGCCCGGCGAAGCGGGTCGAGTTGGCCCCCGCTGCATAGGCGACCGGGGTGGCCGGTTCCGCGGCGGCGGACGGCGCGAAGGCCAGGACGGCCGTGGCGCCCAGCGCGCCGGCCGCGGAGAACACCGCGACCGTGTGCGAAGGCTGCCTCCGGACGCGCCGGCTCGGGCGCGGGTCGACGGGCGCAGGGTGGCGGCTCGCCGTGCCGCCCGGGCCGTGCGGCGAACGGGCGTTGTCCGGGTGCCGCGTGCTCGGTGCAGCCCGGTGGAGTAGCCGGTGCAGAGCTCTGCGAAGGGTGGGGTGCGGATGCCACATACGAGTCCCCCAAGGTGTGGCGCAAACCGATTGGCATCAGGATGCCCGGTTGTGCGGGTTCTGGACCCTATGCGGAGGGAGATTGCGCCGAAGCGCGTACAAGGACGCCCGCCGTCCGGTCGAGAACGGCGGGCGTCACGGCTGCTCAGCGCCCGTAGCGGATCAGCGCACGCACCATGCGGCAGGTGGTGTCCGACGGGGGGTGGATGCCGACCCGGTCTGCCATCGCCCGGATCCTGCGGTTGTCAGCGGTGGCCGGATGGTAGACACCGGAGTCGAGCAGGGCTATGGCGAGGCGCATCGCCTTCAATCGGCGGTTGTGCGTCACATACCAATCGCGCGGCTGCCCGGCTGGCAGCGGCTTCTTCAGGGGGGTTTGCTTCGCCGCGGGCTCGGTGCCCGAGTCGGTCTGCGACGGCTTCCTCATCAGCTTGACCACGGTCATCGGCAACCTCCAGACGTGCTGGCGGGACCATCCCGAACTACCTCCATTCTACTGCCAGGCACTGACAATCGTCCCTGCTCAGACGGCATCTGACGGTGATTTGAACGCGTAGTTGAGCGCCCTGCCGAGTGGCCTGCTGAGCGCCCCGCTTGGCACCTCCTGGGCACTCGGCCGTACGGCTTCGGCGGTACGGTGCCTCCCATGGAGATCTGGATCAATCCCGCCTGCTCGAAGTGCCGCAGCGCCCTCGGCCTCCTCGACGAGGAAGGCGCGCAGTACACAGTGCGCCGCTATCTGGAGGACGTACCGAGCGAGGACGAGATCCGCGTGGTCCTGGAACGGCTGGGACTCGCCCCCTGGGACATCACCCGCACCCAGGAACCCGAGGCCAAAGCCCTGGAGCTGGCCGGTTGGCCGCGCACGGACGAGTCGCGCGACCGCTGGATCGCCGCGCTCGCCGAACACCCGCGGCTCATCCAGCGCCCGATCATCACGGCGGACGACGGCACGGCCGTGGTGGCCCGCACCGACGAAGCCGTACGGGACGTCATCGGCCGCGGTTGAGCACCCGCGCTCAACCCAACTGGGACTCCGCTTCGGCCAGGATCTGCGTCAGACGCATCCCCCAGCGCACATCGCATTCGTGCGCCTGCCCCGTGCGCGAAGCCTCCAGCAGTCCGTCGATCGCGCTGCCGAAGGAGGCGATCGCATCGGACCACTGCGGCAGCTCAACCCGCCCCTGGTCCCCCAGGAGTTCGACGCCGACCGCCGCTGCCTTCGGCGGTGCGCTGAGGCCCACCGTGACCGTGCTCGACGCACCTGACGCATGCCGCAGCACCAGATGGACCGTGTCCAGGGGCCCCCGGGCGGCCGTCACATCGGTGACGTCCCCGAGCACCGGTATCAACACGGACAGGACATGCGGCCCGACATCCCAGAGGCCGCCCTTCTCCTGGCGCCAGCGAGCCGCGGCATAGCCACCGGCCTCGGAGGGCGCGCCATCGGCGGCGTACAGCGAACCGAGCCACCGGGCCTGGGCGGTGAACCAGCCGCCGACCGCCGCCTGCTGCTCGATCCACGGCCGGGTCTGTGCCGCGAACCGCAGGGTGCAGAAGACCACGGATGCCACCTTGGCGCGCTCGGCCGCTTCGGCGACCGTGCGGGCACCCGCCACCGTCGTCGCGACCGGTTTGTCGAGCAGCAGATGGCAGCCCGCTTCCGCGGCGCGCACCGCCCACGACGCCTGTACGTCCGGTGGCAGGGCGAAGGCGACCGCATCGCAGTCGGCGAACAGCTCCTCAGCTCCGGAATCGCCGCTGAAGGCCCGGGTGCCGTGCGCGGCGGCGAGGTCGGCAGCCGCCTCGGGGCGCCGCGCCCAGACGCCCGCGAACTCGATGCCCCGGTGGGAGGCGAGGGCGGGTGCCTGGGTGCGCTCGGCCCAGGGGCCGGCACCCAACAGTCCAAAGCGCGGCTTCCGCGCGGGCTCGTGATCAGTCATGACCCCAGTGTGCCCGCCGGTTCGAATTCCCGTAGAGCCCTGTGGATGAGGTGTTGTAGGTTCAACGAGCCGGCCGCGGGACTCCGGTGTGACTTCCGAGACTTGCCTGTTAGCAGTGATTTCGCTGATCACGCCCTCATTCCCCGGCCGGTTTCCGCTGCTCGGAACTCCGTCCGCATCGAACCTCCCGCCGGGCCACCGAGCCCGTCCGACCAGCGCGGAGACGGCTCGCGCGGATGGGCGTCGCCCGCAGCGGAACCGGACGTACCGCCACGGGAGCAGGGGAAGACGCATGGCAGGGACCGCGGGGACCGCCGATCTGATCGCCGCTGAGGACGTGCTCCTCTTCGTGAACGCCGCGGTCACCTCCACCGGGCAGCGGGAGTTCCACTCCGGGGCGGGTGAACAACGGTTGTCCCTGTCGTTCCTGCACGAGTACGTACGGATCAACTACCGCCCCCTCTACGCGGCGGTCCTGGCCCTCGACATCAACGACCAAAACGCGGCGCGCATCGTCGTCGATCTGCTGCGCACCGCGGATGAGGCCACCCCCGCACAGAAGCGGAACGAGGGGCGTCTGATCGCCGCGCGGTTGGCTGCGCTGCCACCGCAACGCGTCTACCGGGCCTTCCGGGCGCTCCGCACCGCCGGGGTCAACAATCGTCGTACCCGGGCGATCCAGCGGGACTGGCTGGCCGCCCGCCCGGATCTGGGCCATGACGCGGTGAAGTACCGCAGCGGTCTGAAGACGGTGGCTCGCCACACCCATCAGCCTCTCGGTGATGAGCTGGGTGACTTCCTGTTCCGCCCCGGCAAGAGCGCCCGCTACGCGGATGCGCGCCTCGACGCCTACCGTCGGGCGCGCTATGAGCAGGGGGCGATCTACGAACTGCCGTTCACGGTCGCCGAGGGGTTCGCGGCGAAGCACGGAGTGCCGCGCGACCTCTTCCTGGAGCGGATCGCACCGCGGATGACCCGGCTGGAGCGGTTGCGTTCACAGCGCTCGACCGGGATGCCCACGGACCTGGCCGCGATGCCGCTCACCCGGCTCGCCCTCTTCGTCCTGTCGCTGCCGCGGCAGGAGCGCGCGGCCCGTCGAACGGAGTTGACGGGTGCCCTGGGGGCTGCTGCGGCGCGGGTCGCGGGACCACATGCGGGCAGTTGGGGGCGGGTCTCGGCCGTGCTGGACGACAGTTACTCGTCATCGGGGTCGGGGGTGAAGCGGCGTCGGCCGCTCGCGGTCGCCCTGGGGGCGCACTACCTGTTGAAGGCGTTGGCCGGCTCCTACCGTGCGCACTGGCTCTCCGGTGGCAGCGATGCGCTGTTGGTGCGTCCCTGGGGTCCGAGTCCGCTCGGCACCCGGGTGTTGGACGCCCTGGAGGACTCCCCCGACCGGTTGGTGATCGTCTCCGACGGCTGGGACAACGCGCCACCGGGGTTGGCGGGTGAAGTCCTGCGGATCTGGCGCACCCGGCTCGATCGGGAGCGCCGCACCAGCGTCGTCCATCTGAATCCGGTGTACGACGCGGACGCCTTCGACGTGCGCCGGTTGGCACCGAGCGTGCCGACGGCCGGGGTACGGGACGCGGAGGACCTCGCGGCGCTGGTGGAGATCGCACAGTTCGCCGAGGGTCGTACGGGCCTGCCGGAACTCCTGACCTACCTCGACCGCCGAGTGGACGACTTCTTGACCGGACGGGGAGGGGACGAGCGGTGAACGGACTGGATCTGACCGGGTTGACGGTGATGCCGTCGCAGGTCTGGGGCGGTGTTCGGCTCGTGCCCCTGGTGCGTACGGAGCCGGTGCCAGGGCTGCGGCTGCACCACGAGGTCTACGACCGGGCCATCGGCGAGGTGCAGCTGGGTCCGCGGGCCCACTATCTGTCGTACGTACCGCACGGGTTCATCGCGGACTGGTCGGGAGACGGGAGCCAGCAGGCGGCCTACGGAAGCCGGTTGGCGTCGGCGGCGGACGGCGGGGCGGACTGCGTTCCCGTGCGCATGCACCACCGGCTGGCCAAGCGTCGACGGAGCAAGGGCGTCAGCGAGCAGCGGCTGCGGTTCCTCCCCCTGCACCTGGCGTTGGAGGGGTATTTGGCGCTGCACTTCGGCGGGCCGTCCGTGGTCTGGGACGAGTGGTCCCAGCAGGCGGTACGGCAGGGGCTCTCACCACGGGCCGAGGCGGCGTACGCGGGTTGGCAGGTGCCGGGGCTGGGCCAGGCGCTGCGGATCTTCGAGATCCATCCCGGTCAGTGCGGTGTGCTGGTGTACACGGCGGATTCCCTGGCTGCCGCCTTCGTCGTGCCGCACCCGGACGACTACCGCGCTCTGCACCCCTCGCTGATCGAGGACCTCTATGGCGAGCTGGTGTACCAGTACGCCTACTTCTCGGGTGATGTGCCGGACTTCGAGGTGCGGATCGGCGGGGAGCGTCATATCCGGACCCTGGCCGATCTCCGGCTGGCCGCGCGGGTGCAGGAGAGGAACTGGGTACAGGGCCATGACGCGCTGATGTCCGCGCGGCTGCTGGGCCCCTCGTACCGCTTCGACCGGGTGTACCGGATGGATCGCTTCGCCCTGTGGCGGTTCCTGCCGTCCTTCTCGCGGAGCGAGCCCGAGCAGCACATCGGGGAGGCGATCTGCGACCACCGGGGCCAGGTCGCCTATCTGAAGACCTTCCGACTGTCGGACGCGCAGATCAGACGCGGGCACCTGCTCGACCGGCTGCATGATCACGACTGGCACCTGGACCGGACGGCGGAGGCCATGGGGGTCAGCCGGACGCAGTTGGTGAGGCGCGTCGAGGATGCCGGTTTCGGTTCGCTGCTGAAGCACGGGGCGGAGCGCGCGAGCGCGCGGTAGCGGACGGGGGTCAACGCCGGGTTACCTACATAACACCTCAGGTAACCCGGCGGCCACATACGTAACACGGGGTTCATCTTCGGGCAATGGTCGGGAAATCGCCCCTTGCGAGGCTTCGGGCATACAGCAGCACCCGCAAAGGATGGGACCCGTGACCTTCAAGGCTGAGTACATCTGGATCGACGGCACCGAGCCCACTGCCAAGCTCCGCTCCAAGACGAGGATCCTGGCCACCGGCGCCGAGCTGCCCCTGTGGGGCTTCGACGGCTCCAGCACCAACCAGGCCGAGGGCAGTTCGTCGGACTGTGTGCTGAAGCCCGTCTACACCTGTCCGGACCCGATCCGCGGCGGCGATGACGTCCTGGTGCTGTGCGAGGTGCTGAACACGGATCTGAGCCCGCACCGCTCCAACACCCGGGCGGAGCTGGTGGAGACGGCGGAGCGGTTCGCCGCCCAGGAGCCGATCTTCGGCATCGAGCAGGAGTACACGTTCTTCCAGGGCGACCGTCCGCTCGGCTTCCCCGTCGGCGGCTTCCCCGCCCCGCAGGGCGGCTACTACTGCGGCGTCGGCGTGGACGAGATCCACGGCCGTGACGTGGTCGAAGCCCACCTGGAGAACTGCCTCACCGCGGGCCTCGGCATCTCGGGGATCAACGCCGAGGTGATGCCGGGGCAGTGGGAGTTCCAGGTCGGCCCGCTGAACCCGGTCGTCGTCGCGGACCAGCTGTGGATCGCCCGCTGGCTGCTCTACCGCACGGCCGAGGACTTCCAGGTCTCGGCGACCCTCGCGCCCAAGCCCGTACGGGGCGATTGGAACGGCGCGGGCGCCCACACCAACTTCTCCACCCGGGCCATGCGCGAGGACGGCGGATACCCGGCGATCATCACCGCCTGTGAGTCGCTGGGCGAAGGCTCCAAGCCGCTCGACCACGTCAAGAACTACGGGGCTGGCATCGACGACCGGCTCACCGGTCTGCACGAGACCGCGCCCTGGAACGAGTACAGCTACGGCGTGTCCGACCGGGGTGCGTCCGTCCGCATTCCTTGGCAGGTGGAGAGGGACGGCAAGGGCTACATCGAGGACCGCCGGCCGAACGCCAACGTGGACCCGTACCTGGTGACGCGGCTGATGGTGGACACCTGCTGCACCGCGCTGGAGAAGGCCGGACAGGTCTGATCCGAAGCGGGCGCGCTCACCGGCCTCGTACCAGACAGCTAACCGCCCTTCTTCCAGACGGCTACCCGGCCTTGTCCAGCCGGAAGGTGCGCCGGTATGCGGCGGGTGTGGTGCGCAGGGCCTCGTGGAAGCGCCGGCGCAGATTGACGGCCGAGGAGAGGCCGACCCGGCGAGCGATGCTCTCCACCGGCAGGTCGGTCTCCTCCAGCAGCGCCCGGGTGGCGGCGATCCTTCGGTCCAGCAGCCAGCGTCCGGGGCTGATGCCCAGCTGTTCGGTGAAGCGCCGGGTCAGTGTGCGGGGCGAGACCTGGGACCTGGCCGCCATCTCGGCGACGCTGACGGGCTGGTCAAGCCGCCCGGCCAACCACTCCAGCAGCGGTGCCAGCGAGTCGGCGACCGGTCCGGACGTGGGCAGTTCGGCGTACTGCAACTGGCAGCCCTCGCGGTGCGGCGGCATCACCATCTGCCGGGCGATCCGCAGCGCGTACGCGGAGCCCTGGTCGGCGCTGACCAGATGGAGGCAGAGGTCCACGGCGGCGGCCGATCCGGCGCTGGTGGCGACATCGCCGTGGTCCACGTACAGCACCGCGGGGTCGACCTGGACCCGGAGGAAACGGGCGTCCAACTCGGCGGCCCTGGCCCAGTGGGTCGCGGCCCGCCGACCGTCCAGCAGCCCGGCGGCGGCGAGCACGAAGACACCCGAGCAGAGGCCGACGATCCGTGCGCCGCGCCGGTGCGCCCGCCGGACCGCCGCGATCACCTCGGGCGGGATCTCGACCCCGGGCGCCTGCTGCCAGCCGGGGATGAGCACGGTGTCCGCCCGCTCCACCGCATCCAGCCCCTGTGTGACCAGCATGTCGTAGCCGGACTGGGTGCGCAGCGCGCCCGGGTGCTCGGTACAGACCTCGAACGTGTAGCGGGCGGGTATCGCCGGGCCGTGGTCGGCGAACACCTCGGACGCGCAGGCCAGCAGGAAGGCCGACTGCGGGGGCTGCACCAGGGCCACCACCCGATGGAGCGCCGAGGGCTTCGGCAGTGAACGAAGCGTCATGGCGCGAAAGTACCTCATCATGTCGTTCAGGACACTGGGGCCGTCGATGGGGGCAAACCAGTATCTGAGCCGTGACCACCGCACAGACGCACCCCGAGACCGCTCGAACCGACCCGCTGGCCGATCCTCCGACCGGCCTGCCGTCCGCCCGTCCCCCGTTGTGGGACCGCCGATTCGCCCTCTTCTTCACCGCCCGCACGATCTCGCTGTTCGGCGACGCGATGATGCCGGTGGCCGCCGCACTCGCGGTGGGCGCGCTGTACGGGATCTCCGGCGTCGGCTTCGTCCTCGGCACCTGGACCGGGACGTTCGTCGTCCTGGTCCTGTTCGGCGGGGTGTTCGCCGACCGGTTCGGCGCCCGCCGGATGATGGTCATCGCCGACCTCGTCCGGGTGCTCACCCAAGGCGTGCTGGCAGTGGCGTTCTTCGCCGGTCCGCCGCCGTTCTGGCTGTTGGTGACCATGGCGGCCCTGGCCGGTGCGGGTGTCGCGATGTTCCTGCCGGGGGCGAACGGGATGGTTCCGCTGGTCGCCAGCGAACCGCAGCGGGCCAACGCCACGCTCAAGGTCGCCGACGCGCTCGCCCATCTGCTCGGCCCGGCCTTCGCCGGACTGCTGATCGCGCTGACCAACGCCGGGACCGTGTACGCGATCGACGCCGGCACCTTCGCGCTCAGCGCCCTGTGCCTGGCGCTGATCCGGCTCAGCCCGGCAGGCACGCCCAAGGGCCTCCGCGCCGACCCGCTCCAGAACGGCCCGACCGACAGTCTCACCCACTCCCACTCCCACTCCCACGCCGACGCCGCCACCGACGCCCACTCCCACGCCGCCACCGAAACCCGCGCCAACAGCCGCACCGACACCTCCGCCCCCGCCGGCCATGCGCTCCGCCGCGATCTGCGCCAGGGCTGGCAGGAGTTCCGCGCACGCACCTGGATGTGGGCGGTGATCCTGATCTGGGTGGGCTACGGCGTGCTGGTCTTCGGCCCGCTGGTCCCGCTCAGTTCGGCCCTGGTCGGCACCCGTCTCGGCCCCAACGCCTACGGCCTGGCGATCTCCTTCCTCGGCCTCGGAGCAGTGCTCGGCGGCCTGTTGGCGCTGCGGCTGCGCCCGGCCAGGCCGCTGGCCGCAGGCACGGCGGCGATGGCCCTGTACACCGTGCTCCCGCTCTGCGTGGCGCTGGGCGCCGACCTTCCCCTGCTCCTGGCGGGCCATGTGCTCGGCGGCGCCACCATGGCGTTCTGGTCGGTGATGTGGGCGACCAGCGTGCAGACCCACACTCCGCCCGCGGTACTCAACCGGGTCTCCGCGTACGAGTTGGCCGGCTCGGTGTCCGGCATCGCGCTCGGCCAGATGCTGGCAGGCCCGGCCATCGCGCTTGCCTCCCCCGACCGGCTGCTCCTGGTGTCGGCCGGCGCCTGCCTGGCGGGCTGCGTGGCGCTGTTCGCGATCCCGGCGATCCGCACGCTGCCGCGCGCCGCTCCCACGGGCGGTGCCGAGCGGGGTGCACCGAGCGGTCCGCAGGGGGCTGAGCTGAACTGACCTGCCCAACCCCTCGGCAGCGTGTGCCCAACGCCCGCACGGCGTCCCGGAACCGTTGCCAGGAGCCCGCTCCGGCCGGGTAGCGAAGGCGCCGGTGGTACGGAAATTCCCGTACCACCCCTGCAATCAGGGCCGATTTAATGTGATGAGACTCGCGTCTCGATCTGTGAGAGGGACCCTCGTTCGCATCGTGTTCATCTGATTCAATGAGGCCCATGGCCAGCCTTGAGAACCTCGCGATGGGTCGCAGCGACCTTGAGCCCTTCTGGCCGTCCCGGCAGGATCATGACTTTGACCGGGTGTGTTGCCGCGCGGTGAACGCGCGGGCCCTCTAAAGCCGTTCCCCCGGCCTTCGGCCAGCGCGCATGACGTACGTCCCGTCCCACACGGCTCGACGAATCCTCCGCGCGAAAGAGAGCTGACCTCTCATGGCGAACCCTCGATCCTTCTCCTCCGTACCGGCCGGCTCCGCGACCGCTGCCGCCGCTGCCGGTGCACCGAACCCCGCCCGTCATCGACTGCGCGCCGTCGACCGCGATGAGGTGGTACCCGCGGGTGCCCTCGGCGGTCTGCGCAATGTGGCGGACTACCTGCCGCCCGGCGCCACCTGGCTGCCGGCACCACAGCACAGCGTGCCCAGCCTGCCCGGCCATCCGCCGATGGTCGGCTATCTCGTCCTCGTCCCGGCTGACCAGCAGGTTCCGCTGCACCCCGCGCTGGCGCCTTCGTCACCCCCGCCTCCATATCCGTCGACCGCGAACGAGGCGGCCGTCACCGAGTCGGGCCCGGTGCGGATCGACCCGGTGGAACGGGTCGCCCTGGTCGCCGGGAAGGCACTGGATCTCACGTATCTGGAGTTCGAGCTCCTCGCCCATCTGGTGACCTACCCCCATCGGGTGCACACCCGCGATCAGCTGGTGACCACCGTCTGGGGCTACGGACACGTCGGCGATGGGCGCACCGTCGACGTCCATGTCGCCCGGTTGCGGCGCAAGTTGGGCGTGGAGCACCGACGCACCATCAAGACCGTGCGCCGGGTGGGGTACAAGTACGCGCCCTGAGCCGAAGGACCGGCCCACGGGACGACCGGGGCCGGGGACCTTCTGTGGATGTCGAAAGCCGATGGGTCGATGTCACGAGAGCTCCTCGTGACATCGACCCATCGGTGTTACCTGGGTCTCAGCGTGTGGAGGCGGGGGCGCGGAGCTTCTGTGCCCATCCGACCGCCAGATCCAGCACCAGGAAGGCGACCAGGGTGATTCCCAACAGGGGGACGAACCATCCGACGAGTGCGGTGACCGCCACCAGCGGCAGCAGGACGACGAGCGGCACCCGTCGCCATGTGCCGCGCGGGATCGGCCGACCGACGCCGAGCTTGCGGTCCTTGGTGGGACGGCGCAGCCACCACATCCGGTAGCCCCAGAAGGTGAGCAGGATGACCGCCACCATCAGCAGGGCCAGGGCCAACTGGTTGGCGAGGCCGAGGAAGACGCCCATGTGCGCGTCGATGCCGAAGCGCGTCAGCTGGGCGAGGACGGGATAGTCGGCGAACCGGAGGTCGTCGATGACCTTGCCGTCGGCCGGGTCCACGGCCACGGAGTCCAGGTGGATGGGGAAGGTGGCGTCGGTCTCCCTGATGACGTAGCCGGTGCCCTCACCGGGGAGCACGATCGTCATCTTGCCGTCGATCCCCACGGCCCGCGCCGACTCCAGCGCCTTGTCGATGCCGACGTCCGCACCGTGGTGTTCACCGCCGTGGCCCGCGCCGTGACCGTCGTGGTCCCCGCCGCCACCGGCGCCAGGAGTGATCTCCGCGGAGACGGCGGGCGTCGCGCCGCCCAACTGGTCCTGGACCGCGCCGATGTTCTCACCCGCGTACCGGGACCACGTCAGTCCGGTCGCGGAGAGCATGACCAGGCCGATCGTCGCCCACAGACCGATGGTTCCGTGCCAGGAGAGCGTCCTGCGACGGCCCTTGGCCCCGCGCTCAGGAACGAGCAGTGCGCGCTTGTTGCGGCGGCGCCGGCCCAACCAGAGCAGGAGTCCGCCGAGGGCGACGACCCAGAGCCAACTGGCGGCCAGTTCGCTGTAGTGGCGGCCGAGGTCGCCGAGGTGGAGATCACGGTGGAGCTCGTCGATCCAGGTGCGCACCGGCAGGGCGCCCGAGCTGCCGTAGGAGGCGAGCGATCCGCGCACCTCGGCGGTGTACGGGTCGACGAACACGGCGAGGGACTTGCCCACCTCGACCTTGGGGGTGCTCATCAGGACCCGGGTGGTGGCTCCGTCCTCGGAGCTGGGCCAGACGGCGGTCACCGTGCCGTCGGGACGGGCCGCTTGGGCCGCCTTGACCTGGTCGGCGAGCGGCAGGACGCGGTCGCCGACCGGGACCTCCAGCTCATGGCTGTAGATGATCTTCTCGGCTTCGAAGGAAAGGGCGTACAGCAGTCCGCTGGCGGCGGCTATCAGCAGCAGGGGAGCCACCAGCAGGCCGGCGTAGAAGTGGATGCGCAGGACGAGGGGTCGCAGTGCACTCCAGGTGGAGGAGCTGGCTGCGGCCTCCTGCTCGGTCTCGGTGCTGCCCTGGACAGGGACGTCAATGGCCATGGTCATCCTGGGGAGTTGGTGTGACATGGGGGATCGGCCCCAGGTCAGACGATTGCTCCAGGGGCCGTGGCGCGAGACGACGACGGGGTGGGCGGGCCACGGCGCACCACCGTGTGGCCGAGGAGGACGGTCGGCCTGCGGATGAGGGGTACCCGCCGCACCGGTGCGGGCCGCGGGCGCTGCGGCAGGGGCCCGACGGCGAGCAGCAGCCGCAGCGGGGTGAAGGCGAACGCGGTGGCGGTGCGTGTCAGCCGGAAGAAGGCGGATTCACCGTGGGCGAGCCACAGTGCGCAGAAGGCGGCTGCGGCCAGGTGTGCGGCGAGCATGGTCGCCGAGGACTGGCCCGGCGCGGCGGCCTCGACCGGCACCGCCGTGGCCATGTGGTCCATCGAGGCCGTGTGGTGGCCGGTCGGTGGTGCCGCCCGATGGCTCTGGGCGAGGCTGAAGAACAGGTGCAGCGCGCCCTGCATGGCGAGCAGCCCGAGGCCGATGGAGAGTGCGCCGCGGCGTCGGCCGGCGGCGAGCCAGGCACAGCCGGCGGTCACGGGAACGGCCGGAAGCAGCACCAGGAGCGGTAGGTCATGGCCAGATGTGAACGAATGCCCCATGGCAGCCAAGGAGCTGCAGATCGCCGCGAAGAGTGCGGCTCGCAGGGCGCGCAGTGGCGACCGGACATCCGTCATGGTGCGCACATGCTGCCATCCCTCGGGCGGGTGCGGGAGAGGTGGGAGTGATCCGATCTCAGCGAAGAGGCAGGCGGGAGCGTCGGCGGCGCTCTTCTGGCAGCAGAATCCCTGTTCACCGTGGGGAGGGAGGTGCACAGTCGACCCATGCGACTTCTGATTTTGGGTGGTACCGAGTTCGCCGGTCGGGCCGTGGTGGATGCGGCGCTGGCACATGGCTGGGAAGTGACGGTCTTTCACCGGGGCAGGCACCAGGCTCCGCCCGGGGTGAGGGAGCTGCTGGGCGATCGGACCGAACCGAACGGGTTGGCCGCCCTCGCCGAAGGCACCTGGGACGCGGTGGTCGACACCTGGTCGGCCGCGCCCACCGTGGTGCGGGACTCGGCCCGGTTGTTGGCCGACCGGGTGGGGCGCTATGTCTATGTGTCGAGTTGTTCGGTGTACGCCTGGCCTCCGGTGGCCGTCCGCGATGAGTCGGCACCGCTGGTGGTCGCGACGCCCGATGCGGTGGACGTGCCGTACGAGCAGGCCAAGCGGGGCGGGGAGTTGGCTGCGCTGGACGCGTTCGGTGCGGACCGCACGCTCCTGGTCCGGCTGGGGCTGCTGTTGGGGCCGCGGGAGAACGTGGGGCGGCTGCCGTGGTGGCTGGAGCGGATCGCCCGAGGGGGTCCGGTACTCGCACCCGGTCCGCGGGAGACTCCGTTGCAGTTCATCGATGTGCGGGACTTCGCCGAGTGGACCCTGTCGGCGGCAGCGGCGGGGCTGGGCGGTGCGTACAACCTGGTGAGCCCGCCGGCGCATTCGACGATGGAGGAGTTGTTGACGGAGTGCGTCCGGGTCACGGGGTCGACGGCCGAGCTGCGTTGGACGGACCCGGCGCCGATCCTGGCGGCGGGTGTCGTGCCGTGGAGCGGTCTGCCGATCTGGGTGCCGCAGTCGGAGGCCGCCGAGCTGCATCGGGCGGTGTACGGGCTGGAGGTGGCGAAGGCGTTGGACACCGGCCTGTCCTGCCGGCCTGCCGTGGAGACGGTCGCCGACACCTGGTCGTGGATGCAGTCGATCGGGGGCACTGCGCCGCTGCGACCGGACCGTCCGGGAGTGGGGCTCGATCCGTCGGTGGAGGCGGAGCTCCTCGGGATGTGAGGCGGCCCGGAGTCCCTGCGTGGCGGCTGTCGCCTGGGCTTCGGGCGCGGCCCGCGGCCCTGGCGCGGTGGAGGTCTCCGCCCTCCCACGGGCGGGCCGTGGGGCGCGGATGTCGATCGTCGCGCGCTGGACGCCGCGTCACCGGCCGGATCTTGCCGTGCACGGTCCGGCCGGACGGTCGCATGAGTCCCTCCCACCGATGAGTTCCTGCCTCCCGTACGGTCTCGTTCCCATGGGCCGGGACCGCTCCGGCCGTCCGTGCGCTGTGCAAGGAGGAATTCCATGGTGATCGTGTCCGGTTGGCTGCGGGTCGACCCGCTCGTCCGGGACGCCTATGTGACCGGGTGCCGCGAGGTCGTGGTCGCGGCCCGAACCGCACCCGGCTGTCAGGAGTTCGTGATCGCGGCCGACCCGTTGGAGGACGATCGGGTCATCGTGTACGAGCGGTGGGCATCCGAAGCGGAGCTGGCCGGGTTCCGGGGTTCGGGGCCGGACCCGGACCAGTCCGCGGCGATCTTGGAGGCGCAGGTCCAGCAGTACCGTGTGACCGCGGCCGAATCAGCGTGACGGCTCTCGCTCGGCCGCCGTCGGGGCGGGCTCGTCACCGTGCTCCATCCGCGGCAGTCGGCGCAGCATCCTGGGCGTACGCCAGTTGCGCTCGCCCAGCAGGGCCATCACCGACGGCAGCAGCACCATGCGGACCACGGTCGCGTCCAGCAGCACGGCGACGGCCAGCCCGACGCCCATCTGCTTCATGTCCTGCATGGAGAGCGTGCCGAACACCGCGAACACGGCGACCATGATGGCCGCGGCTCCCGTCACCGCGCCCGCGGTACGGCGGATGCCTTCGCCGATCGCTGTCTGGGTGTCGGCCCCGCCGTCCCACGCTTCCCGGATGCGGGAGACCACGAAGACGTGGTAGTCCATCGACAGTCCGAACAGCACCACCAGGACGAACAGGGGCAGCCAGCTCTGGATCGCGCCGACCGCCTCCGTACCCAGGAGGGCGGCGCCGACGCCGTGTTGGAAGACGGCGACCATCACTCCGTAGGCGGCGGCCACCGACAGCAGATTGAGCACGATCGAGGTCAGGGCGATGACGTAGGAGCGGAAGCAGAACAGCATCAGGAGGAAGGTCACGGCCGTGATGAAGAGGAAGACGGGGACGATGCCGCGCTTGAGCTGCTGGTTGTAGTCGACGGACTCGGCGAGTGAGCCGGTGACGTGGACGTCTGCTCCGGTGCCGTCGAACGCTGCCGGTAGCCGTTGCTCGCGGAGTTCGGTCAGCGCCTGCCGGGAGCGTGCGTCACTGCCGTTGCCCGCCAGCGGCACATCGATCTGCGCCACGTCGTGCTCACGGTCCACGGTGACCCGGTCGAAGCCGGCCAGGGCGGCGCGTACCGGTGCGGCGGTGATGTCGTTGGCCCGCACCACCACCCGTGCGGGCTCGGGGCCCCCGGGGAAGGCGTCGGTGATGCGCTGGTAGGCGACGGAGAGCGGCGAGTCGGAGCCGAACTGCTTCTCCATCCCGAGCTGTTCGGTCTTCATGCCGACCGCGGGGGCCGCGAGCGCCAGCAGGGCGATGACGCCGAGGGCGGCGAAGAGCTTGGGTCGCGCCAGTACAGGGGTGAGGACCGCTCCGGCGAAGGCGCCGCCGCTTCCGTGTGCCCGGGCGCGCCGACGGCCCAGCAGCGGTATCCGGCCGGCGTCGACTCGGTCCCCCAGCCAGGACAGCAGTGCGGGCAGCACGGTGACCGAGCCGAGCATCGCGATGAGGACGACGAGGATGGTGGCGAGTGCGAACCCCTTGAACAGCATCAGACCGGACAGGAACATGCCCGCCATCGCCACCATCACGGTGACCCCGGAGATCAGCACGGCCCGACCGCTGGTGGCGGCGGCGATCCGCAGCGCGGTCTCGGCGTCACGGCCGGCGGCTCGCTCGTCGCGCTCCCGCCGCAGGTAGAACAGGCAGTAGTCCACACCGACGGCCAGTCCCATCAGGAACATGACCGAGTAGGTCGTCTGGAAGAGGTGCAGTTGGTGGCTGACCAGGGACAGCAACCCGAAGGCGGCCAGGCATGCGGTCAACGCCAGACCGACGGGCAGGAGCGCGGCAACGACCGCTCCGAACGCGACCAGCAGGATGCCCAGTGCCAGGGGTACGGCGGTGAGTTCGGCCCGTTGGAAGTCGTCGGTGAGCAGATCACCGAGCCGCTTGTCCGCGCTGGCGTCGCCGAACTGGTGCAGCTCGACGTCCCGGTGGCTCTGGTCCACCTCGCGTACGGCGTCGAGCACGGGCTGTACCCGGTCCCCCGCGGTGGTGGGATCGCCTGCCATCTCCAGCCGGATCAGCGCCTCGCGTCCACCATCGGACGCCAACGGCGGCTCCACCGTCCTGACGTCGCCGCTCGCCTTGAGCACGGCCGTGACCTCGGTCGCCGCGGTCCGCCACCCCCCGGCCTTTTCGGCGCTGATCAGGATGAGTTCTCCCGCCGGTCGGTCCAGACCGGCGTCCTCCAGGATCTTCTGGGCTCGCGCCGAGTCACCGGCCCCCGCTTCCGAGTCCGACATCTCGACGATTCCGGCCGCACCGCCGGCCACGGCGGACAACACGACGAAGAGCAGCCAGCCGACGATGGCCGCCGTGCGGTGGCGCGCGCTCCACACACCGATGCGAGCCGCGAGATTGCGTCTCATGACGTTCAGTCCCCCCAGGGGTCGGGCCGAAATGGGCACCGGGCCTTGGCGACGGAGCCGATGGGCCCGTGCCGTTCGACGACGACGCTAGAAACCCGCGGCGCTCTCCCCCAGCCGTCGAACCCCCCGTTCGCAGAGCCAAAAGGCGAGGGTGCGGGGTGGTGCCAGCACCACCCCACGGCCGGGGGCAGGGCCCAGTGACCTGATCCGGCCCGCGAGCCAGACTGCTCACCACGGGGACGAGGAGGGGGATCCATGAACGCCACGACGGTGCGTGCGTCGCTGCTCGCCGGTGCCAGGGGACTGGTCCTGACACTGATGGCACTGATCGGTTCGATCACGCTGTTCGTGCTGACCGTGGTGTCCCTGGCCCTGACCGTGGTGGGGATCGGAGTCCTGACCACCCCCGCGGTGTTGGCGCTGGTGCGGGCCCATGCCGATCAGCGCAGGCGACTGGCGGCCGATTGGAGCGGGGTACTGATACCGGCCGGGTACCGGCCGCTGCCGCGGGATGTGCGGCGGGGTGTGACGGGGCAGGTGGAGCGCTGTGCGCACCTGCTGCGGGACCCGGCGACCTGGCGGGATGTGCAGTGGCTGTTCGTGGACTCCACGGCCGGTGCGACCATCGCCGTCGTGGCCCCCGGCCTGTTCGCCCACGGTGTCTTCGGGCTGTTGCTGCCCCTGGGCCTGTGGAAGCCGCTGGTGTCGTCGCAACACACCTTCTGGTACACGTTCGTACCCGTGGGCGGTGCGAGTACGGCGGTGGCCGCGGCGCTGGTGGGTGTCGCGCTGATCGGCATCGGGTTCAGGTACAACCCCCTCCTGGTCCGCACCCACTTCACGATCGCCGGACTGTTGGCCCCGAGTCGGGCCGCTCTGGAGCAGCGCATCGGTCGGCTGACCGAGACCCGGCACGACGCACTGGACTCCTCAGCGGCTGAGCTGCGCCGCATCGAACGCGATCTGCACGACGGCGCCCAGGCCCGGCTGGTGGCGGTGGGGATGAACCTGAGCACGGTGGAGGCGCTGATCGAGCGTGATCCGGCGCAGGCGAAGGAGTTGATCGGCCGGGCCCGGGCGACCTCGGCCGAGGCGTTGGCGGAGCTTCGGGACCTGGTCCGCGGCATCCATCCCCCGGTACTGGCGGAACGGGGCCTCGGGGATGCGGTGAAGGCGCTCGCGCTGCGGCTGCCGCTGCGGACCGAGGTCGACGTGGAACTGACGGGCCGCGCTGACGCACCGGTGGAGTCGGCGGCCTACTTCGCGGTGAGCGAGGCACTCGCCAATGCGGTGAAGCACTCGGGTGCGGATCGGATCTGGGTGGACATCAGCCATGGGACGGGCGGCCTGCGGATCGCCGTCACCGACAACGGCAGGGGCGGCGCATCGCCGGCATCCGGGTCGGGGCTGAGCGGGCTGGAACGCAGGCTCGGCACCTTCGACGGGGTGCTCGCCGTCTCATCGCCGGTGGGCGGACCGACGATGGTCACGATGGAGATCCCGTGCGCGTTGTCCTAGCCGAGGACCTGTTCCTGTTGCGCGACGGTCTCGTGCGGCTGTTGGAGGCGTACGGCTTCGACATCGTGGCCGCCGTGGAGAGCGGCCCGGAGCTCACCGAGGCGTTGGCCGGAGGGAAACCCGACATCGCCGTGGTCGACGTCCGTCTCCCGCCCTCCCACACGGACGAGGGCCTCCAGTGCGCGCTGGCGGCACGACGGGCCAGACCGGGACTGCCGGTGCTCGTCCTGTCCCAGCACGTGGAGCAGTTGTACGCGCGAGAACTCCTCGCGGACGGGGACGGCGGGGTCGGCTACCTCCTCAAGGACCGGGTCTTCGACGCCGACCAGTTCATCGACGCCGTGCGCAGGGTGGCGGCGGGGGGCACGGCCATGGACCCACAGGTGATCTCCCAGCTGCTCACCCGGCGTGCGAAGGACCGGCCCCTGGGGGGATTGACCCCACGCGAGTGGGATGTGATGGAGCTGATGGCGCAGGGGCGTTCCAATGCGGCGATCGCCTCCCAGTTGGTCGTCACCGAGCGGGCGGTGGCCAAACACACGTCCAACATCTTCGGGAAGCTCGGGCTCCCGGTCTCCGACGACGACAATCGGCGGGTGCTGGCCGTGCTGGCGTATCTGGACCGGGGCTGAGAGAGCCGGCACGGCTCGTCACTCGCAAGAGCCGAGGGGCGACCCGGCTCCCGACCGTCCACCTCACACCGGACCCCTTTGTTCATTGGTGTCGGTTTTGACGCTGTACCTTCCTCCGAATTCCACTCCGGGGTGAACACCCCCGCGGCCCGGTCCGTATGGAACGGCGCGCTTCTCCCTCTGCCGGGGAACCTGCGAGAACCCTCAAACGACCATCTCCCCGGCGACGAAGCAGAGGAGTTCCCTTGGGACGCAAGACGAGAAAACGCTCGAAGCTGGCGAACCGTGCGATCGTTTCGACGTTGGCGCTGATCCTGGGCGGAGGTGGGCTGGTAGCCGTCAATGTGAACGCCTCCGCGGGTGAAGGCCGCTCCGGCCAGAAGGCGCAGAACCCATACGCCGGACGGCAGGTGTCGACCATCGACTGCCCCGAGGTCGCGGACGGGCTGCCACGCGAGATGCCGCCTCCGGCACGGGCCGAGGTGGATCGGGAAATGGCGGCGATGGACACCCAGATCGCCGATGCCTACCAGCGGTTCGACGAGCGCAGAGAGCAGGTCCAGAGCGACCCCGCGGTCGCCGATGAGACGATCCTCGACCCGTTGCAGGACGACCGCCGAAAGAGCATCGACCGGATCGTCGCCGCCATCGAACGCAACGGCGCGCAGCCCCGGGGCATGCAGGGCATGGCGGCGTGCACCATGCGTACGGCTGCTGACGACGACGATGACAATGACGGCCCTGAAACTGACGACGATGACGACAACGAGGTGAAGGGCAACCGGCCCGGCGGTGGCAACGGGAACGGGAACCGTCCCCCGAACCGCCCCCGCCCACCCGGCAACGGTCAGGGCGGCAGCGGCCAGAGCGGGAACGGTCCCGTGCGCTCGGACTTCGTCGACATCCGTTCCGTACGCCCCAATGTGCAGAGCGCCCAACAGCGCCGGGGCTCCTCCCGGGGCACGTTCTCGTCCAACTGCGGCGTGAACGCGGCCGGCCTGTTCAACTCCGACAATGTGATCGTCGCACCGGGTGTCTCCAATGGGGCGCACCACATGCACGACTACATCGGGAACCAGGGCAACGACGCCTTCGCGAGCGACGAGGACCTGGCGAGGGCCCGTACGACCTGTAGCAACCGCGGGGACCGGTCCTCCTACTACTGGCCCGTCCTGCGCGTGCAGAACGGTCGGGCCGAGAGCGACGCCAACCAGGACGGTGGCGGCAGGGACAAGAACGTCGGCGAGATCCAGACGCCGACCCAGGTGTCCCTGACCTTCCGCGGCAGCGCGGTCGGCAAGGTCACCGCGATGCCCCGGTTCCTGCGCATCATCACCGGCGACGCCAAGGCGTTCGTCAACGGTCCGGGCAATGCCAACGCCTCCTGGAGCTGTACCGGCTTCGAGGACCGCCAGTTGAAGGACAAGTACCCGATCTGCCCGAGCGGCAGCCAGGTGGTGCGGACCTTCAACTTCCAAAGCTGCTGGGACGGCCGGAACACCGACAGCGCGAACCACCGCACCCATGTGGCCTTCGCCGACCGCAACGGCCGCTGTGGTCAGGGCTTCAAGGCGATCCCCCAGCTCGTCCAGCGGATCGTCTACAAGGTTCCGCCGGGGCCGGGCTTCGCCGTGGACTCCTTCCCGGAGCAGCTGCACAAGCCGGTCACCGACCACGGCGACTTCATCAACGTCTTCGACAGGAAATTGATGGATCGCATGGTCGGCTGCATCAACCGGGGCGAGAAGTGCCGGTGATCTGAGCAGGCCGGATCGGCCCCTCTTGGCGCGGGGGCCGATCCGGCCATCCGGCATGACCGGACCGCGGTACGCCCGGTCCATGACCCTCACGGCACACCCGGCGCCGCCGTTCGGCGGCGCCCCCCAGTCCTGCGCGGTCAGCTCCCATGGTCCGAATGGTCATCGCTCCCCCCACCACCACTCCCCCCACTTCCCCCTGAGTGGTGGAGCGAGCCGCTTTCGACCGTGCCCCCGAGCCGACCGCGCAGCGCCGTGATCACCTTCTCGTCGCCCACGGCGACCCAGCGGCGGCCCACGAGGTAGGTGCCCCCGTAGTCCTTGGCCTCGGTGATCCATTCGTGGAGTCCGCGGTCGGTGGCGAAGGTCGTCAGCACATACCTGCCGTCGGACGTGGTGCAGTTCGCCTGTCGCAGTTCCTCCGCGTCCGTCTGGACGTTCGGTGTGCAACTCGCCCGCGCCGCCAGCTGCTCCAGGGTGCCGACGGCCGGCGCGGGAGAGCTCGCGCGCCGCGAGGGCGCACTGTCGCCGTCGCCACGCCGATCGCCGTCACCGCCCGAGGAACACCCTGTGATGAGCGCGAGTGCCACAACTGCCCATGCCGTACGGGCCGTACGCCCGCGCCGGATCTTCGTCCTCGTCCGCATCCGGCCATCGTGCCCCCGCACCGCGCTTCCCCGCGGGCGAACGCCGAGTAACGTGCGCCACGCGCGCACCTACTGTCACTGCGCGATCACGGATACGGGCCAGCCGGAGGAATCCTGATGTCCGAACTGTCGAGACGTGCGGTCCTGGGCACCGCGGGAGCCATCGGTGCGGGAGCGGCACTCGCCGGCCCCGCCCCCGGCGCCGCGGCGCTGACCCGGCACCCGCTGCGCAGGGCCCTCTTCAGCACTGCTCCGGCGCTCACCGCGCTGCGACGACTCCTCCCGGACCACGCCGACCAGTTCCGGCTCACGGCGATCGAGGGCGCCGAACGGTTCAAGGTCACCGGCACCACCGGCCGGATCGAGGTCTCGGGCACCTCTCCCGCCGTACTGCTCACCGGTGTGCACTGGTACCTCAAGTACGTCTGCCGTGCCCACATCTCCTGGTCGGGCAGCCAGCTCGACCTGCCCGTCGTGCTCCCCGCGCCCCGTAGGACCCTGGAGCAGCGGGCAACCGTGCCCCACCGCTTCTCCTACAACGACACCCACGACGGCTACACCGCGCCCTACGCCGACTGGGCGCGCTGGGAGCGTCTGATCGACGTCCTCGCCCTGCACGGCTGCAACGAGGTCCTGGTCACCCCCGGGCAAGAGGCCGTCTACCACCGGCTGCTCAAGGACTTCGGCTACTCGGACACCGAGGCCGACACCTGGCTGCCGGCCCCCTCCCACCAGCCGTGGTGGCTGCTCCAGAACATGAGCGAGTACGGCGGCCCGGTCTCCCCCGCACTGCTGGCGGCCCGCACGGAACTGGGGCGCAAGATCGTCGGTCGGCTGCGCCAACTGGGCATGCGGCCGGTGCTGCCGGGATACTTCGGGACCGTCCCCGACGGCTTCGTCGCCCGCAACCCGGGCGCCCGGGTCATCCCGCAGGGCACCTGGAACGGACTGCCCCGACCCGACTGGCTCGACCCACGGACCACCGTCTTCACGGAGATCGCCGCCGCCTACTACCGCCACCAGAGGGAACTGTTCGGCGACATCGACTACTTCAAGATGGACCTGCTGCACGAGGGCGGCACCGCGGGTGACGTACCCGTTGCGGATGCGGCCCGCGCGGTCGAGACCTCACTGCGCACCGCCCGCCCCGAGGCGACCTGGGTGATCCTCGGCTGGCAGTCCAACCCGCGCCCTGCGCTGCTGGACGCGATCGACACCGATCGGGTGCTGATCGTGGACGGACTGTCCGACCTGGACACGGTCACGGACCGGGACACGGAGTGGGGCGGCGCGCCCTACGCCTTCGGCACGATCCCCAACTTCGGCGGCCGGACCACGATCGGAGCGAACACCGACCGCTGGACGGCCAAGTTCACCGCCTGGCGCGACAAACCGGGCAGCGCCCTGGTCGGGACCGCTTACATGCCGGAGGCGGCCGAACGGGACCCGGCCGCCCTGGAACTCTTCAGCGAGCTCGCCTGGCGCACGGAGCCCATCGACCGGACCGCCTGGTTCGCCGAGTACGCCACCATCCGCTACGGCGGTGACGACCCGGCGGCAAAAGCGGCCTTCGCGGCGCTGGCCACGACCGCGTACCAGCTCACCAGCACCGACGGCCGCCCCTTCGACTCCCACTTCGGCCGCCGCCCCAACCTCACATCGGCCATCGGCACGGCCTTCGACCCGGCCGCCTTCGACCGGGCCCTGGAGCAGCTCCTCAAGGTCCGCCCCGAACTGCGCGACAACGACGCCTACCGCCACGACCTCACCGATGTGGCCCGCCAGGCGCTCGCCAACCGCTCCCGTACCCTCCAGCTCCCGCTGCGCGCGGCCTACGCCGACAAGGACGTGGAGACCCTGAAGGCGCTGTCGGCGCTCTGGTTGAAGCTGATGCGACTCAGCGACACCATGGCGGGCTGCCACCGCTCGTTCCTCCTCGGGCCGTGGCTGGAGGACGCCAAACGGTTCGCGACCAGTCCGCAGGAGGCCGTGGAGCTCGAACGCACAGCCCGTGTCCTCGTCACGACCTGGGGCGACCGGGTGGTGGCCGGCCACTTGAGCAACTACGCCAACCGGGACTGGCACGGACTGCTCGCCGACGTCCACGTACCGCAGTGGGAGGCGTACCTCGCCGAACTCGTCGCCGCGCTGGGCGAGAACCGCGCCCCCAAGGCCATCGACTGGTACGCGGCCGAGGAAGCATGGACCAAGGACCGGCGCACCTATCCGGTCCGCCCGACCGGAGACGCACACCGCACGGCCCAGCGGGTGCTGGAGACCCTCACCACCGCGCCCTACCAAGGCTTCGCCTCGGTGAGCGTGGACCCGGCCGCGTTCACCCCGGGCAGTTCGGGGACCGTGACGGCCTCCTTCCGCAACCTCAACGGGTTGCGGGCCACCGGAGCCGTCGACTTCGACCTGACCGTCGACGGCGTCACGCCCGAACCGCAGGGCCCCGCATCGGTGGCGGCGGTAGCGGCGGGCGGCACCGGAACCGTCTCCTGGCGGGTCACCGCACCCACCGAGCCGCTCACCGCGCCCTTGCGTCCACTGCCCTACTCCCTGCGCACCCGGTACGGGCCACAGGGCGAGGATCGGGTGTCGGTGACCCAACGGGGGGCGGTGCACATCGCCGCGCCGCTGGACACCCCGTGGCGCACGTTCACCAGCAATGCCGCGGTCTTCGGCCAGTTCGAGCAGCGCTTCGCCATCAACGGCGCGGGCCATGACCTGTGGCGGGGTACGGCCCAGTTCGGGACCGCCTACCGGGAGGGCGTACTGCGCCAGGGCACGAGCGTGACGCTTCGGGTGGACTCCCAGGACCGTACGGCCAGTTGGGCACGGGCCGGCATCATCGTGCGCAATCGGCTGGGCACTCCGGGCGATCCGGGGTTCGCCAATCTGGCGGTGACCCCGGGCCAGGGCGTGGCGCTGTCCTACGACTCCAACGGCGACGGAACGCTCGACACCTACCGGCGGATCACGGGGGTGAAGGCTCCCGTGCTCCTGCGGCTCACGCGCGGGGCCGGGACCTCGCTCACGGGTGCCTGCTCGGTGGACGGGGGCGCCACCTGGCGGACGGTGGCGACGGTCTCGGTGGCGGGCGCGGCATCGAGCCAGGACGTGGGGTTCTTCATGACGGCCATAAACGGAGGCAGCGGCGCCCGCGGGACGGTCAACTTCAGCGGCTGGGAGGTCACCGGCGGCTGAGGCTCCGCCGCTCCCCGGGTCGGGCCCCGCGGCCGGGGTGCCCCTATGGGTTTGGTCAAGGTGGTGGGGTGGTGCCAGGCGGGAGACCGCCTGGCGGGCTGGCTGTCATGAGCGGCGGACGGGGTGTGCGGGGATTCGGCTGGTGAGGGCATGCGGCCGTGTGACCACTCGACCGCCCCGCCCTGCGCGGATTCCCGGCGCGAACGGCCGCGGCCCGGAGGCGCCTTGCACGGTGTTGCAGACAACGCCCGGCGGCCCCGCCCGGGGCACCGGGCCCGCACCCCCATTACCTCCCGCGTAATCGACGAGGCCCCGCCCCTGGATGCAGCCTTGTGCCACCGGAACCCGGGCGGCGCACTCCGTCCGGGGCCGGCCCCCTCGGGGTCCCAAGCTCCGGGACCCGCACCGAGGTCACGACTCCGCAGGAGGCCGAACCCCATGTCCGCAACGTTCCTGACCGGCATCGCCCGCACCACCGAGCCCCTGACGATGCTGCGCCGCTTCCTCGCCGTCGACGCCGTGGTCACCGCCCCCACCGCGGCGGTCTACCTCGCCGCCTCCGGCCCGGTGGGCAGACTGCTCGGGGTGGACCCGGACGTCCTCCTCGGCAGCGGGGCCTTCCTCGTCCTCTTCACCATCGGTGTCGCCCTGATCGTGGCCCGCAGGGAGCCGCCCGCCGGTGCGGTCAAGGTGGTGATCGAAGTCAATCTGGCATGGACCGCCCTCAGTCTCGCCGCTCCCTTCCTCTGGCTGGACCCGAGCGCCGTCGGCACCGTCTGGATCGTCCTCCAGGCCCTCGTGCCCGCCGGACTCGCCGGTCTCTACTGGGGTGCGCTGCGGGCCGGGTCCGGAATCAGGCGCTGAGGGAACGCAGGTGGTCGACGGTCGCCGCGTCCGCCGGGAGGAAGGTCTCGATGGCCAGCTCGGCGACCGTCACGTCCATCGGGGTGTTGAACGTGGAGATCGACGACACGAAGGACAGCTCCCGTCCCCGGTGCGCGATCCGCAGCGGCAGCGCGAAGCACGGCATCGCCGGTCCGGGGCCCGGGTCGCCCGACGCGTCGGCCCCTCCCGGACCGTGGTCCGGATGGCCGTCGGGGAAGGGGTAAGAGGCCACCTCGTCGTACAGCTTGCGCAGCGGGTCCGAACGCACCAGGGACATCTGGTTCTCCATCTGGTGCAGCAGATGGGAACGCCATTGGCGGAGATTCAGAATCCGCGGGGCCATGCCTTCCGGATGCAACACGATGCGGATCCCGTTGAGCGGTGGCGTGAGCAGGTGATCGGCGACCCCCTCCAGCAGCCTGGTCATCCCCAGGTTGACCGCGACCACGTCGTAGACCCCGTTCACCACGATCGCGGGGTACGGCTCGTAGCCGTGGAGCAGCTGCTGGAGTCCTTCACGCAGGGCGCCCATGGAGGGGTCGTCGTACGACGTCTCGGTGTACCGGGGGGCGTAACCACCGGCGAGCAGGAGCGCGTTGCGTTCCCGTACGGGGACGTCCAGGTGCTCCGCGAGCCGCAGGATCATCTCCTCGCTGGGGCGGGAACGCCCGTTCTCGACGAAGCTGATGTGCCGGGCCGAGGAGTCGGCGCGCAGGGCCAGTTCGAGCTGGCTGACCCGCCGCCGCTCCCGCCAGCCCCTCAGCAGGGGACCCACACCGGTGTCGGACGCGAGAGTAGTCATGCCCCCGACCGTAGTACGGCCGGCGGCCTGCTCCACCGGTGCATTTCCTCGGGCCGCGCGGGTGACGGGCCGGGTGCCTTCCCGGGTGTCCGTCCGCGGACCAGCGACGGAAGCGACCGTTCCGGACGGCCCGCCCCCGGCGGAGCCCGTCCGGGCCGCAGGCGCCGGTCTCCCAACCTGCGGCCTTTCGGCCGACTGCGGTCCCTGCCGACCTTCCGCTCCCCACTGTTCCTGCTGTTCCTGCTGTTCCCGAGGTCTCGGAGGGCCGAGGTCTCGGCGGGCCTGAGGCCCTTCGGCCCGTTTGCGGTGCCGGTTGGTCCAGGTCGGGCCGGCCGTGACTGTGCCCCTCGAACGCCCCAGGGCGGCACCCGGTCGTGAACCGCGCACCGGAAGTGCTCGCAATGGGGCTGTTGGGGTGGGTGATTCGCCAGCCACCGCCCGTGGGTGACCATACGACGATTCGCTCGTTCAGCTGAACGTGCGCTCACAGGACACCATCCCCTCGCCCGGGACCTCCCTCGAACTCGAACACGCCGAGGCCGCCCTCGTCGAGCACTATCCCCGGCTCGTACGCATCGCCTATCTCGTGCTGCCGCCCTCGCTCAGCCGCAACCGCCGCGTCCTGACCTCCCACGCCCTGGTGCAGCGCTCGCTACCGCGCGGCCGGGTCGACGAGGGCGGCAGCGGCTACGCGTATCTGCGGGCACGGGTGATCGAGCAGGCGTTGGCAGCCGGGCTGCCGCTCAGTTGGTCCGCCCGCCCCCGTCGCGCCCAGCTCCCACCGCTGCTGCCCCGGATCTGGGGACTGCGGGTGTTCCCCCGCTCGGGCGGCGCCGATGAACTCGCCCTCGACCGACGTCTCGCCCGGCTCTCCGGGCCGGCCCGCGCCGCGTACGTACTAGGGCAGTTGGAGGGCCTGGACGAGGACGAGGTGCGGCAGGTACTGCACACCGCAGGGGCGCAGGACACGGATGCGGCCGTGACTGACGCCGCCACAGCCCACCGGGCCGACCCCCGGGCCGGGGCCCTGTTGTCGTCGACGGAGTTCGACCCCTGCTCGCTCCAGGTCCGGCCGCCCGATCTGATCCGCCGCCGCCAGCACGCCCGGGCCACCGTGGTGGGCGCCGCTGCGCTCGCGGTGTGCGGTGCGCTCCTCGGGATGCCGGGTGAGGGATGGGGGCAGCGCGGTGCTGCGGCCCCGCCGTACGCCCGTAACCCCGCCGCCGAGCGGGCCTTGGACCCCGAACGGCTGGTACGGGTCTCGCCCACGGTGTGGCGGCAGTCGTCCCGGCTGGACTTCTCGGTGTGGCCGGCGCGCGGGGAACTGGCCGAGGACCGCTCGCTCCTGGGGCGCGCCCTGAGCGTGTGGGCGCGCCCGGGCCGTTCGGTGCGGGTGTCGGCGACACCGACCACGCCCCCCGGACCGCCGGTGGGCCCCGCCCATCTGCTCTACGCGGGCCTGGTGGACGAAGTCCGGGTGGTGCTGCTGCACGACGGTCTGCGGGTGGTGCGCTATGCCGAGCCGACCGGTTCGACCCGGGGTGCGGCACTGGACTTCGCCAGGACCGATGGGGCGGAGGCCCTGTCGTCGGACGCGCTGGTGGTGGGACGCACGGACGGGAACGTCCGCTACTTGACGGCTCCCTGGGTACGGAAGGTGTCGGTACGGGACCTCCTCGCCCCGGCCGTCGATGCCCGGTTGCTGCCTCGGGATGCGCACGGGGTGACCCGACCGCTGCCGAGCCCCGCGCAGGCCCGCACCTGCCGAACGTGGGAGACGCTGGAGATCGCGGACGGAACGGTGGACCGGTTCCTGACCGATCTGGGCGAGTTGACTCCGGCCCGGCTGACCTTCGGCCCGCCGACGGCCCCGCAGGACGTGCGCCCACGGACGTCCTTGCCGGTCTGGGCGTCGACGGCCTGTCTACTGCCGGAGGTCCGGGGCCGGGGTGTGCGCACGGTGAACCTCTGGCGCTATGCGCAGCAGCCGTTGCCCCGGTCGGCCGGCACCGCGTCATGGCTGTGTCTGCGTGCGGAGACCTGGCGCGGTCGGGGCAGTCGGGTGTTGGCCCAGTTCCAGGCGCCCGGGGCGCCGATGGGTGCGGTGGTGGCGCGGTCCGACGACTCAGCGGCCTGTGGGGTGCGCGATCCTAAGGCGCTCGCGGGTGTGGTGTGGCGGTCGCCGTCGGGCGATTGGTATGTGCTGGCCGCGGGAAGCGACCGGTTCGCCTCGCTCGCGGCGACGGGCGGGGTCACGGGGCGGGCGCCGGGGCGACTCCTGGCGATCCGCGCCCAGCAGGGCGCACGGGCCGAGTTGACGGGCGTCCTGCTCAACGGCGCCCGGGTGGGCGCCTTGGGGTGACGGGTTCGAAAGGAGCGGCGATCCACCCGTACCAACGGCGATCCGGAACACTGAAGGGCCCGGGGCGGAAGGTGCTTCTAGCACATGCCCGCGCGCCCGACATCAGGCCACCTATAGAACACATGCGCGTATGGCATCGGTAGGGTGTTCGCATGACCACCGGGGTTCGCCGCAGGATGGGTGTCGAGGAGCGCAGACAGCAGCTGATCGGCGTTGCGTTGGAGCTGTTCAGTTCGCGCTCACCCGATGAGGTGTCCATCGATGAGATCGCCGCCGCGGCCGGCATCTCCCGGCCGTTGGTCTACCACTACTTCCCCGGCAAGCAGAGTCTGTACGAGGCGGCGCTGCGCCGTGCTGCCGACGACCTGGCCGCCCGGTTCGTGGAACCGCAGGAAGGCCCCCTCGGCGCACGGTTGCTGCGGGTCATGACCCGCTTCTTCGACTTCGTGGACCACCACGGTCCCGGTTTCTCCGCGCTGATGCGCGGCGGCCCGGCCATCGGCTCCACCACGACCAACGCAATGATCGACGAGGTGCGGCAGGCCGCGTACGAACAGATCATGAGCCATCTGGGCATCGAGTCCCCACCGGTTCGGCTGACCCTGGTGGTGCGCTCATGGGTGGCGCTCGCCGAATCGACCGCGCTGCTCTGGCTGGACGGGCGGAAGATCCCGCGCGCCGAGTTGGAGTTGCAGTTGGTGCACGACTTCGGCGCCTTGTGCGCGGTGAGCGCGGCGTACGACGACGAGATGGCGCGGGTGATCGTCGACATGCTGGCCAAGGAGCCGGGGCAGGGGCCGTTCGCGGATCTGTTGGAGCGCCTGTTGGCGTTTGCCCCCGCGGCAGCCGTCACCGCCGTCCCGGCCACTGCCGACACCGCGGACGACACGGTCCCAGCGCCGCGCAACGGCTGACCCTCCCTACCGGCCACCGGCCGGGAGGAAGCAGGCGAACGAATCCTGAACGCGCCGGATAACGCGCCGGATATCGATCCGCGCCGATAGCACCTTCGTAAAGCCGATAGGAACTTCGTAAACCTTCGTAAAGGGGTACCCCTTCCCCACCCGGCTGCCCGCCACCCTCAGGTACGGGGTGGACCGGGGTCGGGACCGGCTCACAACCGCACCCGACGGCGCTGAAGGCTCCGTACGCGCGCCCTGCGGAAGACCCCGAAGGCAGCCGATCCTGCCGCATCCGGGAACACAGGGGCGCGTTGACCCGCAGATGAGGGGAAAGCATCCCCCGTGCGTGTCGGCCACCACGGCAGCTGTGACGCCGTACCCATCCTCACGAGGGAACGTCCATGACCCAGGAACTCGCTCGCACCCGCACGGACCAACCCGTCCCCCGCGCCACGAACTGGTGGCGGGACGCCGTCATCTACCAGGTGTACGTGCGCTCCTTCGCCGACGGCGACGGCGACGGCATCGGTGATCTGCCCGGCGCCCGGGCCCGGCTTCCCCACCTCGCCGAGTTGGGCGTCGACGCCGTCTGGCTCACCCCCTTCTACGGCTCGCCCCAGGCGGACGGCGGCTATGACGTGGCCGACTACCGGGTGGTCGACCCGCTCTTCGGCAATCTCGCCGACGCACAGGCCCTGGTGTACGAGGCCCACCGGCTGGGCCTGCGGGTGATCGTGGACATCGTGCCGAACCACACCTCCGACCAGCACGCCTGGTTCCGGGCCGCGCTCGCCGGCGGGGCCGAGCGCGCCCGCTACCACTTCCGGCCCGGTCGCGGCGCGGAGGGAGAACTTCCGCCCAATGACTGGGAGTCCGTGTTCGGTGGTCCCGCGTGGACCCGTACGGCCGATGGCGACTGGTACCTCCATCTGTTCGCGGCCGAGCAGCCCGACCTCAACTGGGAGCATCCGGCCGTACACGAGGAGTTCGAATCGATCCTGCGGTTCTGGCTCGACCTCGGGGTCGACGGCTTCCGCATCGACGTCGCCCACGGAATGATCAAGGCCGAGGGGATGCCGGACATCGGCCGCCGCGAGCAGGCCAAGATGATCGGCGCCCAGGTGCTGCCGTTCTTCGACCAGGACGGCGTGCACGAGATCCACCGCTCCTGGCGCAGGCTCCTGGACTCGTACGACGGTGAGCGCATCGGCGTCGCTGAGGCATGGGCGCCCTCGGCGGAACGGCTCGCCCTGTATGTGCGACCCGACGAACTGCACCAGGCGTTCAACTTCCAGTTCCTGACCTGCGCCTGGGACGCGAGCGCCATGCGGCAGGTGATCGACTCCTCCCTGGCGGCGACGACCTCGGTGGGCGCCACCACCACCTGGGTCCTCTCCAACCACGACGTCGTGCGCCACACGACCCGCTACGGGGGCGGGGAAGGGGGACTGCGCCGGGCCAGGGCCGCGGCCCTGCTGACCCTGGCACTTCCCGGGTCCGCCTACGTCTACCAGGGCGAGGAACTCGGCCTCCCGGAGGTAGACCTACCGGACTCGGTACGCCAGGACCCGGCGTTCTTCCGTGGTGACGGGCAAGAGGGGCTGCGGGACGGCTGTCGCGTACCCCTGCCGTGGTCGGGCGACTCCCCTCCGTACGGTTTCGGGCGCGGCGGAAGCTGGCTGCCCCAGCCGGACGGCTGGAAGGCGCTCTCCGTGGCGGCGCAGAGCGGCGAACCGGGGTCCACCCTGGAGCTGTATCGTTCGGCCATCACTCTGCGCAAACAGCTGACGGGTCTCGGCGACGGCGAGCTGGAGTGGCTGGAGAGCCCCGCGGGGACCTTGGTCTTCCGAAGGTCCGGGGTGGTCTGCACGCTCAACACTCTCGCGGACCCCGTCGAACTGCCCACGCCGGGGCGCCTCGCGCTCTCTTCGGTGGAACTGACACCCGCGGCGGACGTCGTACGACTGCCGGGGGAGAGTTGCGCATGGTGGACGGTCTGACCGCGGCGAAGCATGCAGCTCCCATCGAACAGCGCCCACCGTCGAGGGGGTACCGACGCCGTGGCCCGCTCCCCGGAGCGCCGGGTACCGCTTCCCTGCCTGGCCATAGCTCGCCGAGATTGGCTTGATCCATACGCTCCGCGTGGCCCGGTGGACGGCTGGCACCCAGGGCGAGCCATGGGACGGATGCCACTGCTGAGGCACCCACCCCTGGTGGCCCGGAAGGGCCACGGCCGCGTATCGTGTCCGCGTCCACCCGTCTGAGCTGGCCCTTCGAGGGTGCGAGCACGACGGCTCCCCAGGGTCACTCCGGGTTCGCCCCCGGCCTAGGGGGCACGACCGACTCGTCCATAAGGGGGAGCGGGTGCGTCCCATCCAAGACCGAGGGATGATCGATGGGTGGGCGCACATCTGGCAGACTCTCGTCCCATGGGTGAAGCGACCGTGAAGACTCTGGAAGACCAGACGGCCACCCCGTCACCCATGGTGGACGAGGATGCCGAAGCGCCCCGTTCCCGTTTTGCGCGCTTCAAGGACCTGCGTTCTCCACGCCGTCCCCGCATCTGGTTCGAAATCCTGCTGATCGCGGTGAGTTACTGGACGTACTCGCTGATTCGCAATGCGGTCCCGGAGCAGAAGACGCAGGCGCTGAAGAACGCCGACTGGATCTGGGACGCGGAGAAGGCGATCGGCCTGGCCTTCGAAGAGTCGGTCAATCACGCCGTGAACTCGGTGACATGGCTGATCGTGGGCATGAACTACTACTACGCGACACTGCACTTCATCGTGACCATCGGTGTGCTGGTGTGGCTCTACCGCTGGCATCCGGGCCGCTACGCAGCCGCGCGACTCGTCCTCTTCGCCACCACGGGTGTCGCCCTCGTCGGTTACTACCTGTATCCGCTTGCCCCTCCTCGGTTGATGAACGGCCAGAACTTCATCGATACCGTCCTGGTCCACGAGACCTGGGGATCGATGGCATCGGGCGACTTGAAGAACATGTCGAACCAGTACGCGGCGATGCCGTCGATGCACATCGGCTGGTCCCTGTGGTGCGGCTTGATCATCTTCGCCCTGGCATCGACCCCCTGGGCGAAGATCCTCGGTGCGCTCTACCCGATGGCGACACTGATCGTGATCGTGGCGACGGCCAACCACTTCTGGTTGGACGCGGTGGGCGGAATAATCTGCCTGGCCTTCGGCTTCGCCCTCTCCTACGCCTGGTACCGCGCACTCCCGCACCAGCTGCCGAAGCTCCCGATCAATGACAGGGCACCCAAGCGCCTGCGCCAGCCGAGGGCCTGGACCAGCCAGTAGGCCACCCCGACGGCGCGGGTCTTCAGGCCCGGTGGACGATCCGGCCCGCCGTGATCGTCAGGGGGATCGGGGCGTCGGCGAGCTCGTCCGGTGTGGACGCGACCGGGTCGAGGCCGAAGGCGGTCAGGTCGGCGCGGTGGCCCACCGCGACACGACCCGCCGCGCTCTCCTCACCGGCCGCGTACGCCGCGTGCGTGGTCATCCCCTCCAGCGCCATCAGGCCCGTGAGCCCGGCGTCCCGGGACGCGCCCTTGGGGTGGCGGCCCATGGCCAGGACCTGGCGGGCGTCGAAGTGGGCGATCGGCCAGTCGGAGCCGATGGCCAGGACCGCACCGGCATCACGCAGATCCCGGCAGCGCCAGGCCCGTGACGCACGTTCGCCGCCGAGTCGCTGTGACCACTCGTCGGTGTGGTCGGCGCGGGTGAACGCGGTGTGTGGGGGCTGCATGGAGGCGACCACGCCCAGCTGGGCGAATCGGGGGATCTGGTCGTCCGGGACGGTTTCGATGTGTTCGATGCGGTGGCGCGGGCCTCCGCCATCCAACGATTCGACGGTGTCGAGCACATGGCGAACGGCGGCGTCACCGATGGCGTGGGTCGCGGTCGGCACCCCCGCTTCATGCAGCCTTCGCACTGCCGCGCTGTATGCCTTCGGGTCGGGCCAGAAGGCATCCGCGCCCTGGCCGTGGCAGTCGGGCTGCTCCAGCCAGGCCGTACCGCCCTCGACCGTGCCGTCCATGAAGAACTTCACGCCGCCGACGCGCCAGTTGCGGCCCCGGTGCCGCTGGAGCGCGATCAGTTCGGCGAGGTCGTCGTCCGATGCGCCGGGCATGCACCAGGGTGCGAGCCGCAGGCGCAACGGGAGGTCCGCCTCCGCTTCGACCGCAGGGAGCAACTCCAGCGCGCCTCCCCCGAGGTCCATCGCATGGGCCGAGGTGAGCCCGGTGGCGGCCATCGCCGACAGGAGTGCGATCAGTTGCGTCCCGCGTTCGGCCTGCGGAGTCCGCGGCAGGACCGGGGCGACGAGGTCCATGGCCGCGTGCTCTATCAGATGGCCGGTGGGTCGTCCTTCGGCATCGCAGACCACTTCGGCCCGCTGGTCGAAGGTGCGCGGCCCATCGATCCCGGCGAGTTCGAGGGCGCTTTCGCCGACGAGCGCCGAGTGGCCGTCGTACAGCCGGATGTAGGCGTGGGCGCCGTTCAGTGCGCCTTGGATCAGGGCGTGGTGGAGGGGGCGGCCCTCGAAGGCGTTGTGGTCGAGGCCGTAGCCCAGCACCCAGCCGTCGACCCGGGGTGCGCTGCTGAGTGCCGCCAGGAGCGCCGCGAGGTCACCGACGCCGGAGAGGTCGATGCCCGTCGCCAGTTCCAGGCCCCATATGGGGTGACTGTGGGCGTCGGTCAGTCCGGGGGTGAGGGTGGCGCCAGTGAGGTCGACCGTCTCGGTGCCGGGGCCGTTCCAGTCCCGTACGTCCGCCGTGTCACCGACCGCGGTGATGGTTCCGTCCTTGATCGCCACGGCGGTCGCCCGGGGTCGGGCGGGGTCCAGGGTGTGGATCCGGGCGCCGGTCAGGATGATGTCGGCAGCGGGCACGGGGCACTCCTTCACTGGAGGTCGGTGGACGTCAGACCATAAACCTAAAGCCTTTCGGTTTTGGCAATGTAGCCTCTGCCGTGGGTTCAGGGAAGAGACACGGGGAGATCGCAGACATGGGACGGCCGCGCACACCTCTGATCGACCGGGAGCGCATCACGACCGCCGCACTGGAGCTCGTCGACGCACAGGGCGAGTTCAGCGTGCCGCAGATCGCCCGGAAGCTCGGGGTGCAGACAGGTTCGCTGTACCACCACGTCGAAGGGCGCGACGGCATCATCGAGCTGATGCGGGAGCGCGTCGCCGGTGCGATCGACACCTCGGTACTGGAGCACGCGCCCTGGGACAGCGCCCTGGTCGGATGGGCCCGCTCCTACCGGGCCGCCTTCGCCGCCCACCCACGGGTGATCCCCCTGCTGATGGCGTCCCCGATCCGTGCGCCGCGCGTCCTGGAGGGATACGAGCAGGCGGTGCGCGCCCTACTGGACGCCGGATTCGCCCTCCCGTCGGTCCTGACGGTGATCACCGCCGTGGAGAACGTGGTGCTCGGCTCGGCCCTCGATCTGGCGGCACCCGAGACCATGTGGGAACTGTCGGACGACGACAGCACCCCCACCCTGGCCAGGGCGCTGGCCGCGGTGCCGGCGGGACAGTCCGACGCGGCGTTCGAGATGGGGCTGAGCGCCTGCGTGGAGCACTTCCGCCGACTTCTCGCCGCCTAGGCCATGCCCTGGGCGCGCGAGCCGCGCCGGTCGGTCGGCCCGAGTTCCGCCAGCAGCGCGGGCAGGGTGCGCTCCAGCTCCCGCCACCAGTACGGCGGCGAGTGAGTGCCGGCGTAGAAGTGGGTGCTGAGCTGCACTCCGACGGCTGCCAACCGGCCCGCGAGCAGCTTCGACTGCTCCTCCATGACGGCCTCCGAAGGCGAGATCACTTCGGCGGGAAAGGGGTTGTCGGGGTCCTCCAGTCCCGGCACATGCGGGTCGGGCTGCACGTCCGGCGGGTCCAACTCACCCTTCGTACCGTCTCCGCTGGACAGGTGGACCCGGGTGCCCCGTAGGCGTTCCGCCAGGAAATAGGGGTCATGGGCGTGCCAGCGGGCGCGTTGGAGTACCGGATCCCCCCAGAGGGCGAGCCAGTCGAGACCGAGGTACGTCATGCCCGCTCGGACCGCCCGTGGATTCTGCGACGGGTGGACGAAACCGCTGAAACTGGCCACGGCTCGGAAGAGCCCCGGCCGGTGCGCTGCATAGGACAGCGCGCCGTAGCCGCCCTGGGACTCGCCCGCGGCGACGCGCTGCTTCCCGGCCCCGTACGTGCGCTCCAGCAGGGGCATGACCTCGTCGAGATGGAAGGTCTCCACGGCCGGTGGGCCGCCCTTGCCATGGTTCCACCAGTCGCTGTAGAAGCCGTACAGCGGCATGGACGGCATCACGACCAGCACTTCGCGCAGCTCCGGTCGGTCCTGGACCAGGTACTCCCGGGTCCAGGTCTCGTGATCGCCGTCGCCTCCGCTCAACAGGTAGAGCACCGGCCAGCGGTCCCGGGGGTCGCGCTCGTCCCAGCCGTCGGGGGTGAGCAGCCGCACCTTCCCCGGGGTGTCCAGGGACGGCGTGTCCAGGGTCAGATCGACGATCCGCGGGGCGACGCGACGTTCCTCGACGACCCGTACTCGATCCGCTCCTCGGCTGCCCTGTGCGTCGGCGGATGGCTGGGGCAGCAGGACGGCGATCAGCAGGGCGAGCACGGACGCGAGGGTGATCCGGGTCAACCGGGTCGGCATGGGGCTCCTCCGGTGGTCAGGACGCGGGCGGATGGTCGGCGATTCGGTCGATGTCGGGGGCGAAGTGCAGCGGACACCAGCGGCACGGCGGAAGCCGCCCCACCACCGTAGGGATCGCCGGCGTCGGACCGAACGACCCGGGGTGGGGCGTGTCGACCGCGTACGGGCGGAGCCGTTCGGGTCCGCCCCACCGGTGGTCACACCGTCAACGGCCGGTGTCTCAGGCCCCGTAGAACAGGGTCTCCATCACACCGCGCGCCCGCCGGGTCGTCCTTCGGTAGTCGTCGAGCATGTCGCCGACGTGACCGGGGTCATAGCCCAAGTAGCGGCCGAGGGCCGCCAGTTCACGACCGTCGGAGGGAAAGGTGTCCCCCGCCCGGCCGCGGACCAACATCACCCCATTGCGTACCCGGGTGGCCAGCACCCATGCCTCGTCCAGGGTCTGGGCGTCCTCCGCCCCGATCAGCCCGGCCTGATGGGCGGCGCGCAGGGCCGGGCGGGTGCGGGTGGTGCGCAGTCCGGGCTCCGACCAGGCGTGCTGCATCTGGATGAGTTGGACCGTCCACTCCACGTCGCTGAGCCCGCCGCGGCCCAACTTGGTGTGGAGGGTGGGGTCCGCGCCGCGCGGCAGCCGCTCGGACTCCATCCGTGCCTTGAGCCGACGGATCTCGCGTACGGCGTCCTCGCCGAGTCCCTCCACGGGGTAGCGCAGCGGGTCGATGAGGTCGATGAACCGGGCTCCGAGGTCGGGGTCGCCCGCCATGGGTTCGGCCCGCAGCAGGGCCTGGCTCTCCCACACCAGCGACCAGCGCCGGTAGTACGCCTCGTACGACGCCAGGGTGCGGACCATGGGGCCGCTCTTGCCCTCGGGCCTCAGGTCGGCGTCGATGAGGAGCGGTGGGTCGGCGGTGGGCAGTTGGAGGAGCCGGCGCATCTCGGTGACGACGGTGTTGGCGGCGCGGGCCGCTTCCTGCTCGTCCTCTCCTGGCCGGGGCTCGTGGACGAAGAGCACGTCCGCGTCCGAGCCGTAGGCGAGTTCCCGGCCGCCGAAGCGCCCCACCCCGATCACGGCGAACCGGGTCGGCAGCACATCGCCCCAGTGCGCGCCGACAGCGGCGCGGAGCGCGCCGGCGATGGTGGCCGCGTTGAGATCGGTGAGGGCCAGACCCACCCGGTCGACGAGGGCGCCCGGGTCGGACTCGGCGGGGCTCTCCTCGGTGCCGTACGAGCCGATCAGATCGGCGGCGGCGGTACGGAACAACTCGCGGCGGCGCACCCCGCGGGCCACGGCGACCGCGTCCTCGGCGTTCGCCGCCCGCCCGACGGCCGCCAGGACCTCGGGTTCCAGATGGTCGCGGCGGCGCGGTTTGAGGCCGTCTGGATCACCGAGGATGGCCACCGCCTCGGGGGCGCGCAGCAGCAGGTCGGGGGCGAGTCGCCCGGCGGACAGGACGCGGGCGAGGTTCTCCGCCGCCGCGCCCTCGTCGCGCAGCAGCCGCAGGTACCAGGGCGTCTTGCCGAGGGCGTCTGACACCTTGCGGAAGCCGAGCAGTCCCGCGTCGGGGTCGGCGGAGTCGGCAAACCAGCCGAGCAGCACCGGCAGCAGGGTCCGTTGGATGGCGGCCTTGCGGCTGACTCCGGACGCCAGCGCCTCCAGGTGGCGCAGGGCGGCGGACGGGTCGGCGTACCCGAGCGCTTCGAGCCGTTCCCGGGCGGCCTTGGTGCTGAGTCGGGCCTCCACCGGGGAGAGTTGGGCGACGGCGTCGAGCAGGGGCCGGTAGAACAGCTTCTCGTGCAGCCTTCGCACCACCGATGCGTGGCGCCGCCAGGAGCGGTTCAGTTCGGCGATCGGGTCGGTGCGCAGCCCCAGTGAGCGTCCGAGTCGGCGCAGGTCGGCGTCGCCTTCCGGGACCAGGTGGGTGCGGCGCAGCCGGTAGAGCTGGATGCGGTGTTCCATGGCGCGCAGGAAGCGGTACGCGTCGTCGAGTTGGGCGGCGTCCACCCGTCCGACGTAGCCGCCTTCGGCGAGGGCCCCCAGCGCTTCCAGGGTGCTGCCGCTGTGGAGGGTGGGGTCGCCGCGGCCGTGGACGAGTTGGAGCAGTTGGACGGCGAACTCCACGTCCCGCAGTCCGCCGGGGCCGAGTTTGAGTTCGCGTTCCACTTCGGCGGCGGGGATGTTGTCGATGACCCGTCGGCGCATCTTCTGCACGTCGGCGACGAAGTTCTCCCGCTCGGCCGCCTGCCAGACCAGTGGGGAGACTGCGGCGATGTACTCGTCGCCCAGCACCGGGTCGCCGGCGACCGGCCGGGCCTTGAGGAGGGCTTGGAACTCCCAGGTCTTGGCCCAGCGCTGGTAGTAGGCCAGATGGCTGGAGAGGGTGCGCACCAGGGGTCCGTTGCGGCCTTCGGGGCGCAGATTGGCGTCCACCGGCCAGATCGTGCCCTCGACGGTCGTTTCGGAGCAGACGCGCATGAGGTGGGAGGCGAGTCGGGTGGCCGCCTGGACGGCCAGGTTCTCGTCGACGCCGATGGCGGGCTCTCCGACGAAGATGACGTCGACGTCGGAGACGTAGTTGAGTTCATGGCCGCCGCACTTGCCGAGGGCGATCACGGCCAGTCGACAACTCGCGGCGTCCTCGGGGGCCGCGGCCTCGGCGATGGCCAGGGCGGCCCTGAGCGTGGCGGTGGCGAGGTCGGCGAGTTCGGCCGCGGTCTGGGCGACGCCGGTCGTTCCACAGACGTCCCGGGCGGCGATGGACAGCAGACAGCGTCGGTAGCCGATGCGCAGGGAGACGGGGTCGTCGGCGTCGGCGAGGCACCGTTCGAAGTCGGCCACGCCGGGGTGGAGGTCGGTCGACTCGTAGGTGGCGAGGACCCGCCAGTCGCCGGGGTGGCGCACCAGGTGGTCGCCGAGCGCCTCGGACGCGCCCAGGACGCCGAGGAGTCGATCGCGCAGGGGTTTGGCCGTGACGAGGGTGTCGAGGAGCACGCGGGGCTCGTCCGGGTCCTGTGCTTCGACCAGGCGGACGAGGCTGCGCAGCGCGAGGTCGGGATCGGCCGCGGCGCCCAGTGCGTCCAGCAGTACGGAATCGTCCCGTACGGGGGCGAGGACGGGCAGGTCGAGCAGTCTCTCGGCGGCGGCTGGGTCGGTGAAACCGTGCCGCAGCAACCGTGTGAAGGTACTGCTCCTGCGCCCGGGAACCGCCGTCATCCCGTCGCCTCCGTTCCGCGCTCGCCCCGCGCTAGCCCCGTGCCCGGCGCTCGTACCGGGCCGCGATCAAGGTCTGCAAGGGAGACTAGCCGCAGCTTCGCGCGGCGGTCCCCTGTGGTCCGCGCCCGAGCGATGAGTATGGGCCGCGGAGGCAGTCTCCCTTGCACTCAGCTCGGCGACCTCCGACCGCGACGAAACGTTGCACCGCACCCGTACGAGAGGACCACCCCCCATGGTCGACTCCGCATCCCCTCCCCCATTGACCCAGTTGATCACCCGTTTCAGCGAGGACGAGGCCGCGGCCGAGGACTGGTCCGAGGCGGTGGAGTTGTTGACGGCGGCCGAGGTCTTCTGGTTGTCGACGGTCCGTCCCGACGGCCGCCCGCACGTCACCCCGCTGATCGCGGTGTGGCACGAGAACGGGCTCAACTTCTGTACCGGTCAGGACGAGCGCAAGGCGAAGAACATCGCCGAGAACCGGGAAGTGGTGCTCACGACCGGTGTCAACTCACTGCACGGGGGTTGTGACCTCGTGGTCGAGGGCACGGCGGAGCGGGTGACCGACGATGCCCGGCTGCGTTCGCTGGCCGGCGCGTACACGGGCAAGTACGGCTCGGAGTGGACCTTCGAGGTGCAGGACGGGGTATTCGTGGGACAGGGCGGCCCGGCCCTGGTGTTCCGGGTGGAGCCGCGTACCGCTTTCGGCTTCACCAAGGGACCGTACGGAATGACGCGCTGGCGGTTCGGTCAGGGCTGAATCGCCCCGTCGACCGTTCGCCCCACCGATAGCTACAGGGAGGAAGTCCCGCTCATGGAGTTGACGCTTGAGGTCGTCACCGTCCCGGTGACCGATCTGGACCGCTCGAAGAAGTTCTACGAGGAGGGCTGCGGCTTCCGCCTCGACGTGGATCAAGAGGTCGCGCCGGGCGTGCGCATCGTCCAACTCACGCCGCCGGGCTCGCGCTGTTCGATCGCCCTGATGGGAGGGTTCCCTCCGGCGCCGGGACAGCGGTCGATGGCGCCGGGCGCGCTCCAGGGGCTCCAGTTGTGCGTGACGGACCTCGCGGCGGCCCGCGCGGCGCTGGTGGAGCGCGCGGTGGACATCAGTGAGATCCAGCACGTGGGTGAGAGCGGCTGGGAGGGGGGTCCGGGCGGAGTGTGGAACTCCTTCGCCTTCTTCCGCGACCCGGACGGCAACGGCTGGGCGATCCAGGAGGCGCCGTCACCCCTGTCGGACCGCTGACCCCCCGCCCGGTCGGCCCTCGTCAGCAGCACCACGCAGTGCGCCCCGGTGGTCCTTGCGGACCACCGGGCGCACCGGGACTCCCCTCGGCACCCAGCAGTGTGTTCGCACCACCTCGCCGTGCCGAGGCCCTGAGGGGCCGGCACCGGGGCGCAGGGGGCGGGGTGACTCCCGTACGTCAGGTCTGCGGGGGCTGTCCCTGCCCAGAGGTGCCACCGGAGCCGTACTGGCCCTTCATCTTGTCCTGTGCGGTGTCCACCTGGCCGGTGTACTTGCCCTGGGTCTTCTCGTCGACCTTGTCACCGGCCCGGTCGACGCCCTTGTCTGCCTGGGACTCGTGGCCCTTGAGCATGTTCTTGAGCTTGTCCATCACGGACATGGGGTCATCCCTTCTGCGCTCGTCCCCCTCTACTCCAGGGTCACCGCACAAGCGGCGCTCCGCATCCCGACAGCCCTGAGGAGCCCTGAGAAGCCCTGCGAGCCCGGAAACGACGGACCACCGACCGGATTCCGACGGCCCGTCGTACGGGGGGAGACCGCTGCGGCGAGGGCCTACAGCACCGGCATCATCTTCCGCAGCTCGAAGGCGGTGACCTCCGAGCGGTACTCCTCCCACTCCTGCTTCTTGTTGCGCAGGAAGAAGTCGAAGACGTGCTCCCCCAGCGTCTCGGCGACCAGTTCGCTGCGCTCCATCAGGGAGATCGCCTCGCCGAGGTTCTGCGGCAGCGGTTCGATGCCCATCGCCCGTCGTTCGCCGTCCGACAGTGCCCATACGTCGTCGTCCGCGCCGGGCGGCAGTTCATAGCCCTCCTCGATGCCCTTGAGGCCCGCGGCCAGGAGCACCGCATAGGTCAGATAGGGGTTCGCGCCCGAGTCGATGGAGCGGACCTCGACGCGCGAGGAGCCCGTCTTGCCCGGCTTGTACATCGGGACGCGGATCAGCGCCGAGCGGTTGTTGTGGCCCCAACAGATGTACGAGGGGGCTTCGCCGCCCGCGCCCGCGCTGCGGGCCGAACCGCCCCAGATGCGCTTGTAGGAGTTGACCCACTGGTTGGTGACGGCGGAGATCTCGGCCGCGTGGCGCAGCAGGCCGGCGATGAAGGAGCGGCCCACCTTGGAGAGTTGGTACTCCGCACCGGACTCGTAGAAGGCGTTCCGGTCCCCCTCGAAGAGGGAGAGGTGGGTGTGCATCCCGGAGCCCGGGTACTCGCTGAACGGTTTCGGCATGAAGGTCGCCTGTACGCCCTGTTCCAGCGCGACCTGCTTCATCACCAGCCGGAAGGTCATCACGTTGTCGGCGGTGGAGAGTGCGTCGGCGTACCGCAGGTCGATCTCCTGCTGGCCGGGGGCGCCCTCGTGGTGACTGAACTCCACCGAGATCCCCATGGACTCCAGCATGGTGATCGCTTGCCGGCGGAAGTCCATGCCGACGTTCTGGGGGGTGTGGTCGAAGTAGCCCGAGTTGTCGGCGGGCACGGGTCGGCTGCCGTCGAGGGGCTTGTCCTTCAGCAGGAAGAACTCGATCTCCGGGTGGGTGTAGAAGGTGAAGCCCAGATCGGAGGTCTTGGCGAGCATCCGCTTGAGCACATAGCGGGGGTCGGCGAAGGACGGTGAGCCGTCGGGCATGAGGATGTCGCAGAACATCCGGGCCGTGCCCGGGGCCTCCGCACGCCAGGGCAGGATCTGGAAGGTGCCCGGGTCCGGCTTGGCGATCATGTCGGATTCGTACACGCGGGCGAAGCCCTCGATCGCGGATCCGTCGAAGCCGATGCCTTCGTCGAACGCCTGCTCAAGCTCGGCGGGGGCCACCGCGACCGACTTGAGGAAGCCGAGCACGTCGGTGAACCACAGACGCACGAAGCGGATGTCGCGCTCCTCCAACGTGCGGAGCACGAACTCCTGCTGCTTATCCATTGCCACCCAATCCTTCCACCCACTCATTGCTGGTCGAGCCGTCCGCTCCCGCGAGCATCCCATCCATGGGTTTCCGGCACATTGCGCACCAGCGCTGAGCCCCATTGTGGGTCAGGGGGCACCGCCGTACGACCCTGAGGGCGCCCGTGGCGGCTCCCGGGTGGTTCCGGCCACCTGGCGAAAGCTGTTTTGGCCGCCCCGTATGAGGTGCTCGGCGGGCTCGCTCGCTACGATCACGGCCATGGGGGGTTCGCGGCTCGACCTCATCACGCGTAGCACGCGTCCCGCGGCACTGCTGAGTGCCGTGGCGACGCTCCTCGGCGCGCTCGTCATCTGTCTGGGCCCGCTGACCGATCACCACGCTCCCGCGCCGGCCGCGGGCGATGTGCCACCGGCCTTCTCCTGCCCCTATGACAGCGGGGCCTGTGGATTGCTGCCCGAGGTCAGCGCAGCCGTACTGACGTCGCCGCCGCCGGACCACCCCGTCGACGCCGGCGAGCAGGGCGTCCGCCGTGACACAGCGCCCGCAGTCGATCGTTCGACGCGCTCAGGGGCGCTGGCGCGTGCTCCCGATCTGCACGTCCTTCAGGTGCTGCGGACCTAGTGCCCTCCTTTCGGGCCGGCCGGGGCAGACAACCCGACCGGGATCCGGAGGTGGGCCGCAACGGGTCCGCTCCCCCCACAGCTCCGCACACACCCCCATCGATCACCCAGTGAAGAAGGACGACACACCATGGCTTCCCGTAAGACCAGCGACGACCGCCGCGCCCGAATAGAGGCCATGCGCAAGGCCGACCAGTCCCGCGAGCGTCGCAATCGCATCCTCACCATCAGCCTCAGCGGCATCGTCGTCGCCTCGCTCATCGGCTTCGGCGTCTACGTGCTGGAGAAGGAGAACGACGAGCAGGAGCAGAAGGTCGCCCAGGCCAAGGAACCCATCAAGGACGAGAAGACCTGGGACGCCAAGAAGCTCGGCCGCACCCACGTCAAGGAGGCCGTCAAGTACCCCATGACGCCCCCGGTCGGCGGCGACCACCACCAGGCGTGGATGAACTGCAACGGTGACGTCTACAAGGAGTCGATCCCGAACGAGAACGCCGTGCACTCCCTGGAGCACGGCGCCGTGTGGGTGACCTACAACGACAAGGCCGCCAAGGCCGACGTGGACAAGTTGGAGAAGCGGGTCAAGGGCAACCAGTACACGCTGATGAGCCCGGTCAAGGACCAGGCCGGCCCGATCATGCTGAGTGCCTGGGGCAAGCAGCTCACCGTCGAGAAGGCGTCCGACTCGCGGGTGGAGCAGTTCTTCACCAAGTACGTGCTGGGCGAGCAGACTCCCGAGAAGGGCGCGGCCTGCACGGGCGGCCTGAGGAGCTAGTGAACGGGCGGTGATCGCAATGACACGTACGCATTGGGCCGCCATCGCGGCGGTCGTCCTGGCGCTGTTGTTCGCCGGGGCCGCGACGGTGGCTTCCGCGGGTGACGGCGGCGGCCCCCGGACGCCTGCGTCCGACTCCGCGGACGCGGGATTCGCCCGCGATATGTCGCTCCACCACCAGCAGGCGGTGGAGATGTCGTTCATCATCCGCGATCGCACCAAGGACGAGGGGATCCGTCGGCTGGCGTACGACATCGCCAACACCCAGGCCAACCAGCGCGGCATGATGCTGGGCTGGCTGGACCTGTGGGGGCTGCCGGTCACGACGACGGGCAGCGAGCCGATGGCCTGGATGTCACGGGGCGGCGGCGACCACAGCGGACACTCCGGGCAGCAGTCGGCCGGGGAGGGTTCATTGATGCCGGGGATGGCGACGAAGGCGCAGCTGGAAAGGCTCGGAACCCTCAGCGGCAAGGCCGCCGAGGTCGAGTTCCTCCAGTTGATGATCGTCCACCACAACGGTGGAGTGGCCATGGCCGAGGGCTGTGTCCGTCTGTGCACGGTGGCGCCCGAGAAGCAGTTGGCGCAGGGCATGGTCGACGCCCAGCGCTCCGAGGTGGAACTGATGGTGGACCTGCTGAAGGAGCGGGGCGCTCAGGTGCGTACCTGAGCCCTTTGCTCAATCACGGTCGTCCGCTCCGGAGAACCGCCAGGTGATCCGGGGCGGGCGGACCGCCGCGCACAGGGGCAGCCCCCGGTCGTCCGTCAGGGCGACATCGGTACGCACGGTGCCTCCCGCCGCCGCCTCGGGCGGAAGGTCGGCGAGGAAGAACTTCGCCCGTCGGAACATCGCGAACTCGCCCCCTGGGGGAAGCTCGCCCCAGGTCAGATAGATGAATCGGGATCCGCGAGGGCCCTGGACGTGCGGTCCCTTGAAGTCGGTGGTGCCGTCGGCGGCACCGACCGTCTCGACGGGGATGTCGAAGACCGTCTCGGCCACGTCCGCCGACACCAGTTGTTCGGGGTTCTTGCCCCGCTGGGTGCCCACATGGACATGGCGGTACTCGCCGCAGCTGCCGCCGGGCAGCTCATGGCCCCTGATCTGCAAGGTCAGCCGCGCCATTCCGTTCCCCTTCGTCGGTCCCACCCGCACCATATTCACCCATGTGGCCTACAGCGGTCGCGTACTCCCAATGGCCCCATGACGATGAGTTCGCCCGGACCTTCAGCTGCCCGCGCGGCAGCTGTGACGTACCAGGAGGCGCGAACGTCATGACCACCGCCAAGGACATCATGCACAGCGGGGCACAGTGGATTCCCGCACACGAGACCCTCGACCGAGCCGCGCAGCTGATGCGTGCCCACCATGTGGGGGCGCTGCCGATCGCCGATGCCAATGAGCGGCTCTGCGGCATTCTCACCGACCGTGACATCGTCGTGGGCTGCGTCGCCCTCGGCCACGATCCGGCCAAGGTGACCGCCGGTGAGCTCGCCAAGGGCACGCCGCGCTGGATCGAGGCCGACTCGGGGGTGGACGACGTCCTCCAGGAGATGGAGGTCCACCAGATCCGTCGACTGCCGGTGATCGAGGGCAAGCGGCTGGTGGGCATGATCAGCGAGGCGGATCTGGCCCAGCACCTCTCGGACGAACAACTCGCCGGGTGGGTGGAGCGGGTCTACGCCAGGGGCTGACCGGCGCCGCCCATGTCGAGCACCGCCCGGGCCACCGCGTCCGGGCGGTCCAGCATCAGCAGATGGCCCGCGGGCCCGATCTCGCGGTAGCGGGCGCCCAGTACGGTGGCGAGCCGCTGTTGCCGAGCCAGTCGGCGCCGTCCGCCCGTCGAAGCTGCGAGAACGGTGACGGGCACCCCGATGGGCAGGGGACGGCGTTCGCGCAGGGCGAGGAGTTCGACGGCGACCGCGCGGTAGTGCGCGTTCTCCAACAGCGCTCCTCGCAGGACGCGGGTCGTGGCGTAGCAGCGCCGTAGGAGTTCGCGCGGGGCCGGGTCGCCGCCCCCGGTACGGGCGAGGCGTACGGCCAGCCGGCGGGCGGTGGGGCCAAGGGCCGCGGGGACACCAACGGCACCGAGGGCGCTGCCCACGCCAAGGGCCGCTGCGCTCCGCAGTGCGGGGGCAGCCGGGGTGCGGACGCCCTCCTCCACGCTGGAGTCGACCAGGACCACGCCTGCGGTCATCGAGGGGTGGAGTCGGGCGAAGGCTTCGACGTGGAACCCGGCGATGGAGTGTCCGACCACGGTCACGCCGGTCCGGGGCTCATGGGCCGGGGGTCCCGTCGGGTCGAGCGCGCGCACGAGAGCCGCGATCCGGTGGGCCTCCCCGGCTAGCGAGGGCGGGACGAGTGCTGGGCCGCTCAGCCCGTGCCCAGGGCGGTCGAAGCGCACGACCGTGCGGTGAGGAGCGAGCAGGGGGACGACGGGGTCCCAATCGAACCAGGTCAGGCCGAGCCCGGCGCTGAGGACACAGAGCGGGCCGGAGCCCTCAACGCGTACGTGGTGGGGTACGCCGGCGATCCGGATCCACATCACGGCACCTCTTCCGCCCGTGGGCGAGGGGCCGCCGTCCGGGGCACTACCGCCGTACGAGAGGTTCCCCACCCGGTACGACCTCCGACGCTCGCACGTCGACGCACTGCTCTCGGCTTCACACGGTCTCACCTACGTCCAGCGGAGTTCGGGCCACGAGTCGATCGAGACGACCTCAGATCGGTGCACCTCGATCGTGAGCCGGACCGTCCACCACCCCTCGCAGGACACGCCGGGGTGCAGTGGGGCAGCCCCGACGCCCCTCTCTGACCTGACGGCCGGGGCGAGGCGGGCTAGATCAAGGATCTACTACCGGCCCCTTGATCCCCGCCCAACTCACGAAGCATGACGTGGAACGTGGGGGAATCCGGGAACGGTTGCACGCTGCCCACACGCGCATACCCCCACCGCTCGTACAGGCGCCGAACGCCGGGCTTGTGTGGCTCGACCATCAGCGTCACACGTTCCTCAGGACGGCCGGTCAAGAGGTCTTCGTGGATGGCCTGCGCTGTGCCGGTCTTCCTCCAGGGAGTCCGGACCATCAGCTCAAACAGAGCCAACGTCCGCGAACCGGTCTCCGTAGTGTCGAGCCCGGTGGCCGGGTCGGTCAGTCCCACCCACCAGCGGGGGGATTCCGGAAGCGGGGCAGCGTAGGCGTAGCCAATCGCCTGATCGCCGTCGTAGCCGACGACTGCGGTCCACCCGGGTCGGGAAATGTGACCCTGCAATCGCTCCTGGAACCGGTGCAGGGACAGGAAGGGTTCGGCGAGCCTGTCTGCGTATACCTCGGCGTAGGTGTCGACAAGTGTGTCTCGCACGGTGTCGACGTCCTGAAGTCCGAAGCGACGCAACGTCAGTGGAAAGTCAGTCATCAGTTCCTCTTCAGTCCGCGGCGCGAATTTGGTGGAGCCATTCGCGGGTGATTGAGGCGTCGGGTGCGGTGACCCGAAGTTGCTTGGTGAAGCCACCGAGCATGTGAGGAATGCGCCCGCTCTCTGTCGACCACGGCGGCGGAATCACGGTGGCAGCTGTAGCGCACGCCTGCTCGATGTCTCTCTGTCGTAGCTGCGCCTGCGCTGCGTGAACTGTGTAGTAGGCGCGGTTGCGGTGTTGTTCGGGGCGAAGTCCGGCGATGGAACGATGAAAGCGGGCTTCGGCAGCCTCCGGCTCGCCGAGGTGAAGGTGGGCGACTCCGAGCAGGCCGTCCAACTCGCTCCGGGTGTAGAACTCCATTGCGACCGGCCGGTGGGCTGCTAGATCTGCTCGACCGAAGGCAAGTTCCGCGCGGTCCAATGCTCGCCGCGCCCGGGCCGGCTCCTGCTTGGCCAACGTCACGGCGAGCCGCGCGTTGGTAAGGGAGGCGTATAGGGGATCCCTGCGGTGTACGGAGGTCAGAGCTGCGGCCTCGTTGGCCGCAGTGGCTTCGATCCAGTTTCCGCGCTGGATCGCCAGACTGGAAGCAAAGCGCCACACCTGATGCTGGACCAGCCCGTCGCGGGATAGCCCGGCCAGAGTCACAGCCGTCTCCATATGGCGGCCTGCCTGGTCCAACCGTCGTGAGTCGATCGCAGCCCATAAGGCGAGCGCACGGAAGGAAGCCGCCAGGGAGTAGAGCCGGCTGCGGATGCGCGTGGTAGCGCGACCGGTTGTCTGGAGGCTTACGGCGTGGTCGCTCAGGGCGACCGCCCTCCGTTCCAGCTCGGGTCCGCCGCCATTTTGGTCATCGAGTCGCAACAGGTTGCCCAGATCGTCTTGCAAGCGCTGCACATCGGTTGCACCCAGGGTGAAGGGGGCAGCGGAGGTGATTCCGGCAGCGAGTCCGGTACCGGCAGCGATGAACCTGCGGCGTTTCACAGGACCTCCCTCCTCGGACGGTTGCGGGCTGGGAGTCGACGAGGACTTGCCCCTGGGAATGAACCCTAGTTCGAGTGCGGTCAGGCCGGTGATCTGCTGAAGAGCGATTCGGGTGACGGTCTTGGGCCACCGGACCCTTCCGGCACGCCAGTCGCGCACCGTCGACCCATCGACGCCGCCAGGCTTCCCAGTGAGATCTCCGATGGCCCGATTGACCTGTTCTGCAAGCAAGTTGGAGCTGACCCCGTGATCAGTCATCCATGCGACAAGTTTCACATTTTGGGTCGGGAGCACTCGATGAGCGTAGAGGAATCTGGCTGCCAACAGAGGTAAAGCAGGGGTCAAATCGGCCTATCCGCAGGAGAGTTGAATTTCCCGTATCGCCCTCCCCGGCGACTCAGGTCATGCCGTTGAGTAGTCACGCGGACCCGCTCCGCAATCCGTACACCCTCATCACCTCCCCCTCGGGCTGACCTCTCCACTGCCCGTGACACCCGTTTTATCCGCATCTATCTCAGCGGATGGCAGCCGACCGCCTTACACACTTGCGGCGGCTGCTCCCGGACCGAGGAGCCCTCATGGACCCCTTGTCGGATGGCAAGATCACACAGCTAGTAGCCAGTGGCGGTCGTTCCTCTGGTCGCTGGATACTGGCCGCTGGCCCGTCGGAGCCGCAGGCGTCTCGGGAGTGGCAGGAGGTCGGGGCTGCTTGGCTGCGTCCCGGTGAGTTGTTCGGGGCGATCACTGTCCCGGCTGACCTGGTTCATGCCGCCATCGGTCTGGCGGAGCCGCCGAAGTGCGCGGCCCCGCTCGCCGAACTCCTTGAAGGGGGACCGGTCTTCTTCACTCAGGCCGGCTTCGGCCGGGGGCCGTCGTACACGGCTCTCGTACCGGCAGCCGCTGGAATGCGGTGGGCGATGGTCGGCACGATGGCGCACCCCCACCGGGCTTTGCTCCATGTCCCCGCACCTGACGTGCAGGAGCACCGGGACGAAGGCCCGTGGTGGGTGGTCCCTCCCAGCGGTCCCGGTGTGCTCTGCCCGCCCCACAGACTCACCGCCCTGGTCACCGTGGGGCAGAACGTCCTGAGCGGGTCGCACGATGCGGCAGGTCGAAGAGACAACACCACTGCGATCGCGGCCAGTCCCGTCTACACGGAGACTCTGCCGAGAGTTCCTGAGTCGGCGCGGAGCGCCCGTTGCCTCGTGTCCTCGGCGCTCAGCGCGTGGGGCTTGGAAAACGTGGCCGACGCGGCGCAGTTGGTGGTGTCGGAGTTAGTCGCCAACGCTTTCGTGCACGCGTCGGGGCCCCGGATTCGGGTGACCGTGACGAGGCAGGACCGGACGTCTGTGCGGGTGGCGGTGGTGGATGAGTCTCAGGCCCTCCCCCGTAGTCGAAGCGTGGGTGACCAGGCTGAATCGGGCCGGGGTCTGGCGCTCGTGGCTGCGCACTGCGGAGGCCAGTGGGGCGTGGAACTCCTGGACCAGGGTGGTAAGGCCATCTGGGCCATCGTTGCAGCCGGCGACCACTCCACGCCGCGGTGAGCGGGCTCCCCCAGCGTTCGTCGCGGAACGGTACGGGTTTTGAGGAGTGTTTCCTGTACTGGGCCGAGGTGGCCGCTGACTGTCTCCCCGAGCCTCCCGAGCCCAAGCCCATCTGTCTCGGTGCGTTCGTGACTCCGTATGCAGCGCGAGCGGTGCGGTGGCTGTGTGTGCAGGCGGAGCGCCTCGCCAACGGCCTGGATCCCGATCCCGACGTTCCGTGGTCGGCTGCGCTCTTCTCCGTCGACGCCCGGACAGCGCTCGATCTCGACCTCGGTGACGCGCCGACCCTGCTACGGGCCTGGATCGCGGATGAAGACGCTCGGCGCGAGATCGTGCAGGACCTCAAGGCCGGTCACGAGTTCTCCTTGGAAGCCGCTGACTGGACAGGTCGATACAAGCTGACGGCCTGGTCGTGGAGGGCTTCCGCCCAAGTCGACCTCAGCTCATTCGGTACCCCCTGGCCACGCATCGGAAGCCGTGACAACAGGACCCTCAGCTCACCGCGCTGAGTGACCTCCAGGCCCCCATGCCGCCCCCCACCCTCTCGACATCTCAGGACATGCCATGAACTCGCCCACCGGGGCCTTCAGCGACGCCCTCTCAGAAGTTGACCTCGCCATGCGCGAGCTGATCGAGGCCCTGAAGGCCCGTGGCCATTGGGCCCTCGTGGACCAGACCGCTTCAGAGTCGGTCACGGTGCATTTCCACTCCCCGATCCGATTCACCCTGGCAGGGGTTCCTGCCTACCCGCTGGACTGCGACGACGACCGCCGTACCTTGCAACAGGCCCTCCACAGGCAGGAGGTCAACGCGCAGATCACCGTCTCCCCCTGGTATGAACGGGGCCCCTTCCTCACCCTGGCCACCCCCGCCGACGCGCAGCGCTTGACCACGCTGATCTGGCAGGAGATGCCGGAGTCCGGCCTCCTCAAGCATCGCCTGGGCGCCGCCCTCCATGCTGCCGGCGTAGAGGTCAGCGACACGTGGATCAACGATCTGGGCATGGAGATCGGGACGATCAGCGCAAGCGACGCCCTCACCTTGATCACGGTTCTCGGGGGGAAGCATCCTCCCCGAGCCAACCCGGCCAACGGGCGAAACACCGAAGGGATCACGGACCGCCTCCGCGGCCGGCTCCGCCGCCTGGCCCCTCGGATCAAGGTCACCCCGCATCCGGCCTGCACCAGCTGTGTTCAAGACCGACCCCACCAGATCCGTATCGGCACGGCCACATTGGAGCAGATCAGCGACCTGATCGGCGCCATTGAGGCCGGAACCGAGGCACCAGAGCGCTCCTGCCGGCATCGTCCGGTGCTCCGGGCACGGGGCCGGGCCGGCGATGGTGCCTGATCCTCCGGGGTTGGTCGCCCGGGCACCGGACAACAGGCACCTGGGCCGTCGTCCGGTGCCCCGGCGAGCGGGCGGATGGGTACCAGGGCTGTCGTCGACACATGATCGCCTACCCATGGGTACGCGCTGTTCATATACCCGGTGGGGGTAAGATTCCCTGCATGGAACTGGGGAACGGCCGGCGGACGGGACAGCTGCTGCTGTTGGTCGCGCTGCTGTTCGGCCTCGCCACCATGCACACGGTGGGGCATCCCGCGCCGTCGAGCGCCACGGCCGCCCCCGAGCAGTCCCCGTACCCGACCACCTCGCACCCCACCGCCCGCTACGGCTCCCACGAGGTCGATTCCTCCGAGGACGGTTCCCATCAGGGCGCCGGACGGGGTCCGGTCTCCGGGCCAGGTGCGGCAGTGGCTGGCCCTCTGGTCGAAGGGGCGCTCGACCCGCCCCACCTGCCGTCGACGTCCGTACTGCCGGTGCAGCACGGTGCCAAGGACGCCCACGGCGGCGACCACGGGATGGATCCGTCCACGGTCTGTCTGGCCGTGCTCGCCGCCACCGGCGTCGTACTCGCCGTTACCGGCGACTGGTGGGAGCTGCCCGCGGCCACCCACCCCTCCGTGCGCGGTGTCGGCGTGCGGGCCGTCGACACCCTACGTCCCGCCCCACCGCCTCCCCGCACCCTCCTGGCCCAACTGTCGGTGCTGCGGACCTAGGCCGAGCCCTCGCCGTCCCCGCGGCGAACGCGCGTCCGTCCACAGCAGCTCCATCGACACACCACCACGAGGTGCACTCAGTCATGCGTTCACACATCACCCGCCGCTCCATGGTCGGAGCCTCCCTGGCCGTCGCCGGGACCGGAGTCCTCGCCGCCTGCTCGACCTCCGGTTCGGGCGGGGGCCACGCCGGGCACGGCGGCGGAGGGAAGGCCAGCGCCCCCGGCAAGACCCCGCAGGGCTTCGTCGCCCCCGACGGCCCCGAGGTCCGGGCCGCCGAGGCCAAGCGCGGTACGGGCCCCGAGCGGAAGGTCAAGCTCACCGCCGTGGCCACCCAACTCGACCTCGGCGGCGGCACGACCGTGCGCTCCTGGGCGTACGGCGACGACCTCCCCGGGCGGGAGGTCCGGGTGACCGCCGGGGACACGCTCGCCCTCACCCTCGCCAACCACCTCCCGCAGTCGACCTCGCTGCACTGGCACGGACTCGCGCTGCGCAACGACATGGACGGGGTCCCCGGACTGACCCAGCAGCCCGTCAAGCCCGGGGCGTCCTTCGACTACCGGTTCACGGTCGCGCACCCGGGGACGTACTGGTTCCACCCGCACTCCGGCGTCCAGCAGGACCGCGGGCTGTACGCACCGCTGATCGTCGAGGACCCCAAGGAGCCGCTGGCGTACGACAAGGAGTGGGTCATCGTCCTCGACGACTGGGTCGACGGGGTGGACGGCTCGACGCCGGACGCGGTGCTGGCGGAACTGAGCAAGGGCATGGGGGGCGGCGGCCACGAGGGGCACGGGGGCATGGCGCCCATGTCGCTCGACACCGAGGAGACGCCCGGCCCGGGGAAGGGACCGTCACGGATGATGATGGGCGCGAAGAGCGATCTGCTCGGCGGGGACGCCGGGGACGTGGCCTATCCGCACTACCTGATCAACGGGCGCACCCCCGAGGCGCCCACGTCCTTCAGCGCCCGTCCTGGCGACCGCATCCGACTGCGCATCATCAACGCGGGCGGGGACACCGCCTTCCGGGTGGCGCTCGGCGGCCATGAGCTGACCGTGACCCACACCGATGGCTTCCCCGTCCAGCACGCGAAGACCGATGCACTGCTGCTGGGGATGGGCGAGCGCTACGACGTCCTGGTCACCGCGGGCAGCGGGGTCTTCCCGCTCACCGCGGTCGCCGAGGGCAAGAAGGCCACCGCCCTGGCGCTCCTGCGGACCGGGGGCGGTGCGGCGCCGACCGCTTCGGTCCGGCCGAAGGAGTTGGACGGACGCGTGGTGAGCGCCGATGCCCTGCGCGCGCACGCCTCCGTCGCCCTGCCCGCGCGCAGTCCCGACCGTACGATCAAGATCAAGCTGACGGGCGGCATGGCGAAGTACGACTGGGGCTTCGACGGCCAGAGCTACTCACCCGAGCCCCGGCACGCGATCCGCTCGGGCGAACGGGTCCGCCTGGTCTTCACCAACCCCACCGCGATGTGGCACCCCCTGCATCTGCACGGACACACCTTCGCCCTCGCGAACAGGGCGGGCGGCGCCCGCAAGGACACCTCGGTGATCCTGCCGAACGGCAAGCTCACCGTGGACTTCGACGCGGACAACCCGGGGCTGTGGATGATCCACTGCCACAACGTCTACCACGCCGAGGCGGGCATGATGACGGCACTCGGCTACCTGAGGTGACACACCGCTGACGGGTCGTGTCGTCGAGCAGCCGCAGCCGGGCTTCGACGACACGACCAGGGCCGCTCCCGGGAACCACCCGCCACGCGAGGGCGTGGAGCGCCCCCCGCACCGCACGTGCGTGGGGCGTCCCACACCCTCCGCCCAGGACATCGCGTCAGAAAGACGATTACACTGGGGGGCGTGCCTCAACTACGTCTCGCCCTGAATCAGATCGACTCCACCGTCGGAGACCTCACCGCGAACGCCGAGGCGGTCGTGCGCTGGACCCGGCACTGCGCGGAGCAGGGGGCGCATCTGGTCGCCTTCCCCGAGATGGTGCTGACCGGCTACCCCGTGGAGGACCTGGCCCTGCGGTCGTCCTTCGTGGAGGCGTCCCGGGCCACCGTGCGGGCGCTCGCCGTTCGACTGAAGGACGAGGGCCTCGGCGAGCTTCCGGTCGTGGTCGGCTACCTCGACCGCTCCGAGCGCGCCCAGCCCAAGTACGGCCAACCGGCCGGAGCCCCGCGCAACGCGGCGGCCGTCCTGCACCGGGGCGAGGTGGTGCTCACCTTCGCCAAGCACCACCTGCCCAACTACGGCGTCTTCGACGAGTTCCGCTACTTCGTGCCCGGGGACACCCTGCCCGTCATCCGGGTGCACGGGGTGGATGTGGCGCTCGCGATCTGTGAGGACCTCTGGCAGGACGGCGGTCGGGTGCCCGCCACCCGGACGGCCAGCGCCGGGCTGCTGCTCTCCATCAACGCCTCGCCGTACGAGCGGATGAAGGACGACACCCGGCTGGAGTTGGTGCGCAAGCGCGCACAGGAGGCCGGATGCACCACCGCCTATCTGGCGATGATGGGCGGACAGGACGAGTTGGTCTTCGACGGGGACTCGATCGTGGTCGACGCGTCCGGCGAGGTCATCGCCCGTGCGCCGCAGTTCTCCGAAGGGTGCGTGGTACTCGATCTTGAGCTGCCCGCCGCCGGGAAGGCTCCGTTCGGAGTGGTGGACGACGGGCTGCGCATCGACCATGTGGTGCTCTCCGAGGACCCGCTGCCCGCCTATGAGGCCGAGGTCGCGGGCGGCTATGCGGAGCGTCTCGACGACGACGAGGAGATCTACTCGGCACTGGTCATCGGGTTGCGCGCCTACGTGGCCAAGAACGGTTTCTCCTCGGTGCTGATCGGACTCTCCGGCGGAATCGATTCCGCGCTGGTCGCGGCGATCGCCTGCGACGCGCTCGGCGCCCAGCACGTCTACGGCGTGTCCATGCCGTCCAAGTACTCGTCCGAGCACTCCAAGTCGGACGCGGCCGAACTCGCCCGGCGCACCGGTCTGAACTTTCGCACCGTCTCCATCGAGCCCATGTTCGACGCCTATATGAGCGGGCTGGCGCTGACCGGGCTGGCCGAGGAGAACCTCCAGTCGAGACTGCGGGGCACCACGCTGATGGCGATCTCCAACCAGGAGGGCCAGATCGTGCTCGCCCCGGGCAACAAGTCCGAACTGGCAGTGGGGTACTCCACCCTGTACGGCGATTCGGTCGGGGCGTACGGCCCGATCAAGGACGTCTACAAGACGACCGTCTTCCGGCTCGCTCGGTGGCGCAACCGCGCCGCTCACGAACGCGGGCAGACGCCGCCGATCCCCGAGGACTCCATCAGCAAGCCGCCGAGCGCGGAACTGCGGCCGGGCCAGATGGACACCGACTCACTGCCGGACTACGACGTACTGGACCGACTGCTGGAGCTGTACGTGGACCGGGACCAGGGCAAGGACGCGATCGTGGCGGCCGGATTCGACGAGGAGTTGGTGGCGCGGACCCTGCGGATGGTGGATCTGGCCGAGTACAAGCGGCGCCAGTACCCGCCGGGCACCAAGATCTCGGCGAAGGGCTTCGGCAAGGACCGTCGACTGCCCATCACCAACCGCTGGCGGGAGTCGACCTCGCACTGAGCCCGGGTCCCCGCGAATCACAGAACCACCGCCCACACGGCCCGGCGCCCCCGCGAATCACGGAACCACCGCGCACACGGCCCGGCGCCCTGACCGCTCACCGCGCCGGGCCGTGAGCCGGCTCAGAGTACGACGCGCGCCGCGATGGGCAGATGGTCGCTGTCGGTCCGCGGCAGGGTCCAGGACGACACCGGCTCGACCCCCTTCACCATGATCTGGTCGATGCGCGCCAGCGGGAAGGACGCCGGCCAACTGAAGCCGAACCCGTCACCGGCCGCGCCCTGGGTGGAACGCATCTGTGAGGTCACGGCGTTCAACGCGCGGTCGTTCATCGTCCCGTTGAGGTCCCCCAGCAGGACGATCTTCCCGATCCGCTCCTTGGCGATGGCCTCGCCGAGCGCATCGGCGCTGTTGTCGCGCTGGTTGGCGGTGAAGCCCGCATGCATCTTGACCCGTACGGACGGCATGTGGGCGACGTAGACCGCGACCTCGCCCTTGGGGGTCTGGACCGTCGAGCGCATGGCCCGGGTCCATCCCACCCTGATCTCCACGGGGGAGTTGTCGACCAGGGGGTACTTGCTCCAGAGGCCGACCGTGCCCTGCACCACGTGGTACTTGTAGGTCTCCGCGAGCGCCTTGCGATAGGTGGCCACCTGGCCCTGCGGCAACTCCTGGAGGGCGAGAACATCGGCGCCCGATGCGGCGACCTCCTTCGCCGTGCCGCTCGGGTCGGGGTTCTGCGCATTGACGTTGTGGGTCGCGACCATCAGATCGCCGCCCCCGGTCGACTTGTCGGTGAGCAGCCCGCCGAAGAGGTTGAACCAGACGACGGTCGGGAGCAGGAGGACGATCAGTGCGGTGGCCGAGCGGCGCCAGAGCGCGGCCACCAGCAGCAGGGGGATGAAGAGGAGTCCGAGCCAGGGCAGGAACGTCTCGTTCAACGAGCCCATGTTCCCGATCCGGTTGGGAACCTGGGCGTGAAAGATCATCAGCAGTGCGATGAACACTGCGGACGCGGCGACCAGCAGGCCGCGCCGCCAGATGTCACGGTCACCGCGCCAGCCGTCCAGCAGGTGCCGGGCTCGGGATCGGGATCGGGTGAGCCGGTCCCCCGGGTCGCCGCTCCCGGTCTCGGTCTCGTACGCCTGCACCATCAAGCCTGTCCTCACTGCCTTGCCCGCCGTCATTCCAGCCTCGACATCGACATTAGGCGATGACGGTACTGGTCTCACCGCCCTGGAGCGGCCGTACTGTCCCGATGACGATGGGGCAGCGGCGGTGGTTCCTTGTATTGGGCCTGGTAGGGCGGGTGTGACCGAAGACGCACACGTCAGATGTGCTCCGGCGCGGCGTGTCGCGCCGGAGCGCTCGGGCCCAACTCCCCGAACTGGCGGTGGCGATCCGGGTCGGTGGTCCCCTGGGGGCGAAGGGGCGGTCGTGTTGCCGAAGGCGGTGCGAAGTTGAAGATCCGGGGAGAGTTCGATGGGTGGGGCGCGTGGTGTGACAGGGCGTCAGGAGGAGGACCACCGCGGCGGACGGACGCCCGCGAGCACCGCATCCACGATCTGCTCCGCACTGTCCTTCGCCCAGACGACCTCGGGTCTGAGCACGGTGCGCACGAGGATCGGTCCGACGAACAGATCGCCCAGCAAATCGAAGTCGAGGTCGTCGCGGATCTCGCCGTCGGCGATGCCGCGACGCAGTACCTCGTCCATCTGGAGTCGCCGCGGAAGCACGGAGACCCGGTGGTGCATCTCCCACAGCCGGGGATAGCTCTGCATCTGTGCGAACACGCTGACGAGCAGCGCCGACGACCTCTTGGCGAGGCCGCGCCGGTGGATGCTCTCCATGAGAACGACCAGGTCGTCGCGGAGGGAGGTGCCGGGCAGGGGTGGGTCCTCGGGGTCCAGGGAGCGGACGACGTCGACGAGGAGGGCTTCCTTGCCTTCCCAACGCCGGTAGATGGTGGCCTTGCCGACGCCCGCCGTGCGGGCGATGCGCTCGATGGAGAGGTCGGAGAGGGGGATGCCCTCCTCGATCAGCCGCAGGGTGGCCTCGACGATGGCCCGCTCGGCCGCCTCGCTCCGGGGGCGGCCCCGTCGGACGGGTGGGTGCTCGGGCTCCGGGGCGGTGGGGGCACTCGGGCCCGTTGGGGCGATGGGGGCGATGGGGCCGGGCGGCGCGTCATCCCGGTCAGGGCCGGCTGCCCGATCGTCCTCGGTGCCTGACGCCGGTGGCGGAGTCCGCGAGCCGGCGCGATGCTCCTCGGGCCGCTTCTTCACGGGCACGTCCGCTCGCTCTCTGTCGGTCTGTCTTCCGCGCTGTCGGTCTGTCGGTCTTGTCGCGCTGCCGGTCTGTCGCGCTGCCGCTCTGCCGCTCTGCCGCTCTGCCGTGATCAGCGCCGCCGTCCGGGGCGCTCTGCCCCGTCCACTCGCCGATTGTCCCCGATGGGGACGCCCGCGGTGATCAGCGCTCGGCGGAAGGGGCCGTGGGCTGCGATGGGGTGCCCAGCACCTTTCGCTCGTGGTCCGCCGCAGGCGTGCCCTGGGGGTCGGGTGTGCGGTGGGCCTGGCCGACCACCACGGGAGCCGTCTCCGGATCCGTTGAAGACTGCCCGGTCGAGGGCCGTGGACGACCGGGCAGCCAGCGTAGGACGACCACGACCCCGAGCAGGGCGACCGCAGCCGCACAGACCGCGGTGAGGTGCATGGCGTCGATGAAGGCCGCGTTGGCGTGGTCGATCAACTGCCCGCCGGCCGGGCCCAACTGGTCGGCGACGGCGAGGCTCCCCTCGATCGACTCCCCCGCGGCGTGGCGGAGGCCGACCGGGAGGTTCGCCAACTCCCCCTCCATCTCCGCGCGGTAGCGGATGGAGAGCAGGGAGCCGAGCACGGCGACCCCGAGCGCCCCGCCGACCTGGCGGAAGGTGTTGCTGACCGCCGATCCCGAACCCGCCTTCTCCCGGGGCAGGGACTGCATCACAGCGGTGGTGACCGGCACGGTGATGTGCGACATCCCGACGCCCTGGACGAAGAGGGAGACCCCGAAGACCCACATCGGTGTCGACTCGTCGAAGAAGGCGAAGGACCCGAGTCCCACCGCGATCAGGACCAATGCCACCGCGCAGACCGCACGGGCCCCGAAGCGCGCGACGACCAGCCTGGCACGCGGTGAGAAGAACATCTGGGCGAGCGCGAGCGGCAGGACGAGGAGCCCGCACTCCAGGGCGCTGTAGCCGCGCACGCTCTGAAGGTAGAAGGCCGAGAGGAAGGTCACTCCCATCATCGCGAAGAAGACGAGGGCGATGGCGACCACGGAAGCGGAGAAGGCGGGCATCCGGAAGTAGTTCATGTCGATCGCCGGATGGGAGCTGCGCTTCTCGTGCCAGACGAAGGTCACCAGCACGGCGATGCCGCCGAGCACGGAGAGGAGCACGGTCGGCTCGGTGAAGTCGGCGAGTTCGCCGCCCCGGATGATCCCGTAGACCAGTAGCACCAGACCGACGATGGACAGGAGTACGCCGACGGGGTCGGTGCGCCCGGGCGCGGGGTCCTTGGATTCGGGCACCAGGACCGCCATGGCGATGAAGGCGACGATCACCACGGGCACGTTGACCAGAAAGATGGAGCCCCACCAGAAGTGTTCGAGGAGCACCCCGCCGGTGACGGGCCCGATCGCGATGCCGAGGCCGACGCTGCCCGCCCAGATGCCGATCGCCTTGGGCTGCTCGTCGCGCTCGAAGACGTGCATCAGGACGGCGAGGGTGGCGGGCATGACGAAGGCCGCGCCGAAACCCATCACGCCCCGGTACGCGATGAGCTCACCGGGCGAGGTGGAGAAGGCGGCGAGTGCCGATCCGACGCCGAAGACGACGATCCCGAAGAGCAGCACCTTCTTGCGGCCGATGCGGTCGCCGAGCAGACCAGCGGTGAAGAGCAGACCGGCGAACAGCAGTGTGTAGGAGTTGATCGCCCACTCCAGCTCGCCCTGGGTGGCTCCGATGCCGGTGGGGGCCGGGCTGGCGATGGTCTTGACGGCCACGTTGAGGATCGAGTTGTCGAGGACGACGATGATCAGGCTGAACGTCAGGACGGTGAGGATCGCCCAGCGGCGCCGGTGCACGGCCGCGGGTATGCGCGGCCCATCGCCCGACGCCACGGGGGCACCGAGGGGGCCGGACGATGGCTGCGGAGTCGGCATGGCGCCACCCTAGACTATTTTCGATACGATACCGTCTCGTATAGCAATTCTTTACTCGTCGGCGACGCTCACGAGTGGGCCCCCTTCCCCGCGAGCGACACGAAGTGCCACCATGGGAGGGATCCGGGGACGCCGTCAGGGTGCCTCGAGATGACGTAAGGAGCCGTTAGCCATGACGCTTCAGGCTGCCAACAAGCCCGCCGACAGCAGCAAGACGCTGTACGGCGGCAAGGGCACTCGCCGCATCACGGTCCATGACATCGCCGGCGCCAAGGAGCGCGGCGAGAAGTGGCCCATGCTCACCGCCTACGACGCGATGATCGCGTCCGTCTTCGACGAGGCCGGAATCCCGGTCGTGCTCGTCGGGGACTCCATGGGGAACGCTCACCTCGGCTACGAGACCACGGTCCCGGTCACCATGGACGAGATCACCCTGCTCTCCGCGGCCGTCGTACGCGGCACCCGGCGGGTCATGGTCGTCGCCGACCTGCCCTTCGGCTCGTACCAGGAGGGCCCGGTGCAGGCCCTGCGCAACGCAACCCGGCTGGTGAAGGAGGCGGGCGTCGGTGCGATCAAGCTGGAGGGCGGCGAGCGCTCGCTGGCCCAGACCGAGCAGATCGTGCAGGCGGGCATCCCCGTGATGTCGCACCTCGGTCTGACCCCGCAGTCCGTGAACACCATGGGCTACCGCGTACAGGGCCGCGGGGACGAGGCGGCCCACCGCCTGCTGCACGACGCGAAGGCCGCTCAGGAGGCGGGCGCGTTCGCCGTCGTCCTGGAGATGGTGCCCGCGCAACTCGCAGCCGAGGTCACGCGCTCGCTCCAGATCCCCACCATCGGCATCGGAGCCGGGCCCGACACCGACGCACAGGTCCTCGTCTGGACCGACATGGCGGGCCTCACCGCGGGCAAGGTGCCCCGCTTCACCAAGCAGTACGCCGATCTGCGCAGCACGCTGGGCGATGCCGCGAAGGCATTCGCGGACGACGTCGTCGGCGGCGCGTTCCCGCAGGAGGAGCACACCTTCCACTGAGCCAGCCCGGCCCACGAGCCATCCCGGTACAGACGACAGCCCGCCGATCCATCCCCCGTCGGCGGGCTGTCGGGGTGGTGGGCCCTCCCCGCCCTCCCTGCCCGGCCCCGTAGGCATCCGTCGGTGATCTGTCAGTGAGCTCGGTGAGCTGGCAGTGATCTCGGTGGGCTGTCGGTGATCTATCGGTGGGCTGTCGGTCGGGCCACCCATCGTGGTTCGCATGACGCACTACGACCGCAGCGACACTTCCCACCGGGACAAGGGCGCCCACACCGTCGAGGTGAGGGGCCTGGTCAAGCACTACGGCACGACCAAGGCACTCGACGGCGTGGACCTCGACGTCCCCGAGGGCACGGTTATGGGCGTGCTCGGCCCCAACGGCGCAGGCAAGACCACCCTCGTGCGCTGTCTGTCCACTCTCGTCGTCCCCGACTCCGGCACCGCCAGGGTCGCCGGCTACGACGTGGTGCACCAGCCGCACGAACTACGGCGCACCATCGGACTCACCGGCCAGTACGCATCCGTCGACGAGAAGCTCTCCGGGTGGGAGAACCTCCAGATGATCGGGCGGCTGCTCGACCTCTCCCGCAAGGAGGCCCGTGCCCGCGCCGACGCCATGCTGGAACGCTTCTCGCTCACGGACGCGGCCAGGAGGCCCGTCGTCCAGTACTCGGGCGGAATGCGCCGGCGCCTCGACCTCGCCGCCTCGTTGATCGGCCGGCCCGCCGTCCTCTACCTCGACGAACCCACCACGGGACTGGACCCCAGGACCCGCAACGAGGTCTGGGACGAGGTGGAGGGCATGGCGGACGAGGGTGTCACCGTCCTCCTCACCACGCAGTACATGGAGGAAGCCGAACAGCTCGCCGACGCCTTGACCGTCGTCGATCGCGGGCGGGTCATCGCCCACGGCGGTGTGGACGAGTTGAAAGCCAAGGTCGGCGGACGCACCCTGCACATCCGCCCCAGCGAACCCGAGCGGCTGCCCGAGATGGCTCGGGCCCTCACCGAGGCCGGCCTCGACGGCATCGCAGGAGTCAGTGTCGTCCCCGACGACCAGTTGGTGACGGTGCCGATCCTCAGCGACGCACAACTGACCTCCGTGATCGGCGTCCTGTCGGCGCGAGGCTTCGGCATCGCCCACATCTCCACGCAACTGCCCCGCCTGGACGACGTCTTCCTCTCCCTCACCGGCACCACCCCGCCGGCCGCCACCCAGCACGACTCGACCGACGCAGCCATCCCGGAGTACACCTCATGAACCTCGACACCTCCACCCGGCCCTCCAGCCCCACGAGGCCCATAGCGCGCAGCGCGGACGGTCGACTTCCGAAGGTGACCGGCAAGGTCCGCATCGGGCCCCGGGCCCATCTACGGCACATCGAAGCGCTGACGCGTCGAAATCTCCTCCAGATCAAGCGGGATCCGCAGTCGATGTTCGACGTCCTGCTGATGCCGATCGTCTTCACCCTGCTCTTCGTGTACGTCTTCGGCGGCGCGATCTCCGGACATGGCAACCAGGCCGACTACGTCAACTACGTCGTGCCGGGGCTCATGGCGATGATGGGCATGAGCATCGCCATGGCCGTGGGCACCGGCATCAACGACGACGTCAAGAAGGGGGTGATGGACCGGTTCCGGTCCATGCCGATCGCCCCGTCGTCGGTGCTCGTGGCGAAGATCGTCGTCGAGGTGGGCCGGATGGCGGTGGCCATGACCATCCTGCTGGCGATGGGCTTCGTCCTCGGCCTGGAGGTCCAGACCTCGTTCGCACACCTGCTCTTCGCGATGGGCCTGTCCATCCTCTTCGGGGCCTCACTGATGTGGATCTTCATCCTGGTGGGGCTCTCCCTGAACACCCCGCAGGCCGTACAGGGAATGGCCTTCCTGGTGTTCACACCGCTCCAGTTCGGTTCGTCCATCTTCGCCTCGCCGTCCACCATGCCCGACTGGCTGAAGACCTTCACCGACTACAACCCGCTCTCCAACCTCGCCGACGCGGCCCGTGCCCTGATCACCGGGGGCGAGTGGGCGAACTCGGTCTATTGGACGCTGGGCTGGGCGGCGGCGGTCACGCTCGTCACCGCGCCCCTGGCCGTCGCAGCCTTCCGCAAGCGGACCTGAGCCCGAGGAGCCCGGGCGGAGGTGTCCCGTGCCGGGACGGCCGACGTCCGGGCCTCCAGCAGCTTCCCCTGAGACGGCTAGGACGGGGTGACATCACGGTGCCAGGGCGACGGCCTCCTCCAGGGTGAGTTCGCCGCCCTGCGCACGGGCCGACTCGTACGCCTCGTCCCCCAGCAACGCCCGGATCTCCCGCTCGGCCGACTCCCTCGCCTCGCGCTCGTGGCGCAGCCGGAGGTAGCCCGGGGGCACCCGGGCGTCGGCGGCACCGATCAGCCGGGCCGCTTCCGCTGCCCGCTCGGGCCGGCCGCCGACGACCGTCCTGGCGAGCGTCACCAGATGCACCGGAACGAGCTGCGGGGCGACCAACATGCTCAGCCGTTCAGTCGCCCGCTCCAGGGCGGCGAGCGCTCTCGTCCGGGCGGATTCCCACTCCCCGTCGCCGATGTCGAGCCAGGCGAGGAAGCCGATCAACATGCCTTCGAAGATCGCCATGGTGTTGCGGCGGAACTGCTCGACCAACAGGATGACCTCGGCCCGCGCCTCGGCCCTGCGACCCGTCATCCCGAGCCAGACGGCCAGGTGGATGCGGGCAATGGCGGTCGACTCGTTGATCTCCCCGTCATAGGCGTCCAGTACCTCACGGGCCAACCGCTCACCGCGCTCGCCCTCGCCGATCTCGATCAGGATGCCGGCGAGCCGTCCCCTCAACACCGCCACCTGGATGGTGGCTCCGATCCGTTCGGCGTGGGTGATGGCGGCCCGGTAGTCCTCGGTCGCCAGATCGAACTCGCCCTTCCGTTCCCGGGTCTCGCCCCGGGCGGACAGCGCCTCCGACGCACCCCAGTCGTCCCCGAGGTCGATGAAGATCTTCCACGCCTCTTCGGCGTCTTCGGCGGCGCCCCCCGACAGATGGGAGCGGTGGGCGAGCAGCGCGGCCCGGGTGTGGAGCGCACAGGCCAACTCCCATGCGTAGTGCAATGCGCGACACGTCTCGACGGTCCGGTCGAGCATGGCCTTGAGCCGCTCCACGTCTTCCGTGAGCAGGATGGCGTAGAACCACAGGGCTCCCGGCACACGGCAGGTCTGTGGCAGGCCGGGCCGATAGACCCGGGTGATCCCCTGGAGCCGCTGCTGGTTCTCCGGGGTGCCCCACTCCTCCACCCCGTGGTCGACGAAGATCAGCCGTAGCACGGCCACCCCGCGGCGGGCCTCCTGGAGGAGTTCGGGCGGCATGGGCGGGGGCACGTCCGAGAACCGCTCGTAGACCGGGGGCGCGGGAGCGTACGGCGGCGCGAAGGGATCGGGCCCCAGCTCCGCGGCGAGCGCCGTCCAGTGGCGGGCTTCGGAGCGCAGATCACGGATCTGCCAGTACCAGGAGAGCGAGAGGACGAGGTGGAGCGTCTCCTGCTCGTCCTGCGCGAGCACGGCATGGCGCAGTGCGGTGCGGAGGTTCTCGTACTCCCGTTGGAAGGTCTCGATGGCGTCGCGCTGCCCGTGGCTGCGCAACAGCGGATCGGTGGTGCGGGCCAACTCACGGTAGTGGACGAGGTGACAGCGTTCGACGGGCGCCCGCTCGGCCGCTTCGTCGAGTCGTTCGGCGGCGTACTCGGCGACCGTCTCCAGCAGGCGGTACCGCATGTCTCCCCGGTCGGCGGGGGCGGCGACCACGAGCGACTTGTCGATGAGCGAACCCAACGCGTCGGCGACGGCCGTACCTCCTGCCATGCCGCGGGCCGCGGTGTCGGCCGAGGCGGCGTCATCCGCGCAGACGTCCTCGGCCGCGGTCAGCGAACAGCCGCCGGCGAAGACGGAGAGACGCCGCAGCACCGCCCGCTCGGAGTCGTCGAGCAGGTCCCAGGACCAGTCGACGACGGCACGCAGGGTCTGTTGGCGCGGCAGCGCGGTACGGCTGCCGTTGGCCAGCAGTCCGAACCGGTCGTCGAGACGTGCCGCGATCTGGCTCGGGGTCAGCATCCGCAGCCGGGCTGCGGCCAACTCGATGGCGAGCGGTAGACCGTCGAGACGGCGACAGATCTCGGCGCAGGCGTCCGCGTCGTCGTCGATGCGGAATCCGGGGCGGGCCGCCGCCCCCCGCTCGGCGAGCAGCCGCAGGGCCGTCGGCTGCGGCAGCGGTTCGACCGGGCGCACCAACTCGCCCGCGACGTTGAGCGGTTCCCGACTGGTGGCGAGGACGGTCAGCCCGGGGCACTCCTCCAGCAGCCGCTGGGCGAGGGTGGCCACGGCATGGACGACGTGCTCGCAGTTGTCGAGGACGAGGAGCATGCGGCGGCGGGAGCAGTGTTCGACCAGCCGCAGCAGGGGGTCGTCACCCCTGCGCAACTCCTCGACCCCGGCCGAGCGCAGCACGGTCTGTCGAGCCCCGAGGGCCGTCAGCACGGTCTCGGGGACGTCGTCGGGGTCGTCGACGGGAGCGAGTTCGACGAGCCAGACGCCGTCGGGCGCCTCGGCGACGACACCTTCGGCGGCCTCCGCGGACAGTCGGGTCTTCCCCGCTCCACCGGGCCCCAACAGGGTGACCAGCCGGGCCCTGGTCAGATCGGCCCGGATGGTCTCGATGTCGTGCTCGCGCCCCACGAAGGAGGTGAGCCGGGACCTGAGGTTCCCCGGGGCCCGCCCGCGCGTCCCTCCCGCGGTGCCCGCGTCGATCGCCCCTGTGGTGGCCTTCGGTGCGTTCGGCGCGGTACGGGGGGCTACGGCCGGCGGCACGTCCGGGCGCTCGCCGTGCGAGGTGAGCAACTCCGTGTGGAGCGCGCGCAGTGCAGGACCGGGGTCCGCGCCCAACCGGTCCGCGAGCCGGCGGCGGAACGTCTCGTACTCCGCGAGCGCCTCGGCCGAGCGGCCCGTGGCCCGCAGCGCCCGAAGGAACAGCAGTTGGAGCGACTCGTCGATGGGGTGCTCCGCGCTCAGTGCGGCCAGCTCTTCCAACGCCTCCCCCGCCCGCCCGAGGAGCAGGACCGCGGAGAGCCGCCCGCGTCGGACGTTCAGCAGGCGCGACTCCCAACGGGGCGACTCGGCGGCACGCAGCGGAAGGTCGGCGAGCAGTGCGCCCTGCCAGAGTGCGAGGGCCTCGTCGAACAGTGTGATCGCGGTCCCGGGCTCGCCGAGTTCCAGCGTCCGGGCGCCCTCCCCCGCGATCCGTGCGAAGCGGTACAGATCGATGTCGTCAGGGTCCGCGCGCAGTCGGTAGCCGCCCTCGGTCGAGACGATCGCGTCCCGACCCAGCACCCGCCGCAGCCGTCCGACCAGGGCTTGCACCGCGCCCGTCGCGTCCATGGGCGGATCGCCGGCCCACACTTCGTCGACGAGCACACCGGTCGGGACCGCACGGCCCGGTCGCAGTGCCAACACGGTCAGCAGGGCGCGCAGTCGCGCCCCGCCGACGGAAACGGGCGTCCCGTCGTCCCGGAGTGCAGAGGTGTTGCCGATCAGCCGATAGCGCACCCGGCCATTGTCCCCGGTCCGGGTGACCGCCCGCCCGCCAGGAACCGACCCGCACCCGTCGGTCGTTGCCCGGTCACCGGTTGTACGGTCTCTCAGCACACGTCAGCGCCACGGCCATCGGAGTCGCCCCATGCCCACTGCCGCCTCACGCCACAGCGACCGGCGCATCAGCCCGGTCTTCCTCGGGATCGTCGCCGTGATGGCGGTGAGCGGCTGGGCGGTGTGGACGGACTACGCGGCGACGGTCGGGCTCGCGGTCTTCCTCTTCGTCACCTCGGCGTGGATCGTCTCGCTCTGTCTGCACGAGTACGCCCATGCGCGCACCGCCCTGCACAGCGGTGACCTCTCGATCGGCGCCAAGGGATACCTCACGCTCAACCCGCTGGCCTACACCCATGCCCTGCTCAGCATCGTGCTCCCGGTGCTGTTCGTGATCATGGGTGGTATCGGTCTGCCCGGTGGCGCGGTCTTCATCGAGCGCGGAAGCATCCGGGGGCGGTGGAAGCACAGCGCGATCTCGGCCGCGGGGCCGCTCACCAATGTGCTGTTCGCCGTCGTGTGCACGGCGCCGTTCTGGTTGGACGCGCTGGACGGCGTTCCGATGGTCTTCCGGTACGCGCTGGCCTTCCTGGCGCTCCTCCAGGTGACGGCGGCCATCTTGAACTCGCTGCCGGTGCCGGGGCTGGACGGCTACGGAGTGATCGAGCCCTGGCTGTCGTACAAGATCCGCAGGCAGGTGGAGCCGTTCGCGCCGTTCGGGCTACTCGCCGTGTTCGCGCTGCTGTTCATCCCCGAGGTCAACCACTTCTTCTTCGACGGGGTCGACGCGGTACTGCGCGGGCTGGGCGTGGGTGGGCTGGAGTCCGACTGCGGGCTGGAGTACTACCGCTTCTGGCAGGGGACCAACGAGTTCTGCGAGTCCTTCGTCGACCAGTGACGGCGAAGGCGGCTCGGGCTGCTGCCCCAGTCGGTGGGAGCCGGCGTGCCTCAGTCGGTGGCCGTGGCCCGGTGCGCGTCGATCCTGGCCTTGCGGAAGTAGTACCAGGCCATGTTCGACGAGAGTCCGGCGAGCAGCACCCAGACGATCCCGATCCACAGGCCCTGGGTGAAGGAGACCACGGCCGCCACCACGGCGAGCGCACAGACAACGAGGGCGAAGAGGGCGAGGCGGGGCATGGGGGGAGGCTCCTGTCGGGGGATTCGACCGTCCCCCACAGTGTCCCCCATGCCCCGAGGCGGCTCACACGTCGGTGACGCGCAGCCCGGCGTGCGCCTTGTAGCGGCGGTTGACGGAGATCAGATTGGCCACCAGGGACTCGACCTGGTGGGCGTTGCGCAGCCGGCCGGCGAAGACTCCGCGCATCCCGGGGATGCGGCCGGCCAGGGCCTGGACCAGGTCGGTGTCCGCGCGGGACTCGCCGAGCACCATCACATCGGTGTCGATCTCCTCGATGGAGGTGTCCTGGAGCAGTACGGCGGACAGGTGGTGGAAGGCGGCGGTGACCCGTGAGTCGGGCAGGAGGGCGGCGGCCTGTTCGGCGGCGCTGCCCTCGTCGGGCTTGAGTGCGTAGGCGCCCTTCTTGTCGAAGCCGAGCGGGTTGACGCAGTCGACGACGAGTTTGCCGACGAGTTCACCACGCAGCGATTCCAGGGTCTTGGCGTGTCCGTCCCAGGGCACGGCCACGATGACCACATCACTGCGCCGGGCGCACTCGGCGTTGTCCGCGCCCTCGATGCCCAGACCGAGTTCGACCGCGGCCTTCTGGGCGCGCTCCGCCGCACGGGAGCCGATGATCACCTTCTGGCCGGTCCTGGCCAACCGGTAGGCGAGGCCGCGGCCCTGGTCGCCGGTTCCGCCGAGCACGCCGACCACCAGGTCGGAGACATCGGGGAGTTCCCAGGGGTCCTTCGCGGCGGGCTTGGCGGCCTGGGCTTCTGCGTTCGCGGGGGTGCTCGCGGAGTTCGTCGAAGTCATGCCCCGACCCTACTCGCAAGTATTTCCTCTCGAACGGGTGAACCGGGGGCATAGACCTGACCGCCGTGTCATGTGTCCTTCATGATCTGGGGCCATGGATGCCGTACGTGTCGCCCTGCTGCGTGAAGTTCTCGCGGGTACCAAGTGGCCCGCCGCAACCCGACGTTTCGCCGGCATCCTGCGGACTTCCGTGGTACCGCGGGGCGGTGGTCTCTTGCTGGTGGGGACCGCCGAGTACGAGCCGTGGCATCTGGCGGCCCATCTGGTGGACGAGGCGGCCTGGTCGGGGTTGCCTGAGCTCACTCCGACGCTCGTCCGCCACCAGGTGCGTCCGGACGACCCGGCGCACCTGGCCGTCGGTCTGGGCCGGCTGGAGGCCGCGCGCCGCGGTGAGACGCTGCTGCTGGTCACGCCGGGGCACCCGGCGGCGGATCTGCTGGAGCGGGTGTACGACGCCAGGCGAGCGGGAGCGACGGTGCTCGCCCTGGACGGGGGGCATCCGGAGGTCGAGGGGCTGGCGCACGAGACGCTGACGGTCGAGGGGAACGCCAGGTACGTGAGCGATGCCGACGCCGTCGACGGCATCGACTTGGACACGGTGCAGCACCTGGTGAGCGCGGCAGCGGGCGAGAACAGCGTGCCCGCGGCGCGGGGCAAGCGGCACTTCCGCGATCGGCTCTCCCGGTTGGCGGACCAGTTGACCACGCCACCGCCCGCCCGCTGGTGAAGCGCCGCCCGTTCCCCGGCTGAGCGATCAGGGGGCCGGACGGACTCAACCGCACTGCGGACAGCCGACTGCGGCGAGGCGGACCGGGGCCGGTGATGGACCGGACAGGACCGTCCCCCGTCCCCGAACGGACGGCCTTCGTCCCGTCGATGGCCACATCCACCCTCGTCAGCGGCCCTTGGCCGCATCCGCTTCGCACCAGCGATGGGAATCGGAGCAGAAAACTCGCTTGCTGACGGTCCTCGACGACATGGACGATGGATCGTTGTGGCTTCCAAGCTTTCGGCGGTAATCCCGGACTTCTCCCCCTGGCACTCGTCCCGCGACTTTCGACTCTTGTGGGTGCAGGGCCTCGTCACCTTCTTCGGCAGCACCATGGCCATGGTGGCGTTGCCCCTCCAGATCAAGGAGATGACCGGGTCCCCCCTGGCCGTGGGCGCGATGGGCGCGGTCGAACTCATCCCCTTGATCGTCTTCGGTCTGTACGGCGGAGCGCTCGCCGACTACTTCGACCGACGCACGCTCATCCTCGCCACCGAAGCCGGCCTCGGGCTGCTCGCCTTCGTCCTGCTGGTGAACGCACTGCTGCCCGAGCCGATGCTGTGGCCGCTGTACGGGGTCGCTGCCGGGGTCTCCGCCCTCGCAGGTCTCCAGCGTCCGGCGCTGGACTCGATGATGGCGCGCATCGTGCCGCACGAGCAGCAGACGGCGGCTGCGGTGCTGAACACCCTGCGCTGGCAACTCGGCGGCATCGCGGGCCCCTCGGCGGCGGGCGTGATCGTGGCGTACGCCGGCCCCGCCACCGCCTATGCGGTGACGATCGTCGGCTACGCGGCCTCCGTACTGCTGTGTCTGCGGCTCAGCCCGGCGCCGGCGGCACACGACGCGGAGAAGCCTTCGCTGCGGGGCATCGCGGAGGGCGCTCGCTATGCGTGGTCGCGGCCGGTGCTGCTGGGGACGTACGCCATCGACCTGGTCGCGATGATCTTTGCGTTCCCGCTCGCGATCTTTCCCTTCCTGGCGGACGATCTCGACGCCGAGTGGTCCTTGGGGCTGATGTACACGGCGCTCGCGGTCGGCTCGGCCCTGCTGAGCGCCACCAGCGGTTGGACCTCACGGGTGCGGCGGCACGGTCTGCTGGTGATCTTCGGCGCCGCGATCTGGGGACTGGCCATCACGGCGGCCGGCTGGGTGGGCAATGTCTGGCTGGTGCTGCTGTGCCTGGCGGTCGCGGGGGCGGGCGACACACTGAGCGGCCTGGGCCGCTCAACGATCTGGAACCAGACGATCCCCGAGGAGCTGCGGGGGCGGCTGGCGGGGATAGAAGTGCTGTCCTACAGCGTCGGCCCGCAGTTCGGCCAGGTCCGGGCGGGCGCCATGGCGGGGTGGACCGGCACCCGTTCCGCATTCTGGGGCGGCGGGCTGATGTGTCTGGCCGGCGTGGGGCTGCTCACCGCGGTGTTGCCCCGGCTGGTGCGGTACGACGCGGACACCGACGAGGACGCGCTGCGCCGCCGCGCCGAGCAGGAGGCGACCGCGCAACAGCCGTGAGGGCTGGTCCCCTGCCGGCAGTGAGCGGAGCAGCCGCACCCCCGCATGGAGGGTGCGGCGCCCGGTGACCCGGCGAGCCCGGGTCACCGGGGGTCCATGGACCACGCGGCGCGGCGGCTGGGCGCTGGGGCCTCAGGAGGCCGGTCCGCCCCCGGTGCCCTGGCCGCCGTCATGCCATTTCGGGTCGTTCTCCCATTCGAGGTTGCGCTCCCGTGCGGTCTCCATCGCACGCTCCGCCTCCGCCCGGGTCCCGTACGGACCGAAACGGTTCTTCGCCGGACACTCGGGGCCCTCCTCGACCTTCTTGTGCTCCAGGCAGTAGAACCACTCCCCCGGCTTGCCGACCGTACGCCGCTTGAACAGAGCCATCAGGGGCTCTCCTCTCTCGTGCAATCTCTCGTGCCGCTGCGATGGATTCCCATGCGTGGGCGCCCGTCCCTTGTCGCCATGCTGCCCCACCACCCCTGGTTAGACTCGCTGACATGTCTGGCCAGTCACTGCTCGTACCCGGCGAGCTCTCCCCCATCCGTTCCGTGCCCGCTTCGATCCGCCGTCCCGAGTACGTCGGGAAGGAGGCGCCGACCCCGTACACCGGCCCGGAGGTGCAGGACTCCGAGACGATCGAGCGCATGCGCATCGCCGGTCGCCTCGCGGCGCAGGCGATGGCCGAGGCCGCGACCCACATCGCCCCCGGCGTGACCACCGACGAACTCGACCGGGTCGCCCATGAGTTCCTCTGCGACCACGGCGCCTATCCGTCCACCCTCGGCTATCGCGGCTTCCCGAAGTCCCTGTGCACCTCGGTCAACGAGGTCATCTGCCACGGCATCCCCGACTCCACCGTCCTGCGTGACGGGGACATCGTGAACCTCGACGTCACGGCGTTCATCCACGGGGTGCACGGCGACAACAACGCCACCTATCTGTGCGGTGATGTCGACGAGGAGTCGCGACTCCTGGTGGAGCGGACCCGTGAATCGCTCAATCGAGCCATCAAGGCGGTCAAGCCGGGGCGTCAGATCAATGTGATCGGCCGGGTGATCGAGTCCTATGCGAAACGATTCGGCTATGGCGTGGTCAGGGACTTCACCGGACATGGCATCAACACCGCGTTCCACTCCGGTCTCATCGTTCCGCACTACGACGCCGCGCACGCCACCACGGTCATCCAGACCGGTATGACCTTCACGATCGAGCCCATGCTGACCCTCGGGGACTACGAGCACGACATGTGGGACGACGGCTGGACCGTGGTGACCAAGGACCGCAAACGCTCGGCCCAGTTCGAACACACCCTGGTGGTCACGGACGGCGGAGCGGAGATCCTCACCCTGCCCTGAACCGGCCCGCTGGTGAACTTTTTACCGACAGCCCGTCGGGAACCCATTGACTTAGGTAAGCCTAAGTAGGATGATCGGTGGCGGTAGCAGCCATGCGCTGGTGCCCTCCGCACTTCTCCGTCACCTGTTCCTGGAGGTCCGCCTTGGACGCCACCGCCACCGGCACTCCCTTCTCCACGCTCATCCGCGTCGCCTCGCACGAGCAGCACACCGAAGCCGAGACCTCCTCCTTCATAAGCGACCTCATGGGTGGCCGACTGGGTGTGGACGCCTACGCGCGGTACACCGAACAGCTGTGGTTCGTGTACCAGGCGCTGGAGGAGGCCGCCGAAGCGTTGCGCGATGACCCGGTGGCGGGGCCCTTCATCCAGCCGGAGCTGTTCCGCACCGTCGAACTGGAGCGCGATCTGGCTCATATGCGGGGGGCTGACTGGCGGGCGACGGCCTCGCCCCTGCCGGCGACCGCGGCGTACGCCGCCCGGGTCGCCGAGTGCGCGAGGACCTGGCCCGCGGGCTATGTCGCACACCACTACACCCGCTACCTGGGAGACCTCTCCGGCGGCCAGATCATCCGTGACCGCGCGGAGAAGACCTGGGGCTTCGCCCGCAAGGGCGACGGCGTGCGGTTCTACGTCTTCGAGGGCATCTCCAACCCCGCCGCCTTCAAGCGGAGCTACCGCGAGCTGCTGGACGCGGTGAACGCGGACGACCTGGAGAAGCAGCGCATCATCGACGAGTGCAAGCGCGCCTTCGACTTCAACGGCGCGGTCTTCCGCGAGCTGGGCTCGGAGTTCCCGCTCAGCGCCTGATCCGAAGACGACGAAGGGGCGGTCGCCGGCACTCGGCGACCGCCCCTTCGTCGTCCGTCAGCCCTTCGATCGAATCATCCGGCGCACCGCCCCTGCCGTCGGCCGCGCAGGGCCCGCATTCCAACGGACCACGGCATCGGGGGTGGATCCTCTCGGGCAGTCGGATTCGACGGTGAGGTCGGCGGGGAACGGGTTTCGCGGCCGGCTTCGACGACCGGGGCGCGCACGCAGCACTCCGACCCACCTCCCGGCGATCCGCCGGCAGTTGGGGTTCGAGGCTCCGAAACCATGATCAGTTGCCCTGCCGGCCGCCCCACGGGACGGCCACGATCGGGTACCGGCGCGCGGTGGAACTCGGCGACCCGGTCGTCTCGCTGATGAACCGTTCCCCGCCGGGACAACAACGTTCCCCGCCGGGACGACAACGTTCGCCGGCTCCCGGAGTTGGAGCCGGGGTCATGACTCCCGGGGAGTCATCACCTCGGCGCGCAGGGTGTAGGGGACCAGCCGTGGACGCGAGCCGGCGTCCCGCTTGATGGGGGCCATCCGGATGCGCACCGGCGTCGGAGCGGGTTGGGCCAGTACCGAGGCGGGGATGGGCGCGGGCGGAGCGAGGGCTTCCAGGCGTACTCGACCGCCGATCTCGATCTCCCCGTCAGGGCCGGGAGCCGTCAGGATCTGTGAGCCCCTGCCCTGAGTGATGTTCAGGGCCCGGCCGAGTTGCTCGGTGAGCAGCAGCGCCGCCGCCCCGGTGGCCTCGTCCTCGGCGATGCCGTCACCGCGCCGGGGAAAGCCCCGGGCGCGAACGCGCCCCGCGGCCTCGTCCTCCCATGCCCAGGCGTACAGCCATCCCTCGCCCGGCGGCGGAGTGGGAAGTGCGTCCACCTCGTCGGCGCTGGCGTACTGCTCGATGAGCCGCGGCGGCGCCCACTCGGCGCGGGCCGTGATCCAGGTGAACTCGCCGTCGTTGCGCGCCCACACCTCGCCCGCGGGCGCGCTGACCGACTCCAGGTCCAACAGCCAGGCAACACCGACCAGGGGATGTCCTGCGAACGGCAGCCGTGTGCTGGGGGTGTAGATGTCCACAACGCCGCGCTCGGGGTCGTCGACGAAAACCGTCTCGCTGAAGCCGAGTTCGGCGGCGAGCGCCTGACGTGACGTCCGGTCGGGGCAGACGCGGGGGTCACGCACCACTCCGAGGGCGTTTCCGTTCCGACCGTCGGCACCGCAGAAGACATGGAGCACGTCAAGTACATCGTGCACATCGCGTTCGTTCACTCCGGCATTCAAGCACCCGATGCGCCGTCGCATAGTGATACCGCGATTGCAAGGCGACAACGACTCGTATCCGTACCCACACGGCAGTACGGAGTGGGCGAAAGCCGCAGGGCGGGAGCCCTCGTTTCGGCGCGGGCCGGATCGCTCAACCCCCGGAAACGGGCCCGGGCCGCCACCGGCGCGCGGCGTGCGCGTCGGTGGCGGCGCGGGTTTGGGTCGTGGCGGATCAGACCTGGTTGGCCGACTCACGGCGGCGCACCGCGAAGACGACACCGGCACCGGCGGCGGCGACACCCGCGGCGGCGGCGATCAGGCCGACCGTCGGAATGTCGGAGCCGGTGGAGGCCAGGGCGCCGGTGTCACCGACGGAACCGCCGACAGAACCACCGGTGGTGCCGCCACCCACAGAACCACCGGTGGTGCCGCCGCCCGTGGACGTACCCGAACCGCCGGTGGAACCACCGGTCGAGCCGCCGTCCGAGGTGCCGCCTGAGCCGTCGGGCAGGTCGGTTCCCTCAGTGAGGGAGACGGCCACGGTCAGCGGGTCGAGCGCTTCACCGGCCTTGTACATGCCCTCGAACGCCTTGGAACCGGCGGCGGTCAGCGTGGTCGCGGCGCCGGACAGCTTGACGACGTCGTTCTGCGCCTTGAGCCCGCCGGAGGGGACCTTGACGGTGGCGAACTTCAGGTCCTTGAGGGTGGTCACCTTGCCGGTCGCGCGGCTCTTGGTGGAGACGTCGGCGATCAGCGTTCCCTGGGTGCCGTTCACCTTGACCTCCAGACCGCTCATGCGGAGGTCGAGGACGTACGTACCGTCGGTGAGGTGGCCGAGGAAGCGCACGCTGCCGTCGAAGGAGGCCGCAAGGGTCTTCTTCTTGGCGTCGAAGGTGCCCTTCGCCTTGGGGAAGCGGTAGATGTCGCCGGACTTCTTCGCACCGGCGGCCAGTTCGACCTTTCCGTGGGCGATCGGGCCCGTCACGTACTCGCGGAAGCGCTCCTTGACGCCCCAGTCGAGGTTTCCGTCGACGATCGTGCCGTTGCCGACGGGAGCCGTCGGGCCGGTGGAGGTCGACGGCTTGCCGCTGGGCTGCGTCGGCTTGGTGGACGTGGAAGCCGAGGGCTCGATCACGGGCGGCTTCGACGACGTGGAGGGGGACGGGCTGCTCACGGGCGGCTTCGACGAGTTCGACGGGGAGGGCGACGGGCGACCGCCGCCCTCCGACTTCACCGTGAGAGTGGCGGCGTCGAGCACGTCGCCCTCCTTGTAGCGGAACGCCTTCGCGCCCGCTGCGGTGATCGTCGCCGGTATGTCTTTGAACAGCATCGCGCCGCCGTCGCCCTGGGCGGGGCGAACCTTGGTCATATCGAGGTTGGCGAGGGCCACGTCATTGTCGAGCGTGCCGTTGAAGGTGATGTCGGCCTGGATCGTGCCGGTCGTGCGGGTGGTGATGACCCGCAGATCCGAGAGCTTGATCGTGAAGTGGGCCGAGTTGAACACGACGCTGCCGTCGAACGTCGTGTTGGTGGCGTGGGTCGTCGTGTCGTAGATGCCCTTGCCGTTGGTGAAGGTGAACGGGCCGTTGCCCGCTGCCTGCTTGGCGCCGTCAGCGACGTCGATCTTGCCGCCACCGGCCACATAGGTGCGGAAGGACTCCTTGAAGCCCCAGTCCAGCGTGCCGTCCTTCAGGCCGATCGTCGGAGCGCCGGCCGCGGGGGCGGCTTTGGCCGAACCGGACGAGGGCTTGCCGGCCGCGACGGCGGGCAGGGCGAGGGCGGTGGCACCGAGGGCTGCCGCGGTGGCCGCGGCTGCGGCCAGGGCAAGGGGACGGCGAGAGGCTGGCATGGTGGGTTACTCCTAGGCTCCGGGGGGATTCCGGGGGGGATGCGAAGAGTCAGTTCAGTTCTGGGTCGTACGACGTCGGCGTACGGCGATCAGGGCGATGGCCACGAGGAGGAGCGCTCCGGCTCCCACCGCGACGTACACCCCGGTGGGGGATGATGAATCGGTCGAACTCGCGGCGGGGGCCGCGGCTGCGGACGACGGCTTGGCATCGTCCTTCTGCTCGGTCGGCGTGGGCGTCGGCTCCGCCGCGGTGCCCAGGTCGGGCAGGGCGGGCAGTTGCGCCTTCTTGTCCACGGTGACGGCGAGCGAGATCGGGTCCATGTCGGTGCCGGCCTGGTACATGCCACCGAATGCCTTGGCACCACCGGCGGTGAGGGTGGCGGGGGCCTCCGTGAGCGCGGCGAGACCGTTCTGGGGAGCGAAGTCCTTGGCCGTGAAGGTGATCAGGGGCACGGCCTTCTGCGTCTTGCCCGCGCTGACCACATCGGCGATCAGGGTGCCTCGACCCGACTGCACGGTGGTCTTCACCTGGGTGAGCGTCAGATCGAGGTGCTCACCGGTGAAGCGCACGGCTCCGGAGAAGGTGGCGTTCAGCGTCTGCTTCTTGGCGTCATAGGTGCCCTTGCCCTGGGGGAAGCGGAAGAGCGCTCCGCCGTCCTGGGCGCCCCCGGACAGGGTCCACTTGCCCTGGGCGATGTCCCCGGTGACGTACTCGCGGAACGTGCGGCGCACTCCCCAGTCCACCGCGGCGTCCTGGAGGGCGCCGGCCTGCTGCGGCGCCTTGGGCTTCGCGGCAGGCTTGGTGGAGGGCTTCGTCGTCTTCTTGGGCGCGGTCGGTGCGGCGAGGACATCGACGCTCAGGCTGATCGGGTCCAGCGGGGTGCCCGCCGTGTAGTAGCCGGCGAAGGCGCTGGCGCCCTGTGTGGTCAACGTGGCGGGGATGCTGTTGAGCCCGATCGGGCTGGAGCCGCCCTTCATGTTGATGCCACCGAGGCCGAGCGAGGCGAACGGGACCTGACGGGCCGAGGTCACCTTGCCGCTGCCCCTGGCCTTGCTGATCATGTCCGCATAGAGCGTGCCGCGACCGCCGGAGATCTTGACGGTCGGACGGCTGATCGCCAGGTCCAGTTCATTGCCGCCGGTCGGCTTGCGGTGGCCGGTGAAGTGGACCCCACCGGTGAAGCGCGCCTCGAACGAGCCGGTCGCGGGGTCGTAGGTCCCCTTGGCGGAGTGGAAGCGGAAGTTGCTGCCGCCCACGGTCGCGGCGCCGGAGGACAGCCGCCAACTGCCGTTGGCGATGGGTCCGGTGACATAGCTCTGGAAGGAGGACTTGATGCCCCAGTCGAGCCTGCCGCCCTGGACCGTGCGATCCGCCGCATGAGCGGTACCGGCCGGGAGCAGAGCTCCGAGCAAGGCCGCGAGTAGCGCGACGGCGAAGACGCGCACCGGTCGACACGACGGCATGGAAATACCCCTCCCGAGAAGTTCGAAGCCCACCACGGTCTGACAGACCGAGGTAAGGCTAACCTAAGCTATGTCCGGCCTGTACCGGTAGCCCCTTGCATTCCGGTTATGGCCCCTCGGTCCGGTTCAGCCATGAGCTCCAGACCAGGGGAAGACATCAGAGGGCAACTGCCCTCGCCCTGGATCAGAAGAACGACAGGACGGTGCTCCCGGTGCTCTCACGGGCAAAGTCGCGCTCGGTGCGCTCGACGCACAGATTCCGCCTGATGGGTGCGGCTGTGGCCGCGTTCGCCATCGCGGTCACGGCGACGGGCTGTGGCGGTGATTCCGCTTCGCCTTCCGAAGGGGGGAAGTCGAAGCCATCTGTGGCCCCTGACCGGGTCGAGCCGGTGAACGTCACGACCAAGCCCGAGTACCCCGTGACGGTCGGGTCCGCGGATGGGAGAAAGGTCACGATCGCCTCGGGTGAGCGCATCGTGCCGCTCACCGGATCGCTGAACGAGATCGTGTTCAGCCTCGGCCTCGGCGCACAGGTGGTCGCCCGCGACGTCACGGCGACCTTCGAGGAGGCCAAGGACCTTCCGGTGGTCACGCGCGGCCATGACGTCTCGGCCGAGAGCGTGCTGTCGCTGAGGCCGACGGTCGTGTTGGCCGAAACGGTCTCGGGACCTGCTGAATCCATTCAGCAGATTCGTGACGCCGGCATTCCGCTGGTGGTGGTGAAGACCGCCAAGGAACTCGCCGACGTGGGCACCCGCATCGAGGCCGTCGCGAAGACGCTGGGCGTCCCGGCCGCGGGAACCGAGTTGAAGGAGCGCACCGAGGCCCGCTTGGCCACCGTCCAGAAGGACATCCCCCAGCCCGCGGAGGGCAAGAAGCCGCGGGTCGCCTTCCTCTATCTGCGCGGAACGGCCTCGGTATACCTCCTGGGCGGCAGCGAGTCGGGGGCCGCGTCCTTGCTGGAGGCGGCCGGAGCGGTGGACGCGGGCAAGGAGTCCGGGCTGAAGAAGGACTTCACCGCCATCACCAGCGAAGCCCTGGCCAAGGCGGCACCCGACGCGATCCTGGTGATGTCGAAGGGCCTTGACTCCGTGGGCGGCATCGACGGCCTCATCAAGATCCCGGGCGTCGCCCAGACCCCTGCCGGAATGGACCGCAGGGTGGTGTCGATCCCCGACGGCGTACTACTCAACTACGGCCCCCGGACGGACCAGGTGCTCAAGTCCCTGGTCGACCAGCTCTACGCGAACGGCGCATGACCATGGCAACGGAAACGGAACCGGAATCGGAGTCCCCGGCGGAGAACGGGCCCGTCGACCACTCCCGATCGAGCCCGGGGACGAACCAGGCCGAACAGGACTCACCGTCCAACTCCCCTGACCCTGCGCCCTCGACAACGACACCGACACCGACAGCAACAGCAACAGCAACCAGCTTGAACACCCCGTCAGCCGCCCACCAGGGACCGGGCACACCGAAGGTCGATCTCGGCAAGCCAGCCAGCGGGACCGCATCCGCCGCACCGCAGGGACCGGCCGCCAAGGGCTCCCGTTCCACCGCGTTCCTGCTCACGACAGGTCTCGTCGGCGCGCTCGTCCTCGTATCTCTCGTCTCCGCCGGGTACGGCGCCTACGACATCCCCCTCGGCGATGTCATCGCATCGGCACGACACCGCATCGGGCTCGGGGGCGCCCCCCTCGACCGGGTCGGCGAGAGCGTCCTGTGGAACGTACGGCTGCCGCGCGTCGTGCTCGCCCTGCTCGTCGGGGCCGCCCTCGGCTGTGCCGGTGCCCTGATGCAGGGCGTCTTCGGCAACCCGCTCGCCGAACCCGGGGTCATCGGCATCTCCGCAGGTGCCGCGGTCGGAGCCGTCGCCTCCATCGCGCTCGGCCTGAGCTTCTTCGGCAACTGGACCATCACCGCCTGCGCCTTCGTCGCCGGACTCGTGACCGTGCTCCTCGTCTATGTGCTCTCCCGTTCGGGCGGGAAGACCGAGGTCGTCACCCTCATCCTCACCGGAATCGCCGTCAACGCCTTCGCCGGCGCACTCATCGGCCTCTTCATCTTCTTCGCCGACAACGCCCAGATCACCCAGATCACCTTCTGGCAGTTGGGGTCGCTCTCGCAGGCGACCTGGCCCAAGGTGCTCGCCGTACTGCCCTGCGCCCTGCTGGGGTTGCTCATCGCCCCGTTCTACGCGCGCAAGCTCGATCTGCTGGCCCTCGGGGAGCGGTCGGCGCGCCATCTGGGCGTCGACGTGGAGCGGTTGCGCATCGCCCTAGTGCTGGCCGTCGCCCTCCTCACCGCATCCGCCGTGGCGGTCGCGGGCATCATCACGTTCGTCGGGCTCCTCGTTCCGCATCTGCTGCGGATGGTCCACGGCCCAGGACACCGCTTCCTGATCCCGGGCAGCGCACTGGGCGGTGCGCTGGTGCTCGCCGTGGGCGATCTCGCCGCCCGCACGGTGGCCGAGCCCGCCGAACTCCCGCTCGGTGTGCTCACCGCACTCTTCGGCAGCCCGTTCTTCTTCTGGCTGCTGCGCAGGACCCGTCGCAAGCAAGGTGGTTGGGCATGAGGGCCATGACGAGTCTCTTCGGCTCCCGCGGTCGGGAGCTGCCCGAGCGGCCCGCCCCGGGGAGCGTGCTGGCCCGTGCGGAGGGGGTGCACGTCCAACTGGGCGGACGCACGGTCCTCGCCGGCATCGATCTGTCCGCCCGGGCGGGCGAGGTGCTGGCGCTGGTCGGACCCAACGGCGCGGGCAAGTCCACGCTGTTCGGTGCGCTTGCCGCCGACATCGCCGCCGACCAGGGTTCGGTCCGGATCGGTGACCGTCCGGCCGGCTCGTGGAGCGCCCCGGAACTGGCCCTACGACGGTCCGTACTCCCCCAGTCCACGGCCCTCTCCTTCCCCTTCCCGGTCGCGGACGTCGTACGGATGGGCCGCGCGCCCTGGGCCGGTACCGCACGGGAGGACGAGGACGACGCCGCCGTCGCCGAGGCGATGGCCGCCACCGAGACCGGCGAGTTCGCCCATCGGCCGTACTCCGCCCTCTCGGGCGGTGAGCGGGCACGGGTCGCGCTGGCCCGGGTGTTGGCCCAGCGCACCGCGCTGCTGCTCCTCGACGAGCCGACGGCCGCACTCGACCTGCGCCACCAGGAGTTGGTGCTCCGCATCTGCCGCAGCCGGGCGGCGGCAGGTGACTCCGTGGTCGTGGTCCTCCACGATCTGGGCCTGGCCGCCGCCTACGCCGACCGGGTCGCCGTACTGCACGAGGGGCGCATCGCGGCGGAGGGCGCACCGGCGGAGATCTTCCAGGACGAGCTGCTCAGCCGGGTCTACCGCCAGCCCGTCGAAGTGTTCGCGCACCCCCGCTCGGGGGCGCCGGTGGTGCTGCCCCGCCGCGCGGACTGACAGGCCCCCGCCCGGACCGTCATCCGAACCGGGGCGCCCCACCGGCACTCCCCGGTGGGCGCGTCCCGGGTACGCGACTGCGGGGAGCCGCTCGTACGCACCGCCCGGGCGGCGCATCCCCGTACCGTCCGACCGCCCAGGTGAGTCCGCGCCCGTTGCCCACTGGGCACGGCGATGCAATACAGCCGTTCTGGCGGGGCCGTGCGTAGGAGAACTCCGGTGGGGAACTCGCCGTCTCGTACGACAAGAGGGCGCGGGCAGGCTTTTCGGCGCCCCCGGCGAGCGGAGGGGGAGGGCGTGTACGGCACCTATCTGATGGGGCTGCAATCCGGGCTGGAGGCCGGCCTGGTCGCCGCCCTGGTCATCGCCTTCGCCTTCCGCAGCGGACGACGCGCCGCGCTGTCGTCCGTGCTGCTCGCCTCCGCTGCCGCGGCACTGTTGATGCTGGGGTTCGGTTCCGTACTCGAATACGGCCCGCGGGAGTTGACCCCCCACGCCGAGGGGGTCTTCGGCGGATTCCTGTCGATTGCCGCGGCCGGACTCATCGGTTGGGTGGTGCTGCGGACGCGGCGACCACCCGTCGACACGATCGGGACTGCGAACGCGACCGCGACTGCGACTGCGACTGCTTCGGCGGCGCAAGGGCCGCGCAGGGGCCACGGGGCGTTGGCGACGACAGCGGCGCTGGCGGTCTCCCATGAGGGCCTGACGGCTGCCCTGTTCTTCTGGTCCTCGGTGCGGGCCGCGTCCGACGGCCACGGCAGCGACGGCCCGCTCACCGTTCTCCTGCTCGGCATCACCACGGCAGTGCTCGTCGTGTGGGCGGTGTGGCGGCTCGTGCTGCGGGTGGACCTGTCCCGCTCGGTGCGCTGGATCGGCACCGCGCTCCTGGTGCTGGCCGCAGGAATGCTGTCGAAGGGGGTGGGCCACCTCCAGCGTGCCGACTTCTCGGACGGAGTGCCGGCAGCCGCCTTCGACTTCTCCGACGCCATCCCCGCCGAGAGTTGGTACGGGACCTTGCTGAGGGGGGTGTTGGGCTTCGAACCGGCCCCCACGGGCTTTCAGATCACGGTGTGGGCGCTCTATCTGGTCCCGGCACTCGCGCTGTTCCTGACCCCGGTAGGGTTCGGACGGTCAGTGGGGGGCAAGGAGAGTGCAGCCGATGAGAAGGCCGATTCGGGTGGGCGGGCAGCACGGGAGCCGGGCGCAGAGGGCAGTGCGGTTCCATCGAACGGTGGTGGCGGTGACGGCGCTTGCCTTGACGGCGAGCGGGTGCGTGACCGTGCACGGAGAGCGCGAGATCGTGCCGGCCGCAACGGCGGCGGAAGCGGCCGAGGCACTCAAGGAGTTCACTGACGCCTACAACGCCGCCGACAAGGCGTACGACCCCGCCAAGGCGGCGCAGCGCGTCACCGGGGCACTGGGCGCCATCAACCAGGCGGGCATCAAGTCACGCAGCGTCAACTACCCCGACGGCAATCCCCAGCATGTGCCCCTGGAGCTGACGGACGCCCGCTTCACCATTCCGAGGAAGGCCGGCTGGCCCCGGTTCTTCCTGGCCGATGCGGACTCCAATCGCGACCAGGACAAGGGCCCCGCGGACAACCGTTGGGTGCTGGTCTTCCTCCGCAACGCGCCTCAGGACGTCTGGCAGGCCGCGTACTTGACGATCCTCTCCCCCGATCGCATTCCCGCCCTGAAGATGGACCAGGACGGCTTCGCCGAGGCGATCGCGCCGGACAGTCCCGCTCTGGCGCGCGTGCCGCGCGATCTGAGCCAGGAGTACGCCTCGTACACCCAGACCGGCAAGCCCGAGCACTTCGAGGCCGGCCCCCACACCTCACAGTGGCGCACCACCCGGGTGAAGGAGGCCAATCGGCCGGGTCGCGCACGGCAGTACATCGACCAGCCGCTGAACAGCGGCGACTACGGCCCGCTGGCGCTGGCGACCCAGGGCGGCGGGGCGCTGGTCTTCTTCACCGTCCGCAACTTCGAGCGCGAGACCATGGCTCGGGGGGTGCGGATCGAGGTCCATCCGGATGTGAAGGCGCTGCTCAGTGGTGAGGTGAAGACCTCGCTGACCAAGGAGCGGATCTCCAGTCAGGCGGCATGGGTGCCGGCTGCGAGCAGCGGGCTCAACGGGGGCAAGGTCAAGGTCCTGGGACGGCTGACGGGACTGACCTCCGCCAAGGGTTCCTAGGCTGTGTGCTGGGGCCCTCCGGACCAGCCGTGCCGGTCAGGTCAGTGAGGGCGGTCGGGTCGGTCAGGCCACGTCCCAGACCACATCGGCGAGATGGGCGAGATGGGCGATAGCCGCGAGCTTGCGCCCGTTGCCGAGGTCGGCCGCGTCGGGGCGGTCGCCCCGGGCGGGCGGTGACCTTCTTCCGGAAGCTGCCGGGGCCGCTCGCCGCGGCACCGGGGGCGTCGAGGCGTCGAGGCGTCGAGGCGTCGAGGCGTCGAGGCGTCGAGGCGTCGAGGCGTCGAGGCGTCGAGGCGTCGAGGCGTCGAGGCGTCGAGGATCAACGGCCCAGTGGCCAGGCCGCCTCGTGCTCGATGTCACCGTGATCGCCGATGAACTGGGCACAGGCGTCGGTGAGGCTCTCCAGCAAGGTCAGCGGGTCGGGCAGCGGATGCTCGGGGCCCCGCACCCAGTACACCTCGTGGTCCCCGGGAAGCCGGGCGGGCGGGACGAGGACGTAACTGCCCCGGCAGTGCCAGCGCAGCCCCGGGTGCTCGTCCATGGTCTCGGGCCGGCAGTCCAGCTCACAGGGCCACCACTCGTCCTCGTCCTCGGGCGTGCCGCGGGTCGCGGTGAAGAAGAGGGCCCGCGCCTGCTCGCCCTCCCCGCCCGACTCGGCGACCGGACCGACGTCGATGCCCTGCTCCAGCAGTCGCTCCAGAGCGCTGCGGCCGGCTTCGAGGGGAACGTCGAGCACATCGTGGATCATGCCGGTCGCGGTGATGAAGTTGGCCAGGGGCTCGCCCTCGGCCCAGCGCTGGATCTGTGCGCGATCGGTGGTCGACTGCGTCTGCCACGCGAAGGAGACGGGGTGGCGCCCGGGTGTGGGACAGCCGATGCGTTCGCAGGAACATCGATAGGAGACGGGATACGCGGCAGGGGCCAGGGGCATTCCCGCATCGGCGACGGCCAGCAGCAGTTCTTCGCGGGCGGAATCGTCGGGTTCGGTGTCCTTGGCACGTCGGCGCAGCCACTGGGGCAGCCGGCTCTCCCAGGAGGGCCTGTTCTCCGTGCCGCTGTAACGACCTTTACCGTCGCCCATCTATCCCCTCACACACCTCACGCTCGCCCCACGTGGTCTCTACCATCGTCCCACCATCCTGCTCTGTGGGTGGCCACAGTTCCCAACCGGGGGTCGGCATCCGGACCGTGAGGGGGGCCCAGGCGCCGACCCGGTCGGGCCGGAGGCTGATCTTCAGCCGCGGGGGCTCAGGCCGCTGAGCGCGTACTCCACGATGGAGTCGGCGTACTCGTGGGTCAGCGGGAGGGTGCGCAGCAGCCAACGGTGGGTGAGGGGTCCGATAAACAGTTCGACGGCGGTACGGGGGTCAAGTCCGGGCCTCAGGGCGCCTGCGGCCTCGGCCGAGCGCAGCCGTTGCACATAGAGGCGGATCGGCGGTTCCAGCAGTTTCTCGACGAACTGGGAACCGAGGACGGGATCGACGATGCCCTCCGCGGCGAGCGCACGGGTGGGTCCTTCGTAGACCGGGTTGTTCATCTCGTCCACCGTGGCGCGTAGCACGGTTTTGAGGTCGGCTTCGAGATCTCCGGTGTCGGGAAAGTCATAGGACCCGTCGGCCGCCTGGTCCGCGAGATCGAGGAAGGCTTCGAGGAGCACGGCGGCCTTCGACGGCCACCAGCGGTAGATCGTCTGTTTTCCGACCCCGGCGCGGGCCGCGATGCCCTCGATGGTGGTTCGGCCGTATCCGACCTCGGTGACGAGGGCGAGAGCGGCATCGTAGATGGCTCGGCGGGAGCGTTCGCTACGACGGCTGGAATCAGGCGCCTTGGTGTCGGTCATGGCGACCAATCTACAAGAGATAAGCCGAAACGTATCGTCTCGATCGGCTGAATCATCGTACGGCCGATTGTCGAGAACCCGCCGTACCAGGGGCGGGTCACTTTACGGAGGTTTCTCCATCCGCTGAGGTCGGGCGCGCCGTACAAAACGATGAAGCAGTCGACCAGGTCACAGCGCAATGGCCGATTTGGCCTCACCATGGCTCCACACACGCAGACCGCGTGTTCCCCGTCGTACTCGTATGTGAGGAGCCCTCATTGCGCTCATCGCTTCGTGACGCCTCGCCGCGCCGCTATCTGATGTGCCCACCCACGCACTTCAAGGTGACGTACTCCATCAACCCGTGGATGGACCCGGCGAAGCCCGTCGACCTTCAACTGGCCCTGGCCCAGTGGGAGGACCTGCGCGACCGCTATCGCGCACTCGGCCACACCGTCGAGCTGCTGGAGCCGCAGCCCGATCTGCCGGACATGGTCTACGCCGCGAACGGCGCGACCGTCATCGACGGCCGGGTGCTCGGTGCCCGGTTCGCCCACCGGGAACGGGAGGGCGAGGCCGTGGCCCATCTCGACTGGTTCAGGTCCGCCGGCTACACCAAGATCCATGAACCGCTGCACATCAATGAGGGGGAGGGAGACTTCGCCGTCACCTCGTCCTATGTGCTGGCGGGTCGAGGCTTCCGATCCAGTCCGCTCTCCCACGACGAGGCGCAGGAGTTCTTCGGTCGCCCGGTGATCGGACTCGATCTGGTCGACCCCCGCTACTACCACCTGGACACGGCCCTGTCCGTACTGGACGAGGCGGCGGACGAGGTCATGTACTACCCCGAAGCCTTCTCACCGGGCAGCCGATCGGTCCTGGCACGGCTGTTTCCCGATGCCTTGATCGCGCAGGAGGAGGACGCGGCGGCGCTGGGGCTCAACGCGGTGAGCGATGGGCGACACGTCCTGCTGCCGCAGGCGGCGCTCGGACTCTTCGAGCCGCTCAGGGACCGGGGCTACGAGCCGATGGGAATGGATCTGGGTGAGCTGCTGAAGGGGGGCGGCAGCGTGAAGTGCTGCACCCAGGAACTGCGTGACTGAGCAGGATCACGACTGAGCAGGGGTGGAGGGCCGTCCCGGCTTCCCGGCAGCTGGCCGGGGGCCGGTGCGGTCCGCGATCAGGGCCACGGACACGGCCCCGCTCCAATGCGTATGCGTACGGCAGGGGCGGGGCTGAGACCGGTGGCCGATGGCCGGTGACTGATAGCTGATGACCGGTGGCTAATGACCGGTGGCTGGTGGCCTTGCGGTCCGGCGCCATGGTGGCCTCGGTCACCGCGCACCCTTCAGGCGTCGGGGGCAGCCGGCGGCCAGGGCTCGCCCCAGGCAGCGTCACGGGCGGCCCGATACAACGGACCGTGGCGCTTGGCCACGTTCTCCCGCGCCAGGCGCCCCTCCTCCTCGCAGAGGTCGAGCATCACCAATCCCTTGCGGATCTGGGGCTTGCGGACGATACGGGCCTTCGCCGGGAGAGGTGGGAAGCGGGTCGCTGCGACATAGCTGAACTTCTCGTCCTCGTACGGCAGTGAACCGCCCTTGACCTGGCGGTGCAACGAGGACCTACTGACCCTCGCGGCGAAGTGGCACCAGTCCGAACCCGGGACGATGGGGCAGTCCGCGCTGTGGGGGCAGGGAGCGGCGACCGTCAGCCCCGCCGCCACCAGCTCCTTTCGCGCGCTGATGATGCGGTCGTAGCCGTCGGGGGTGCCGGGCTCGACGATCACCACGGCTTGCGCGGTCCGTGCGGCCTCCGCGACGACGGCCATGCGGTCGGACGCCGTCAGTTCATTGAGCACGTACGACATGGTGACGAGATCGGTGCTCTCCATGGAGATCGCCGCACTGATGCGCGTGCGCTGCCAGTGTGCGTCGTGCAGGGCCGGGACCCCGGACGCCACCGCCAACTCCCTCCCCAGGGCAAGTGCGGGCTCGGCCCAGTCGAGGACGGTGGTGAGGGGCGACTCGTCCTGCCATGCCTCCGCCACCGCCCAACTCGCCGCCCCGGTGCCTCCGCCGATGTCGGTGTGGGTCGCTGGCACCCAGTCCGGCGCGGACTCCCGCAGGGCCGCCAGTGCCGAGCGGACGGCCTCGAAGGTCGCGGGCATCCGATAGGCGGCGTAGGCGGCGACATCCGAGCGGTCCCGGAGGATGGGAGCGTCGGTGGGGGTGGCACCGCGATAGTTGGCGATCAGTCGCTCGACGGCGCGTGCGGCTTGGCTGGGCGGCAGCCCGTCGAGCAAACCGGCCAGGGCGCCGCGCAGGACTTCCGCGGTGGGGGAGGTGGCATTCACCGGGTGATTCTAGGCGTTTCCACCGCGCCGCAGAGGCCGGCCGGCGTCCCATGACCCACAGCCGTCCGGCGGGGGTCGGCGGTGGGCCGCACTCCCACACAGCACGGCACGGCACGGCACAGGGAATCAATCCGTCGATGCCGAACAGCTGAACAGCCCCGGCAGACACCGCAGCTCGCATGCCCGGCAGCCCGGCAGCCCAGCAGCCCCCGACTGGATCCACACGCTCGCGGCGCCCATCGCTTCCATCAGGGCCCGAACCGAGCGGCACGGAGGGCCTGTTGCTACGCTGACGGCCGTTGACGCACACGGAACGTGAGCACCATCCATGGGCGTGAGCGGCAGCCTGCGGTGCGAGCGATGTTTCCGCAGGTGAGCAGGGGCCCGCAAGGTGAGCAGTGATCTGGCTCGGTGCACACAACAGCACCGCAACGCCGGAGAGCAGGAGAAGAAGAGCACCGCTCCGGGCCGAGAGCGGTGTCTGAGCACCAGCGTCCGAGATCCACCGGCATCACGAGCACGCGAGCAGGACCAGGCAAGGCGAGACCGCCCGCGGATATGTGCGGTCCCGCCACGGGGTGAGGCGCCGCACGGGACGGGCGCCCTCGGATGTGAGCATCGCGCTCGGGGGATCCATGAGCACACAGGGGCGCAGAAGACGGCGGATCATGCGCATGGCGCTGGCAGCCGGAGCCGGCGGAACGGCACTGCTCCTCGTACTGACCATGTGTGGCAGCGACACCGACTCCTCGGCTGCCGACGCCCCCACCCGCCCCACCACCAAGTCCTCCCCCGCACCGGCCGTGCGGCTCGCCGTCCCGCCCGCCTACGCCCCCGGCCAGCGCTGGGAGATCCCGGACGCCTCCCCCGAGCAGGCTCTCGCGCGGGCGAGCGGACTCCTCGCCCATCTGGAACGGCTGCCGAAGGGCAGGTTCCGGATGCGTACGCTCGATGTGTCGACCGGGCAACCAGGCTGGAGCGGCCACCCCTGGCAGCCGCCGACGGCCATCGACTCCTCCGTGTCCGACGCACCCGGTGGGGCTGCGGCGGGGCGCTTCCCCCGGCTGCTCTCCGTCGCCCGGGAGGGCCGCGAGTTCTTCGTGGCCTGGTCGTTCGGCAGGACGAGCGGGGACCACCTGACGTCGGACACCTTCGTCGTCCTCGATGTCTACGACGCCCTGAGCGGCGCCCGGCGACGCGTCGAACTCCCCTGGTCCGGTGCGCCGACCGTATCGGGCAGCGGACCGGGAATCCTGATCACCGACGGCCGCACCCGCAATGCGGTCGTCGATCCCCTCTCCGGGGAGACCGCCCGGGTGCCCGAGAACGCGCTGGCCCACCCCAAGGGTTGCACCGGCTGCCGTCGGCTCACCGAGGTGCGCGCGGTGACGGACAAGGGGCTCCTACTCAGCGGCGAAAGCGGCTTCTGGGTCAAGGGCGGCTGGTACAGCAGAAACGTGGCCCCCTCGGGCGCCGACCCCGCATCGGGTACGCCGACCTCCGTGGCGCCCGGCCTCCTCCTCGCCAAGTGGCGGCCGGCGAAGAAGCGGAAGGATGCGCGCACCCATGAGATCTGGGCCGTGCACGACACCGCGACGGGCAAGCCGCTCGCGCAGACGCGCTGCCACAAGCCCGCGATCGAGCCCGGCGAGTTTCCGCGCGCCGTGGTGTCGCCGAAGGGCGGGTACCTCGTAGCGGGCCATCTCGCCTTCGATCTGGAGCGCCGCAAGGCGCACTGTTTCGAGCAGTCGGACGGCTCACGGCAGCTGCTGTTGGCCACCGTGGGCGACACGGGCACGGCCTACGGCGCAACCAGTGCCCGCAGTGCGGCCGATGCGCTGGCGGGCGGTGGTGTGCCGGTGCAGTTGGAGGTGCCCCGGCCGGTGCCCCAGCCGCTGGCTCCTCAGGTGCGGATCCCGCAGTTCGAGGTGGCCGGGGTGGGCGTCTTCAGCTGGACGGACTCGAAGGACCGGCTGCATCTGCTGGGCCACCCCCGCCGCCTGCCCTGAACCGTCTACCCACCCCGACCGAGGGCGGCCCAGCCGGGTGCGCCCGCTCGGATCAGCAGTATCTAGACCGTGGCGCCCTCGGGCGAACGCCAGGGCCTGCACAGCAGCAGGAAGCAGGCCACCGCCGCCAGTGCACAGGCCAACTGCACCACGGCCATCGGTACGGCCGTCGCCTCCCCTGCGATGCCGACCAGGGGTGAGGCGACGGCCCCGATCAGGAAGGAACACGTACCGAGGAGTGCGGAGGCCGAGCCTGCCGCGTGGGGGGTACGGCTGAGCGCCAGGGCGTTGGTGTTGGGCATCACCAGACCCATCGCCGCCATCAGGACGAAGAGCCCCGCCGACACCGCGAACAGACCGACCTCGCCGAAGACTCCCGAGGTGAGGAGCAGCAGTGCCACCGCCGCCAAGACGATCACGGCGAGTCCGGACGCCAATGCCTTGTCCAGGCTGACGCGGCCCACCAGCAGTCGGCCGTTGATCTGCCCCAGCACGATCAGACCGATGGAGTTCAGGCCGAACAGCAGGCTGAACGTCTGCGGGGAGGCGCCGTAGATCTCCTGCACCACGAACGGCGAGGCGGAGATGTAGGCGAAGAGGACGGCGAAGGCGAGTCCGCCCGTGAGCATGTAGCCGGCGAAGACACGGTCGGCGAGGAGTCCACGCATGGTGCGCAGGGCCTGGCCGACACCGCCGTTGTGCCGCCGCTCGGGGGCGAGGGTCTCCGGCAGCCACTTCAGGACCACCACCGTCAGCAGCACACCGACGGCGGTGAGGACGACGAAGATGCCGCGCCAGTCGGTGAAGCGGAGCACCTGGCTGCCGATCACCGGAGCGATGATCGGTGCCACTCCCGAGACGAGCATCAGGGTGGAGAAGAAGCGGGCCATCTCCACTCCGTCGTAGAGATCGCGGACCACCGCCCGGGCGATGACGATCCCCGCCGCACCGGCGAGGCCCTGGAGCAACCGGAAGGCGATCAGCAGTTCCGCGGAGGGTGCGAAGGCGCAGATGGCGGTGGCGAGGATGTAGACGAGCATGCCGATGAGCAGCGGGCGGCGGCGCCCCCACTTGTCGCTCATGGGTCCGACGACGAGTTGTCCCAGCGCCATGCCGGCCAGACAGGCGGTCAGGGTGAGCTGCACGGTCGAGGCGGGTGCGGACAGGGAGTCCGTGACGGCGGGGAGCGCCGGGAGGTACATGTCCATGGAGAGGGGCGGCAGCGCGGTGAGGCCGCCGAGGACGAGGGTGACGACGAGTCCTGCGCGCCGTGCCGCCGTACGGGGGTCGCCGGTCCCCGCGTGCTCGACGGGCACGGGGGTTTCGGTGTCGGCGGGGGTGGGCGGGGCCACCGCGGCCATCGCGGTCATCGCTCCGGTCGCTTCGGTCGCGGCGGTCGTCGTCCGGGGGTCCGACGGCGTTCGCGCGCTGGGTATGTTCCCTTCCGTACCGCCCTGGCCGCTGTCCGGCTTCGGCATCACATCTCCATATCGTTGAATCCTTGCCTATGCTCTCAGCTCCGCAGGATTGGTTGGCACCTGTCTGCAAGGGTCGGTGCTTCGCACACGACTCCTCGGGATGCACGGACTTCACACGCGTCGCAGCCCGGGAGATCGGGCCTCGCTGATGAAGGAGGCGGCCGTCGTCATCGGTGCGGTCGGGGTGGTGACCGCCGTGACGGTCCGGAAGTCCGCACGCATCCGGTCCTCGTCGAGCGTGACGACCGTGTAGCCGCGGCGGCCGTCGTAGTGGCGCAGATGGGGGTTGGCGGTGGTGAGTGCGGTCCAGTTGGGGGGCCGAGCGGTGCCGTTGCCTCCACTGCTGATGGAGGTGGTGACGATTTCGGTGCCGAGCGTGCGGGAGTCGGGGTCGTCCCAGTCGGCCTTGAGGTCGAAGCCGTACGACACATGGACATCGCCGCTCAGCACCAGCAGACGGTCGATGCCGGCGGCCTCCGCTCCGGCGAGCACCCGGCTCCGTGAGGCGGGGTAGCCGTCCCAGGCGTCCATGCTCACGGTGTGCGGCGGCACCGGGCTGCGCCGTCGTCGGGCGAAGGTGACCTGCTGGGCCAGGACGTGCCAACGGGCGCGTGAGGTGCGCCAGCCGTCGAGGAGCCAGCGTTCCTGTGCGGCACCGGTGAGGGTGCGCGCGGGGTCCTCGGACTGCGGGCCCGGGGGGTGCCAGCCGTCGCCGTACGCCTGCGCCGAGCGGTACTGGCGCGTGTCGAGGACGTCGAACTGTGCCAGCCGCCCGAAGCGCACCCTGCGGTAGAGCCGCATGTCGGGCCCCCGGGGGCGCTGGGGCAGCCGCAGCGGCTGGTGCTCCCAGTAGGCGCGGTAGGCGGACGCCCGGCGCAGGAGGAACTCCTCCGTCGGCTGGGGGTGACCCGGATTGTCGCCCGCGTAGTTGTTCTCCGTCTCATGGTCGTCCCAGGTGAGGACGAAGGGGTGCGCGGCATGGGCCGCCTTGAGGTCCGGATCGCTCTTGTAGAGGCCGTAGCGCAGCCGGTAGTCCTCCAGGGTGAGAGTCTCTCGGTCGAAGTGGGCGGGCAGCGGCCCGCCGCTGAGACGACGGGCGCCGCCGACGGGGCTCACGGGGTGTTCGTACAGGTAGTCGCCGAGGTGGAAGACGACCGCGAGTTCCTCGTCGGCGAGATGTCGGTACGGGGTGAAGTACCCGTGGTGGTACGCCTGGCAGGAGACGGCCGCGAACCGCAGCGCAGCCACCCGGGAGGACGGCGCGGGTGCGGTGCGGGTGCGGCCGGTGGCACTGATCCACCGCCCGGCGCGAAAGCGGTAGTAGTACGTGCGGTCCTCGACGAGCCCGTTCACCTCGCAGTGGACGCTGTGGTGCAGTTCGGGATGGGACACCGCGGTGCCACGGCGGACGATCCGGGTGAAGCGGCGGTCGTGCGCGACCTCCCAGCGCAGCCGTACCCGGCGGAACGGCATTCCGCCGTCGGGTTCGTAGGGCGACGGCGCGAGTCGGGTCCACAGCAGTACGGAGCCCGGCAGCGGGTCGCCGGACGCGATGCCCAGGGTGAAGGGGTCCTCGGTGATGCGCCGGGCGTCGATTTCGGCGGCGTGGGCCGTACCGGGCAGTCCCACGCCGAAGGCGAGTGCCATCGCGGCCGTGGTGTGGTTGAGCAGACGGCGCCGGGTCATGTGGCGGGCCGCGCTGCGCAGTTCGGCCGACTGCGCGGTGTGGGCGGTGCGGGCGGTCATACCGGGAGCGGCGAGGGCTGCCACGGGGCTACGCTGCGCGCCCATGACGGATCAATCGCGGGTCGCAGTGGTGACGGGTGCGGGGTCGGGCATCGGTCGGAGTGTCGCGTTGGCGCTGGCAGGGGCGGGTTGGCGGGTGGCGCTGGCCGGGCGCAGGCCCGGGCCGTTGGCAGAGACGGTGTCGTTGACGGACGGGCAGCTGCGCTGCGTCCCGACTGATGTGACGTCACCCGCCGATGTGACCACGCTTTTCGAGGAGGTCCATCGGCATTGGGGCCGTGTCGACCTGCTGTTCAACAATGCGGGTGTGTTCGGTCCCGGTGGTGGGGTGCGGTTCGAGGACCTCTCACCCGAGGATTGGCGGGCGGTGGTGGACGTCAATCTGACCGGGGCCTTCCTCTGTGCCCAGGCTGCGTTCCGGTTGATGCGGGACCAGTCCCCGCGCGGGGGACGCATCATCAACAACGGCTCTCTGTCGGCTCAGGTGCCCCGCCCGCACTCCGCCCCGTACACGGCGACGAAGCACGCGATCACCGGGCTGACGAAGTCGATCTCGTTGGACGGTCGGGCGTACGGGATCGCCTGCGGGCAGATCGACATCGGCAATGCCGCGACCGAGATGACCGCTCCGATAGCCCAGGGGGTGGTGCAGGCGAACGGGTCGCGTGCCGTCGAGCCGCTGATGGACGTGGCGGACGTGGCGCGGACGGTGTTGCACATGGCCGAGTTGCCGTTGGAGGCGAATGTGCAGTTCGTCACCGTGATGGCGACGGGAATGCCCTTCATCGGGCGGGGCTGAGGGGCTCTCCCGTCAGCACGGTGACCCGTCGGGGGTATACGAAACAGTCCTTTGGTCGTCTTCGGTGGCGCAGCAGGCCGGGCGGGTTGCACCCACAATCGGCCGCCCGGACGCGTCGTACCGTGTGGAGCCTCGACCGCGGGCCGTCGATCGATGCGGATCGCGCTCCGTCCGCTGGGACCGTGCTCTTGACCGCTTGCGAGGGTCCGCACTCCTCAGACCTGCCCCGGAGCCGATGACCCGTGTCACTGGCTGCTGCCTGGACCGATGCGACCGAATCAGAGGCGGTGTCCGGCCGGGCGCCGCCAGCTGGTCAACGCCCAGCGCCCGTACCTCGTTCGTGGTGTTCGACCCTTCGGCCGTGCACCGAAAACAACCACAGGAAAAGCACATTGTGGCGAGGCTCGGCCAACGCACCCGGGAACGCTGCCGACAGGGCGTCGGCATGGGACGCTGGTGTCATGGAGCACACCCTGGAGATGACGTTCGATCCGATCTGGGACTCGGTCGACCGGCTGCACACCTGGCTCGATCAGGAGAGCAACCGCCCGGCCGAACAGAAGACACCGTCTGGGCTGTTGAAGCTCTCGAATGAGGTCGGGGTGGTGGCCCGGTCTCTGGCGGGGGCCACCTGTCCCGCTGAGTGAACGCCGCTGACCGGTCGAAGCAATCAACCGGACAACTGACTGAAAAGGGACAGGTACCCGCCTGCTCTCCCTCCCCCACCGAGCGCCTGGTTAGATCCGGGCATGACGGATTGGTCGCAGCTCAAGGACGCATTCGGTTCCGCAGTTGGCGTTCCGGCCCTGCTCGACCGATTTGAGGCTGCCCCGAGTAGCGTTTGGCCGGAACTGATGGATCGTCTCTGTCCACAGTTGGACTCGGCCTTCACCGCGAGCTTCGCAGCGCTGCCCCGGCTCGCACGAATTGCAGCCGCCCAGGAGCCCGAGCAGCGCTCCTGGGCCCTGATCGCGGCGGGCGTGATCGTGAGTTGCGCCCGTCGCTCGCCGGACGGCTCCGACATCCGCACGACCCATGCGTCCACCATCGCGGAACTGGCGGGGCTGACCGACGAGTGCCTGGGAGCGGCGCTGGAGCCGCAGACGTACGTGCTGCTGCTCCAGGCCGCGCTGGCCTTCGACGGTGTGACCGTGTGGGACGAACTCCTCGACGGCCTCGTGGAGGGCGAGTACGAGGTGAGCTGCCCCCACTGCGGAGTGGAACTCTTCCTGACCTTGGGCGACGCCGGCCACTTCTCGTCCACCGAGGAACAGGGTCTGGATGGTGGTGGACGCCGCCCGCTGCGTCCGAAGGCGCCGCAGGATCTGCGGGGGCCGTCCGAGCGGCTGCATCAACGGGCCATGAGCGACGGGCACAAGGAAGTGGCCGAGGCAATCGCCCATCTCTTCGGGGACGCGGAGTGCGGTGACTGCGAGACCGTCTTCCCGGTCGCGGAGCGGGTGGTGGCCCAGTCACCACAGTTCGACTGAGCGAACCGAGCGCGCCCGTGCCGCCGCACTGAGCGGACTGGGCGGACTGGGCGGACTGAGGAGGGAAGCCCCGGGCGAGGAGACGGCCGGACTCACCGCCGGGACGCCGGGGACACGGCGCACGCCGGGAAGGCGAGCCTGTATCGACGAAGCCGCCCCCCGACGGTCCGCGGCCGGGCCGGTCGATGTGTGGCGAGCCGCCGCTCTCGGGCCCGGAATGCCGAGGAGGCAGGTGCCGCGGACCGCACCCGCCTCCTCGGCGTTCCTCTTCGTCCCTGCGCTTTGCGCCGTGCGGGATCAGCCCAGTGGGCTGCCCTCGTGCGGTCGGGACACCGTCGGGGTCTCGGTCTCCAGGGCGGCGAAGTCCTCGCCCTCGGCGCCCATGTGCAACTCGGGCGGCTGCCGGGTGAAGAACCGGGTGGAGATCGCCAGCAGTACAACGCCGACCGCCATCCACACCAGACCCACCACGAAGGTCTCACCCGTGAGGCTGGTCCACAGCCAGACCGTCGAGGCGAAGCCGAGGCCCGGCAGCAAACCGTTGACCAGGAGCGACCTAGCGCCCGTGGTCCGCCCCTTGCCGAACAGATAGTGCTTGATCACGCTCAGGTTGACCATCGAGAAGGCGGCCAGCGCACCGAAGTTGATCATGACGACGGCCTGGTCGAGCGTGAGGACGGTGGAGAGGAGGGCGACCGCCGACACCGCGATCAGGGCGCCCACCGGCGTACCGAACTTGGGGTGCAGCCGGCCGAAGACCGTGCGGGGCAGCAGTCCGTCACGGCCCATGGAGAAGATGATCCGGGACACGCTCGCCTGCGACACCATGGCCGAACCGATACAGCCGAGCACGTACACCGCCGTGAACGCACCGCTCAGGGCGCTGCCACCGACGGTCTCCATCAACTCCGCGCCGGCCGAGTCGGGGTCGGTGAAGTTGTTGTCCGGGCGGACCAGCGAACCGACCCAGGCCACCAGGATGAAGAGACCACCACCGATCGCGGTGGTGAGGATGATGCCGAGCGGAATGGTCTTGCGCGGGTTGTGGGCCTCCTCCGCGAGCGTGGAGACCGCGTCGAACCCCAGGAAGCTCAGCGCCAGGATGGCCGCACCGCCCGCCAGCAGCGTCCACTGACCGGACTCGGGGATGAACGACTGGAAGGCATCGGAGGCCGAGACCTCGGACTGCACACCGGACAGCGTCACGAAGACCACCAGCAGCAGTGCCGTGATCCCCATGATGATCGCGGTGATCTTGCTGATGAACTTCACGCCCAGCACGTTGAAGACCAGCACCAGCAACAGGACGAGCACGCTCCACACGCCCTGGGGCACCCCGGGGAACTGGGCGTGCAGATAGATACCGGCGAGGAGGAAGGACACCATCGGCAAGAAGAGGTAGTCCAGCATCAGCGTCCAGCCGGTGAGGAAACCGACATGGCCCCCGAAGACCCGCTGGGAATACTTGTACGCGGAACCGGCGGCCGGGAAGCTTCGTACCATCCGACCGTAACTGTGTGCGGTCAGCAGCATCACACCCAGTGCCAGAACATAGGCGGCCGGCAGATGTCCCGCGGTTTCGTCATTGACGATTCCGTAGGTCGTGAAGACGGCGACCGGAGACATATAGGTGAGACCGAACAGGACGATCGCGGGCAACCGCAGCACTCTCGTCAGCTGAGGTGCTTTTTCACTGGTGGGACTGGACACCGGCATTTCCTCTCCGCGCCCGTCGGTTCAACGGGGTTCCATCGATTCCCGAAGGGTGGCAAAACCCGGCGGCGACCGACATACGCATCTGTACGTACGGGTGCGGGGCTCAGCGCCACCGGGGTCGGGCGCAGCGACCGCTTCACACGGTCCGATACGTAATCTTACGGAGTTCGCAAAACGGTCCTGATCGTTACCGTGTTCCTCAATCCCGCATTGGAGAGAGGACCCCGTATGTGGCCAGCTGGCTATAGCGCGGCTTTGGCGTTGACCATCGACTTCGACGCCGAAGAATTGTGGCTCGCCGAAGACCCTGCGAACGCCGCCCGCCCCGGAGTGCTTTCTCAGGCGCGTTACGGCGCCGAAGTCGCGGTACCCCAGTTGCTGAACATGCTGACGCGTCTGGATATACCGGCCACGTTCTTCGTCTGCGGCGGCGATGCGGAAAGGCATCCGACGATCGTGGAATCCGTGGTCGAACAGGGCCATGAAATCGGGCACCATGGATTCACCCACCGCTCTCCGCACCTGATGGCACGGGACCAGGAGGAGGAGGAACTCGCCCGCGGGCTGTCCGTACTGCGTTCCTTCCAGGACCGGATCATGGGTTACCGATCCCCTTCGTGGGACATCAGCCCGAACACGTTGGATCTCCTCGTGGCGAACGGGTTCAGCTATTCGTCCAACATGATGGACGCGGTCCTGCCCTACGCCCATCCCCGCCACGACCTGGTGGAGATTCCGGTGCACTGGTCGCTGGACGACGCCCCGCACTTCTGGTTCGACGCCTCCAGTTGGGACCGTACGATCCGCTCGTCGCGCGAGGTGGCGGAACTGTGGGGCGAGGAGTCGTCCGCGATCCATGACGCCGGTGGTCTGGTGACCCTCACCGTCCACCCGCAGATCATCGGCCGCCCCGGTCGACTGCGGATGCTGGAGCAGTTCCTGACCTCGGTCCGGGCCGATGAACGGATCTGGTTCGCCCGCTGCCACGAGGTGGCGAGCGCGGTGCGCGAGTCCACGGCGGCCCGGTCATGAGCGGCGTTCCCGCCCAGGCCACGGCGGAGGGCGTGCCCCCGGCCGCCACCCGGCGTACCGCGGTCGTCACCGGCGCTGCACGCGGGATCGGATACAGCGTGGCCAGGCGGCTCCTCGACGAGGGCTGGAACGTCCTGATCACCGATGTCGATCCCTCGGTCGTCCGCGCGGGCGAGGCACTCGACCCCGGTGGGAAGCACATCGCGCCCCTGGTGGCCGATGTGTCCCGTCCCGAGGACGCGGCGCTGATGGCGGAGCGCGCCCTCGCGGCGTTCGGGCGCATCGACGCCCTGGTCGCCAATGCGGCCGTCGGCGGCCCGGAGACCCCGCTCCTCGACACTCCCGATCAGGACATCCAACGCGTACTGGAGATCAACTTCTTCGGGGTGCTGCACTCCGTGCGCGCGGTGTGGCCCGCGCTGGCGCACGACGGGCACACCGGTCGGATCGTCGTCCTCGGCTCCCTCTTCGCCCAGCAGCCCACCCCGGGCGCCGGTGCCTACAGCGCGTCCAAGGCGGCCGTGCAGTCCCTGATGAAGACGCTGTCGGTGGAACTGGCGCCCCACTGCACGGTCAACGCGGTCGCCCCGGGCTATGTGATGACCGAGATGCACCGCGAGGAGTTGCAGTCGCGGGCCCGTCGCAGCGGGCGCTCCTTCGACGAGGAGCGCGAGCGACTGGTCGCCGAAGTTCCGCTGGCCCGGCATGGCATCGGTGCCGATGTGGCCGACGCCGTCCACTATCTGCTGTCGGGCGCGGACTACGTGACCGGTCAGACCCTCAATGTGAACGGAGGAGTGCTCACCTCATGAACCCCACGGACGGTACGCGGACCGGGCGGCGGCTGGTGGTCACCGGCTCCCGCTCGGGCATCGGCCGGGCCACCGCGGTACTGGCGGCCCGGCGCGGCTGGTCGGTGATCGGCCTGGACCTGGCGGTGGACGAGCACGGCGAGCAGTTCGACGAGGGCATCACCACCTTTCCGTGCGACATCACCGACGATTCCTCGGTGCAGCAGGCGTTCCAGCAGGTGGACCGCGCCTGGGAGGGCCTGGCTCCGACCGCCCTCGTCCACTGCGCGGGTGTCTACCGTTTCAAGGCGGCGATCGAGACCACCCCTGCGGAGTGGGACGCGGTCGTCAACCTCAACGCCCGCGGCTCGCTACTGGTCGCGGCCGAGGCCGCGAAGCGGATGCTGGCCACCGGCGCGAGCGGCAGTGTGACCCTGCTGTCGAGCATCGCGGCCGTACGCGGTGACGGCGGCGAGCCGAGCGCCGCCTACAGCGCCAGCAAGGGCGCGGTGGTCTCCCTCGCCCGTCAGCTGGCCGTCGAGTGGGGTCCCGAAGGCATCCGCTGCAACGTGGTCGCCCCCGGGGTGATCGACACCCCCATGACCACCGTGTCGCACAGCCCGGAGATCTTCGCCCAGGTGCTGCAACGCATCCCGGCCCGTCGTCTGGGCACGGCCGACGAGGTCGCCGAGGTGTGCCTGTTCCTCGCCTCGGAACAGTCGGGCTACGTCAATGGAACGGTCATCGCCGTGGACGGAGGGCAGAGCGCCTCATGAGTACGACGGAAGAGTTCATCACCCCCCGGGAGCCGCTGGTCGTCCGGGTCGAGGGCACCGCGCACGAACGCGGGGTGCAGTACGGGAGCGCGGCCAAGGAGCGCGTACTGCTGTCCCTGGAGAACTACGCCCGGGTGTACGCCAAGTTCGCCGACCTCACCTGGGACGAGGCGACGGCACTGGCCCGCACCTTCGTGCCGGCGATCGAGGACTTCGACCCCCGCTACCTCCAGGAGATGGAGGGCATCGCCGAGGGTGCCGGGGTGACCTTCGACGACGTCCTCGCCCTCAATCTGCGTACCGAGATCCTCTTCTCGGGCAAGGCCCGCAAGCTCGCTGCGGCGGCCGTGGTCCCCGGTGAGTGCACCGCGTTCTGCGATCTGCGCGGCCCGGAGCCCGTCGTGGGGCAGAACTGGGACTGGATACCCTTCTCGCACCAGACCGTCGTGGTGCTGGAGGCGATCCCCGAGCGCGGCCCGCGCTGGGTGTCCGTGGTGGAGGCGGGCCTCCTCGCCAAGTTCGGGATGAACGCGGCCGGTGTGACGGTCCTGACCAACGCCCTCGTCTCCTCCCTCGATGTGGGAACCCCGGGGATGCCCTACCACCTGCTGTTGCGGGGACTGCTGGAGGCCGAGTCCGCCGAGGCGGCCGAGCAGGTGCTGAGGGCCGCGCCCCGGTCCTCGTCGGCGAACTACCTGATCGTCGGTGACGGCACGGCGGTGGATGCCGAGGCCAGGCCGGGCACGGCACGGGACATCAGTTGGCTCCCGGTGCGGCAGGGCGAGTACCTCGTCCACGCCAACCACTTCATCAGCGATGACAGTGCCTTCCCGACGACCGCCATGGACCATGGCCCGCGGGTCATGCCGGACACGCTGTTCCGCAGGGAACGGGCCCAGGCGCTGGCGGAGTTGATGCCACGGCCTTCGGTCGCCGGCTGGCACGAGGTGCTCAGCGACCACGAGAACTTCCCCGACGCGTTGTGTTGCCACCCCAATCCGAAGGAACACGAGTTGGAGCAGGGTTCCACCGTCGCCAGTGCGGTGATCGAGCCCGCCAGACAGCTGATGCACCTGGTGCTGGGGCATCCCTGTTCGGTGCCCCGGGTGACGTACGACTACGGACCGTTCTTCGCCGGGAACTGAGGTGATCGAAGGCGCCGCCCACCACGGTGGGCGGCGCCTTCGTGCGTCTCCGGTCCGCCCCGACGATCGATCCGCGGCGCGGGCCTTGGTCGTCAGCCGACGGGGAGGATCTCCTGACCGCGCCCCGACAGCCGATAGGTGAGCGTGGGCTGCGACAGGCTCTGGTCGACCGAGTCGTACGGGTAGCCGGTCACCGACTGGCCCGGGGAGGCGAAGAGATAGGTGCCGTTGACCCCGCGGTAGGCCGATTCGCGCAGATAGCGGTCCACCGCCTCCGGACGGAACGATCCCGTCACCGAGAAGGCGGAGTGGAGCATCCGCACCTGGTCATAAGCGGCGCTGGCCTGGCTGCGGCCGGGCGGGGTGCCGAACTCCCGCGCATACGCATCGGTGAAGCGGCGCCCGAGTGGATCATCGGGCCGTCCGGTGACCGTGGACCAGATCACCTCACCGCCGTGGGCGATCCGCTGGGCGAACCCCGGCACCGACGGTGTGTAGATGTGGTACGTCAGCTGGGCCGGGCTATGACGGGTGATGGCGTTCTGGAGCTCGGCCGCGGTCTCCACGTTGAGGTGGGACACCACGACGACGTCCGGACGGTCGCTGAGCGCGCCTTCGATGAGCTCGTCGACGCGGTCCACGGTCAGACCGACCCGCTGGGCCGATGTGACTGTCCACCCCACCTGGCGCACCCGGGCCTCGAAGGTGTCATCGGTGATCGCACAGCCGAAACCGTCGAGTTCCACCACGGCGAGCCGCGGCGGCCCCGTACGCGATGACGGGCCTGATGACAGGCCCGACGCCGGATGCGAGCGCAGGAACGCGAGAAGCGCCGACTGGTAGGCGGTCTCCGAAGGGCAGGTCTGGAAGACGTGCCCAAGACGGCGGGGGTCCTCGCGGACGGCCTCCACACTGCGCGTCCAGGTGTTGGTGTGGAGGAAGGTCCGTCCGAAGTCGGCGGCGAAGTCGAAGACGCCCTGGCTGATGGCGCTGGCGTAACTGCTGGTGATGGCGTCGACATCGGCTTCGACCAACTGCGCCAGGCCCTCGCGCACGGAGTCCTCGTCGAGCGGGTCGATCTGGACGACGACGTGTTCCAGCGCTCGGCCGTACTCCCCGCGCAGGGCGTTGATGTCACGGACGGCGAGTTCCGCGCCCTGGGCGGTCTCCCGGCCGTCGGCCGCGAAGGCGCCGCCGACGGCGATGGTGCCGATCCGCACGGTGTCACGGCGGGCGGGCCTGCTTCTGCGCGGTACGGGGGTGGCCACCCCGGTCGCCGTCGCGGAGTGGCGTTCGATGTCGAGGACGCGGATGCCGGAGCGGTGCTCGACCCCGCCGGGGATGGGCAGCCGAATGAGGTCACGGTCGACGGCGAGCGCGCTGAGCCCGGAACGGGAGTCCTGGCCGAGCTTCTTCAACAGCCGTTCGACCTGGGTGGTGACGGTACGGATGCTGGTGCCGAGGCGGCTGGATATCTCGCGGTTGGACAGACCGAGCGCCACCAGGGAGATGATGTCGATCTCGCGTGCGGTCAGTCCGGATGGAGGGCCGGTCAGGGGTCGGATGTCCAGCGCGACGACGCCTTGGGAGGCGGAACGCAGCTCCAGACGGCACCAGGCCCAGCGGCCTTCGTCGCACCACAGGAACTGGCCCGAGCGCAGTCCCGAATCGTAGAACCCGGCCACCCTGCTGAGCAGTGCGGCGCTGAGCCCGGACGCGGGCGGCTGGGCGCCGGAGGCCGGTCGCTGTGGCTCATCGGTGCCGGACGTCGACTCCGCTGCCGTGGCATCGAGTGCCGGGGCGACGGTGACGTCCCAGGAGTGCTCGACGCCCGTTTCCGTGCCGAGAGGCTGAAGCGTCCGCAAGGTGACTCCTCCATTCAGCGGGACGGTTCGCACTGACCCCGACGCCGCGACGGAACCCCCTCGTCATGCACGATAAACCCTCCCGACCCATATGCGCCCATACCAGCCATGGCTGGAAGCATTCATCACCAAGGGCGTAGTCCTGCACGGGGCCAAAGGCCCCTTCAGCACGGTCCGAAGGTCCCTTCCCACCGCCCCCGTCGGGCCCTACGCCTGCGCTGTTCAGACCGTTCGGGGCCGGTCACAGCCGCCCCTGGGCACACGAGGACGGAAGGCGACGACCCGCACACCGTGCGTGGCCCGCGGGCACGCATCCTCGTGTGCGGGTTCGAGCCGTCCCCCTACTCCTGCGGCCAGCGCGACACCACGTCGTCCACCAGCGCCCGCAGCGGTCCGGCCGCCTCCGCGCCCTCCAGTTCCGCGAGGGCGTCGACGGTCGCGACCAGCAGTTCAGGGGTCTTGCGCCGAAGCGCCTCATTGGCCAGCGCCACGCTCCGCACCCTGGCCGATCCGCCGTCCGTCAGCAAGGAGAACCGCACCGGCCAGAGAAGTCCTTTGATCGAGTCCACATAGACGTCCCAGGACTCACGGCTGCGCCCCACCGCGGAGTCCACGAGTATGTCGATGTACAGCGACTTCTCCGCCGCCGTCATCCGCCGGCCACTGTTCCCCACGACGCCGGGGCGGGCCGGAGACCCGCCCTGCCCATGGGGCACGGACTCCGGGACCGCGGGGGTGGACACCGTGGGCGGGGCGGCCGACGAGACCGGTACGAAGGCCGAGGGGAGGGTGTCTGCGGTGGCGAAGTCCAGGGGTGGGAGGGGCACCGAGGCCGCCTTCGTCAGAAGGTCCGTCAGATCCACGATGAACTGGTGGTACTCGCGCGAGTCGCCCCTGATCAGATCCACCAGGCAGGTGTCCTCGTAGGCGCTGCCCAGAAGGTTCGTGCGGTACTGGAGCGCCCTGACCGCGGGGGGCAGCGCTTCGGTGGGTCGGGTCCAGAACAGGGGTATGACGGCGACCGGCTCCTCACCTGTGGCCAGGGTGGCACGCCGGGCCCGCTCCGTCGCCACGGCCCACTCCTGTCCGCACCAGTTGCTGCGCAGGTAGTCGTCGCTGAGCAGCGCGATCACAAAGCGGGTGGTGCGCAGGGCGTCCACCAGCGGTCGCCGCCAGCCGACGCCGAGCTTCAGCGACTCGGTGTCGAGGAAGCCCGTGTGGGGCAGCGAGCGTCCGCGCTTGATCTGCATCTCGTCCTGCAACCGGGCGTGGAACTGCGCCACCAATCGGCGGTCCGCCCTGCGTATGGCGTAACTGGTGAAGAAAAAAGGTTCGTTCGACATGGCCCCTCCCACGGGCGTGTACCGAGCGGCCTCCGTCGTACCGCTCTCGAACTACTCGGTGATCCCGGGCCGTCGGTGTCGAACTCCGCCCGGTGCACGACGGCCCGTGCGCACCCCCCGGTGTCGTCGCAGGCCAGACGGGCCTGTGCAGACACGACCTAGCACGCGTCCCAGTTTCGCACCGCCGCGTCCACCAGACGCCGTACCGTGTCGATCTCGTCCTCGCCCTCGCCCCGCTCCTCCACCGCGTCCGCGATGGCGGCCATCACATCCGGCCGGGGCCGCCCCAAGGCGAAGTTGACGAGGGAGATGATCCGGTCCTTGGCGTTGCTCCCGTCGTTGACGGCGGAGAGGTCGAGCCTCGTGGCCTGGCGAATCGAGTCGACGAACACGTCCCAGGAATCACGGCTGCGGCCGACCGGGGACCTGCCCAGCGCCTCGATCAGGGTCCGTTTGTCCTGTGGGTCGAGCCGGGCGGCTCGACGGCCCTGCTGTCCGTCGGGCGTCCGTGCCCTCGGCGGATCGACGGGGAACGCCGCGCCGCCCAAGGAGGGGGCTGCCATCTCGTGCGCATTCCAGGGGTCGGGGGCCGGCAGGAACCGTGTCCCGAAGGGGTCTTGGGGGCCCTGGTGTCGCGGTAGTCCGTTGCCGCGCTTGTCGGTTCCACCGCGCTGGCGCATGTCCCGCAGTGCGTTCCGCGCCGATTCGAAGCCGGTGTCCCGGGCGATCTCGGCGAGCGTGAGGAGTTGCCCCGGGTGGCCGTCCACGACCTCGGCCAGCAGAGCGGCCTCGCGTGCCGTGAGGTTCTGGGCCTGGTTCAGCAGGAGGCCGGTCGACTCGTGCACGGTCAGCCCGGCGAGCCCCAGTTGGTTGTCGCCCCAGGTCCGGCCGGCCGCACGGGAGGTGATCAGACGGTGCCCGGCGCCCGGGACGAAGTGCTCGTAGATCCGGTCGGGGAACTCGACCTGGTCATAGACGAACAGCCAGGCGGGATCGCTCCGCCGCCGGGGGCGGAAGTCGCCCGTGATCTCACAGGCCGCGCGTAGTTGGCGGTACTGCTCGCCGATCAGTTGGGCGAGTGTGTCGTCGTCGTGCGCTCCCCGGCAGGAGAACCACCAGGCCACGTCGTACCGCAGGGTGTAGCGCAGGCAGTAGGCGATGGCCATCTGGGTCTTGCCCATGCCCTGGTTGGTCACATCCAGGTCGTGCAGCAGGACATGGCCGTGCTTCTCGACCAGGCCGAGGAGTTCGGCGATCTGGGCGTCGCGCCCCACGAAGGGAAGGCCCTGCCCCGGGAGGTTCGATATCGGCGGCGGGCCGGTCGGCGTGCGGGGGCGAGCACTCTGCGCGGTCACCACAGCTCCCCCTCACGCGGAAGCGGTACGCGGGGGCTCGGATCACGCACTTCCGCCCGCAGCCGCCGCACCTCGTCGTCGGCGGAGCCGTGGAGCCGAAGGACCCGCAGTCCGCGGCGCACCAGGACCGGGCGCGGCTCCTCGTCGATCTGTACGGGGATCAGTCGCTCGCTGTCGCGACCGGTGAACACGTCCTCCCACTCCAGTGGTTCGGTGGCGCGTGCCGCGAAGTAGCTGCGGGAGAAGATCACGACCACGCGGTGGGCGGCTGAGCGCGCCCGGGCCACGCTCTCGCCGAGCGACTCGTCCCCGGCCTCCCAGCGCACCTGTCGCACCTCGGCGTTGCCGTCCTCCCCCAGTAAGGAGCTGATCCAGTCCGCCCACGCCTGGTCAGCGCCGACGTAGTTGACGGCGACGGTCAGGGGGGTCGGGAATGCGGAGCCCGCGGTCACAACAGGATCGGCGGGGACCAGTGGGGGCAGGCTGCCGAAGCCCACGTACTGCGCGGTCGAGCCCGGTTGTGTGGCGTCAGCGGACACCACCCAGGGTGTGCGTCGGCGCGGAAGGCCCGGTTCTGCGGTCTCAGCGGTCCCAGTCTCACCGGCCTCACCGGTCTCAGCGGCCTCACCGGGCGACGCGGGGCCGAACTCGGGCTGGACGTCGGCCAGATCGGTGGTCGAGAAAGGGGGCAGTTCGGTACGCCGTGCCTCGGTGATGCGCTCCGCCAGCCGTCCGATGAGGTGGAAGTAACTGTCGTAGGACTCGGGCGTGTCCGACTGCATCAGCGCGGCGAGGCCCAGCCCGTCGTGCACGGCTTCCTCCGGCTCCGGCACGGACGCGGGTCTCGTGCCCTCCGGCACCGGCTTCCACAGCAGCGTGATCAGACAGCGGCTCATGTCATGGCGCGCGAGCAGCTCGCTGCGGCGGATCCGGGCCTGGAAGACGGCCCATTCGAAGGCGCATCGCGGGCTCGTGAAGAAGTGGGGCGAGTAGAGCGCGATCATCACTCCGACCTCGGCGACCGCCTCGGCCGCCGGGCCGTCAGCGGCCGTCGATCCACTGAGGTCGCCGCTCACCCACCGGCCCTCCTTCACCCGCAGCCGGTACTCAAGATCGGCGTGGAACCGGGTGATGTCCGGCCAGCCGTCGCCCCTGGTGCAGCTGGTGTAGAAGTAGTTGACGGATCGATCCACGCGCCCCTCGCAGACTGCCGCCGGTCACCGTACGGATGGGCGGGACCACCACCGGCACCGACATGGTTCCACGCCGGCAACCGGCCGTTTCGACCCATGAGCCCCCGCTACCGAGGATAGGCTCACTTGACCGGGCTCGGTACAGTGGAAGAGCCTGCCCGGTGCACACACGGCAGGCGCACGGCACACGTCAGGCGTACGGGTTGGGTATTCGCCGACGGCTCACTATTTCCGGACGATACCAGGACCTGTCGGGCTGGTTCGACGTCCCCGACCGGGACGTACGAGATACGTGAACAGGGGGCTTGGGTGCCATGAACTGCGCGACCGGGAAGAGCGCGCCCATCACCGAGGGGGAGTTACCCGAGTTGGCGGGCCTGGTTCCCGTCGAGCTGTTGGAAGGTCTGCCGCGCTCCGCCGTCGTGGAGGCGCTGCTGCGCAAACACCGCGGTGAGACGGCCGGCGGAACGGCGGGGCCGCGTACTCCGAGGTGGCAAAGTGCCTTGTGACTGTCGGGCCGGGGCGCCACCGCCGGAAGACATGCGTCGGGGGCCTTCGGGGGCCGTGCAAGCGCATCGCGCGGATTGTGCCCCGGTGCGGGGCGCCGCGGCCGGCGCGCAGGGTGGTCGACAACCCCCGGGCGCCTTCACCCAGTTCATCGTGAAGCTGTACAGCCGGTGCAATTTCTCCTGCCCCGACTGCTACGTCTACGAACTGCGCGACCAGGGGTGGATCGAACAGCCGTTGGTGATGGCGCCCGCGGTGATGGACCGCACCGCCCGACGGATCGCCGATCATGTGCGCCGACACCGTCCCCCCGAGGTACAGGTCATGCTGCACGGCGGCGAACCGTTGCTCGCAGGCCCGGAGCGGATCGACCGGCTCGCGGCGGCTCTGCAGAGCGCCTGGGAAGGTCTTGACACCAGGCTGGACCTGGCCGTTCAGACCAATGGCGCCCTGATCGACCCCCGGTTCCTCGATGTGTTCGAACGCCGGGGCATCCAGGTGGGGGTCAGCCTGGACGGTACGGCCGAGACCCATGACCGACGGCGGCCCTACCGCTCGGGCAAGGGCACGTACACCGATGTGGCCCGGGGGCTCGCGCTGTTGCGGGGCGAGCGTTACCGCAAGCTCTACCGGGGGCTGCTGTGCGTGGTGGACCTCGAAGCCGATCCGGTGGCCACCTACGAAGCGCTCCTCGAATTTGACCCGCCCGCGGTGGACCTGCTGCTTCCGCACGCCACGTGGGAGTTTCCGCCGCCCGGCGCAGGTCCCGGCCTTGCTCCGTACGGCACATGGCTTTCAGCCGTTTTCGATCGCTGGTTCGACGCCCCGGTGCGCGAGGTCCCGGTACGTCTCTTCGATGCGCTGGTGGACGTGCAACTCGGCGGGGCGAGTGCGGGCGAGACTTGGGGGCCGCTGGGCTCCGACTCGGTGGTCGTACAGTCCGACGGAACCATCGAGCAGAACGACGTCCTCAGATCGGCGTACGACAAGGCCGTCCACACCGGAGGTCATGTCTACACGCATGACTTCGACCAGGTCGCGGGGCATCCGGGGTTCGCCGCGGAGCGGGTGGGCATCGATGGACTGTGCGCGCAGTGCAGAGGGTGCCCCGTGGTGCAGGTGTGCGGCGGCGGGCTGCGGGCCCACCGGTACGAGCCGCGGAACGGCTTCGACAATCCGTCCTGCTACTGCGCAGATCTACGCACTTTGATCGACCACGTCGGACAGCGCGTGGCCGAAAGCATAAGGACACTGGCGGATACCGATCACAACGAGGCCACAGGGCGACCATTTCTTCCTATCATGAGGATGTCTGCCGAGAGAAAATCGCGCCGGTGAGCGAAAAGGTGATGAGCGTACTGATCTAGGGTGGGGGACGGGGCATATGGGCCCGTACTTTTTCATTAGTCACGCCATAGACGGTGGCGGCAGACAATACGTCGAGCAATTTCTCTGCGATCTCCAAGGGGAGTTGCGCGCCAGATTGGGGCGTGAGGCGCAGTTCGACGGCGAGTTGGCCGACAGGCACCGCCGAACGACGGCTACCGGTGGGGCGACTGAGATTTCCGGGGGTATCGGGTTTTCTGGGGGTTCTGGGGGTGCCGGGCTTTCTGGGGGTGCCGGGATCTTTGGTCAGCCAGGTGCCGGGGTGCCGCCGAGCACACCGGCAATGGCCTGTCGAGCACTGGTCGTGCTGTACACCCAGGAGTACTTCCGCAGCCCCTGCTGCACCTTTGACCTGTCGGTCTTCAGCGAGCGCATGGGATGGCAAGGCCATCGCACGGGCGATGCGGCACTCTCCCCGGTGAACGTGGTGTGGGACACGGCAGGACTGCCCGACCGCTGGGTGGAGGAGACCGTTCGACTGGCCGGGCCCGCGGGGAGCGACTACCCCCGGCGCGGGCTGGGACACCTGGTCGCCGATCCGGCCGCGCGCGGCGGATATCTCCAGGTCGTACGGAATGTCGCCGAGCGCGTCGCGGGCGCAGCCCTGCATCCACCTCCGGTGATGACGGCCCATGACATCGACTACCTCACGCAATTCACCACTCACTCCCGTATGCCGGCCTTCTCATGGGATAACAACCCCGCTCCCGTCCAGGTACCGTGGCAGTCCGGGAGCATCGCAACGCCGCCCCATTCCGGAGTTCGAGAATCCGGGAGGCACAGTTCCGGAAGTTTCGATTCCGGGCAGCACGCGATTGCTCAGCGCAGGTCCTGGTTCTCTTCCCCGGAAGAGGGTGAACGTCCCATCCTCCGGGGACCGCACAGCTGATGTGAACACGTGGAGCGGCATCGATGAGCAGCGTGGAGCCCTTCGCCAACCGAGCCCCTGAGGGCGACGGCACGGCGACCATCGTCACCTTCTACTCCTACAAGGGCGGGGTCGGCCGCACCATGGCGCTCGCCAACGTCGCCTGGCTCCTCGCGAGCGACGGCAAGCGCGTGCTGGTCATCGACTGGGACCTGGAGTCGCCCGGGTTGCACCGCTTCCTGCGCCCCTTCCTCTCCGATCCGGACCTCGTCCGGCTACAGGGCGTCGTGGAGATGGTCCGCGACTACGGATCGGCCGTGGAGCGGTTGGTCGCACAAGAGTTCGCGCCACCCGCCCACGACGCGCGACTGAATGAACTCCTGGACCTCCACACCGGAGTGGCGGGCTGGGTCGACACCGTCCGCTGGAGCCACTTCCCCGGAGACGGCGGCAGCATCTCCTTCCTCGGCCCCGGATGCCAGAGCGAGGAGTACAGCAAGAACGTGGCCCTGTTCGACTGGGCCCGGTTCTACGGTCAGCAGGCCGGGGCGCAGTTCGTCCACACCCTGCGGGAGCAGCTCCGCAACTCCGGCTACGACTACGTCCTCATCGACAGCCGCACCGGCCACTCGGACAACGCCAGCGTCTGCACCCTGTGGCTGCCCGACGTACTGGTCGGCGGCTTCAACCTGAGCAACCAGTCCATCGAAGGCACAGCTGCCGTCGCCCGACAGGTCCATGAACAGGCCAAGCGCACCGGCCGGGAGATCCGTATCCTGCCGGTCCCGATGCGGATCGAGCGCGTCGACCGCGCCAAGGCGATGGCCCGACGCCGCTACGCGGAACAGCAGTTCGCCGGCATCGTGGGACCGTTGGTCGCCGGTGACACCACCGCGTACTGGAGCCAGGTCGAGGTCCGGCACTCGGCGACCTTCGCCTACGAGGAGGTGCTGGTCCCCTTCGTCCTGGAGCCGGGCGAGCACTCCAGCCAGCTCCAGGCGTACCTGCGGATCGCCGAGGAGATCAGCCGCGGCGAGGTCAATGTGATCCGCCCGGTCCCCGAGCGGCTCCGGCGGGAGTACGCGAACCGGTTCGAGGAGATCACCCCGCCCGGGCCGCGGACAGCCCGCATCGTGCACGCACCTCGTGACCGCCAGTGGGCCGACTGGATCCGCACCGAACTGGCGGGCATAGGCATCAGTTGCGAGACCACCGACGGCGACCAGGGACCGCGGGCGCCTTCGGAGCAGGAACCCACGTTCACCATCGTCCTGGTCTCCCCCGCACTGCCGTCGGCACCCGGCTACCAGGAGGTGAGCGACCAGTGCGTGCGCAACTCGGCGCGTCTGGGCGGCGGCCGGGCAAGCCCCTGGATGGTCGCGGTCACCATCGAGGAGACCCGGCTCGAAGGTCCCATCGCACGACTTCAGGGACCTCTGCTGCAGAGCCTCGGGGAGCGCGAGGCCCGCAGTCTGCTCTTCGAGCGCTTCGCACTCGACGGCCAGAAGGAGGAAGCCCGCTCGGCCACCCGCAACCGCGCCGAGGGCGGCGCCCGCTTCCCCGGCCAGGCACCCGACATCTGGCAGTCACCGCCCCGCAACGCCACCTTCCTGGGTCGGGAGGAGTACCTCGACCAACTCCGTGACGCCCTGGTGCCGGGCCGGCCCGTGCTGCCGGTCGCCCTCACCGGCCCGCTCGGCGTCGGAAAGAGCCAGATCGCGCTGGAGTTCGTCTACCGCTTCGCGGCCGACTACGACGCCATCTGGTGGATCAACGCCGACACCCCGGCACTCGTCCGTGCCGGGCTCGCCGAGTTGGGAGCCAGGCTCCAGGTCACCACCAGCACTTCGCCGGGCGCGGTCACCGCTGCCCTGCGGGTGCTGCGCGAAGGCACCACGAGCGGCCACCGCAGGCTTCTGCTCGTCCTCGACGACGCTCCGGGCGCCACCGAACTCGAAGGTCTCGTGCCCGGAGGGGGCAGTGCGCACGTCCTGATCACCTCACAGTCCGACGAGTGGGCCGCGGTCGGCACCCGGATCCCGGTGGCCATGCCGACCCGCGCCGAGGCCCACGCCCAACTCGCCCGCCACTTCCCCGGCCTCACCGCCGAGATGGCCGCCGAGATCCTCAACGTCTCGGGCCGACTGCCGCAGTCCGTCGAACTGGCCGCCACCTGGCTGCGCAACACGGGTCTGCCGCTCGCAGAAGCAGTCGACCTCTATCGGTCGCGATCCGCCGACGAACCCGCGCCACCGTCCGTCGAGGACTACCCGCAGGCCGCCCGCACCACCTGGGCGATGCAGCTGAACGCCCTCCGTACGGAGAACCCGGCAGCCGAGCGGATCCTGCGGCTGCTGGCGTACCTGTCTCCGCGCGGCGCGTCGATCGAGCTGATGCGCTCGCCGGCAGCGCTCGCATGGCTGGGCCGGCAGGGACAGGCCCCCCTCACCTCGGTGACCTTCGGAACCGCCTTTCGCACCCTGTCCGCACGGGCGCTGGCCCGCACCGACCACGCCTCCGAACGGATCGTCGGCGACCCGATGGGGCTGGTGCTGCTGCGCGCCCATCTGTCGCAGGACGAGCGCACGGAAACCCTCACCGCGGTCCATCACATCCTCGCCGCCTTCTCCCCGCAGGACGACGAGACCGACGAGGAGCGCTTTGAGCCGGTCCTCGCCGAACTCGACCAGCACGTCGACACCTCGCAGGCGGTCACCAGCGATGACCCCGAGGTACGGCGGTGGCTGGTCAACCAGGTGAGATCACGCCGACTGACCGGTCAACTCGGCGCTGCCCTCGACCTCGCCCAGCAGTTGAACGACCGTTGGAGCGCCACCCTGCCGCCCAGGGAGCCCCTGCTCCTGCGGCTCCAGGTCGAATGGGGCAACGTCCATCGGGACGCGGGGCGGTTCAAGGAGTCCGAAGAGGTCAACCGCACGGCCCTTGACGCCCTGCGGGCGGCACTCGGCCTCGACCACCCCTTCACGCTGCGCAGCGCGCTGGGGCGGGGTGCAGAACTACGCGCACTCGGACGGGTCCAGGAGGCGTTCGCGGAGGACCAGTCAACGGCCGAACTCATCAAGGACGTCTTCGGCGACGGCCACCCCTTCACCTTGATGGCGGAGGGGAACCTCGCGCTGTCCCTGGCCATGGTCGGCATGACGGAGGAGGCATTGGACCTCCACCGCGAGACCTCCGAGCGCTGCCGTCGGATGCTGGGCATCAGACACCGCCTGACCTGGGACTCCGCCGCCCATCTCGGCAACAGGTACCGGGAGTCGGGCGACTACGACCGGTCCATGCGCCATCTCCAGTACGCGTACAAGGAGTCCGTCGACACCTTCGGTGAGTCCGACCCCACGACGCTCATCGCCGCCAGGGGCCTCGCGGCGACCCTGAGGCGCCGCGGCGGCCGGGACAGCATCAGCGCGGCGCGCAAACTGGATGCGGAGACCGTGGCCGGGCTGCTGATCTACGGAGGTCCCGACCACCATGAATCGGTGGCGGCCCGCCTTGCCCTCGCGGCCGACCTCCGGCTCCTCGGCAAGCACGCCGAGGCGGTCGAACTGGCCAGCGGTTGTGTCGACCAGTACGCCACCTGGGAGCCGGGGCACCCGTTCCTGAGGATCGCCCAGGTCAACCTGGCCCTCTGCCGGCGCTCGGCCGGCAGCGGAACGGACAGCCTGCAGTTGAGCGCCGAGGGCTGGCAAGGGCTCGTCGAATCGCTGGGCGCAGACCATCCGCTCACCCTCATCGCCGCGCTCAACCACGGCAACGCCCTGGTGTTCGCGGGCGAATCCGAGCAGGCATGGGAACTCGACCGGGACACGTACCAGCGACTGCGGGAGCGGATGCGCGCCGAGCACCCCTTCACGGTCTTCGCGGCGACCAATCTTCAGATCGGCGAAGCCCGGTTGCACGGCGGCAGGGGGGCACAAGGGGGAGTGAGGATTGAGCTGGACCTGGACATCCCCTACATCTGAGGAACGGGCCGCGTGCCCGTCCCCGGTGTGCGTCGCCCCGAGGAGGCAACCAGTGGTGGACCAATCGTTGGAGGGAGAGTTCGGTCGCTCCTGGTCGGTGGCGGTGCTCGCCGCCACTCCACGGGTCGGTGCCAGTACGGTCACCATCGCTGCGGGGGCGATGGTGGACGCCGCGGTCGGGCCGGTCGGACAGAACGTGATGTTGATGGATGCCGACCTGCGGACCGCCGGGCTGACCCGGCTGCTGCACCAGTGGGGCTCGGCTATGCACTACGGCGGAGGTCTCGCCGGGTTCGCCTTCGACGGTGCGATCCCCCTGGACTTCCGCTCCCTGGAGCCGCGGTTGACCCCGATGCGCTCCCCCGACGGGCGCAAGGGCGAGATGTTGCTGCTCACCCAGGGAACGCCCGGTGACCCTCCGCTGGAGGAGCTGACCAATCTGCCCAAGATCATGGGCATGGCCGTCCAACGCCTGGTCGAACTCGCCGGCTGTCTCCTGGTGGACTGCGGCTCCGAGTGGAGCGAGGTCACGGTGGAGATCTGTCGGGCCGTGGAGTTCATAGCGGTGGTCAGCGAACCGGGGGGACTGGCCCGGCCCGAGACCCGACAGCTGGTGGACCGCCTCAAGGAACACGGGCTGATCCACAACAACCTCCTGCTCGTCGAGAACCAACCGACGCCGGGAGGAAGATCCGCCGCCCCTGTGGAACCCGGAACCACAAGGAACGGGACCGACCCCGCATCCACCAACGGCACGACCCGCCCGACATCCACTGAACACGCCCTGGAACAGGGCCTGTTCGCGTCACCCCATGAAAGGACCCTCATCCATCTGCCCTACGCTCCAGACACCGTGGCAGCGCTCTACGCCAGCAAACTGCCCGCCCTGGACACCCCTTTCGGTGCCGACCTGAAACGCCAGATGGAGGCACTCGACCCGGCCCTGTTCTATTCGGGCTTCGACCACACAACCTGAAGGAGGCGTGATGGAGAAAACGGGGGACCATCCCCACACGCTTATCGAGACGGCCGACCCGCTGGCCGAGACCGGACCGGTGCCGGTGCCGCACCGGAAGAAGGCCGAACATGTGACGGACGACAGTGCGGCCTTCATCGACCTCTGTGAACAGGCGCTCCATCCCGAGGGCCTGCACCACGTCGCCGAATACCATCGAGGCGTCTTCAACTACTCCGTGGACATCCTCGACCACCCACACCTCGCCCACCTGGTCAACCCACACGGGCCCTCCGAGGGCGATCGCGCCCTCTACATCCGCGTCGGACGCCAGTTGAACTTCCTGCTCGGCAGGATGGACCGCTCATTGCGCCCGGTGGAGAGCGGACGGCTGATCCGCACCGTCCTACGACTGGGTCAGGCCACCCTGTTCCACTACTACGTACGACCGGGGCGCTATCTGACGGGCGTCTCCCTGGGGCGGGAGACCGCGGAGGCCGGCGATCGGGCGATGACCAGGCTCGCGACGGGCTTCCGTACCGGGTTGCACCAACTGCGCATCGACTACGGCGGCTTCATCGGCGCACCCGAGGCATCACCGTCGCCGGAACGTCCAGCGCCGACGGAGTTCCCCTTCGCCGGGTCCCCGACCCAGGAGCACCACCGCGAGGTGTTCGGCGACATCGGACCCGACGCCGATCGCATCGGGGCACTCTGCGCCGCCTCGCTCACCGCGAAGAACCTGCACTACGTGGCCTACGTCGACCCCACTTCGGGATTCCTCTCCACGGACCTCCTGTCCGCCGAAGGACTGGCCGGATACCACAGCCTGATCAATAGACAGCAGCGCCGCGACCGCTACCACGACATCTCCCGACGGCTGCACTTCGTCGTGGCCCGACTGAACCACTCGCTGAAGGCGGTACTGCCCGGGCGGCTGACCCGAACCGTGCTCGACGTGGACGAAGGCGCCCTGTTCTACTGCGCCCTGGGAAACGGGACGTTCCTCCTCGGGGTCACGCTCCACCAGGACCGGGTGGCGCACGCGGACGAGGTGATGACCCGTCTCACACTGGGGGTGCAACACCTCACCGGCCCCGAAGGCACCCGGGAGGCATGACGTCTCGCCGTGCATCCTGTGACCCACGGCCCGGTGAACGTGCGACCGCGCCGCCGCGGGGCGCAGCACACGCCGAGGCAGGGGAGATCCGTACTCCGGGAGTACTCGCGGTTTCGGTCAACCCTGCGGGTACGAAGACCCTTAGAGCAGCGGAAATCAGCCATCTTTACGCGGAATGAACTGAGCAGTCGCAGACTGTCACCTCCTCCACCAAAGATTGAGGTGACAGAACCGCCCGCCTTAACCTCACGGAGACGGACAGGATGCGTATCGGGGAACTCGCGGAACAGATCGGCGCCAGCACTCGTTCCTTGCGCTACTACGAGGAGCAAGGCTTGCTGGCCCCCTCCCGCGACAGCAACGGTTATCGCGTGTACGACGATGTCGCGCTGGTGCGTGCGATCAACATCAAGGAGTTACTCGCCGTCGGTCTGACCACCGAGGATGTGCTCCACTACCTCAAACGCGGCTGCCTGGACCGGCCGTTGGAAGAATCCCGCAGATGCAACGGCGAACTCGACACGGTCCGCAAGCGTCTGGAGTCGCTGGACAGCCGAATCTCCCGGCTTCAGGAACTGCGGGACCGGCTCGCCCAACACAGCGCCGATCTGGAGGCGTCGGTGGAGACGGACACCGCGCTCGGCGCCAGGGCCGGGACCGTGCGGAGCGGTAGCGCCTGAGCGCTACCCTTCCCCTACCGCCCGATCCACCAGCCAGGCGGCCGACCCCGTGTACCGTCCAGGGTCGCAGAGCTCGTCCAACTCCGCGGACGTGAGCTCGGGTCCACCGTCGGGCAGCGCCGCCAACGCGGCGGGCAACACCTCGCGTACCGTACGCCCGGACCCGGCCGCCTCCTGGGCGCAGCGGGTGAGGAGTTCACGGGCCCCCGCCCGGCCGAGGCTCGACGAGAACGCCGCAGCGATGCGCTCGGTGCTCATCGCACTGGCCATGGGGCGGAGATTCGCCTCCATCCGCTCGGGCTTGATCTCCAGACCCGCCGCCAGCTCGACGAGGGTGTGCGTGGCGCCTCCGGTGAGGCGGAGACACTCGCGCAGCGGCAGCCACTCCGCGTGCCAGCCGCCACCGGAGCGCTCGTCATCCGCGGCAAGCGCGGCTGTCAGTCCGGCAGCCAACAGCGGGACCTGAAGCGCCGCGCTGCGGATCAAGGTGGCCAGGACCGGATTCCGCTTGTGCGGCATCGCGGAGGATGCCCCCCGCCCGGGTGGACCGGGTTCGGCGACCTCGGCGATCTCCGTACGGGAGAGGGTGATCACATCCACGGCGATCTTGCCGAGCGAGCCGGCGGTGAGACCCAGTACCGCACCCAGATCTGCCACCGGGGTACGCAGCGCGTGCCACGGGAGCGTCTGCACGGCAAGGCCGGTCTCATGGGCGTACGCCCGTACCAGGCGGTCGGTGTAGCCACCGGTGTCATCGTCTGCGCTCGGGACGGCCTGGGACACACCGGGCAGGACGGCCGTCACCGGCGTGGCATAGGCGGCATATCCGGCCAGGGTTCCCGCAGCGCCGCCGAGCGAGACCGGGAGTTGCTCGGAGAGCTGGAAGCAGCGCTCGGCCGAGGTGAGCACGAGCTGGCGCCAACCTGCCGCCTTGAGGCCGAAAGTGGTGGGCACGGCCTGTAGGGCGAGAGTGCGTCCCGCGATGAGCGTGCCACGGTGCTCGCGGGCCAGCGAGGTGAGCGATGCGGCGGCGGCGTGCAGATCCGCGGCGATGTGGCGCAGGGCCCGCCGGGCGATGAGCATGGCGGCGGTGTCGAACACGTCCTGGCTCGTCGATCCCCGGTGGACGTACTCGCCGGCCGCGGGGTCGACCTCGGCGACGGCTCGGGTGAACTCGCGGACGAGGGCCACAACCGGATTGGCGTTCTCGCGTGCCGACACGGCGATGGCACGCAGGTCGAGGGCATGGTTGCGCGAGACGGAAGTGATCGTGTCCGCGGCCTCGCGGGGCAAAGTGCCGAGGGCGGCTTGGGCGCGGGCCAGGGCTGATTCGGCGTCCAGCATCGCCTGTAGCCAGGCCGCGTCTCCGACCAGTTCCTCTATGGGGGTACCGGCCCTCACAGGGGAGAGCAGACCGGTGTCGAGGTCGTTCACACGATCACCCCGGGCAGTTCGGCCCCCGTGGTCGCGGGCGGTTCGGCGGCGCCGGTCGGTACGAGGGCGGGAGCCAGGGAGAGGACCGCTCGGGCGATGGCGTCGGAGTCCCCGAGGGTGACCGAATCCACGCCGGGACGGATGCCCGCCGCGGTCGCCCAGTGCACCGACTCCGTGGGCACGCCGTAGGCATGGCGTCGGGGGTGGGGCCGGCCGAGGCTGTCGACGATGTGGTAGGGCCGCTCGGTGACGGTGAGACCTCCGGTCTGGTGGTGGGCACGGCCCGGCCCGGTGACACGGTAGGGAGTGGCCTGGTCGCTGTCGAGGAGTTGGGTGAGCAGGGGGTCGAGTGTGCGCCGCAGATCGGGCACGGGCAGCCTTGCTTCGATCAGGCTGCGGGCGTGGACCGGCGGCCCTGGCACGTCGACGGACGCGGCGACGAAGCAGGCGCTCGGTGCGTCGAAACGCACCTGGGTGCCGGGCCCGGTGATCTCCACGATCCCCGCCTCGATGAGGGCGATGAGCTCGCGTACGCGGGTGGCCGGCGGCCCGATGGAGAGGTAGGCGTTGAGCGGGGTGTACCAACCGTCCAACTCGTCTCGGTGTGAGTCGCCGCGCAGCCCTCCGTGGTCGACAGCGAGCCTGATTTCATTGCGCAGATCTCGCAGGACGTCGAGTGCGGCTTTGAGGGGGCCGTCCACATTGCCGTTCTCCGCCTCCTCCACGTCCCGTTCGAGATGGTTCAGCAGCCAGGCGCGGAAGGCGTTGCGGTCGGTGAAAGCGCGTCCGGCGCAGGGGTTGTCGATGTGCTCCCAGCGCCAGAGCTCACCGGGCGGAACGGCGTGCGCGCTGAGCAGCGCGGCGTGCTCCCCGTCCCCGGCTGTGAGGTAGCGCTCGGTGAACGCCTCGGCCACGGCGCCGTCCCCGCGTCGTTCCAGCAGGGTGGCGTAGTAGACGGATTCGACCTCGCGGGCGATCAGTGGCCAGATATCGGTGGAGAAGCGCAGCCCGCCGGGAGCTTTGGCACGCATCCGGGCGATGGCGTCCGGGGTGAGCAGTCGTGGGTGGTGGCGGCCCGAAGCACCCTTCTGGTTGCGCCCGCGTGAGTGGTACGGCACGCCCCGGCGGGAGAAGGCGTGAAGGAGGGGTTCCTCCCCGGAGGGCCGGTAGACGAGTCGGCCGTCGGCGTTCTCGTACCGACCGCCGCGTCCCTCGGTGAGCAGGGCCATGTAGTCGAAGAAGTTGAGTCCGAGCCCTCGGAGGAGAACCGGCTGCCCGGGCTCCACCCGATCGATGCCGAGATCGATGTCCGCCGGGTTTCCCGGGCCGATGTAGGTGAGGTGGTGGATGCGGGCAAGTCCTGCTGCTCTGGACTCCTGGGCAGTGGGTCGGGCGGATGTATGTCCTTGTGCGAGAACGACGGCGTCGAGCAGGAGTGCGCGTTCCCCACTGTGCAGGCGCAGGCTCTGCGGGCCGTTCGGAACCCCGTGGGCGTCGTCCAGGGCTACGGCGCGGGTGGCGTGGAAGCGGATGCGGAGGTGGCCGGGAGCCGAAGCGGCGATCCTGGTGTAGCAGGCGTGCAGGTAGTGGCCGTACAACACCCGGCTGGAGTACGAGTCAGGGCCCAGCGAGCGGGCCTCGGCGATGTCGGCCTCGTGATAGCCGTCGAACTCGCCGAGGAGCGCGAGGGTGCGGGCCCACTCGTACAGGTTGGGGCCGGGTTCGACGGGACCTTCGATGGTCACGCTGTCGTCGGTGAAGACGGTGATCTGGGAGGCGACCGTGTTCATGAGGAGTTGCCGTGGCTGTCCGGTGCGCCACACCTCGCCCGAGCCGGGCGGGTGCGGGTCGATCACGTGCACCACGATCTCGGGATGGGTGGGTGCGGCGCGCTCGTTGGCACACAGCCTCTCCAGGACGGATAGCCCTCGTGGTCCTGCGCCGACGATGGCGACCTCGAAGGGTGGCTCCGCTCCTGTCGTTCCGCTCGCGTCCCGCCATCGTCGCCTTGAGCGCCTGTCAGGCATGACGTGACATCCTCCGTTCTCTGCGTGGCACCGGTCCGGCGGATGCCGTGCCGGCCTTGGTCAGTGCCGCAGGCTCAGTTCCGTGTCGTCACGGACGGAGTCGGCGAAGGAGATGCGGTCTCCCGGGGCCGGAGAGTGGGGTCGGTGGATGATGTCGGCGACCTGCCGGGCGATGCGGCCCGGGTCTGCGGCCTGGAAGACGTTGCGTCCCATGGCGACTCCAGCGGTGCCGGCGCCGAGCATCCGGGACACCTGGGCGAGGAGGGTGCCCGTGTCACCGCCGGCGGGCCCGCCGGCGGTGATGACCGGTATCGCGCTCTGGCTGACGACGTCGACCATCTCCGCTGCGGTGCGTGCCCAGGGCAGTTTGACGATGTCGGCGCCGAGGTCGGTGGCGAGGGAGGCGGCGTGCGCGAGGAGGGTGGCATCGTGCGGGTCCTGGATGCGGGGGCCGCGCGGGTACATCATGGCCAGGAGCGGAATGTTCCACTGGTGACAGGCATCGGCGACCGCGGCCAGGTCGGCGATCTGGCGATGTTCGCCGTCCGAGCCGAGGTTGACGTGGACGCTGACCGCGTCGGCGGCCAGGCGTACCGCGGTCTCGACGCTGGCAACCAGGTACTTCGCATCGGGATCGGGGGCGTGGACGGTACTGGCGCTGAGATGGACGATGAGGCCGATGTCCGCGAATCGCGACGGGCTGACGTACGGCAGCCTGCCCTTGTGGAGGACGACGGCGTCGACACCGCTGCGGGCCAGGCTGCCGATGAGGGGGTCGAGTTCCCCACCGGGCAGGATCGGTCCGTCGGCGACCGAATGGTCGAGGGGAACGATGAACAACCTGCCGTCGCCGTGGCGGTGGAGCCGGCGCATTCGCATGAGCATCGCCGAGGAGTGGTAGTTCAGCATGGCTGCGGTTCCTTCCTGGACACCGGTCACGGGCGCCCTTGTCCGGGCCGTTCGTCAGTGTCGACGTCGGGGCGGATGCGGGAGAGGACGTCGAGCACCGCGTCGGTGACGCGGCGGGCTTCCTTCTCCTGGAGGGTCAGCGGCGGGGCCAGCGCCAGGTTGTGGCCGTAGGGGCGGACGATGACTCCGTGCCGTTGGCGTATCTCCCGGGCCGCGGCCACGACCGTGGGCCAGTGGGCCGGGCGGCCGGTGGTCCGATCCGTGATGATCTCGACGGCGGCGAGCGAGCCCTCCACCCGTACGTCCCCGACACAGGGCAACTCCCGTGCGGGGGCCAGCCCCTGGGCGAACCAGGTCCCGATGACGTCGGCCTTGGCGAGCAGCCCCTCGCGCTCGATGATGTCGAGCGTCGCGAGACCCAACGCGCAGGCGACGGGATGGCCCTGGAAGGTGTACCCGTGGAAGAAGCCCGTGTCGGCGTCGAGGATGGTGTCGGCGATGATGTCGGTCATCAGGGTGGCGCCGAGGGGGATGTAGCCGCCGGCGATGCCCTTGGCGGTAGTGATCATGTCGGGAGCCATGCCGCGCCGCTCCGACTCGAACCAGGTGCCGGTGCGCCCGAAGGCGGTGACGACCTCATCGGATATCAGCAGGATGCCGTGGCGGGTGAGGAGTTCACGGACCCGGGGCCAGTAGTCGGGCGGGGGTGCGAGGACCCCTCCTCCGGCCATGATGGGCTCGCCGATCATGGCGGCCACCTTGTGGGCGCCGATCCGGATGATCGTTTCCTCCAGTTCCCGAAGGAGGAAGTCGGTGGGATCGTCGAGGCCGTAGAGCTCGGCGGCTCGGTGAAGGTAGGGGGCCGACACCTTCGCCACGTGGGGCAGATTGGGCCCGACTCCTTGCTGCATGGGAGGCAGTCCGGTCGCGGTGCCGCTGCCGTAGGTGGAGCCGTGGAAGGAGTTGTGGCGCGCGATGATCCAAGTGCGGTCCTCTTCGCCGCGCCGGAAGTGGAACAGGCGGGCGGCCTTGATCGCCGTGTCCACGGCTTCGGAGCCGCCGTTGGTGAAGAAGACCCTTTCGATGCCCTGAGGCGCGAGCGCGGCGAGCCGGGCGGCCAGTTGGATCGCCTGATCGTTGGAGAACTCCATCAGGCTGGTGAAGAACTCCAGTTCGGTGATCTGCCGGGCAGCGACCGCTGCGAGGTCCTCGCGGCCGTGGCCCACGGGCGAGTGCCACACTCCACCGCCCGCGGCGTCGAGCAGTTCGTTGCCGTCGGAATCCCATACGGTGCAGCCCCGGCCGCGAACGACGACGACACGGTCCTGGACGTCTCCGCGCTGCATGGAGCGGACCAGATGCCGGCGGTCGAGCTTCTTCAACTCCTGCGAGGACGGGCGCAGGTGCGGGGTGGGGCCGACCGGGCCCGGATGGGGAACCGGTGGTGAGGGGGGCTGCGTCACGGGTGCCTCCTGGTGGCTGGTGGGCTGAGAACTCTCGGGTAGTGGGGACGGATTCGAGGGGCGGCGACCGTGCCGCCGAATGGACGAAGGGGCTCGGCCGGGGCCCTGGCGACGCAGTGGGGGGTACGGCGCCAGGGCCTGTCCTTCCGACCGGGAGTACCGCGGTCAGGTCAGGGTGGCTCCGCCGTCGATGGTGAGGACGGTGCCCGTGGTGAATCGGGCGGTCATCAGATGGAGATGTGCCTCGGCGATGTCAGCCGGTTCACCGGTGGTCCGGGCGGGCAGTGTCCGGCGTGCCTCGGCGAAGATGGCGGCGCGGGCGGCGGCCGGCACATCGGCCCAGAGGTCGGTGTCGACCATTCCCGCGGCCACCGCGTTGACCCGGATCGGTGCGAGTTCGACGGCAAGAGCGCGGGTGAGCGCTTCCACCGCGGCGCACACCGGCGCGACGACGCTTCCGCCACTGGGCGGCCTGCCCGCGGCGATGCCGGAGCTCAGGATGATGGAACCACCGGGCCGCAGATGCTCCTTGGCGTACTTGGCGGCGAGCCAGGCGCCCCAGAACCTGATCTCGAAGGCCCCTCGGGCGTCGGACGACGTGATCGCCTCGATGCGGTCGAGGAGAAGGCTGTCGCCCGCGGTGAAGACCAGGTGGTCGAACGGGCCGGTTTCGGCGAAGAGTCGTTGGACGTCCTTCTCGTCGCGGGCGTCGCAAACCACTCCACGGCTGCCCGGGGGCAGCGTCTTGACGGCGGCTTCGACGGTGTCACGGCGACTGGAAGCGACGGTTACCAGAGCCCCTCGGCGGGCGGCTGCGAGCGCGGTCGCCAGGCCGATGCCCGAGGTGCCTCCCAGCACGATGACACGACGGTCGGTGAGATCCATGGAGCGATGTCCTTACCTGAGCGGATGGGATGATCAGGCGGGCGCGGCGACGAGCAGACTCGTTTCCAGTGGCAGCGGCCGTACCGACTCAAGCGTCAGTCCGGCCCGGGCCAGCAGGGCGCGGTACTCCGGCAGGGTCCGCTCGCGGCCCCCCGCAACCAGCATCAGATGAACGTCCCACAGCACCGGCAGCACGGCAGACGCATCGGTCGGTATCACTCGTTCGATGATGAACAGGCGCGGTGCGGAACTGGTCGACTCCCCCATCGCACGGCGGCAGTTCGCCAACAACGTCACGCAGTCCGGGTCGTTCCAGTCCTGGAGCACCCGCGACAGGAGATAGGCATCGGCCCCGGTGGGGACGGCCTCGAACATGTCGCCGCCGGCGATCTCGAAGCGGTCAGGCGCCAAGGTGGCGCCCAGGTGCTCCTGGGCCAGGGCCGCCATGTGCGGCAGGTCGAACAGCACTCCTCGCAGACCGGGGTGGTCCGTCAGGATCGCGGAGAGCAGGGTGCCCGCGCCGCCTCCGAGGTCGGCGACCGTGCGGTACCCCGAGAAGTCGATCAGTTGCGCGACCGCGGCCAGCGGGACGCTGCCGACGCTCATCGCCCGCTGGAACTTCTCCCCCGCGCCGGGGGTGTCGCGCAGGTACTCCCCCAGCGAACTGCCGAACGCCTGGCTGAATCCGCTGCGCCCGGTCCGCAGCGCGGGCACGATCGCTCCCCACGCCCGGTGGAACTCCTCGCCGTAGATGAGGCACATGTCTCGCATGGAGCCCGACACTCCACTGCGCAGCAGGCATCCGACCGGGCCGAGGCGGTAGCCGGTGTCCTCTCCGCCCTCGAAGACCCCGAGGGTGACCAGCAACCGCATGAGCCGTCGGACGGCGTCCTCGTCGGTGCCGGTGGCCGAGGCCAGCCGAGCACAGTCGGTACGACCGTCGGCGATGTGGTCCGCGAGCCTCAGCGAGGCGGCGGCGTACAGGGCCCGGGCCCGCCAGGCTCCGGTGGCGAGTTCGATGACCTGGCGCGCGGCACGGTGCTCGGTGTCGTCGCGTGCGGGAGCGTGGATACCGCTCATGCCCTCGTCCTCTCGGGGACGACGGCGGTATCGGGGCCGGGGGTGGCGTCGGAGGCGAGCAGGCGGGCGTGTCGTTCGCGAAGGCGCCGCTTGAGCACTTTTCCGGTCGGTCCCACCGGAATGCCCGCCCGCTCCGTGGCGACCACCAGGGCCCTCACTTCGGCCAACCCCGCCCGGCGCAAGGCGCCGTTGCAGCGCGCGAGCAGCTCACCGGGGGGCGGGGCTGCGAGGCCCCCTTCGATGTCCTCGGGCAGCACGACGACTGCGGGGCAGGACATTCCGGGCAGGTCCGGGTCGTCCACCGCGAAGACCGCGCAGTCCAGGGCGCCGGTCTCCAGCAGCACCACTTCCTCCAGGGGGAGGCTGTAGACGGGTCCGGTGCCGGAGTTGATCACATCGGGAACCCGGTCGAGGTGGTACCACAGGCCCTGCTCGTCGTACTCCACGATGTCACCGGTGAGGAAGTGACCGTCGCGCATGGAGCGTTCGGTGAGACCGGGGTCGTCCCAGTAGCCCGGCGTGACGCTGGGGGCGCGGACACCGAGCATTCCCGGTTGTCCCGCCGGTAGTTCCCGGCCCGCCTCATCGAGGACGACGGCGCTGGACACCACTTTGGTGGGGCGGCCCACCAGCCGCCGGTGAATGCCGATCTCGGCGTTGTGGACCTGTTCGAAGAGAACCATGCCCATCTCCGACGAGCCGAGGCCGTCCAGGTAGTCCGAACCGGGCAGCCGCCCGCCGCGGGTGGCGCGCGAGCCGAGGGCGATCAGCGGGCGGATGTGCCGTTCGTGCGAGGCGTCGCCCATGCCGCACCAGGTGTGGACGGTCCGCGCGGCTTCAGGGGTGATGTCAGCGGTCCGCAGTCCGGCCAGCGCGATCGGAAAGCCGATCACCATCGTGGGCCGGAAGGTGTTGACGGCACGGACCACCGACGGGCCCGAGACGTCGTCCAGCAGCAGGGTGGGCAGTCCCAGCAGGATCGCCATGCTGAGATGGGCGAGTCCGGCTGAGTGGCTGTGGGGGAACACCGACAGCAACTTGTCCGTGCGATGGGAAGGGAAGGCGAACAACCGGTCCCAGCGCCCGGCGAAGAACGACCGGTGCGTGAACACGGGTGCCTTGGGCCTCCCGGTGGTACCGGAGGAATGCGAGATCAGCACCAGGTCCGCATCGGCGTGCCGGTACGGAAAACCCTCCAGCCGGTGCGGCGGCTTGGGCGCGCTGTCGCGCAGCAGGACGGTGTCCTCCACCAGCACGGCCGGTGTGTCCTGCGGTGCCGTCTCCTTCCAGACCGCGGTGCAACCCTGGACCAGGTCGCGGTCCCCCACGAGCACGGTGACGCGGGTGCGACGGAAGTAGTCGGCGGCGGTGTCGGCCGGCATCGCGGCGTTGGCGTGCACCGGCACCGCCCCGAGGCTGGTGACCGCGATGTAGTGCAGAAGGTTCTCGACACCGGCGCGGGTGTAGACACCGACGTGGCTCTTGGGGCCGACACCCTGACCGCGGTACCAGTGCGCGTAGCGGATCACCCGGAGCCGCAGGTCGTCCAGGGAGAGCCCGACGGGCTCACCGCTGCCCTGCTCCTGCGGGCCGGGCTCCATGTGGAAGACGATCGGAAGGTTGCGCTCCCGGACGTTGGCGGTGGCCCAGGCATGCCAGAAGAAGTCGCCGGCGCCGAGCTGGCGGTTGACCAGCAGCCGCAGGCGCTGGAGCGCGGACCTGTGGGTGTGGAGGAGGTTCGTCATTCACGTCTCCCTGTCACTGGCGGTTGTTTCTGTGGGTGAGGTGGTGGGGTGGTGGTGGATGGAGATGGTGATGACGAGGGCGGCGATGAGGCCGAGGGTGGTGGCGGTGAGGGTGATGCCGG
>NZ_JBHYZO010000015.1:66432-141923 GCF_042753785.1 Streptomyces sp. NPDC059256 | reverse complement strand
ACCAACGACGAAGAACACGCCGTATCCACCGTCACCGCAGGCCCCTCAAGACCAAACGTGTACGACAACCGCCCCGAGACCACCGACGCCGAGTTCCCAGTGCCGAGAAATCCTTCCACGCCTTCGGGAACCGTTTGGAGGGAAGATGCGTAGTCGTGGTACATCGCACCGGTGAACACACCGGTGCGACTCCCCTGCAGAGTTGTGGGGTCGATGCCGGCCCGTTCGAACGCCTCCCACGACGTCTCCAGCAGCAACCGCTGCTGCGGATCCATCGCCAGCGCCTCACGCGGCGAAATCCCGAAGAAGCCCGCGTCGAACTCGCCCGCCTGGTAGAGAAACCCTCCCATGCCCGTATCGCTGGAGCCGGAAGACCCTCCTTCGGACAGTAGGGCAAGATCCCAACCACGATCGGACGGGAAGTCCGAGATGGCGTCCCGACCGAGTTCGATCAGCGCCCAAAGGTCCTCGGGGGTTTCCACTCCGCCGGGGTAGCGGCAGCTCATGGCGACGATGGCGATGGGGTCGTCCGATGCGGGCAGCGCAACAGGCGCCGATGCAGCGGCCCCGGCACCCAGTAGTTCCTGGCGTAGATGCTTGGCAAGCGCCTGCGGCGTCGGGTAGTCGAAGACGAGTCCGGCCGGCAGCCGCACACCGGTCGCCGAAGCAAGACGATTTCGCAGCTCGACAGCTGTGAGCGAGTCGAAGCCGAGCTCGCGAAACGCCTGGTTCGCCTGTACGGATTCAGGCCGGCCGTGCCCGAGGACGGCAGCGGCATGTGTGATGACAAGCTTGACAAGGGTGTCGTGTTGGCGGCTCTCGGTCAGCCCGGCCAGTTCCCTGGCGAGGGTGGTGCTCGCACCGCCCGACGGCGTCACTGCGGCCCGCACCCGCTGTGTGGACACGGGGACCATACTCCGCAGAAGTACGGGGAGTGAGCCGGATCGGGCCTGGTCGCGCAGTACGGGGAGGTCCCAGCGGGCGGGGACAAGCGCTGGCTCGTCCACACCGAGGGCTCGGTCCAGAAGTGCGAGACCCTCCGAGGTCTCCAAGGGGAGAAGCCCTGAGCGACTCATCCGGTAATGGTCAGCCTCAGCCAACTCGGCGGAGAGTGTACTGGTGTGTGTCCACAGACCCCATGCGAGGGAAAGCGCCGGCAGGCCGGTGGTACGGCGGGTGGTGGCCAATGCGTCCAGGGCGGCGTTGGCAGCCGCGTAGTTGCCTTGACCTGCATTGCCGAAGGTGCCGGCCGCGGAGGAGAACAGTACGAACGCGGTGAGGTCCAGGTCCTTCGTCAGTTCATGGAGATGGAAGGCGGCATCCACCTTCGGCTTGAACACAGTGGCGACACGTTCGGAGGTCAGTGCAGAGATCACACCGTCGTCGGTGACACCAGCGGCGTGGATGACGCCGGTCAGGGGGTACTCCCCCGGTACTCGGTCGAGCAGCCGCACAAGTGCCTCACGGTCCGAGACATCGCAGGCGACCGTGTCGATGATGGCGCCCATTTCGCGCAGCTCAGCCGAGAACTCCGCCGCGCCTTCAGCGGCTGGACCGCTGCGGCTGGCCAGGACGAGGCTCCGTACCCCGACCTCGGCAACCAAATGGCGTGCAACGATTCGCCCCAACGTGCCGGAAGCCCCGGTGATGAGGACCGTTCCCCCGGTGGAAGAGAGCTGACGGTTGGAGGTCGGCAGCGTCTGCTCCACTTGCACCAGGCGTGGCACGAGCACCTGCGTCCCACGCAGTGCCATCTGCGGCTCATCCGTGGCGATCGCGATCGTCAGCTCAGTGGTGTCTTCACCATCGTCCAGATCGACGAGATCGACCAGACCGAATCGACCGGGATGTTCCAACTGGGCAGACCGCACCAGCCCCCAAACAGCCGCTTGCGCGACGTTCACTTCACCGTACGGTTCCGGGGTGGCGCTGTGGCCAGCAGCATCGCCCGCGGAAGAGGTCGGGAGGAATCCCGTCGTCACCGCACTCTGCGTCACGAGTACCAGCCGCGATGACTCGAACTCAGGCCGCAAGAGCCATTCTTGTATGAGGAGCAGGGTTGCTTGAACGGTTGCAGTGGGTGCCTGGGATCCGCATCCCGACATCATCGGCACCCTCACCGCCACCACGTCCGGAACCGGATCGAAGTCGCCAGCCAGTCCGGTCAGAGAGTCACGGAGAGGAATCCGAACGTCATTGCCCGCAGGGGAAGCCGGGTTCGGTAGGGGTACCCAGTCCACCCGGAACAGCCCGTCGCCGCTTGTGTTCCCCGTCCGGGAGAGCTGTTCTGCATCGACCGGTCGGAGGTCCAGGGATTCGACTGAGAACACCGCTGTTCCCTCGCCGTCCGCAGCAATGAGTGACAGCGCGCCCCGCCCACCTGTGCTTGCAGGTGCGATTCGCAAGCGAAGGGAAGTGGCGCCCGTGGCATGAAGTCGGACACCGCTCCACGCGAAGGGCACGAGTGGTCCATCGGTCCGCTCCTCGGGTCCGACGAAACCCACTGAATGGAGGGCGGAGTCGAAGAGGGCCGGATGGATACCGTAGCCCGCCACTGAGGTCTGCTCGGGTAGGGAGATCTCGGCAAAGAACTCCCCGTTGCGGCGCCATCCGGCATGCACCCCACGAAACACCGGCCCGTATTCCAGGCCGGCTCCGGCCAGTTGGTCGTAGAGGGCACTCACATCAACGGGCTCAGCACCTGCTGGAGGCCACTCGGCTAGATCAACAACTGGTTCCTGAAGCGCAGAATCGCTGCTTCCGTGTGTATGCGACACCGCTCCGACAGCGTGGCAAGCCCAGCGTTCGGTCGCCAAGGCATCTTCTTGCTGTGAATACAGTCGTATCGGTCGATGACCATGCTCGTCGGGTAGGCCAACCGCAACCTGTAGTCGGAGGCTGCCTGTCTCCGGAAGGACGAGCGGCGTCTGAAGAGTCAGCTCTTCGAGTCGCCCGCATCCGATCTGATCACCCGCTCTGATCGCCAACTCGACCAATGCGGTGCCGGGAAGGACCGTTGCCCCCAGAACAACGTGTTCAGCGAGCCAGGAGTGCGCGGCCATCGAAAGGCGGCCGGTGAGCAACACTCCATCGCCCTCGGCCATGGCAACGACTGCGGCAAGCAGTGGGTGCTCGGCGTGCCTAAGCCCCGCTTCAGCAAGATCACCAGCGCCAGACTGGATGTCGAGCCAGTAGCGGTCGCGTTGGAAGGGGTAGGTGGGGAGGTCGACGAGTTGGGCGCCGCGGCCGGTGTAGAAGGTGGGCCAGTCGATCGGGGTGCCGTGGACATGGAGGTGGGCGAGGGCTGTGGTGAGGGAGAGGTCTTCCGCGGTGTTCGGACGGAGGGTCGGGATGGCGATTGCCTGGTCGAGGTTGGTTTGGGTCAAGCCGCTCAACACACCCCCAGGGCCGACCTCAAGGAAGACGTTCACCCCCTGCTCGGCCAGAGCCTGGACCGCATCCGCGTAACGGACGGGTTGGCGAATGTGCTGAACCCAGTACTCAGGGTTCGATATCTCGCCTGCGGTGATCGGGCGTCCGGTGACGGTAGAGACGATCGGTAGCTTCGGCTCATGGAAGGTGACACTCTCCGCGACCGTACGGAACGCTTCCAGCATCGGATCCATCAACGGCGAATGGAAAGCGTGAGAGACGGTCAGCGCCTTCGAACGACGCTCCCCCAGCTGTTCCACGACCGTGGTGACCGCATCCTCCACCCCGGAGAGCACGATCGAAGTGGGGCTATTGACCGCCGCAATCCCGACCCGGTCCTCCAGGCCGATGAGGAGCGGAAGGACATCGGCCTCGGAGGCTTCGACCGCGACCATCACCCCACCCGACGGAAGATCCTCCATCAACCGACCACGAGCAACCACCAACCGACACGCATCCTCCAACGACACCACCCCCGCCACATAGGCGGCAGCGAACTCACCCACCGAATGACCCGCCACCACACCCGGCACCACACCCCATGACTCCAACAACCCACACAACGCCACCTCCACCACAAACAACGCAGGCTGCGTCAACCCCGTACCAGCCAACCCCGACCCATCACCCTCAAACAACACCTCCCGCAACGAACACCCCAACAACCCATCCAACCCAACACACACCGCATCAAACACATCCGCAAACACCGGGAACAACTCATACAACCCACGCCCCATACCCCACCACTGACTGCCCTGCCCCGAAAACACAAACGCCAGCGTTTGCTGCGGAACCGCCACGGCCTTCGCCACCCATGAGGTGCCTACGTCCGTTTGAGTTCCTCGCACCAGAGCTTCCAGTGCTACCCGAAGTCCTTGTGGATCCGTCGCTACAATCGCCGCGCGGTGCTCCAACGCGGCACGTGATGTTGCCGACGAGAACCCCAGGTCCACTAATGAGACGGACCCGGCGTGATCCATGTGCAAAAGTAGCTTGGCCGCTTGGTCACGGACTGCGGTGTCCGTCTTCCCTGAAATCAAGATGGGAGTCGGGCGACCATCCCGCTGCCCAGGAGCTTCCCCTTCGGTCCGCACCTGAGGTTCTGGACTGGGTACTTCTTCGATGACTGCATGGGCGTTGGTGCCGCTGAAGCCGAAGGACGAGATCGCTGCTCGGCGGGGCCTGGCTGGATCCTCGGCCCACTCCACCGGCTCGGTGGCCAGCTCCACCGCACCAGCCGACCAGTCGATATGCGGTGACGGCTCATCCACATGCAACGTACGCGGCACCACACCATGCCGCATCGCCATCACCATCTTGATCACACCGGCTACACCCGCAGCCGCCTGCGTATGACCGATGTTCGACTTCAACGAGCCGAGAAGCAGTGGGCGATCCGCCGGGCGGTCCTGACCATAGGTCGCCAGCAACGCCTGCGCCTCAATCGGATCACCCAACGACGTACCCGTACCATGCGCCTCCACCACATCCACATCAGCCGAGCTCAGGCGGGCGTTCGCCAACGCTTGGCGAATCACCCGCTGCTGCGCAGGACCATTCGGCGCAGTAAGACCATTCGACGCACCATCCTGATTCACCGCCGAACCCCGCACCACTGCGAGTACCGGATGCCCGAGCCGACGAGCATCCGACAACCGCTCCACCAGAAGCATTCCAACGCCCTCAGCCCAACCCGTACCATCCGCAGCCGCAGCAAACGCCTTGCACCGACCATCAACAGCCAACCCACGCTGACGACTGAAGTCCACAAAGGCGGTTGGGGTGGACATGACGGTGACTCCACCGGCCAGGGCCAAATCGCATTCGCCCTGCCGCAGTGCCTGAACTGCAAGATGCAACGCCACCAACGACGAAGAACACGCCGTATCCACCGTCACCGCAGGCCCCTCAAGGCCAAAGGAATAGGCGATCCGGCCCGAAATAACACTGGCCGCGCTGCCGGTGCCGATATAGCCCTCGACGTCCTCCACCGCTTGTTGCAGCACCGACGAGTGATCGTGATACATCACTCCGGCGAATACTCCGGTTCGGCTTCCCCTGAGGGATGTGTGGTCGATTCCTGCTCGCTCAATGGTCTCCCAGGTGGTCTCCAAGAGCAGACGCTGCTGGGGGTCCATGGTCTGTGCTTCGCGGGGCGATATCTCAAAGAGGCCCGCATCAAACCGGTCGATCGCTCCGAGGAAACCGCCCTCCCGAACATGGCTGGTTCCCCGATTGTCCGGGTCCGAGTCGAAGAGCGCTTCCAGGTCCCAGCCTCGATCCAGCGGAAAGCCGCCGATTGCGTCATGGCCGTCGGAAACCAAGCGCCAGAGGTCTTCAGGTGAGCTGACCCCACCGGGATACCGGCAGCCCATCGCAACGATCGCGATCGGCTCATGCTGGGCAGCATCGATTTCCTGGAGCCGCTCGCGAGCTTCGTGGAGGTCTGTGGAAACCCGCTTGAGGAAGTAGCGCAGCTTCTCTTCATTACTCTTTGCCTGAAGTTCAGTCACCTGGGATCACCTTTTACAGAGGAGCCTTTTGGGCCCGGAGGTCAGCAAATGGTTGAGGCTGGCGCGGGTGTCCGGCAGCCTGCTGATTCAGGAGATCCCGAATTCCTTGCCAATGAAATCGAACATTTCGTCGTCGGTAGCTGCGTCGAATCCATCCGTCGCTCCAACACCTTCGATGGGCTCGGTGTCGATTCCGTTTTCAGGGATGCCGTTCGACCACCGGGCCGCCAGTGTCTGAAGGCGCATGCCTATTGCGCTGCGCTGTGTCACGTCCGCCACTGCACTGTTGCGCAACGCCGCTTCCAGACCGTCCAACTCGGCCAGTAGCGCAGTGATCGCCAGCTGTTGGGGAGCAGCCTGGGCCTTCAGATACTCGACGAGATCGGCCGGAGTGGGGTGGTCGAAGACCAGTGTGGGCGGCAGTTTAAGGCCGGTCTCCGTGGCGAGCCGATTGCGGAGCTCGACTGCTGTCAAGGAGTCGAACCCAAGTTCCCGCAAGGTGTGCGTCGGCCTCACCACCCGTGCGGAGGGAAGCGCGAGGACTGACGCAACGTGCTCGGATACGAGGTCGAGCAGCAGTTTGCGCTGTTCGACCTCGGTTCGGCCTTCCAAACGAAGGGTGAGGTCGGATACACCGTTGCTTTCCGGTGAAGGGTTCGCCGTGCCGTGGGCGGAGTCGCTGCCGTTCGCGCCAGCCGTGTTTGTCAGTCCTCGTCCGCCCGGAGTGGGGACGAGTGACGAAAGCAGAGCGGGCAGCTGACCGGCCGTGGCCCTTTGCCGAAGCACCCCCAGATTCAGGTGTATCGGGATCAACGCAGCGCGGGGGTGACCGATCGACGCGTCGAAGAGTTCGAGTGCATCGCTGACGGGAAGTGGCTCTATGCCGCCGCGGGTCATGCGTCCGCGGTCCGTTTCGCTCATCGAGCCGGTAATGCCTCCACCACCGGACCACAGACCCCACGCCAGGGACACGGCCGGCAGCCCCGCCGCATTTCGGGACTGGGCCACTGCATCGAGGCATGCATTGGCCGCGGCATAGTTCCCCTGCCCGGGTGCACCGAACACCCCGGCCGCGGAGGAGAACAGAACGAAGGCGCCCAGATCGCTGTCACGAGTGAGTTCGTCCAGATGGATTGCTGCATCCACCTTGGGGCGGAGCACCCGTTCGGTCTGGTCCTTGGTGAGACCGGAGACGATGCCGTCTTCGGTCACTCCGGCAGCGTGCACAACGCCGGTCAGCGGATGCTTTGGCGAAATCTCTGACAGGAGTTTCGCAAGTGCCACCCGATCCGATACATCGCAGGCCACAACGGTCACATTTGCCCCGTCGACGGCCAGGTCTGCCGCGAATTCGGCCATGCCTTCAGCCGTGCCGCCGCTTCGGCTGGCCAACAGTAGGTGACGTACCCCGTGCTCGGTCACCAGGTGTCGGGCCATGACCTGGCCGAGCTGCCCCGAAGCGCCGGTCACCAAGACCGTACCCTCGGCCGCGAAGGGGGCGGTGCGCACATCGCCGCCCGTCGAGTCTTCGGCCTGTGCCAGTCGAGGAGCAAAGGCGGCGCCTGCTCGAACGGCGAACTCATCACCCGCGGTCTTGAGCAGTTCGGGCAGCATGCGCACTGAGTTGGGGTCACGGTCCGTGTCCACGAGGACAAAGCGTCCTGGATGCTCGGACTGCGCCGAGCGCACCAAACCCCACATCGCAGCCTGAGCCGGTGCGATCACGCCCTCCCTGCCGTTTGCCATCACTGCGTCGTTGGTCACGACAACCAGGCGGGACCGCTCCCAACGGGGGTCTGAGAGCCATTGCTGTACTACGTCGAGAGTTCGGTACACCGCGTTGTGTACGGATGCCACCGAGACCTCACTGTCACTGTGACCAGCGCCGACGGAGACGAGGACGATCGAGGAAGTGGGGTGTCCGCTGCTACCCGTGCCGGGCTCGGAGTTGCTCTCCGAGTATCCGGGCAGATCAGCATGGTACGTAGCGTGCAGTCCGGCCTTGTCCAGGGCTGCTTGTAATTCACTGCTCTGTCCTACGACAGCCCATTCTTCGACCAGTTGGCCCGGAGCGAGCACATCCGTGTCTCTGACCACCAGAGGAAGCGGAGTCCAGTCCAGGTAGTAGAGGGATTCCTGCGGACTCTGTTGCCCTCGCGCCTGATCCAGTTGCTCGGGCGAGACCGGCCTCAGCACGAGGGAGTCCACGGTGATCACCGTCTGCCCAGACGGCTCGATGGCGGTTAGAGCGACCTGGTCTGTGCCAGTTGAGGTGATTTTGACTCGTAGTCGGGTGGCGCCGGTCGCGGTGAGCTGTACCCCGCTCCACGAGAAGGGAATACGCCCCTGCCCGGTGTCCTCCAGCACTCCGGCCACCCCGAGGGCATGCAGAGCCGAGTCCAACAGCGCCGGATGCACACCAAACCCATCAACCACCGTCCCCTCAGGCAATGCCACCTCAGCAAACACATCGGAACCCCGACGCCAAACCCCCCGCAACCCCTGGAACAGCGGACCATAACCAAACCCAAGACCGGACAACCGCTCATACACACCGTCGATGTTCATCGAATCGGAGTCATGGAACGGCCAGTCGTTGGATCCGTCCAAGAATGACGGACCGTCCGGTTCCTGAGTGGCCTGACCGCTCGGATCTGAGGCTTGGAGCTTGGCATCGGACAGATAGCCCGTCGCGTGGCGAAGCCATTCGGCGTCGCTGCCCTTCTCCGTGCGCGAGTGAATGCTCACGGCACGACGGCCTGCCTCGTCTGGCCCACCGACAACGACTTGGAATTGCGAGGACCCTCGATCGGGCAGAAGCAACGGAGCACCTAGGACGAGCTCATCCACTCGATCGAATCCCACGTCGAAGGCGGCCTGCACGGCAAGTTCCAGCAGGGCCGTTCCGGGCAGCAATACAACGCCATTGACCATGTGTTCGGCGAGCCAAGGATGGGTGTCGAGGGACAACCGACCCGTCAGCAGCGCTCCATCGCCGTTGGCGAGCACTGCAGTCGCGCCAAGCAGAGGGTGGCCGGCTGAGGCGAGCCCGAACGAGGCCACATCGCTCACTGCTGGGCCTGACTCCAGCCAGTAGCGGTTGCGTTGGAAGGGGTAGGTGGGGAGGTCGATGAGCTGGGCGCCGCGGCCGGTGTAGAAGGTCGGCCAGTCGATCGGGGTGCCGTGGACGTGGAGGTGGGCGAGGGCTGTGGTGAGGGAGAGATCTTCCGCGGTGTTCGGACGCAAGGTCGGGATGGCGGTTGCGTGGTCGAGGTTGGTTTGGGTCAACCCGGTCAGGACGCCTCCGGGGCCGACTTCGAGGAAGACGTTCACCCCCTGCTCAGCGAGCGCCTGGACCGCATCCGCGTAGCGGACGGGTTGGCGGATGTGCTGAACCCAGTACTCAGGGTTTGACATCTCGCCTACGGTGATCGGGCGTCCGGTGACGGTGGAGACGATCGGCAGCTTCGGCTCATGGAAGGTGACACTCTCCGCGACCGTACGGAACGCTTCCAGCATCGGATCCATCAACGGCGAATGGAAAGCATGGGAGACGGTCAGCGCCTTCGAACGACGCTCCCCCAGCTGTTCCACGACCGTGGTGACTGCGTCGTGCGTGCCGGAGAGCACGATCGAAGTGGGGCTATTGACCGCCGCAATCCCGACCTGATCCTCCAGGCCGGCCAGGAGGGGGAGGACATCGGCTTCAGAGGCTTCGACCGCGACCATCACCCCACCCGACGGAAGATCCTCCATCAACCGGCCACGAGCCGCCACCAACCGGCACGCATCCTCCAACGACACCACACCCGCCACATACGCCGCAGCAAACTCCCCCACCGAATGGCCCGCCACCACACCAGGCACCACACCCCATGACTCCAACAACCCACACAACGCCACCTCCACCACAAACAACGCAGGCTGCGTCAACCCCGTACCAGCCAACCCCGACCCATCACCCTCAAACAACACCTCCCGCAACGAACACCCCAACAACCCATCCAACCCGGCACACACCGCATCAAACACATCCGCAAACACCGGGAACGACTCATACAACCCACGCCCCATACCCCACCACTGACTCCCCTGCCCCGAAAACACAAACGCCAGCCGGTTCAGTGAGCGCTCAGAGTCGCCCCGGATCACTCCGTCAGTCACCTGACCTGAGGCGATAGCCATCAGTCCGGCGAGCAAGGCATCACGATCGGTGCCCACGATGGCCGCGCGCTGTTCCAGCACCGCTCGCGATGTTGCCAGAGTCAGCCCGACGTCAGTTGACTGCACATGTGGGTGGGCGTCTAGATGCGCAGCCAGACGTTGCGCCTGTGTCCTCAGGCTGTCCTCTTCCTTCGCGGAGAGCACCCATGTGGCCACGCCTGACAACGGTACCGACTCAGTGGCGTTCAGCGGTCGCTCAGCCTCTGGGGCTTGTTCGATGACGATGTGGGCGTTGGTGCCGCTTACTCCGAAGGAGGAAACCCCAGCCCGACGAGGCCGCCCCTCCACTGCCCATTCCACCGGTTCGGTAGCCAGTTCGACGGCTCCAGCCGACCAGTCGATATGCGGTGACGGTTCATCCACATGCAACGTACGCGGCACCACACCATGCCGCATCGCCATCACCATCTTGATCACACCACCCACACCCGCAGCCGCCTGGGTGTGACCGATGTTTGACTTGAGTGAGCCGAGAAGCAGTGGACGATCCGCTGGGCGATCCTGACCATAGGTCGCCAGCAACGCCTGCGCCTCGATCGGATCACCCAACGACGTACCCGTACCATGCGCCTCCACCACATCCACATCAGCAGAACCCAAACCGGCATTCGCCAACGCCTGCCGAATCACCCGCTGCTGCGCAGGACCATTCGGCGCAGTAAGACCATTCGACGCACCATCCTGATTCACCGCCGAACCCCGCACCACAGCAAGTACCGGATGCCCGAGCCGACGAGCATCCGACAACCTCTCCACCAACAACATCCCCACACCCTCAGCCCAACCCGTACCATCCGCAGCCGCACCAAACGCCTTGCACCGACCATCAACAGCCAACCCACGCTGACGACTGAACTCCACGAACGTGTTCGGCGTCGCCATCACAGTGACACCACCCACCAACGCCATCTCACACTCACCCTGCCGCAACGACTGCGCCGCCAAATGCAACGCCACCAACGACGAAGAACACGCCGTATCCACCGTCACCGCAGGCCCCTCAAGACCAAACGTGTACGACAACCGCCCCGACGCCACGCTGCCGGACGTACCCATTCCTAGATGTCCTTCGACACCGTCCGGTATCACCTGCCCGAGCTGGGAGGCGTAGTCGTGGTACATAACGCCGGCGAAGACACCCGTACGGGAACCACGTACCGAGGACGGATCGATACCCGCCCGTTCGAACGCCTCCCACGACGTCTCCAGCAGCAACCGCTGCTGCGGATCCATCGCCAGCGCCTCACGCGGCGAAATCCCGAAGAAGGACGGGTCAAATTCACCCGCTCCGTAGAGGAAGCCGCCTTCTCGGGTGTAGCTCGTCCCAGCATGATCAGGGTCAGGATGGTACAAAGCCTCCAGATCCCACCCACGATCACCCGGGAACGCACCCACGGCATCCCCACCCTCACTCACCAACCGCCACAAGTCCTCCGGCGACCGCACACCCCCCGGATACCGGCAACTCATCCCCACGATCGCCATCAGCTCATCCCCGACAGGCAGGGATTCCGGGGTGTCCACCAATGCGCCAGAGGCGTTCGGTGTGACGAGTTCGGCCAGAAGGAAGCGGGACAGTGCCTCGGGGGTCGGGTGGTCGAACACGAGGGTCGCGCTGAGCCGTAGTCCCGTAGTGGTGTGCAGCGTATTGCGCAGCTCCACAGCGGTCAGCGAGTCGAACCCGAGCTCCTTGAATTGGCGGTCCGCCACGATCCCGGTGTCGGTCTGGTGGCCGAGCACCGCCGCGATCTGTGTCCGTACCAGGTCCAGGACGACGTGATACTGCTCGGCCGGTGCTAGGGCGTTGAGCTGCTGGGCCAGGGAGAGCGCACCCACCGACTGGGAGGTCGCGTCAAGCATGCGGCGCGCGGGAGTCCGCACCAGCCGACGAAGCATCGGAGACAGCGTTCCATTTCGAGCCTGGGTCTGGAGCGTCCCCATGTCGAGCTGGACCGGGATCACCACGGGCAGTGCGGAACGGCTTGCCTCGTCGAAGAGGGCCAAGCCCTTTTCGGCCTGGAAGGCGATCAGTCCTGAGCGGCTGATCCTGTGGCGGTCAGCGTCCGCCAGGTCCTCGGTGAGCGTGCTGGATTCGGCCCACAGCCCCCAAGCCATTGACAGCGCGGGCATACCCGCGGCTCGTCGCGATTCTGCCAGAGCGTCGAGGACACAGTTCGCTGCGGCGTAGTTTCCCTGGCCGGCGCTTCCGAGCGTGCCGGCCGCGGACGAGAAGAGGACGAAGGCGGAGAGGTCCAGGCCCAGAGTCAGCTCATGGAGGTTCATCGCGGCGATCGCCTTGGGTCCGAAGACCCGGTCGATGCTCGCTGGGGTGAGGGTCGGCAGGGTGCCGTCGTCCACCACACCGGCGGCATGGACAATTCCGGTCAGGGGACGATCGGCGGGGATGGTGGCCAGCAGTTCGACCAGCGCGGCCCGATCAGCGACATCGCAGCTGACCGAAGTTGCATGGGCACCTAGCTCTGCCAGCTCTGCGATGAAGTGCTGGGCCCCTTCGGCGTCCGGGCCTCGACGGCTCGCCAGTACCAGGTGTCGCACCCCGTGCGTCGTCACCAGATGACGGGCAATGAGCCTGCCGAGTGTGCCGGACGCTCCGGTGATCAGAACCGTACCCGTGGAAGAGAACGTGGTTGCCTCGGAAGGATTCCCCGAACCGGTGCGTGATCCCATATCGATGCGTGCGAGACGTGGCACGAGCAAGCGGCCTTCGCGGATCGCGATCTGCGGTTCACCCGTCGCCGCCGCTTCCGACAGGAGTGTTGTGTCGTCGGTGTCGCAGTCGACCAGGGTGAAGCGGCCGGGGTTCTCCGACTGAGCCGCGCGCACCAGCCCCCAGACTGCGGCCTGTCCCATGTCGACGTCGGCTGTCGCACCGTCCTTGTTGGAGGAGGGAACCGCTACGGCGCGTCGCGTCATCACCAGCAATCGGGAGGCAGCAAACCTCTCATCGGCCAGCCACTGTTGGAGGTGGGGCAACACGCTCTGTACGGGGGCTGAGCAGAGGAGGTCGGATTCCGCCCCGGCCCCAGCAACACGAATCGCCACCACTTCGGCCGCCGAGGTCTGGGCAGAGCCGAGTTCCGACAGGGTGTCGAGCACTGCCACGGGTACGGAGGAACTCGTGGTCGATGGTTCGTGCTGCTCCCATTCGATGCGGAACAGTGAGTCACGGTGAGGATCAGAAGCCGCTTTCAGCTGCTCTGGGTCCACCGTGCGCAGTGTGAGCGAGTCCACGGATGCAACCGCTGATCCAACACGGTCGGTGATCCAAAGCGAGATCGAATCGGAGCCCTCAACGGCATGCGCCAGTCTGACTCTTACGGCTTCCGCTCCAGTGGCGTACACACTGACCCCGTTCCAGGCGAACGGAAGCCGTCCTTCATGGCCCGCCGTCAGGAAATCGGCCGCCCCCAGGGCGTGCAGCGTTGCATCGAGCAGGGCAGGGTGAAGGGCGAATCCGTCGATGGAGGCACCTTGCGGCAAGGCGACCTCGGCAAAGAGCTCGTCACCTTGCCGCCAGAGCTGCCGCAGTCCCTGGAACACCGGTCCGTATACGAAGCCGGACGCGGCGAGCTGCTGGTAACTACCGTCGAGATCCACGACAGTCGCACCGATGGGAGGCCATACCTCCGCTGGACCGTCAGCGCCGCGGCCGGTCATGGCGTGGTGGCGATCGGTGTCGGGGGTGAGGAAGCCTGTGGCGTGGCAGATCCACGGGCTCTCTGGCTCGGCATCGGTCGAGCCTTCGGGTCGGGAGTAGACCTTGACTGTACGCCGGGCGCTCTGGTCGGCCGAGATGCCGACGATCAGACGGAGCTGGACCGCTCCGATGTCGGGAAGCACAAGGGGTGCGGCGAGGGTGAGCTCATCCACACGACCGCAGCCGAGCTCGTTGCCTGCTTGGATGCACATCTCCAGGAAGGCTGTGCCGGGCAGCAGGCACACTCCGGATACGGAGTGGTCGGCTAGCCACGGGTGCGTAGTGAGGGAGAGGCGGCCCGAGAACAGGGATCCTCCGCCGTCGGGCATTACGGTCATGGCGCCGAGGAGCTCGTGATGGGTCGCGGTCAGCCCTGCGGCAGCGATACCACCGCGGGGAGCCGGAACATCCAGCCAGTAGCGGTTGCGTTGGAAGGGGTAGGTGGGGAGGTCGATGAGCTGGGCGCCGCGGCCGGTGTAGAAGGCGGGCCAGTCGATGACAGTGCCGTGGACGTGGAGGTGGGCGAGGGCTGTGGTGAGCGAGAGGTCTTCCGCGGTGTTCGGGCGGAGGGTGGGGATGGCGGTTGCCTGGTCGAGGTTGGTTTGAGTCAACCCGGTCAGGACACCTCCAGGGCCCACCTCAAGGAAGACATTCACCCCCTGCTCAGCCAGAGCCTGAACCGCATCCGCATAGCGGACCGGCTGGCGAATGTGCTGAACCCAGTACTCAGGGTTCGACATCTCACCTGCGGTGATCAGGCGGCCGGTGACCGTAGAGACGATCGGCAGCTTCGGCTCATGGAAGGTGACACTCTTCGCGACCGAACGGAACGCGTCCAGCATCGGAACCATCAACGGCGAATGGAAAGCATGGGAGACCGTCAGCGCCTTCGAACGACGCTCCCCCAACTGTTCCACGACCGTGGTGACCGTATCCTCCACGCCGGAGAGCACGATCGAGGTGGGGCTATTGATTGCGGCGATCCCGACAGAGTGTTCCAGGCCGGCCAAGAGGGGGAGGACATCGGCTTCAGAGGTTTCGACCGCGACCATCACCCCACCCGGCGGAAGGTCCTCCATCAACCGGCCACGAGCCACCACCAAGCGGCACGCATCCTCCAACGACACCACCCCCGCCACATAGGCGACAGCGAACTCACCCACCGAATGACCCGCCACCACACCCGGCACCACACCCCACGACTCCAACAACCCACACAACGCCACCTCCACCACAAACAACGCAGGCTGCGTCAACCCCGTACCAGCCAACCCCGACCCATCACCCTCAAACAGCACCTCCCGCAACGAACACCCCAACAACCCATCCAACCCTGCACACACAGTGTCAAACACATCCGCAAACACCGGGAACGACTCATACAACCCACGCCCCATACCCCACCACTGACTCCCCTGCCCCGAAAACACAAACGCAGGCTTCTCCGCCCCGCCTATGAGTCCCTTCGAGGGGTCTGTGCGTTGCACAGCGTGAGGGTTGACCCGGCCCGCCGCGATGGCCTCGATGCCTTCCATCAACTCATCGCGGCCGGCTCCGATTGCCACGGACCGGTGGCCCAATGCTGCCCTTGATGTCGCAAGAGAGAGGCCCACATCGACCAGTCGGACGTCTCCATGCTCAGCCATGTGGGCCAGCAGGCGCTGTGCTTGTTCACGAAGTGCCGGCTCAGTCTCAGCCGATAGGAGCCAAGCGGTGGGGGTGTCCTGGGAAGGCACCTCTGTGGAAGCAGATTCGGCCTCTGGTTCGACCTCTGAGGCTTGTTCGATGACGATGTGGGCGTTGGTGCCGCTCACTCCGAAGGAGGAAACCCCTGCCCGACGAGGCCGCCCTTCCGCTACCCATTCCACCGGCTCGGTAGCCAGCTCCACCGCACCAGCCGACCAGTCGATATGCGGAGACGGCTCATCCACATGCAACGTACGCGGCACCACACCATGCCGCATCGCCATCACCATCTTGATCACACCACCCACACCCGCAGCCGCCTGCGTATGACCAATGTTCGACTTCAACGAACCAAGCAGCAACGGACGACCCGCCGGCCGATCCTGACCATAAGTTGCCAACAACGCCTGCGCCTCAATCGGATCACCCAACGACGTACCCGTACCATGCGCCTCCACCACATCCACATCAGCCGAACCCAAACCGGCATTCGCCAACGCTTGGCGAATCACCCGCTGCTGCGCAGGACCATTCGGCGCAGTAAGACCATTCGACGCACCATCCTGATTCACCGCCGAACCCCGCACCACAGCCAACACCCGATGCCCCAACCGACGAGCATCCGACAACCGCTCCACCAACAACATCCCCACACCCTCAGCCCAACCCGTACCATCCGCAGCCGCACCAAACGCCTTGCACCGACCATCAACAGCCAACCCACGCTGACGACTGAACTCCACGAACGTGTTCGGCGTCGCCATCACAGTGACACCACCCACCAATGCCATCTCACACTCACCCTGCCGCAACGACTGCGCCGCCAAATGCAACGCCACCAACGACGAAGAACACGCCGTATCCACCGTCACCGCAGGCCCCTCAAGACCAAACGTGTAAGCAACACGACCGGAGGCGATGCTTCCCGCGCTGCCATTGACTAGATAGCCCTCAAGCCCCTCAGGTGCGGTAGAGAGTCGAGAGCCGTAGTCGTGGTACATCACACCGGCGAAGACACCCGTACGGGAACCACGTACCGAGGAGGGATCGATACCCGCCCGTTCGAACGCCTCCCACGACGTCTCCAGCAGCAACCGCTGCTGCGGATCCATCGCCAGCGCCTCACGCGGCGAGATCTCGAAGAAGTCGGGATCGAACTGGGCGGCGTCATGGAGGAAGCCGCCTTCTCGGGTGTAGCTCGTCCCAGCATGATCAGGGTCAGGATGGTACAAAGCCTCCAGATCCCACCCACGATCACCCGGGAACGCACCCACGGCATCCCCACCCTCACTCACCAACCGCCACAAGTCCTCCGGCGACCGCACACCCCCCGGATACCGGCAACTCATCCCCACGATCGCCATCAGCTCATCCCCGACCGCGGAGGTCGACTCGGGAAGGTTGCGGACAGGGCTCCCCGATGGGGCCGATCCCGACCGGTCACCCAGGATCTCGCCGCGGAGGAATCGAGTGAGAGCGATGGGGGTGGGGTGATCGAAGACGAGCGTGGCGGGCAGGCGAGTGCCGGTTGCGGCATTCAGCAGGTTCCTGAGTTCCACGGCCGTGAGCGAATCGAAGCCGAGTTCCTTGAAGGCCCGCCCGGGTTCGATCTCGTTGGGAGAGGTATGACCGAGGACATTCGCTATCTGACGGCGCACCAGGTCTATCAGTAGACGGTCCTGTTCGGCTTCCGGCAGTGCGACCAGATCGTCCGCAAGGGTGGCGGCCCGGTCGGCGATCCCGCTCGGCGTGACGCCGCCCCGCGTGGCCCGGGCCATCCGCGTCGGTGCCTTCACGAGTCCGCGAAGTAGTGCAGGGACCTGGCCCTCGGCAGCCTGTGTCCGAAGACCTGACTTGTCCAGCGCAGCCGGATAGAGAACGTCTTCCCGGCTCAAGCAGGCCGCGTCGAACAGGGCGAGGCCCTGTGAGGAGTCCATGGCGACGAGGCCCATCCGGCGGATTCGCGCATGATCTGCGGTGTCGAGCACACCCGTCATGCCGCTGTCATCGGCCCAGAGTCCCCAGGCCAGCGATATGGCGGGCAGTCCGGCTGCCCGGCGTTGCTGGGCCAGAGCGTCCAGATAGGCATTGGCGGCGGCGTAGTTCCCCTGCCCTGCTCCGCCGAGGGTGGCCGAGATGGAGGAGAACAGGACGAATGCGGAGAGGTCGAGGCCGGAGGTGAGCTCGTGGAGGTTGAGTGCCGCGTCGATCTTCGGGCGGAACACACTGTCGAGTCGATCGGGGGTGAGTGCGCCGATGGTGCCGTCGTCCGTCACTCCCGCGACATGCACCACGGCGGTCAACGGGTGCTCGGCTGGGATGGCATCGAGCAGGGCACCCAGTTCCGTACGGTCGGCGATGTCGCACGCCACGGTGATGGCCTCGGCTCCCAGTGCGGTGAGCTCCTCGGTGAACTCCTGGGAGCCCACAGCATCCGGGCCTCGACGGCTCGCCAGTACCAGGTGTCGCACCCCGTGTGTCGTCACCAGATGACGGGCGAGGAGGCGGCCCAACGTACCGGTCGCTCCGGTGATGAGAGTGGTGCCCTCAGCCGGGAACGTGCTGTCCGTGCCGTCGGCCTCACTATGGGGCGCCCTGGTGAGACGGGGCAGAAGGACGCGGCCGGAGCGCATGGCGATCTGCGGCTCCTCCATGGCCAGCGCCGGGTGGAGGGACGACAGATCATCGTCGTCGGTGTCCACGAGGATGAGGCGACCGGGGTTCTCCGACTGAGCCGCGCGCACCAGCCCCCAGACCGCGGCCTGGGCAGGATCGAGTATCGAGCGCTCCTCGGCGGAGACGGCGACCGCGCGACGGGTGACCAGGACGAGTCGCGCCGAGTCGAAGCGCGTGTCCGTCAACCATTCCTGGAGGAGCAGCAGGGTCCCGTGAGTGGTGGCGCGGATGGTTTGGGCAGTTGACGCCGTATCCGAGGATTCGTCGGTAGCCGTTGTGACCCTGGCGATGACGAAGTCGGTCTCCGGTACTGCGTCGACGGGGTTGAGATCGGCGAGGTCGATGAGCCGGGTGGACGCATGGGGCGTGCCCGGTTCGCCCTGGACCCAGTCCAGGCGGAACAGCGCATCCTGCTCGATTGACGTGGTGGACTTCAGTTGTTCTGCCGTCACAGGGCGTAGGACGAGACTGCCGATCGATGCGATGGGGTGTCCGGACCCGTCGGCGATCAGAACGGACACGGTGTCCGTACCCACCGGGGTGAGTTCGATCCGTACGGTGTCGGCGCCGACTGCCGACTGCCTCACTTCGCCCCAGGAGAAGGGGAGCAGGCCCTGCCCCGTTTCGGACCCGGAGAGCAGACCGAGCCATGAGGCGTGGAGGGCAGCATCCAGCAGGGCCGGATGGAGTCCGTAGGCGGGAGCTTCCGTAGCTGCGTCTTCGGGGAGGGCCGCCTCCGCGAACAGGGTGTTTCCCTGCCGCCACGCGGCTTTCAGCCCTCGGAAGACCGGGCCGTATCCGAAACCGATCGTGTCAAGTTGGTCGTAGAGGTTCTGTGTGTCGACCTCTTGGGCCCCTCGGGGTGGCCATACGGTCAAATCAGCCGCGGTGTAGTGCTGTTGGTCGAGGGCCAGGGAACCACTCGTGTGTCTGGTCCACACCGTGTTGGTGGGGTCGTCGTCAGACCGCGAGTGCAGGGTCAGAGTTCGGCGGCCGGATTCATCCGCGGCTCCCACGGCCAGACGGAGCTGGGCTCCTCCGTGTTCTGGCAGGACGAGCGGGGCTTCCAAGGTGATTTCTTCGAGCAGGTCGCAGCCGGCCTCACGGCCGGCGCGCAGGGCCAGTTCTACGAAGGCCGTGCCGGGTACGAGAATCACGCCGGCGAAGGCGTGATCGGCGAGCCAAGGGTGGGTGGCCAAGGACAGTCTGCCGGTGAGGACCATACCGCCGTCGGGGAGCATGACGGTCGCGCCCAGCATCGGATGGTCGGTGTCCGTGACGCCAATGGCCTCGGTGTCGAACTGGGGCGGCACCCGTAGCCAGTAGTGCTGGTGTTGGAAGGGGTAGGTGGGGAGGTCGACGAGTTGGGCGCTGTGGCCGGTGTAGAGAGCGGGCCAGTCGATGACAGTGCCGTGGACGTGGAGGTGGGCGAGGGCTGTGGTGAGGGAGAGGTCTTCGGCGGTGTTCGGGCGGAGGGTGGGGATGGCGGTTGCGTGGTCGAGGTTGGTTTGGGTCAACCCGGTCAGGACGCCTCCGGGGCCGACTTCGAGGAAGACATTCACCCCCTGCTCAGCGAGCGCCTGGACCGCATCCGCATAGCGGACCGGCTGGCGAATGTGCTCGACCCAATAGTTCGGGTTCGATATCTCGCCTGCGGTGATCAGGCGTCCGGTCACAGTGGAGACGATCGGCAGCTTCGGCTCATGGAAGGTGACACTCTCCGCGACCGAACGGAAGGCGTCCAGCATCGGATCCATCAACGGCGAATGGAAAGCATGGGAGACCGTCAGCGCCTTCGAACGGCGATCACCCAACTGTTCCACGACCGCGGTCACCGCATCCTCCACACCGGAGAGCACGATCGAGGTAGGGCTATTAACCGCCGCAATCCCCACCTGATCCTCCAGCCCGATGAGGAGAGGAAGGACATCGGCTTCGGAAGCTTCAACGGCGACCATCACCCCACCCGACGGAAGATCCTCCATCAACCGGCCACGAGCCGCCACCAAGCGGCACGCATCCTCCAACGACACCACCCCCGCCACATAAGCCGCAGCGAACTCACCCACCGAATGACCCGCCACCACACCCGGCACCACACCCCACGACCCCAACAACCCACACAACGCCACCTCCACCACAAACAACGCAGGCTGCGTCAACCCCGTACCAGCCAACCCCGACCCATCACCCTCAAACAACACCTCCCGCAACGAACACCCCAACAACCCATCCAACTCAACGCACACCGCATCAAACACATCCGCAAACACCGGGAACAACTCATACAACCCACGCCCCATACCCCACCACTGACTCCCCTGCCCCGAAAACACAAACGCAGGTGCAGCAGTGTCCTGAACGCTGCCGACGACGACCTGCGCCGCACCCTCCGTACGCTCATCGGCGGCCAGGGCCGCAAGTGCTCGTAGCAGGTCTTCGGGGTCGGTGCCCACGAAGGCGGCGCGGTGTTCCAGTGCGGCTCGGCCGGTTGCCAGGGACAGCCCGACATCGGCTGCTGTCGGCATCGGCTGGGCTCCGCGGTCAGTGAGGTGCGCATGGAGCCGGGCGGCTTGGGCGCGGAGCGCGGTGGTGGTCTTCCCTGAGAGCAGCCAGGGAAGGGCTGTCCGTGCCGTAGCGGTGGTCGGTGTTCCGGCCCCCGAGCCGGCAGATTCCGAGGGAGCCTCCTCGGTCGCCGGCTCGGGGGTCTGCTCGACGATGACGTGGGCATTGGTGCCGCTCACGCCGAACGACGAGATTCCGGCCCTGCGTACGCGATCGCTGTCGCCGGGCCATGCAACGGGTTCGGTGAGTAGCTTCACCGAACCCGCCGACCAGTCGACGTGCGGGGTGGGCGCGTCGACATGGAGGGTCTTGGGGAGTACGCCGTGCTGGAGGGCCAGCACCATCTTGATCACACCGGCTACGCCGGCCGCGGCCTGGGTGTGACCGATGTTCGACTTCAACGAACCCAACCACAGCGGACGGTCCGCCGGGCGATCCTGACCATAGGTCGCCAGCAACGCCTGCGCCTCGATCGGGTCACCCAACGACGTACCCGTACCGTGCGCCTCCACCACATCCACATCAGCAGAACCCAAACCGGCATTCGCCAACGCCTGCCGAATCACCCGCTGCTGCGCGGGGCCGTTCGGCGCGGTAAGACCATTCGACGCACCGTCCTGATTCACCGCCGAACCCCGCACCACGGCCAGCACTGGATGCCCGAGCCGACGAGCATCGGAAAGCCGCTCCACCAGGAGCATTCCGACGCCTTCACCCCAGCCCGTACCATCCGCAGCCGCAGAGAACGCCTTGCACCGACCATCAGCAGCCAGCCCACGCTGACGACTGAACTCGACGAAATTGCCGGGGGTCGACATCACGGTGACACCGCCGGCGAACGCCATTTCGCACTCGCCCTGTCGCAGTGCCTGTACGGCGAGGTGCAGCGCGACCAGGGAGGACGAGCAGGCGGTGTCCACCGTCAGCGAAGGGCCTTCGAGGCCGAATGTGTAGGAGATGCGGCCGGATACGACGCTGGCGGCACGACCGGTGAGGAGATACCCCTCGACGCCTTCCGGTGCGCGCCCGAGGCCCGATGCGTAGTCCTGGCCGTTGGAGCCGATGAACACCCCGGAGCGCGAGCCCTTGAGGGTGCCCGGGTCGATGCCGGCGCGTTCGAATGCTTCCCAGGCGACTTCGAGGAGCAGTCGCTGTTGCGGGTCCATGGCGAGGGCTTCACGGGGGGAGATTCCGAAGAACGCCGCGTCGAAGTCGCCGGCGTCATGGAGGAAGCCGCCTTCGCGGGCGTAGGTGGTGCCGGGGTTCTGGGGATCGGGGTGGTAGAGGGATTCAAGGTCCCAGCCGCGGTTGTCCGGGAATCCGGACAGAGCGTCGGTGCCGGCCGTGACTAGTCGCCAGAGGTCTTCGGGTCCCTTGATCGAGCCGGGGAAGCGGCAGCTCATCGCAACGATGGCGATGGGCTCGTCGTCCGTGGCACGGGGTGTGAGGGCGATGGTGGCGGGGGTGGTCTGCTCGTGACCCGAGATCTGGGTTTCGATGAGATCGGCGAGGTCGGCGGGGGTGGGATGGTCGAAGACCACTGTCGTCGACAGCCGTATGCCGGTGGCGGTGGAGAGCCGGTTGCGCAGTTCGACGGCGGTGAGGGAGTCGAAGCCTGTCTCACGGAAGGCGCGCTGGGGCTGGATGGCGTCCGCCCCGGAGTGGCCGAGAACTGCGGCGGCCTGGGCACGGACGAGTTCGAGGATCGCTCGGGAACGCTCAGGGCCGGAGAGCCCGACGAGGCGTTGGGCGAGTAACGGTCCGTTCATTGCGGCGGTGGTGGTGTCTGACGGGGTGAGGGCTTGCTGCGCTTCGGGAAGGCGACGCAGCAGCGGGTAGTCCCCGTCGACGGCGAATGCAGGGACGAAGCGTTCCCAGTCGATGTGGGCAAGCGTGAGACCGGTGTCGTTCTGTTCGATGGCGCGCCGTAGTGCAGCGATGCCGAGGTCGGCGGGCATGGGCAGGATGCCTCGGCGGATGAGGTGCTGTTCGGCGTGGTCTCCCATCATCCGGCCGCTGCCCCAGGAGCCCCAGGCGATGGCGGTGGCGGGCAGCCCTTCGGCACGGCGTTGGTGGGCTAGCGCGTCGAGGAAGGCGTTCGCTGCGGCATATCCGCCTTGGCCTCCATTGCCGATGACGCCGGCGATGGAGGAGAAGAGGACGAAGAGGTCCAGTTCGTACTCAGTTGTGAGTTCGTGCAGGTGACGGGCTGCGTCGACTTTGACCTTGAGGACGTTTTCGAGGCGTTCGGTGGTCAGAGCGTCGAGAATGCCGTCGTCGAGGACCCCCGCCGCGTGGATGATACCGGTGAGGGGCGTGTCTGCGGGCAGTGAGTCGAGCAGGCGGCGTAGGTCTTCGCGGTCGGCGACGTCACAGCTGGCGATGGTGGTGGAGGCGCCGATGGCGTTCAGTTCGGCTTGGAGTTCCGAGGCGCCGGGTGCGTCGGGGCCGCTGCGGCTGGTGAGGACGAGATGGGTTGCGCCCTGATGGGCGAGCCAGCGGGCGACATGGGCACCGAGGGTGCCGGTGCCACCGGTGATCAGGATGGTGCCGTGTGGGCGGTAGGGCGTGGGGTCTGGGGTCGGGGTGGCGCGGATGAGACGACGGCACAGGATTCCGGTGGCTCGTACTGCGATTTCGTTCTCGCGGTCGACACCTGTTTCGGCAGCTGTTTCTCCACCTGTGGAGTGTGCGCCGAGGGCCGAGCTGAGAAGGTCGGCAGTGCGTGTGTCGAGATTCTCGGGTAGGTCGATGAGACCGCCCCAGCGTTCGGGGTGTTCGGCGGCGATGACCCGACCGAGGCCCCAGAGCTGTGCCTGGAGTGGGTTGCGCAGGGGGTCGGCGGGGCCGGTCGAGACCGCTCCGCTGGTCACGCACCAGAGGGGCGCCTCGATCTCGGCGTCGCCGAGGGCTTGGACGAGGGTGAGGGTGGCGGCGAGTCCTGCCGTCACCCGGTGGTCGGCCAGGGTGTTCTCGTCGTCGGCCAGGAGGGAGAGCACCGCCGTCGGCGCTGGGGCGTCGTCGGGCCGTTCCAGGAGCCGGACCACCGCCGTACGGTCGGTGTCGGCTGTCGGGTCGAGTGTGATGCGTTGGACCTGGCCGCCTCGGGCGGTCACCGCGTCGTGGATGGCGGTGGCACGTTCGTCGTGCTGACGGCTGGCGGAGGTGACGAGCACAAAGGTGCCGTCGAGGGTGGTCGGTTCACCGCGTCGGGGTTGGGTGGCGGTGGGTGTCCAGGCGATGCGGTAGCGCCAGTCGTCGATCCGAGCGCTCTCGTTGGATTGGCGCCGCCAGTCGGCGAGGTGGGCGACCAGTTCGTCCAGGGATGCGTCGGGGTCCAGATCGAGCGAACTGGTCAGTTCGTTGACGTCAGCGTTCTCCACTGCCTGCCAGAACCTGGCCTCGGCTGCACTGTGCTGGTCGAGGACGGGACTGGCCGAGGTGGAGTGGGCGTCGAGCCAGAAGCGACGGCGCTGGAAGGGATAGGTGGGGAGTTCGACGGTGCGGGGCTGGTACGGGGAGTGCTGGTTGGAGGCTTCGTGGTGCGCGGTGAAGACCGCCGGCCAGTTCACGGCGACACCGCGCGTGTGGGCGTCCGCGAGTGAGGTGAGGAACCGTGCGGGGCCGCCTTGTCCTCGGCGCAGGGACGGAATGACGTCCGCGGCGACACCGGCCGCTTCGGCGGATTCCTGGAGGCCGATGGCGAGGACCGGGTGGGGGCTGCACTCGATGAAGACGTGGTGTCCGTCGTCGAGGAGCTTTCGGGTGGCGGGTTCGAAGCCGACCGTGGTGCGGAGGTTGGTGTACCAGTAGGTGGCGTCGAGTTCCGCGGTGGTGATGATCTCGCCGTTGGCGGTGGAGTACAGCGGGATCGTCGGAGTGAGCGGGGTGATGCCGGCGAGGGCTTCGGCGAGTTCGTTTTCGATGATCTCCACATGGGTGGAGTGGGACGCGTAGTCGACGGGGATGCGCTTGGCGCGTACGTCGGCGGCGGCGCACGCTTCGAGCAGTTCGGCGAGGGCGTCTGCGTCGCCCGATACGACGACGGAACTCGGACCGTTGACGGCTGCGATACCGATGCGTCCGTCCCAGGGTTCGAGGCGCTGGATGACGTCGGCGAGCGGCTCGGGCAGGGAGACCATCCCTCCCAGCCCGGCGAGCCTGGCCAGCAGACGGCTGCGCAGGGCGACGACCTGTGCGGCGTCATCGAGGCTCAGGGCTCCTGCGACGGCTGCGGCTGCGATCTCGCCCTGGGAGTGGCCGACGACGGCGGAGGGATGGACGCCGAGGGAGCGCCAGAGTTCGGCGAGCGAGACCATGACCGCCCACAGCACTGGCTGGATGACGTCGTCGGCACTGTCGATGGCCGGGGCACCGGGTGTACCGCGCAGCACGTCTTCCAGTGACCATTCGACGTGGGGTTGAAGGGCTTGGCCGCAGGCGTGGAGCCGGTCGCGGAAGGCCGGGTAGGCGTCGAGGAGTTCGACGGCCATGCCGACCCACTGGGAGCCTTGACCGGGGAAGACGAACGCGATGCGGCGGCCTTCGACGGCGGCTGCCTGCACGGTCTGGCGGGTGGTACCGCCGGCTGCGATGGCCTTGAGCCCGTCGATGAGTTCCGATCGGCTGGTTCCGATGGCGACGGCGCGGTGTTCGAAGGTCTGGCGAGTGGTGGCGAGTGAGTGGCCGATGTCGGCGGGGAGCAGATGGGGCTGCGCTTCGGTGTGGACCAGGAGGGCGCGGGCTTGTGCGGCGAGCGCTTCGGGGGTTCGGGCGGAAAGCAGCCACGGTACGGCCGGGGTGTCGGTGTGGTTGATGGAGGTGTGGTCGTGGTCGCTGACGTCGTCGGTGCTCGCTTCGGTGTCGGAGGTCATCACCGCGGGGCGTGTTGGTGCGGTGTCCGGTGTGGGAGCCGGCGCATCCATCTCGTCGGGGGCTTCGACCACGGCGTGGGCGTTGGTGCCGCTGATGCCGAACGAGGAGACGGCGAAGCGGCGTGGGCGGCCGGTCTGCGGCCAAGCCGTGGCGTCCGCCAGAAGGCGTACGTGCCCACCGGACCAGTCGATGCGTGGCGACGGAGTGGCGGCGTGAAGGGTCTTGGGGAGTACGCCGTGCTGGAGGGCCAGCACCATCTTGATCACACCGGCTACGCCGGCAGCGGCCTGGGTGTGACCGATGTTCGACTTCAACGAACCCAACCACAGCGGACGGTCCGCCGGGCGATCCTGACCATAGGTCGCCAGCAACGCCTGCGCCTCGATCGGATCACCCAACGACGTACCCGTACCGTGCGCCTCCACCACATCCACATCAGCAGAACCCAAACCGGCATTCGCCAACGCCTGCCGAATCACCCGCTGCTGCGCGGGGCCGCTGGGGGCGGTGAGGCCGTTGGACGCGCCGTCCTGGTTGATGGCGGTGCCACGGATGACGGCGAGCACGGGGTGCCCGTTGCGGCGTGCGTCGGAGAGCCGCTCCAGTAGGAGCATGGTGGTGCCTTCGGCGAGGCCGAATCCGTCCGCGTCGGCTGAGAACGCCTTGGATCGTCCATCAGGGGCGAGGGCGCGCTGTTTGCTGAATTCGACGAAGGAACCCATGGAGGGCAGAACGGTGACTCCGCCGGCGAGCGCCAGGGTGCATTCACCGGTGCGCAGTGATTGGGCGGCCAGATGGAGGGCGACGAGGGAGGAGGAGCAGGCGGTGTCGACGGTGACGGCCGGTCCTTCGAAGCCCAGTGTGTAGGCGAGGCGGCCGGATGCGACGCTGGCGGTGTTGCCGGTGAGGAGGTAGCCGCTGAGCTCTTCGGGTGCCTCGTGGAGCCTGGGTCCGTAGTCCTGGGTCATGGCTCCGATGAACGTACCGGTGCGGGTGCCGCGGAGCGTCTCCGGTCGGATGCGGGCACGCTCCAGGACTTCCCAGCCGGTCTCCAGGAGCAGCCGCTGTTGGGGGTCCATGGCCAGGGCTTCACGCGGGGAGATCCCGAAGAACTCGGGCTCGAAGTGGGGTGCTTCGTGGAGCAGTCCCGCTTCACGCTGGTAGTAGCGGCCGGGCCGACCCGGTTCGGGGTCGTAGAGGCCCTCGATGTCCCAGCCTCGGTCGCCGGGCAGGGGCGCTACGGCGTCGGCCCCGTCGGCGAGCAGTTGCCACAGGGCTTCGGGGGTGTGGATGCCCCCGGGGAGTCGGCAGCTCATGGCGACGATGGCGACGGGTTCGTCCCAAGCGGCGGTGGTGGTGTCGACGTCGGTGGTGCGAGCCGTGCCGAGGGCCTCGGCGATGAGTCGCTGGGCGAGGGAGTGCGGGGTGGGGTGGTCGAAGACGACGGTCTGGGGCAGTTCGAGGCCGCTGAGTTGGTTGAGACGGGTGCGCAGTTCGACGGCGGTGACGGAGTCCAGGCCCAGATCACGGAAGGTGCGGCCGGTGGGCAGGGGTACCGGTCCGGGAGCGCCGAGCAGTGCGCCGGTCGCGGCGGCGATGAGGGCGAGGACCGTGTGTTCGCGTGCGGACTCGCTGAGGGGGGCCAGTTCGTGGCGGAGCTTTGAGGTGTCGTCGACTGTTCGGGCGGCGAGGTCGGTCCGTTGGAACGGGTAGGTGGGGAGTGGCACCCGATCGGTGGGGATTCCGGGGAAGGCCGGTGACCAGTCGACGTCCACGCCCTGTACGTGTGCTTCGGCGAGCGACGTGCGGAAGCGGTGGGGGCCGCCCTGCCCTCTGCGGAGGGTGCCGATGGCGACCGCCCGGCGCCCCGCGGAGGCGGCGATCTCCTCCATCGCTGCCGTGAGCGCGGGATGGGGGTTGACCTCGATGAGGATTTCGTGGCCGTCGGCGAGCAGCGCCTGTGTTGTCTGCTCGAATCGGACCTGGTGGCGCAGGGTCTCGAACCAGAAGCGGGCGTCGAGGGTTCGGCCGTCGACGATGCCGCCGGTGGCCGACGAGTAGAAGGGGGTGTGCGTGGCGCGGGGTTCGATGGTGGCGAGTTCGCTCAGTATGCGTTCTCGAACGTCGTCGACGTGGTGGGAGTGGGCTGCGACGCCCACGGCGATGATGCGGCACCGGACGCCATCGGCTGCCAGTGAGGCATGGAGTTCCTCGACGGCGTCGCGGTCGCCTGAGACGACGACGGACTCCGGGCCGTTGCGGACGGCGAGGCCGAGTCGACCTGCCCAGGGTTGGAGGATCGAGTCCATTCGGTGTGCGGGCAGCGAGACAAGGAGCATGTCCCCACCGCGGGAGCGCAGTTCTGCCAGGCAGTGGCCCCAGGTGGTGATGAGGCGGGCGGCGTCCTTGAGGTTGAGTGCGCCGGACAGGTGGGCGGCGGCGACCTCGCCCAGGCTGTGTGCCGCGTAGGCCGCGGGGCGTACTCCGTGGGCCTGCCAGGTTTCGGCCAGGGCTACTTGGACGGCGAAGGTGGTGGGCAGGCTGACGGCGATGCTGTCGAGTCCGGGGGCCCCGTTGGTCTCCCGTAGGACGTCGGTGACGGTCCATTCGGTGTGGGGGGTGAGTGCGTCTTGGCAGCGCAGGAGGGCGGCGCGGAATGGTGGTGAGGAGTCGAGCAGTTCCACCGCCATGCCGGCCCACTGCACACCGAGGCCGGGGAAGACGAACGCGGCGGGGCGGCTGGTGGCGACGCCTTGGACGGCGTCGGAGGTGAAGCCGTCGTTCGCCACGGTGTCGAGGGCTGTGAGGAGTTGCTCGCGGGTGTCGCCGAGGACCACTGCACGGTGCCTGAACTGGTGGCGGGTGTTCGCGAGAGCGAGACCGACCGCTTCGGGAGTGAGTTCGGGGTGTGCGGTGAGGTGCTCGTGCAGTTGCCGGGCACGGGCGCGTAACGCGTCGGGGCCCGCGGCGGAGAGGGCCCAGGGCAGCGGGTGTTCGATCGCGGTGTGCACGAGTGGGGGTGTGTCGCCGTTCGATGCGGTCTGAGGCTTCGCGTCGTCGGGGATGGGGGTGTCATCCGTTGTGTCGAGCGGTGTTCGTGCTTCGACGGTGGGTACGGGTTCGATGCTGCGCTTGTCGGCGGTCTCGCCCGGCGTGATCGGGCGCTTTCGGCCCTTGCCCTTGCGCCCCTTCTTCTTCGCTGCCTCTGTGGTGTCGGCGGGGGGCTCGGCGGCGGCCTGAGCGGCGAGTGGCAGCAGTCGTCCATCGAGGGTGAGAACACCACAGATGTGGTCACCGTCGGCGAGGGCTCGGGGGTACGACTTGAGCACGGTCGCCCCGTACGCGGTGGCCCCTTCCTCCGTGGTCGTGGTCGTGGTGGGGTCGGGGAGGTGCAGTCCGGGTCCTGCGACGAGGGCCACCGTGCAGCCGTGCTCACGTAGACGGGTACGGGCAGCACTGAGGGCCTGTTCACCCGAAGGAACTCGGTGCACGGACAGCGTGTGGTGCGGGGTGGTGCGGGAACGCCCGGCGGTCGGCAGGCGCAGGATCGCGGCCACGGTCTCGGCGAGGCGGGCGTCACCGCTGAAATCCGCCTCCGGCGCGCCCGCGTTCGGCGGCACGGAGTCAGAGCCGGAGCCCACGCCTGGGTCGGAGTCAACTCCGGAGCCGGAGCTGGAGCCCACGTCTGAGCCGAAGTCAACTCCAGCACCGGAGCTCGTGCCTGAGTCGGCAGGCACGACGAGGAAGAGATCGATGCTCAGGCCCGCGGTTGCCGACGGGACGATGCCCGCGTGTTCCACCGCCTGCCACCACACCTCCGCAGCTGCGGGCCCGTACGGCAGCGCGCTCCGCCAGTCGTCCGCGGTCGCGACCTCTCCGAGCGCATCGGCGAAGAACTCCGTGTCGAACCGCGGAGGGCCGGCGGTGGCGGCCCCGGAACCGTCCGGTGTGTCGGTGGCATCGGTGGCATCGGTGGCATCGGTGGCCACGGCAGCGCGGATGAGGCTCAGCGGCCGAACCGCCGCGCCCACTACCACGATCGTGTCCTCGGCACCGTCCGAGGAACGGTCGCCCGGCAGAGAAACAGACTCAGTCATCGCATGCTCCATGGCCCCGTCGCACTACTGTCACTTGCCTGTCCAGGCGCCTTCGGGCGCGCCTGCATTCCCCGGTGGCTAGACCCGGTTCACCCTGCGGCACATTGGCGTGATTCGGCCAGCTGAACCGCATTCATCAATCGCGCTTGCATCTCTTACCGAACGGAATCCGTTGGATTCTCGCGCGCCCCTACTAGGAGGCGGCGAAGTCCTGTTGGATGACGCGTTCAATATTCCGCTCGGCGAGCGCTGTGATCGTCAGGAGCGGATTGACCCCGAGGGAACCGGGGATAAGCGCGCCGTCGGTCACATAGAGGTTGGGATATCCATGCACCCGGCCGTAATCGTCGGTCGCCTTGCCGAGCACGCAGCCGCCCAGCGGGTGGTACGTGAAATCGTCGGAGAAGTTCTTGGCCCGCGGGCCGAAGAGGTCATAGCGGTACATCGTGGCGTTGGCCCTGTTGATGCGGTCGAAGAGGGACTTCGTCGCGTTGACCGAGGGGGTGTTCTGGTCGCGTGTCCAGTTGAGCTTTGCCCGGTCGCCGGCCACGTCGTAGGTGAACCGACCGCGCTCGGGGTTCTTGGTGATGGCCAGGTAGAGGCTGACCCACGTCTCCAGCCCGGCCGGCATGGGTGCGATCTCGGCCAGGACGGGTGCAGCGGGGTTGTCCCAGTCGTCGATGGCGAGCGCGGGGATGGTCGACTGCCGGATGCCCGTGGTGTTCCAGATGTGGTTGGCACGCGCGGTCATGATGTTGCCGTTGGGACCCCATCCCTCCCCGATCTCGGCGTTGAGGTTCGGCAGGGTGCCGGTCTCCCTCGCCCTCAGCAACAGCTCGGTCGAGCCCAGACTGCCCGCCCCGAGGAAGAGGTGGCGACAGGAGATCTCCTTGGTCGCGAGGAGCACGCCGTCGGCGTTCCGCTGTTCGACGGTCAGCAGATAGGTGCCGTCCGGCCGGCGCCGGATGGTCTTGGCCTGGTGCAGGGTCTCGATGGTCACCCGGCCGGTGCCCAGCGCCGCCGCCAGATAGGTCTTGTCGAGGCTGTTCTTGCCGTGGTTGTTGCCGTAGATGACTTCTGTGTCCAGGGCTGACTTGGGTGCCTGCCCCTGGGACTCGCGCCGCATGTGGTCGAAGTCGTAGACGTTGGGGATGAGTACGGTGCCCAGTCCGGCGTTGGCCGCCTGCTCACCGGAGACCCTGGCGTACTTGTACCACTCGGTGGCGTTGAACCAGCCTTGGTCCACCTGGTTGACCCGGAGCATCGTGCCTGCTCGGGGGTAGTGGCGCGCGTACATCGCCGCGGCGTCCACGCCGGGAAGCACCTCTTCGAAGTAGGAGCGTCGGGGGGCGACCGCCATCCCCCCGTTGACGAGGGATCCCCCGCCCACTCCACGGCCGACGTACACGGACATCTGGTCGAAGTTCACCCGGTCCAGCACTCCCGCGTGGGGAGTGATGTCGCGGTTGGCGATGTCCAGCCAGAGGAAGGAACCGAGTGGAGCCTCGGTGCGGGACTTGAACCAACTGGAGCGCCGGTCGGGGTTGAGCATCCCGCAGAAGACCTTGCCGTCGGGGCCGGGCTGGTTCCACAGCTGCCCCATCTCCAGCATCAGGGTCTTCACCCCTGCTTCGGCCAGGCGCAGGGCCGAGACGGCGGCACCGTACCCGGTACCGATGACCACGGCCGGCACGAACGTGCCGCTGCTGGTGGCCCCGGAGGCCATCGCGCGGGGCGCGCCGACGGTGGTGGCGCCCGCGGCGGCAGCGGCTCCGAGGGCTGCGAGTCCGAGCATGCGACGGCGCGACAGATCGTGCTTCACGCGGTGTACCTGGCCTTCCGATGGAGGTGCGGGCCGCCGGCGGCACGGCGGCAGTTCGTGGTCAGTGGTTCTCGTGGACGGTGATCGCTGCGCAGGGGCACTGGTCGGCTGCGTCGCGTACCGATTCATGTGTGGCGGGCGGCGGGCGGCGCTCCAGGAGCAGCACGACCCCTTCGTCGCTCTGGTCGAAGACCTCGGGCGCGACGAGCGTGCACATCCCGGCTCCGCAGCAGCGCGACCGGTCGACGTCGACGTTCATCCGGGGAGCCGAGTCACCAGGTGACGGGCAGTGCGTACACCCCGTACACCTGCATGTCGTGCCGCAACCTGATCTCCTCGGGCGGACAGGCGAGGCTCAGTCCTGGGAAACGCTCCAGCAGTGCGGCGAATCCGACGCGCAGTTCGATGCGGGCGAGTTGTTGGCCGAGGCATTGGTGGATGCCGTGTCCGAAGGCGAGGTGACCGCCGGCGGGCCGGTTGAGGTCGAAGACCTCGGGGTCGGCGAACCGTGCCGGGTCCCGGTTGGCGGCTGCGAGGGACACCATGACGACCTCGCCCTTGCGGATGGTGGTGCCGTCGATCTCGACGTCTTCCAGCGCGGCGCGGGTGGGGCCGTGGTGGACGATGCTGAGATGGCGGAGCATCTCTTCGACCGCACCGTCGATCAGGGTCGGGTCGGAGCGCAGCGCGGCGAGTTGTTCGGGGTGCTGGAGGAGGGCGAAGGTTCCGAGAGCCAGTTGGTTGGCGGTGGTCTCGTGTCCGGCGACCAGCAGCAGGAAGGCGATCGAGGTGAGTTCCTCGTCGGTGAGGTCGGGGTCGACGGTGATCAGACCGCTGAGGATGTCGTCGGTGGGTTCGGCGCGCTTGAGCTGTATCAGGTGCTGGAGGTAGGTGCCCAGGGAGAGGAACGCGCGGGTCACCTCTTCGGTGGAGGTGCCGAAGCTGCTCCAGACGTGGGTGTCGTGTTGGAACGCGTCGCGGTCGGCGTAGGGGACACCGAGGAGTTCGCAGATGACGAGGGAGGGGATCGGCAGGGCGAAGTGTTCGAAGAGGTCGACCGGAGGGCCGAGCAGTTCGAGGGCGTCGAGCCGGTCGGCGACGATCGTCTCGATCCAGTCGGTCAGCAGGCGCATGCGGCGGACGGTGAACTGCCCCACCAGGAGCTTGCGGTAGCGCTGGTGTTCCGGCTGGTCGTGCTGGATGAACATGCCGGGCGGTGCCACGGGGGGCTCTTCCAAGGTGGCCGCGCGGGGCACCGGGGGGTGCTTCAGTTCACCGCGGGCACTGAATCGGGCGTCGGCGAGTACGGTCCGGGCGGCTGAGTATCCGGTGACGAGCCAGCCAAGGTGCCCGTCGGCGAATTCCATACGGGCCACCGGCTCGGTCTGGCGCAGTATCTGTGTCATCACCGGCGGGTTGAATAATCCCTCGCGGACCGTCGTGAAGTTCACGGGTGCGGCCTGGCTCATGTCCTTCCCTTTCCCGAGCGCCGTTCTGATTTGGGCAGCACTCATGGCGAAGAGCGGTCGCTGCGGATCGCTTTCGTAGGCACTGGCGGATTCATGGATCGAACGTCAGAACGAGTCGAACGTTGACCGTTACATATGACGGTATGAAGGCACCGGAATGAATGTCAACGAATTCGAGTCGTGGCGCGCTAAGCCTGTGGGAGTCGACCGAAGGTACGGTTACCCGCGGTACCGTCAACGCTTCGGTTCGGTTCGGTCGGTACGGCCACTACGGTCGAAGGGGCCGTGTGGGCGGGCGCGGACGGGGAGTCGCCTCGATCGGCAACAAGCCCGCCATGGCGATGAGTTCGGTGCGTCCGCGGATGCTCAGCTTGCGATAGGTACGGGTGAGGTGCTTCTCCACCGCGCGGGAGGTGACATCGAGCCGTTCAGCGATCTCCTTGTTCGAGGCTCCACCGGCGGCGAGCCCCGCGACATGGCGTTCGGCACGGGTGAGGCTGGCGATGGCGTCCGCTCGATGTGCCCCGGCGTCCGCGTGGAGCGCATCGTCCGCCAGACGTGCAAGCCAGGGCACCCCGCAGGCGAGGCCGTCCACCCGGGCTTGGGTGAGCCGGCGCTCGGCCTCCGCGGTCCGGCCCGCCTCCAACAGTCTCCGGCCGAGCAACAGCGACGTCCGGGCCCGTTCGAGCATGTTCACCGAACCGTCCAGGGTCTGGGCCGACTCATGGAGGAGGGCGAGTCCGTCCACCCCCTTACGGAGGGCGCCCCGCACCCGCTGGGCACGGCCGATGGCTACCGGTCCACCCCATCGGACGGCCCGCTCGTACTCCTCCTCGATGAGGTCGTGCGCACGCTCCGGACGTCCCATCCGGTAGTGGAGGCCGGCCGTCCAGGACCGCCAGGGCACCAAGGCGGGATTGCGCCAGTCGGCGCGCTCCGCAGAACGGCCCCAATCGAGGAGACATTCCAGCGCGGTGGCGAGGTCTCCGCGTTGAGCTGCGGCCGAACCGCGCAGGAGCTGCCGCAGGGCGGGGCGATGGCCGTGGTCGGCGCCATCGCGACCATCGGTCAGCAGTCGTACGGTGAGCTCCGTGTCGCGGGCCTGAGCCGCGACGAGAGCCAGGGGTGTCAGCGTCTGGAGCGTGGCCCAGGCGGTGACGCCGAGGGAGAGCGCCTCGTCGGCATGGGCCCTCGCCTGGTCGATGCGTCCATGCGCCAGGGCGAGTTGAGTGAGTTCGACGGCGATGACGGCGCGCGCCACGGAGGCGTTGTCACGGCGAGCCCGCTGGTAGGCGGATTCAAGCCAGGGGCCGATCGTGGCGAGGGAGTCCGATGCAATGAGGATGTCGGCCAGCAGGGGGAGGGCGGTGTGGATGTGGTCCGGAGTCGCCGGCTCGTGCTGGAGTACCCGTTCGGCGAGCGGCACCGCTTCCGCGGCGGTCGTGCGCTGGGTCAGGGTGGCGCCGTGCAACAGTACGGTGATCAGTTCGCGGTCGGCGGTGGTGTCCAGGTCGGGCATCGGCCCCAAGGCCCGTAGCCGGTCCGCGCATTGGAAGAGTTCGCCGGGGCCTGCCACTGATCGGTGCCGCAGCCTGGCTTCGAGGCGCAGGGCGAGCCCCCGCGCGGTGTCATCCGCTGGTGCGGGCACCCCGAGTTCACCGTGCGCGCGCACCACGGATTCAATCGCGGCGGGTGGGCAGCCATCGAGGAGGAAGGGCGGTATGCGGCCGGCAACCCGGGCACGGTCCGCGGGATCGGGCAGCAGGAGCAGTGCCTGGGCGAAGTGCCGCAGGGCGGCCTGGGGTGCGAAGGCGCACTCGATGGTGGCGAGGTCCGCGAGCAACTCACCCCGATCCGGCCCTTCGGGTGAACTTCCCAGCAGGGCGTGGCGAAGGTAGCGGGCCGCGGCGTTGGGATCGGTACGGGCCAGGGCGGTGGCGGCAGCGGTGCGCAGTACCCCGACGGCCCAGGGGGTGTGGCAGGAGGTGGCCACCAGTAGCCGGGCGGCGCTCTCCGGGGGGTGTCCGCCCTCGTGCAGCAGCAGGGCGGCGCGGACCCGGGTGTCCTCGGCGTCTGCCGGGGTCATGGCCTGTTCCACACCGTCGCGCACTGCTTGGTGGATGAAGCGCGGTACGGGATCGTTCGCGAGGAGGCCGAGTTTGCGCAGGGCGGCGATGGCCTCGGTGCGGCCGGTGTCGTCGAGGCCGGTGAGTTGACCGGTCAGCTCGTCGTCAGCGGCCTCGTCGACGACGGCGAGGACCTTCGCGATCGACCACACCGCTTCGCTCTGGTAGCGCAGTACGGCCGCGAACCTGTCGTGCAGGGTCAGCAGCCGCGTACCGTCGACTTCTTTGGCGCGCTCCGCGGTCGGTTCCTCCCTGCCGAGTGCGGCGAGGGTGGCGGTGAGCAGCAGGGGGTGCCCTCCGGTGGTCCGGTGGCAGGCGTCGGCGTAGGCAGGGTCGACGGGGCGTCCGGTGTGAGCGGCGACGAGGGCGGCGGTTCCTGCGGCGGTGAGGGAACGCAACGGCAGGATGTGGTGGGCATGGTCGGTGAGCCGGTGGAGATGGGTGTGGCTTCCGACGGACCCGTCTTCGCGTACGGCGACGACGAGTGCGACGTCCAGGCAGGGAAGGCGGCGGGTCAGCCGGTCGAGCCAGCGCAGGGAGGGGGCGTCTGCCCACTGGAGGTCGTCCACCAACAGGAGCAGGGGTCGGTGCGCACTGTGTTCGGCGATCAGGTCGAGGAGTTCGGCGTCGCGCTCGGATCCCTGTGGTGGTGGGACGCAGTCGCCGGGCAGGGCGTTGGTGTCGCCGGGGATGAGCGCGGTGAGCAGTTGGCTGACGACGCCGAAGCCGAAATCGCGCTCGTGTACGGCTCCGCTGGCCGTCAGAACTCGTACGCCGCGCTCCTCGGCCACCTTGGGCAGCGCTCTGAGCAGGGCTGTCCTCCCCATGCCGAGGCCACCGGTGACCACGGTGAGCGAGCCGGCGCCCCCGTTGCCCAGGGCGTCCAGCGCGGCGGTGATCACGACGAGTTCGGCATCGCGGTCGAGTAGGGGTCTCATGTCTTCTCCCTCGGTGTCCGCCCCAGGGCCGCGGCGAGTTGCGGGCGGCCTTGAATCCCCAACTTGCGGTAGGTCTTGGTGAGGTGGAGTTCAACAGCCCGGGTGCTGACCGACAGTTCGGCGGCGATGGCTCGGTTGCCATGCCCGTCAGCGGCGAGATGCGCCACCTTGCGCTCCGCTGCGGACAGTGCGGCGCTGCCCCCGGCGAGTGGTGCGCCCTTCGAGGGGGCGGGGCGCCTGAGGGCGGGCGTCCGTGGCGGAGCGCTCGGCAGTGCGGCCTGGTCGCTGTGCAGGAGCGAGTCAACGGTGTGGTGGCCGAATCGGGGTGCGGTGCCCAGCGCGACGAGGGCTTGACGGTACTGCCAACTGGCACGGGAGGGGGCTGCCGTCGTCGGCCCTGCGGTAGCCAGCAGGGTGGCTGCCATCGTGTCGGGGGTGCCCCAGGCGAGGGCGAGCATCCGTTCCTCGGCGCGCAGCCGTGCCGCTCTGGGATCATCAGGAGCGCAGGCCCGGGCTGCGGCCGAGCGCCACCGTAGGAGTGCGGGGTTGGCCATCTTCCGTGCCAGGAGGAGTCGGCCGCACTCCAGCAGATCGGCGAGGGCCGGTTCGCGGTGCCCGGTCTCCAACTGGACACGTCCTCTGGCGTACAACAGGAGGGCCCACGCCAGTCCGCCTTCGGCGGTGTTGGGCAGTTCGAACGTGAGTATCCGCTGAGCCGGGCCGTGTTCGCCACGGCGGAGCAAGATCAGCGTACGGAGTGCGAGCACCGCGGGGACGATCAGCGGATGCCAACAGTTGCGGGGCATCGTCTCCTCGCACCGGTCGAGCGTGCGGGACGCGAGAGTGTCCTTGCCGCGTTGGAGTTCGGCGAATGCACTGACGATCAGTGCGAGACCGATCACGGCGCGGGAGTTGCCGTGTTCTGCGCGAGCGATGACCTCGTCGAGTGCGCTGCGGGCTTCGTGTGCCCGCCCGGTGAGCAGGAGGGCGTGCGCGGCTGCCGTGCGGACCGTCAGCGGGACTTCCTCGTGGGCTGCCGGTGCGAGCGCAGCCCGGGCCAGACGTCGTGCGAGGGCCGCGTCCCGGCCGTGCAGTGCGGTGCGCCAGGCAGCGAGCCCCGCCTCGGCCGGTCGTTCGTGCCGTGGCGCCGGGTCGGATGCCAGCGGGAGGTCGACGGCAGGGGGGCCGAGGTACCGACAGATCCCTTGGAGCGCGTACAGGGCGGCGCGTTCGGGCGTGTCAGCTCGCGCGTCCAGCACGGCTCGGTGGATCAGGGGGCCTGCGGTGACGACGTCTCCCCTGGCGATGAGGAGTTCCGCAGCGCGCAGTCGCGCGGGACCGCTCTCTGCCGCGGGCACCAGCAGCGCGCGACGCAGGTGCCGACCGGCCACGTGCGGCGCATGGGGCAGTACGGCCTCGCTGAGGTCGGTGAGGAGTTGTACTCGTAGCGCGGGCGGTACGGGTTCGCCCAGTGCGCGTTCCAGTAGCCGGGCCGCTTCGACGGGACGGCCGGTGGCGCGGCAGCGCGCGGCCCTTCGGTGGAGTACGTCAACGGCCCAGGCGGCGCCGATGGTGCGGGCGCCGAGCAGCATCCGGGCGACGGCCCGGTCGGGGAAGGCGGCGCGCTGGGCCCACTCTGCGGCTCGCGCGTACAGCTCACGGCGGTGTCGGGTGGTGAGGGGTGCGAGCACCGCTTCGGCGGCGGCTTCGCTGCGAAACGCCGGCAGGGGCCCGGGGACCAGCAGGCCAGTGCCCGCCAGCAGCGCAAGTGCGCGGGCCACTCCGATGGTGCGGGTCCCGGAGAGCGCGGTGATCATGTCGGGTGTGCAGTCGGGTCCGGCGACCGCGATGACGGCGAGCACGTCGAGGAGTTCACCGGGGAGTACGGCGAGCGTGCGCGCGGTGTGGTCGCGTACGGCGTCGGCCGTCTCGTCGATCGGATCACCGCCCGGGACGAGTGCGGGTTGATCACGCAGGGCGTACCGGTTGGCGACCGCGCGCAGGAGTGCTGGGTTGCCCTCGGTACACCGTGCGACCTGGGCCGCGAAGGCTTCCGGCGTGCGCCGGTTCTTGGCGACGACCTGGGCCGCGATGTCGTCGGGGAGAGGGGTGAGGAACAGGGTGTGCTGGGCCACGGTGCGTTCGTCGGCCAGTGGGCACGGCTCGATCCGGTCGTACGGGGCACAGGGCACGGCGGTGTTGCGGGAGGTGAGCACCATCAGGGGGGCGCCCTGCAATCGTCGTGCCAGTGCTTGGAGGCCACGCAGTGAGGGTCGATCGGCCCACTGGACGTCGTCGACGACGAGCAGGAGCGGTTGGGCGCGGGCGGCGGCGAAGAGTGCGTGGGCCAGTGTCGCGGCCCGTATCGACGGGGGGTGTCCGACCGGGCGGGGCGGGGCGGCCGGGTTTCGATGGGTGGCTGCGAGAGCCGAGTGGAGTTGGGTGGCGATCCCGTGGGGCAGGTCGATCTCCTCCCGTGACGCATGGGCGGCGACGACCCGTACGCCGTAGGAGTCGGCGAGTGTGATCACATGGTCGAGCAGCGCACTGCGGCCGATGCCTGGAGGTCCGTGCACATCGACCAGGGCCGGGCGTCCGAGTTGGAGTCCGTGCAGGAGTCTTCGCAGCAGCAGGTCTTCCCGCTCTCGGCCCGGTGGGGGTTCGGGGGTGACTTGGGTGGGACGGGCGGTGCCCGAGGGCGGGCGGTGGGCCATGGCGGGCTGGTCCTGTCAGCGGTGACTGGGTGCGGGCATACCGTCGCCCTGGTGCCGGGCGGGGGTCCGGCCAGTGGTGGTGGTCAAGCCTTTGGGGAGTGCGGCCCGCCCGCGTACGCCGAGTTTTCGGTAGACGTTGGTCAGATGCATTTCGACGGTGCGCGGGGTGATGAAGAGCGTTTCAGCGATCTTCTTGTTGCTGGCGCCTCGCTGGGCCAGGGCTGCCACGCGGCGTTCGCTCTGAGTGAGGGAGTCGAGTGGGGCGGTGGCAAGTTGTGGCATGCGACCACCCGCGGTGACCAGCAGGGTGCGGGCGCGGGCGCCGAGTACGCTGCACCCACAGCGGGTGGCGAGTTCGATGGCGCGGCGCAGATGGCGGCGGGCGCCGGGGGCATCGTCGCGGCCGAGGAGTTCGCGACCGAGTCGGTACTCGGCGGCGGCGCGCTGGAGACGGGCCGGTGAGGCGTCGAGCAGGTCGAGGGCTTCGTTGAGGAGGTCGATGCGTGCGGTCCCCTCCGCCACGTTCGCGGCGGCGACCTTCGCCAGGCCCAGTGCGCGGGCGGTGCCCCAGCGTTGTGCTCGGTCGTGGGCCTGTTCGGCGATGTCCTGCGCTTCCGATCTTCGCCCGAGGCGGGCCAGGGTGGTCGTGGCCGACAGCCACCAGGTGGTCACCAGGGGGTTGGTGACGTCGATCTCGGCCAGACTCCGTCCGCAGCGCTGCCACAGTTCGAGGGCGCCTTCGGCATCGCCGAGGTCCCGAAGGACCCGGCCCTTCGCATGTAGGTAGTGCGGCCATTCCCAGACCCGCTGGTCGAGTGCGGGGACGGCGTTCGCCAATTGGTCGAGCACCTTGCCCGCCTGTCGGGTCTCGCCCTGCGAGAGCAGTACGTCGGCGAGGGCGATATGGGCGAGCGGAGGGGCGGTGGCAGTGGTCGCCAGGGCGGCCCGCGCGTCCCGGGCGGCCCCGGGCACATCGCCGATGCCGTGCAGCAGCAAGGACCGGCCGGCGAGCGCGAACAGCGAGGGCCAGGGCGTGCGATGTGGTGGGGACGGGGAGAGCACCCGGTCGAACGCCTCCAGTGCCTCGTCGATCGAGTCCGCGAGCGTCAGGACGGTGGCGGAGCAGGGCACGGTCCAGTCCGAGGAGCCTGGTTCTTCGACCCGTAAGGCGCGTCTGGCCAGTGTTGCGGCCCGGTCGGCGGGGCCCGAGTCGAGCGCCGTGAAAGCGCTCAGTACGGCCAGGAGCTGACGCTCTGCCGGGCTGTGTCCGCTCGGTGGCGTGAGTGTGGCGGCACGCTCACGGGCGGCGGGCAGGGCAGAGCGGTCGTTGACGGCAGTGATCAGCAGGGCGGATTCGACGGTGATGCGCAGTTCACGGTCGGCGGCACCCCGGGCGCCGACCATGGTGCCGGCAATGTCTGTAGTGCCGGTGGTGCCAGTGGTGCCCGTGATGTGTGCGGGGTCGGGAAGGGCGTCGAGGACCTGACCGAGGATCTGCACGGCCTCCGGGGTCCGGTTGGTCCCGAGTGCGGTCCTGCCGTACTGCACGGCGATGGAAGCCTGTTCACGCAGGTCGTCGGTGGCCGCGAGGGCTTGCCGTAAGTGCCAGAGCGCGGGTGCTGCGGCGTCCCGGGCCGTGGCGGCTGCGAGCTCGACGTGGACATCCTTGCGCTCGGTGTCCGTGAGCGGGTGGGCCTCGTCGCGCAGGACACGGCCGGTGGCACGGACGGTCGCCTGGTTCGGTTCCTCCGCAACGGCGTCCCGTAGCACCGCGAGCATCCATGGTCGATCGATGCGCTCCAACAACGCCAACTGGGCCGCCACTTCAGTGGCGGGTCGGCCCGCATCGCTGAGCACACGGGCGGCGCGTGCCCTGAGTTCCTGGAGCCCGGGCTCCGACAGCGGTGCGAGGACGGCTTCCCTCAGGCCGTTCCGCATCTCGGCAGGCGACCCTGGCAGGACGATCTCACTGCGCCGCAACACATCGAGCGCACCCTCCACCCGTCGTGAGTCCACACCGGAGAGCGCGACGAGCGGGTCGGTGGCGGCCCGGCCCACCAGCGCGAGGGCGGTGGCCACATGACGCACGGAGGGCGGCCAGACGGCGAGGAAGTCCGGTATGAGCGAGGTGAGCACGCTCTCGTGGAGCGTGCCGAGCCGGTGTGTCCCCTCCGTGTCAGGCCGCACTCCCCTCGCGTTGAGAGCGGCCAGGAGCCGGCCCAGGAGCAGCGGGTTGCCCCCGGATATCTCCACGCACTGCCGAACGAACGAGCCCTCCACTGGACCGCCGAGGAAGTGGGCGGTCATCAGAGCCGTCTCCGACTCCCCGAGAGGTCCCGGTTCGACCAGGGAGCAGCGGTCCTGCGCGAGGAGTTCGGCGAGCGGGGAGACACCTGGCCCTTCCACGTCGGTGCGCTGGGCTAGCAGGAGGAAGAAGGGAAGCCCCGCCGCTCTGCGGAGGATGAAGTCCAGGCAACGCAGCGAGGTTTCGTCGCTCCACTGGGCGTCGTCGATGACCAGCGCCAGTGGGCCTTCGGCGAGCAGTTGCAGGGCGCTGATCTGCCGTCTGCGCCAGTCGTCGTGGGTGCCCTGGTGTGCGCCCGGGGTGCGATGGGTCTCGGTCGCGGGCACGGGTGCCGGAGCAAGGAGCGCGTCCACGGCACGGGCTGCGGTCGGGGCGTCGGGTTTGGCGGCAACGGTGCGCACGGTCACGCCGGTGGATCTCAACCGCTGGCACGCGGTGGACAACAGATGGCTACGGCCGATTCCCGCGGGTCCCCGGACGAGGACTGCTCGTGCCCTGCCGGACCGGGCGGCGGCGGCGTGCCGCAGGACGGTGTCGAGTGGTGTGTTGTGGTTGCCCGATCTCCGGACAGGGTCTTCGATCGGTTGTTCGGTGCCCACCACAGTTTTCCTCTTCCGTGAAGCTCACTCCGGCTCTTGGTAGTCGCACCCAAAAGCCGCCCCCTGCAAGATCAGAATGATGACGACGGTAACATTCGCCCCCATCGGTCCCGGTCACCTTTCAGTCAGAACGCATCGGATTCACACAGAAAAAGAAGCCCTTTTGCCATGACCGGTTGGATACCTTTCGGCCTTTCTGCTTTAAAATTCAAGCCAGCAGAGGACAGGCGAGTGATGTAGCTCACTCACCGCCGAGCGGTCCAGTGCACCCGGCCCTCACCCTGATCGCACATCACCACACGAACAGCCCGCGCGACACCCGGCCAGTACATGGAGCAACCCACTGATGGGCAGGTGAGAAGCGGTTGAGGCCATAGCAGCCGAAGTTGCACGAGAGGCAGGAACCCCCGGCACCCGTACGGCGCCTTAACGCGGGCGAGAGCGAGACCCCGACCGACCACAGAGGCAAGTTCGTCCGGAGACCACACCGCCCTCTTGACCAAACCGTGACGATGCGTTATTTCGCGCCCGACCTCACCGCACACACGCCAAATCGTGTCACCTTATACAGATGGCCACGCCACTGATGTGAGCCGGTCAGACAATGGCAGGCACGGGCAAGGGTACGTCGGGAATACGCTTCCTGAATTCTCTTCTTCAGCTGGGAGGGGAAAAGAATATCTTCTGTTCCCCTGCCGTTCTCTCCTCTGGAGAAACGGGGAACGGAGGTCTGGACGAACGGGGAACAGAAGCCGAGCGCGCCAGTCGGTGTCCGCCCCTCCCCGGCCCGGAGGCTTCGAGAGGAGTGATCACCGACGCCCCGATCGCCTCACGACCGCCTCGTCATCGCCTCGCGAACCCCAGGGGGTTGGCTCCACGCCCGGGCCTCGCTCACTCGTCCCCGCGAATGGTCGCCCTACGATCGCACTCCGGGGAATTGCCGCCACCAGGAGAGGGCATCGTCGCGAATTCCCTCCCGCCCCCCCCAACGGCAGCACTTCGAACCCTCTCGGGGGGTGTGTTCGATGCCGACTCATGAAGAACGCATCAGCGGCTGAACGCAAGGCGCCAACGCGACGCATGAGAGTCGGTGGCCCCGGCGCCTTCTCCCGTCCCGTTCCCGCAAGCGGGGGTGGGACGCCAACGCTGTGTCGAGTGGGCAGCGACCGGAGGTACGGGGGCGGCTCACTGCCAACGGCGCATGCGCCGCGGAGGGTCAGAGCGCAGAACGCACAGTACCGCGGGCAGTGCCCGGAACGGGCGAAAGCAGGATCACGACTGCGGCGTCTCCCGCTGCAAGAGGGGAAGGTGCTCCTGGACGGCCTTCTTCCACTCGCCTTCCCTGGTCATCTTGTCCAGTGCCGCCTGAACGGCGGTTTTGAGATGACTCTTTTCCCGCAGACCGATTCCATACTCCTCGTTGCTCAACCGGAACCCACCGAGCCGGTACTTCCCCGGGTTCTGTGCGGCGTAACCGGCCAGGATCGCATCGTCGGTCGTGACCCCGTCCACCTCGTTGTTGATCAGTGCGGTCAGGCATCGCTCGTAGCTGTCGTTCTCGACGATCTGGACCTGGGGAGCGACCTGATTCTGCAGGTACTTCCCAGGTGTGGACCCTCGGGTCGAGCAGATCTTCTTGCCGTTCAGGGAGGTGGCGGAACTGATGGAGGTCTCGTCCACGCGCATCAGAACGTCCTGATGGCCCACGAGATAGGGGCCGACGAAATCGACCTTCTCCTCCCGCTGGTCGCCCATCACGTACATCGCCACGACGAGGTCCACTTCGCCGCTCGCCAGCAGGCTTTCGCGCTCATCGCTGCGCACCGGCTTCCATGTGATGTCCTCGGGTCGGTGACCGAGTTCACCCGCGATATAGGTCGCAACGGCCACATCGAAGCCCTTGAACTCGCCCTTCACGGTCTTGAGACCGAGGCCGGGTTGATCGGACTTGACCCCGATGGTGATCCCACCGATGCCCTTGGAGTCATTGACCGGCTCACCGCTCCCCTGGGTGGGGGCGCCGGACGAAGCGGTGGAGCCGTCCTTGGCGGTCTTGGAACCCTCTCCGCCGCCCTGTAGTTGGAGCCAGAGGAGTACGCCACCGAGGGGCACGGCGACGAGGGCCGCCGCGGCGTACGCCCGGGTGCGCCGCCGGTTCCAGGACTGCGGTCGTGTGCGTGAAGGCGCCACAGAGGGTACGGGCGGGGTGCCGGCGGACGAGGCCGCGGGAGATGCGGGCAGGGGGTCGGGCGGAGCGTCACTGGGCGGGGCCGCGGGAGGTGCGAGCGGGTACGACGTCGGAGCGCTGCCCCCCTCCGATGCCGACTCCGCTGCCTCCAGGAGTCGATCGAGCGTCTGCGCGTCCGGGCGCCCGGCCGGGTCCCGGACCAGCACGGCCATGAGCGCCTCGGTCAACGCACCGGCCCGACGTGGTGGTGGGACATCCTCGCTGAGCACCGCCGCGAGGGTGGCCAGGGTGTTGGCGCGGCGCAGTGGATGGTGCCCCTCCACGGCGACGTACAGCATCAGGGCGAGCGACCAGAGGTCGGCCGCCGGGCCGCCATCCTGCCCGCTGACCCTTTCTGGGGCCATGTAGTCAGGCGTGCCGATGAAGGAACCGGTGGCGGTGAGTGCGGTGGACCCCTGGACCGCGGCGATCCCGAAGTCGGTGAGGACGGGGCGCCCGTCCGGTCGCAGCAGGACGTTGGCGGGTTTGATGTCCCGGTGCTGGATGCCGACCGCGTGCGCGGCCCGCAGCCCGGCCAACACACCGCGTCCCACTCTCGCCGCCTCCTCGGGCGTGAGGGTGCCCCTGCGACCGAGGTGCTCCTGGAACGAACCACCGGGGACCAGTTCCATGACGAGCCATGGGTAGGTGTCCTCGCCACCGTCGACGATGTGGTAGATGGTGACCACATTGGGGTGGTCGGTGCGCGCCAGCGCCCTGGCTTCCCGCAGTACGCGGGCGCGCAGCGCCCTGGCGCCTGTGGGGTCGTGCTCGGCCAGTCCCGCGTCCGGTGGACGCACTTCCTTGAGGGCCACATCACGGTGGAGCACCAGATCGCGCGCTCGCCACACCAACCCCATGCCACCGCCGCCGAGTCGTGCCAACAACTCGAAGCGACCGTCGATCACTTGCGCCACTCAGTCCCCCTCAACACCCCGGCCCAAGGCGCCGGAAACGGCCGCCCACGAGTCCCCCGGACTCCACGGACCGATGTTCCGATGTGACTCTGCCACACCGGTGAGCGAGACCGACAGTCAGACGGTCCCGGTCGCCTCGCCGTCGGCCGACGGCGATGGACATAGCCGTCGACCGACTGTGCGGGGACGGCTTCGACGTCCGGATCACGGGGTGTGGCCGGGCCAGGGAATGTCCGTGGTGACCGCGGCGGTGTAGTCGATGCCCGGCACGGAGAATCCGTAGAGCCGTTGGACTTCGGCACCGAACCAGGCGAGGTCGGCGAGACGCGCGATGGTGTCGGTGGTGGCAGTCTCCCAGCGTTCGGCGACGGCCTTCTGGACATCGTCGGTGAGTTCCCAGGTGTCCAGACGGATCCGGTCCTCGTCGTCCAGCACGAGCGGGGCCGCACCGGTGAGCTGGTCCCAGAGGGCGGCGAGTTGGTGCACCGGCGAGACCACATCCTCGCCGAGGACGCCGCGCAGCAGGCCGGTGTACAGGGCGATGCCGGGGATCGCGGTGGAGGACTGGGTGACGGCGGCACCGTTGACGCAGGTCACGGCCCGTCCCCCCACCGTTTTCCCGAGCCGCTCGCTCAGGACACGGGCGGTGGCCTCCAGATGGGACTTGGCCACACCGATGGTGCCCTGTCGATAGATCGCCTCCGTCAGGGGCGATCCGATGTACGACAGCGCGGCGGTGGTGAAGCCCTCGGCGAGCAGGCCCCGACCGGTGAGGTGGTCGATCCAGCGTTCCCAGTCCACGCCGCCCATCACGGCCACGGTCTGCTCGACGTCATCCCCCTCGGCCGGCCCGGTCTCGACCTCGCGGACCTCGGGAACTCCCTGCCCGTCGAAGAGAAGTGTCTTGGTGCGGTTCGCCCGACCGATCGGCTTGAGGACGGAGGCGTACGTCGTACCGGTGTCGGGGTCGGTACGCCGGGGAGCGGCCACCGAGTAGATCAGATAGTCCAGCCTGCCGCCGAAACGCTGCTCGACGAGATCGGCGACCTGGTCCTTCATCGTGTCGGAGAACGCGTCCCCGTTGAGGAAGACCAGGTCCCGCCCGGTGCCCCGGGCGAGTTCCGCGGTGGCGGCGGTGCGGTACCAACCGGCCGTAGCGGTACGCCGTTCTGTGGGCGCCTTCTCGAAGGAGACCATGACCCCGCGGATGCCGGCACGCTTGAGCCCGGCGAGTGTGGCCGCCAGGCCGTATCCGGCCGAGGAGCCGATGATCAGGGCCACGGGTCCGGCGCCCTCGGGTACATCGGCGGGGGCGGGGCACGCCTGCCAGATGTCGGTCACCGTCTGCGCACAGCCCGCCGGATGGGAGTCAAGGAAGAGGAATCCCCGGTTACGGGGGATGAGGACGCGTTCGCTCACGATGGGAGTCCTTGAGTCGACTTGGACGTGGACGCGGCGACCTGTCGAGCCGCCACGTCCCGCAAGTCTGAAACAGGGCGGCCCCGAAAGATGGCCTCGCCGAGGACAACGATCACGCGCCGGTCTTGGAGTGTTCCGACCACTTCCCGCGGCGGAGGACTCCGTGGTGACCAGGCCACGCATCACCGTGCAGGCCCCATTCAGCGGAGCGCGGACCATGAGCACGCCGGCCGAACGGGGCGCTGCCAAGCAGGTGTCGCGACAGCTGATGGCACGCGGCCCGTCCCTGAGCCGCCCTCTGTGGCCCTCGATGGTCGTTCCTCAGCCGCCCTCTGTCGCTCTCAATGGTCGTTCCTCAGCCGGCCTCTGTGGTGCTCGATCGCTGGTGGACCGTTGCGGTGAGGCGTTGGAGCGAGGCGTGGGCTGGTGGGCCCCAGGTGGGCTTGCCTCCGGGGCGACCGTGGACGCCGGCGTCCCCGATGAGGATGCCGCTGAGTGCGCGCAACACCGCCCAGCCACGGGCGCGGCGCAGGGTGGCGGCGTCCGGGCTCGGCCGGTAGGTCTCGTGGAAGAGGTCGGCGACTCCGTCCGGCAGGAGGATCCAGACGGCGGCGAGGTCGCCGGCGGGATCGCCGGCGCAGAGGTCGCCGAAGTCGATCACGCCGGAGAAGGTGCCGTTCGTGGTCAGGATGTTGGCTGGATGCAGATCTCCGTGGAGCCAGAGGCTCGGGCCTGCCCAATCGGGTGCGGCGACAGCGTCCTCCCAGACCGCGCGGACGGCATCCGGGTCGGGGATGAGCCCCAGTTCGGTGGCCGAGACGAGCGATTGGGTGAGGTGTTCGGCGGTGTCGGCGAGAGCGCCGCCGCGTCCTCGTCCGGTGGGTGCCTCGTCGGGGGCGGGCCGGTGCAGCGCGGTGAGGAAGGTGGCCAAGGTGACGGCCGCATCCTCGGCACGCGTCACGGGGGCACGGTCGGCGGGCTCGCCCGGCACCCAGGTAGTGACGATCCAGGGCCGGGGGAAGCGCTCGGAGGGCTCACCGAGGCGCTGTGGGACGGGGATCTCCAGTGGAAGGTGCGGGGCAAGGGTAGGGAGCCAGGTGTGTTCCTTGCGCAGCAGTGCGTCCGCGGACTCCGTGGCCCAGGGCAATCGGACGGCCAGGTCGTCGCCGAGCCGCCACAGCTGGTTGTCCCAACCGCGCGCCCCGAGCTTCACTGGTCGATCCGCCAGGTCGGGGTGCTGCTCGCGCAGCAGTTCCCGGATCAGTTCTTCGGTGATGTCCGTCGCGGTAGCTGTCATGGGGAACCAACGTAGTTGAGGTCCGGCCGGCGCGGGCTTCGGCCGAGTACACATCGAGCTCAGGTCGGGAGTGGTCAGCGGAGCCAAAGGGACTGCGGCCCGTCCGCGTTCACAGGGGTGGATCGGAGAGGCCGAAGGGCTGCGGCCCTTGCGCATTCACAGGGGTGGATCGGAGACCTGTGTGCCCGTCCCCGGCTCAGCCACGGTCGTCGACGGAACCGTACCGGTCCGTACCGAGTCGATCGACGGACGCGGGGAACCGACCCCACGGCTACCCGCCCGGTACGAGCAATGATGTGGACTGGTAGGGCATTCCTTCGCGCCACCGATCACAGGTCGCACACCCATCACCGTCGAACGGGATAAATGGGCCGGCCTGGCACCGAATTCCGTGGCAATGCGTCTCAACTCCCTTGACCTACAGGGCAGTTAGCGATAAGTGATAGGCCCACCGGCTTTGGTATAGACCAACGCCGGCCAGGCGCACGGACCGTCCCGACCTCAAGGAGCAGCTCATGCGAAGACGAACAGTGTCATCGGTCCTCTCCATCGCCACCATCATCGGAACGCTCGCCCTGTTGTTCGCACCGCCGGCCAGCGCACGGGCAGCGATCCCCGCCGTGGCCGACTACCGACAGACCACGTCATGGGAGAGCGGCTACCAGGGCGCCTTCACGATCACCAACGTCAGCAGTTTCACACTCACCAGCTGGGCGGTGTCGTTCGCCCTGCCAGCCGACACCACGGTCAACGCCCATTGGGACGCGACGCTCACCCGCGACGGGAACTGGTACTCCTTCCGCAACCAGGGCTACAACGGCACCATCGCACCCGGCGCGTCGGTGACCTTCGGTTGGGTGGCGCAGGGCGCGGGACGGCCCGCCAACTGCACCCTCAACCAGGGCATCTGCACCTTGCCCGACACCACGCCACCGACCGTGCCACAGGGCTTGAACTTCGCCGAGCTCACCGAAACCTCACTGCTGCTGTCCTGGAACGCGTCATCGGACGACCGGGACTCGCCCCTGATGTACGAGGTCTCCCGGGACGGTCTGCCGGCGGGCAACACCGTGGGAGTCAACTCACTGCGGGTGACGGGGCTCCAACCGTGGACCCCGCATACGTTCCGGGTACGCGCCAAGGACCTGGCCGGAAACACCTCGGCATACAGCGCACCCATCGTCGTTCCGATCCCGGCGTGACGGCGACATCTGACTGAGGTGTCCGCCCGGGCTCCACACCGTCCGGGCGGGCACGGTGCACCGCATCCCGCACGGTCATCACGAGGCCGCGCACGGGCAAGTGTGGCCCCGCGGCCATGAGCAGTCACACCGGGTGGTCCCCTGCGCCCCTGCATCACCGAACCACATATATGACGTTGCGTCACCAATGGAGGGTACGCAGAAGTACCCTCCCGAGCAGCCACGACGCAGCACGGTGTGCCGAGCATGGCCGGTCACCGTGCGCAGCGAGGGATCGTCCTCGCCGCGGCGCCGGGACCGGGGGGTCCTCCCTCCGTTGTACAGAGTTCGTTCCCCTGTGTGAGCGGCGCGGTGTGCGCCTGTGCCGTGCCCCGGTCAGGGTTCGATGCGCGGCAACGGGTGCCCCTCCCTCGCCTTGGCGTAGAGGGCGATCTTGCGGTGACGGACCTGGACTTCGCCCAGGCAGGTGGCGTCGTTGTTCTCGATCATCCTGCGGGACGCCGCGTTCACCGCGTCGGGTTCGTAGACGACGGCGTTGCAGAGCGGGTCGCGCAGGAAGAACTCATCGGTGACCTCTCCGATGATCCTGCTGCCGAGGCCGCGGCCGGTGTCCACGAGGTCGGCGATGGCCAGGTGCATGCTCAGATCGTGCGCGGCGGCCCGGTAGTGGTGCCCGACGACATCCTGTGCCATCCGGTAGAACTCCATGTAGGCGATGGGTCGCCCCTCGCTCTCCACGATGATGGGGCGCGAGTAGTCGGAGGCGAACTGGGCGTCGATGTGGGCCTGCCAGCGCTCCAGCGGCCAGTCGTACTCCCAACCCTTCGCGGTGTGGGGCCGGTTCATCCACTCCCAAATCATCGGCACGTCCGAACCGTCCGCTCGTACCTGCCGGTACCGGAGGCCCCCACGGACGAAGTCGGTGGGCGGCGCGGGCACCTCAAGCCAGGCGGCGGGCAGCCCGTCCGTGACATAGCGGGGCAGGACCGGATAGGTCTCGGTTGGGTTCAACGTGACACTCCACGGTTGGTACGGCTGTGTCGGGTGGGGGATGGGCCGGGCGCCGAGCCGAGGCTCTCACAGGTCCGCGTCGGGGTGGGGCCACGACGGCATGACCGCGCGGTGCGGGCGGGTGCAGCGCCGAACAGGGGGTGAGCTCCGGTCAACGAGGCTCACACTCCCCCGGGATTGTTCCAGGTGGGCGACCGCACCGACAAGGAGATCACCATCACCCCGCCGACGGCGACCTTACGCCAACTCGTCACACGGTTGAGCGAGTTGTTAGTGATGCCCGTCACGTCAGGATGTCAATGATGGGTGATCTATGTGTAATATTGGAGATCAACTTAGGTAAGCCTTGCCGAACTTTCAGGACATGGATAGCGTCTGGCCACGTCGGCTTGACGGACTGGAGCCGATGCCGAGCAGGACGCCACACCCCGGCGCACCCCAACACCACAACACATCGCGGGCCCCGTGCTGTCTCGGGGTGACCGGACCACCGCGCCCGCCGGCAGCGGGCCTTGGGGTACGCCGCGGAAGAGGCATGTCCGCGGCACTTGACCAGTGCGGGAGCGAGGCAACCACGCCCGTGCCCGCAACACGATTCGGAAAGGTGATGTCAGTCTTGAGATCACACATCCTGGGACGCATCGACCTGGACGAAACACTCCTGTCCAGGGACCTCGAATACCTCAGCTCTCTGCCCCGCGGTGAAGAGGGCTACGACGAGTTCAGCAACGGCTACTGGAAGAACCTGCCGCTGTGGAACAGCACCGGTGACTCCGGGGACGACCTCTACCGCGACACCGACTCCCCCGCCCAACTGACCGAACACGGCAAGAACTGCACCTACTTGCGTGACCTGGTGGAAAGCACCTTCAACACCGACCACATCACGATGGTGCGCACCCGCAACCTCGTGGACGCGGTCGTCATACCGCACCGGGACTTCGTAGAACTGGACAAGGACGCGGACCAGTACTTCCGCGTACTGATGTTCCTGGAGGAGAACGCAGCCGCCCTGCACTCCAACGACGACACCGTCATCAACATGCGCCCGGGGGAGATCTGGTTCCTCGACGCGGGATCGGTGCACGCGGCGGCCAATTTCTCCCCTGACAGTCGGCAGATGCTCTGCGTGGACTTCGCCTTCGACGGCGAGTACCAGGAGTCGGACGTCTTCCGAGACGCCTCCCGCTACCGGCCGTCGACCGATGCCCAGATCATCGAGCGGCCACCCCTGCCAACAGCCCGACTCGACGCCATCAAGGGGTTGGGGCAGGTCGTCGACCGCTCGAACTTCAAGGAGTTCCTCTTCCTCCTCTCCAAAGTCCACTTCCGCTACGACGTGCCCGCGGAGGCGACCTACGAATGGCTGACTGACATCGCTGTCACCTCGGGCGATGAACTCCTCGTCGGGAAGGCGAACGAACTGCGCGAATACGCCATCGGTGCCCGCGCACTGAGCGAGCGCTTCACCGTGAACTCCTGGGGATGAGCCCCGGCCACGAGCACGAACCGCAACGGCACCGAACGACCGCGCAACGGCGCGGGCGGGGCCGGGCGGCGGGCTCGTGGCGATCACGGTGAACGAAGGCCCGAGCGGGCCGCGGGGAACGGGCGGCATCCAGAGCGTGCCGGTGCGGTGGGGCGCACCGTGCGGTTCGGTGCCGGCCCGGATATGGACCGAGGACTGTCGGCCACAACGGTCGGTCAGTGACATGGGGAGGGCATGTGGGCATGCGCAACACGGCCAGGAGCAAGGGCGATCACGAACGGCGGCTCGCAGCGCTGCGCAAACGCATCGCCGCGGGTGGACTGGTCGACCAGGACAGTGGGAATGAACCCCACACGGTTGTGTCCGCCGTGGAGGGGGCGGCGGACACCGGCGCTCCGTCGGGAACGAGCACGGCCCAGCAGCGCCTGTGGTTGCAGCATGCGAGCGACCCCACCGGTGCCGCGCTGAACGTGGGCACCGCCCTGCGCCTCGACGGGCCGCTCGACCTCCCGGCCCTGGCCACCGCGCTGCGTGCCGTCGTCGCCCACCACGAGGTCCTGCGCACCCGGTACGCGCTCACCGAAGCGGGCGAGCTGCTGGCGATCTCCGATCTATCCGACGTCTTGGAGCTGACCGAGGTCGACGCCCGCGACACGGACGTCGAAGCGCTGATCCGTGCCGACCTGCGCGCACCCTTCGACCTGGAGTCCGGGCACCCCTTGCGGGTCACCGTGTACGTCCAGGGCCCCGACCGACACACCCTGTTGTTGGTGGTGCACCACATCGCCTGGGACGACGCCTGTTGGCAGGTCTTCTTCGAGGATCTGGCCGCCGTCTACCAGGGCGGGCACCCCGCGCCGACGATCCCGTACCCACGGGCGTCCCTCGCCGTGGAGCAGGAGGTCAAGAGCGCACTGCCCGCCCTGCGTCGGCACTGGGCGAAGACCCTGACGCGTGCCTCGGGCTCCGCGGGGCTCGACCGACGGACCGCGGCCGACCAGCAAACTGCTGAGGCCAGGGCTGAGGAAGTGCGTTTGGACGCGGTGCAGTCCGCTTCCCTGGACGCCCTCGCGCGCACCGCGGGGACCACCGCCTTCACGGTCCTGCTCACCTCCTTCGCCGCCGCGCTGCGCCGGCACACGGGGAGCGAGCGATCCCTGGTCAGTACCCCCGTACTGCGGCGGGACAGCGGGCACACCACCCGTACCCTCGGCTACTTCGGCAATGTGCTCCTCCTCGTCCTCGACACCGATCCACGCGGCAGCTTCCATGACGCGTTGCGTTCGGTGGGCCGGGTCGTCGTGGATGCGCTGGACCACCAGGACCTTGAGTACGACGAGGCGATCCGGTTGCTCGGCGCTTCGGGCAGGGTGCAACCGGTGGAGGTCAGCTTTGGCATCGAAGGGGCCGAGGTACCGCTGAGGCTGCCGGGGATCGATGTGCGACCCCTCCCAGCCCGAACGGGCATCGCCCAGGCCCCGCTGTCGGTGATGGCCCGTCAGGAGCCGGACGGATGTTGGGTGGTTCGCTTCGAGTACATACCCGAGGCGGTGGGCGAGCAGACCGTGCAGTCGCTGGTCGAGTCGACCCGGCGCACCCTGCTGGCGGGCCTGGGCTCCCCCGATGTGGCCCTCGGTGATCAGCTCCTGGTCACCGATGAGGAGTACGCGGTCGTCCTCGCCCATGGCACGGCTCCGGCCCTCGACGCGCCCGCACCCGGTGTGGTGGAGCGGTTTGAGCAGCAGGCGGCCCAGCGTCCCGAATCGGTGGCCCTGCGCGGCGCCGAAGGAACCATGACGTACCGGGAGCTCAACGACCGGGCCAATGCGGTGGCCCGGTGGGTCGCTGCCCAGGGCATCGGCCCGGAAGACGTGGTGGCCTGTGCGCTGGAGCGCTCGTTCACCGCGGTGAGCATCGCCCTCGGCGTGCTGAAGTCGGGCGCGGTCCTCTTCCCCCTGGACGTCGCCCACCCCGAGGAGCGGTTGACCCGGCTGCTGGCGGACGCCGGTCCGCGCCATCTGTTCACCTCGGCCACGACCGACGCGGCGATACCGTCGAGCACGGTGCCGCGCACGGTGGTGACCTCATCCGCCTTCGACGCCCAGGTCTCCGCGCTGGCCGGGGAGGGCGACCTCACCGACCGCGACCGGGTACGCCCGCTGCGCCGGGACAATCTCGCGTACATCATCTACACCTCGGGGTCCACCGGGCGCCCGAAGGGTGTCGGAACCAGCCATGCGGCCCTCGGGGACCATCTCGCATGGTTGCTGTCCCACTTCGCCGCCACGCACGACCGGCTGGAGGATGTGCGCTGGCTCCAACTCGCCTCCCCCGCGTTCGACGTCTCCATGGGTGAGCTCTTCGGGCCCCTGGCCGCCGGCGGTGAGGTCCTGGTGGCCCGCCCCGACGCCGAACGGGACCTCGACGCCCTCTTCGTCGAGCTGGCCGAACTCGACGCGACCGTGGTCCATGCGGTACCGAGCTTCCTCCACTACCTGGCCGCCGCCGCCCCCGACGCTCGACTGCCCCTGCTTCGCTGGCTGCCCGTGGGCGGCGAAGCCCTCCCCGGCGAGCTCGCCGACCGGGTGCGGGAGCGCTTCAGCGCCCACAGCGAAGTGACCCTCGCCAACTTCTACGGCCCCACCGAAACCACCCAGTCCGTGACGGGCTACCCCGTCGTCGCCGCGCAGGGCCATCGGATCGTGCCCATCGGCACCCCCAAGTGGGGCAATGTGGCACTCGTTCTCGACGCCGATCTACGGATCGCGCCCCTCGGCGAGGTGGGCGAGCTCTACATCGAGGGCAGTTCGCTGGCCCGCGGCTATCTGGGACGTGCCGCCCTGACCGCCGAGCGGTTCGTACCGAGCCCGCTGACCCCCGGTGCACGGCTCTATCGCACGGGAGACCTGGCGCGCTTCGCGGACGACGGCGAGCTGGAGTTCATCGGACGCGTCGACGACCAGGTCAAGATCCGCGGATTCCGGGTGGAGCCCGGTGAGATCGAGGCCGTGCTGCGCGCCGACGAACAGGTCGGCCAAGCCGTGGTCGTGGCCCGCGAGGACGCGCACACCGGCAGCCGGCTGGTCGCCTATCTCACCGCTGCCGGCGACGGTGAACTCGACGCCGAGGCGGTGAAGGCGCGGCTGACGGCCGCGCTGCCCGCGCACATGGTGCCCAGCGCCTTCGTCGTCCTCGACGAGTTGCCGCTGACCCCGGCCGGCAAGACCGACCGCCGTGCGCTGCCCGACGCTCCCGCGGCCGAGTCCACATCGTTCCGGCCGGTGCGTGAGGGCGCCGAGCGGCAGATCGCCCAACTGTTCGCCGAGCTCCTCGGTCGGAACGCGGACCCGTCCGTACCCGACGCCCGGAAGGCACCGACCACAGCGCAGGAGACACCTTCGGTCGGGGGCCGCCGCATCGGCGCGGACACCTCCTTCTTCGAACTGGGCGGCCACTCCCTGCTGCTGACCCGGTTGATCTCGCGCATCCGCCGCGATCTCGGGGTGCACATCGGGGTCCGCGATGCATTCACCCGGGCCACACCAGCGGCTCTCGCCCAGCTGGTCGGGGCGGGCGAACCCGCCCATCAGCAACGTGCGCTGACCTTTGGCCCGCGTCCAGCGGAGCCACCGCTGTCCCCGGCCCAGCAGCGCATCTGGTTCGTCGACCGCATCGAGGAGTCCAGCACCACGTACAACGTTCCCATTGCGCTGGGGATCGACGGGCCGTTGGATGCGGTGCTGCTGCAACGGGCACTGGAGGAGGTCCTGCGGCGGCACGAGGCCCTGCGGACGGTCTTCCCCGACCGGGACGGCATCAGCCACCAGCGCGTCCTTCCCGACCACCGGGTCGAACTGCCCGTGCTGTCGGTGACCGAGGACGAGGTGGCGGGCGCGCTCGCGCGGGCCGCGGAGCACCCCTTCGACCTGGCCGGCGAGCGACCGTTCCGGGCTGCCCTGCTGCGCGTCGGCGCCGAACGGCACGTGCTGTCGCTGCTGGTCCACCACATCATCTGCGACGAGGTGTCCGCGGGTGTGCTGGTGGCGGACGTGACCCGGGCGTACGAGGCACTGCGAGGCGGCGCCGGAACGGACGGCACACCGGTGCTGACGCCACTGCCCGTGGGGTACGCGGACTATGCCGTGTGGCAGAGCGAACGTCTCGCCGGCACCGATCCGGCGAACGCCGGTGGACAGAAGGACCCGGAGGCGCTCCGCGCGTTCTGGCGCACCTATCTGGCGGACCTGCCCCAGGACACGTCCGTCCTGCTCGGCCGGGCCCGCCCGGCGCAGCCCTACAGCGCGGGCGGCATCGCCCACTTCGCCTTCGACCAACAGATACGTGCCGGCGTGGAGCGACTGGCCGAGCGCACCGGCGCCACGCCGTTCATCGTGCTCCAGAGCGCCGTCGCCGTACTGCTCGGCCTCTGGGGAGCGGGAGAGGACGTTCCGCTCGGCACCCCGGTCGCCAATCGGCCGGACGAGTCCCTGGACGAGGTGGTGGGGCTCTTCGTCAATCTCCTCGTGGTGCGCAACGACCTCTCGGGCGATCCCACCGTCGAAGAGGTCGTCACCCGGGCCAAGCAGCGTGCGGTGGACGCCTACGAGCACGCGGAGTTGCCGTTCGAACAGGTCGTGGACGCGGTCGGCGTGGAGCGCTCGCTGAGCGTCAATCCGCTCTTCCAGGTGCTGGTCCAGTTGCGCGACGAAGAGGCGGTGCGACACCGCACCGAGGACCTCGACTGGCGGCTGGTGCCGCAGTACACCGCGACCGCGAAGTACGACCTGTCGGTGAACTTCGAGCCCGATTCGGCCACCGGTGGCTGGGGCGGGGAAATGATCTACCGGCGCGACCTCTACGAGGGGGACGCGGTGGCCCGCTTGATCGAGGGCCTCCATCAGGTGCTGCGGGCCGTCGTCGACGATCCGGGCATCCGACTGCACGAGTTGGACCTGGTTCCCGCGCGGGAGCGGCAGTCGGTGCTCGGCGAGTGGAGCCACGGCCCGCAGGCCGTGCCCGAGCGGGCCGAAACCCTCTCGGAGCTCATCGAGCGCAGCCGGAACCTGTTCCAGGAGCCGGGCGCAGCCGCCCGGACCGCGGTGGACTGCGCGGGCGAGACCATCGACTACGGCCGGTTGCACGAGCGCAGTGACCGGCTGGCCAGACTGCTCATCGAGCACGGCGCGGGCCCGGAGAGGTTCGTGGCCATCGCCGTACCGCGGTCGGTGGACATGGTCGTGGCACTGCTGGCCGTGGTGAAGACGGGGGCGGCCTATCTGCCCCTGGACATGCGGCTGCCGGCGGACCGGCTCGACTTCATGATCTCGGACGCGGCCCCGGTGGCGGTGGTGACCCGGTCGGACGCCCCGGTGGAACTGCCGGACTCGGCCGCATCGCCGCGGCTGGTGCTGGACTCGCCGGAGGTGATCGCGGCACTCACGGCGCAGCCGGCCGAGCGGCTGCCGGTGGAGGTGGCGCGGCGGGCCCGCGGGGAGAACATCGCCTACTTCCTGTACACGTCGGGTTCGACGGGAGTGCCCAAGGGCGTCATCGGTACCCATCGCGCCTATGCGGCACGGTTGACCTGGCAGCCGGTGCGCTATCCCATCGCCACGCCCGACGTCCGGCTGTGTCAGGGCTGGCTCAGCTTCCACGACGGCGGGTGCGAGATCCTCGCGGGTCTGGTCGCGGGGGCGGAACTCCTCCTCGCCGACGAGCACGAGGCCCGGGACGTGGGCAGTCTGGTGCGGCTGATCGAGGGGAACCCGATCGGTCAGGTCACCGCCGTACCCACGGCGATCAACGCCCTGCTGGGCGTGTCGCCCGATGCGGTGCGCTCGGTACCGCGCTGGGTGACCAGCGGCGAGCCCATCACGGGCGTGTTGTTGGAGCGGCTGCGCGCCGCCGCACCGAACAGCGAGATCATCAACAACTACGGTGCCACCGAACTGAGCGGCGGTGTGGTGCGGGGCCGGTTGCACGAGGAGGGGCTGCACCTCGGCACCCCCGTCGACGGCTCCCGGGTGCTGGTGCTCGACGCACGGCTCAACCCCTGCCCGGTGGGCGTACCCGGCGAGGTGTACGCGGCGGGCCACCAGGTGGCGCGCGGCTACTGGCGACAGCCGGGACTGACCGCGGCACGCTTCGTGCCCAACCCGTACGCAACGCGCCCCGGGGAGCTCCTCTACCGCACCGGGGACCGGGCGATGTGGAGTGCCGATGGGCGGTTGGTGTTCGGTGGGCGCACCGACCACCAGGTGAAGTTGCGGGGCATCCGTGTCGAACTCGGCGAGATCGAGTCGGCGTTGCGTTCGGTGCCCGAGGTGGCATCGGCGGCTGCCCGTACGCACGAGGTGCACGGGTCGACCACTCTCGCCGGATACATCACCCTCGTCGATCCGACGGCGGAGCGGGACGCCGTGGTGGCTTCGGTGCGCGAACGCCTGGCGCAGGAGTTGCCGTCGTATCTGCATCCCGCGGTGATCACGGTGCTGGACGCGATGCCGCTGACGGGTTCGGGGAAGCTGAACCGGCCGGCGCTGCCTGAGCCGCAGGTGCGCACCGAAGGCGTGCACGAAGCCCTGCGCACCGAGACGGAAGAGACGGTCGCGGCGCTGTTCGAGGATGTGCTGGACGCCAAGGACGTGGGCCGGTCCGACGGGTTCTTCGCCCTCGGCGGCGACAGCATCATCTCGGTGCAACTCGCGAGCCGGGCCAGGTCCCGGGGGTTGCCGTTGACCGCGCAGATGGTGTTCGAGCACCCGACGGTCGGCGAGTTGGCCGCGGCCTGTGACCGGGCGGCGGCAGATGCGGCCCGTGCCGACGCCCGACCGGCTCACACACCCGTGTCGGCGACCGACGCGTCCGGGCTCGACAAGGAAACCCTTCAGGCGCTGCTGGGCAGTTGGGGGCGTGACTGACGTGCGTGTCGTCCGCAGGCCCTGCGCCCGGCCCAACGCCTCGGCGCGATCCACCGCGCCCACTCCCCACCCCACTCGAAGCACCCCCGATAGAAAGCTGGAGCACTGAGTCGATGGAGCCGCTCTCCCTGGAGGAAGCCCGACGTCGTTTCGGCACCGGCAACCGCGACCCGCACGGGCTGCTCGGTGTCGTGGGTGCCGGACCGAAGGCGCTGGCCACGGCCGCCAAGAGTCAGGTCCTACGTGAACTGGGCATACCGGTTCCCCGCGTCGTGGTCGTCGAACCCCACGGCGTGGGGGCCAACTGGACGGCGGTGGGCGGGCGCACCAACGGTCGCCCCCGACTGTCCACCAGCCCCGAGAAAGACCTCGGGTTCCCCTATGCGTCCGATGTGTACGGTCCGCTGACGACCGAGATCAACACCCGTATGCAGCAGTTCAGTTGGGCCGGCTACTTGGTCTCCCGTGGCGAGTACGCCACCTGGGTGGACAGTGGTCGACCCAGTCCGCGCCACGCCACATGGGCTGCCTATCTGCGCTGGGCGGCGGACCGGATGGACTTTCCGCTGGTGCGCGGACTGGTGTGCGGCCTGGAGATCTCCGACGGGCAGTGGGAAGTCACCGTCGAGGGGGTCGAGGGCGGTGAGGCCACGCTGTATCTGGACCAGATGATGATCAGCGGGCCCGGTCCGCACGACGGTCTGCTCGCCGGCGACGCCACCTGTAGTGTCGAGGAGTTCTGGCGGCTGGGCCTGGACACGGGCGTGGCCGAGCCGAGCGTCGCGGTGGTCGGCGGCGGCGAGACGGCCGCGGCGATCGTCGAGTACCTGATGCACCAGCACGCCGGGCCCACCACGGTGATCAGCCCGCAGCCCGTGGTCTACAGCAGGGGCGAGGGCTACTTCGAGAACGCCCTCTACTCCAGCCCGGAACGCTGGCGCGACCTGTCGGAACAGGACCGCAGGGACGTCATCGCACGCACCGACCGCGGTGTGTTCTCCCCTCGGGCCATCGGAGCGATCACCACCGATGCGGGGGTGGAGCACCAGCAGGGCACGGTGGTTTCGTTGGACCGTGTCGACGGTCGGACCGAGTTGGTGCTGAGCAACCCCGGCCGATCGGACCGCGTGCTGCGGTTCGACGTCGTCATCGATGCCACCGGGGCACGCCCGGACTGGTTCCTGGACCTGTTCGGAACCGTGGCGCGCAAGGCGGTGTACCGGGCGATCGGCGATGCGACGAACGGCGTGCGGGCATTGGAGCGCCGCATCGGCCCCGACCTCTCCCTGAGCGGTGTCAGCCCCCGGCTGTTGCTGCCGACGCTCGCCGGGTACGAGCAGGGCCCCGGGTTCGCCAACCTCAGCTCGCTCGGTCTGCTGTCCGATCGGGTGCTGGGATCGGCACGCGGAGGCAAGGCGGTCGCAGCGGGTTCGGGGGCCGCCGGCCTGTTGCAGCCGGTCGCCGTCGACGGGCGGGGCCCGGCCGTTTCCGCAGCGGCGCACGGCGGCGGTGAGGCATGAGCGACCGCAGTGCGCGGGGCGACGACATCGCCGTCGTCGGGCTCGCCTGCCGGGTACCGGGCGCGCGGACGCCCGAGGAACTCTGGCAGTTGCTGCTGGAGGGCCGACGGGCCGACGGGAGGGCACCGGCCGGTCGTTTCGACCTGACCGCCATCCCGGTGGGCCTGTTGCAGCAGTCCGAGCAGGGCTCATACCTCGACGACGTGGCCCGGTTCGACGCCGAGGTGTTCGGTGTCACGGATCGCGAGGCGACCGCGATGGACCCGCACCAGCGGTGGGCGCTGGAGCTCGGCTGGTCGGCCCTGGAGGACGCCGGCGAGGTGCCCGGAGCCCCACGGGACGCGGAGTTCGGTGTGTTCGTCGGTTCGATGGGTGCGGACTGGGCCATGGAGCACGCGGCTGGTCGGCTGGGGCCGATCGGGCCGTCGTCCCTGGCGGGTTGGGCGCCCTCGGTCATGGCGAACCGGATCAGCCATGCGTTCGGGCTGTGCGGACCGAGCGTGGTCGTGGACTCGGGACAGTCGTCGTCGCTGGTCGCCGTGCACCAGGCCGTGCTCGCGCTGCGGGCGGGGGACTGTACGGCGGCGCTGGTGGTGGGCGTCAATCTGAACCTCTCCACCGAAGCCGCCACCGCGACCGCTTGGTTCGGCGGTCAGTCCCCGTCCGGCCTCGCCACCCTGTTCGAGGACGATGCGGACGGCTATGTCCGCGGCGAGGGCGGGGCCGCGGTCGTCCTGCGCCCCCTGGCGGACGCCGTACGGTCGGGCGACCGCATCCACGCCGTCATCCGGGGTTCCGCCGTCACCAACGACGGCGGCGGCCAGGGGCTGGTGGTCCCCAGTGCCGAGGGGCAGGCCCGGGCGATCCGCAGGGCGTGTGCCGCAGCGGAGCTGGAGCCGGCCGAACTCGGGTTCGTGGAGCTCCACGGCACCGGAACACGGGTCGGGGACTCGGTGGAGGCGGGTGCCCTGTTGAGGGTGTTCGGCCAGGGAGCGACAGGGCCGGTGCACGGCCCAGCGCGCCGACGGCTCCTGGTGGGCTCGATCAAGACGACCACGGGGCATCTGGAAGGGGCGGCCGGCCTGCTCGGGCTGGTGAAGGCGGTACTGGTCGCCCGGCACGGTGTCGTACCGGGAACCGCCGGGCATCTCGGCGGCGCGTTGGTGCGCCGACTGGCCGAGGCGAACATCGCGGTTCCGGCAGGGGCGGTTCCGCTGCGCGACGGCGCCTCGGTGGGCGTCAGCTCGGTGGGCATGGGCGGCACCAACTGTCATGTGGTGCTGGCTGCGCACACCTCTGTCCCATCGGCGCCGGAGCCGACCGACCGGGTCTCGTCCACCATCGGCGTCAGCCATCCGGGCACGACGAGGACGACGGCGAGCACAGACGACACCGCCACGGCCGGTACGGACGCCGTGCCCGTACCGATACTGCTCTCCGCCACCAGCGCTGAGTCACTGCGGCTGGGGGCGGCGGCGCTGGCGGAGTGGGCAGCCACACCGAACGCCTGCGAGGACACCGCCGCGCTGACCGCCGTCGCCCGTACGCTCGCCACCCGCCGGGCCGCACTGCCGCAGCGCTGCGGCTTCACCGTCCGGGACACCGGTGAGTTGCGCGAGCGGCTGCGCACGATCGCCGACGGCGAGCGGGACCGTGCCATCCGGTACGGCGTCGGCACCGGGGCGCACACCGCGTTCCTCTTCCCCGGCCAGGGCAGTCAGCGCCCCGGTATGGGATCGGAGCTGTACCGCCGACTGCCCTCCTTTGCACGGCACTTCGACCTGATCGCCGCCGTCGCCGACCCGCTGATGGAGGTTCCCCTGCACCGGGTGGTGTTCGGCCCCTCGCCCACGGGAGAGGACGCCGACGCACTCGTGCACGCCACGCAGTACACACAGATCGCGCTGTTCGCCGTGGGCGTGGCCCTGTACCAGAGCATGTCCGAGTCGGGGGTGGCGCCGGACGCCGTCGCCGGGCACTCCGTGGGCGAACTGGCCGCGGCTCACACGGCGGGCGTCCTGTCGCTGCCCGACGCGGTCCGGCTGGTCCTCGCCCGCGGCGCGGCGATGGCCAAGGCGGACCCCGACGGGGTCATGGTCGCCGTGGAGGCGTCCGAGGACGAGGTCCGCGCGGTCCTCGTCGACCACCCGGGGACGGGCATCGCCGCGGTCAACGGACCAGCGGGCACCGTGGTCTCCGGGGACCGCGAGGCGACCCTCGCCTGCGCCGGGGTGCTGCGCGACCGCGGTCACCGCACCCGGGTGCTGAAGGTCGCCCATGCCTTCCACTCCCACCACATGGACGCGGTGCTGGACGAGTTCCGGGCCGTGGCCGCGGACATCGACTACGGCCTGCGGAAACTTCCGGTGGTGTCCAATGTGACCGGAGCACTCGCCACCGGTGACGAGCTTCGCACCGCGGAGTACTGGGTGGACCACATCCGGCGCACCGTCCGCTTCGGGGACTGTCTGGACCGGTTGGCCGACGCCGGCACCTCCCTCTTCCTCGAACTGGGTCCCGGCGCCACCCTCACCGCCATGGTCCGCGGCAGCGTCGTCAGGACCGTGGACCGACCTGAGGGAGCCGCCGTCGCGGCGGGTTCACTGCTCGGGGACGGGTCCGACGAGTACGGGGCGTTCCTGGACGCGCTGGTGCTGGCGCATGTCCGCGGCCAGGAGATCGACTGGGCGGGGCTGCCCGGGCTCGGTCACGGTGACTGGGCCGCACTGCCGACGTACCGCTTCACGGGCCGACGGTACTGGCCCGGCATGGCCGGCGTGCCTGCCGTGCCTGCCGTGCCTGCCGTGCCTGCCGTGCCTGCCGTGCCTGCCGTGCCTGCCGTGCCTGCCGTGCCTGCCGTGCCTGCCGTGCCTGCCACAGTCTCGGCGGTGGCGCCCGCTGTCCCGGCTGTCCCGACCACGCCTGGTGGCGATCTCCTCGGACTCGTCCTGGGCACGGTCGCCGAGGTGCTCGGGGTACGCCCGGCGCACTCCGTCAACGCCATGGACACCCTGGCCGACCTCGGAATGACTTCGCTGCTCGGGCTGGAGCTCCGGGCGGAACTCGCCTCGCGCACCGGGCTGGAGCTGCCGACCTCGCTCGTCTATGACCATCCCACCCCCGCCGCGCTCGCTGCCCATCTGAGCGGTCCAAAAGCTCCGTCCGCCCCGCGGACCGTCGCCCAGCGCCGGCCGAAGGCATCGCCGGTGCCCATCTCCGGAGTGCCTTCGACCGACGTCGACGACGATCCGGTCGTGATCGCCGCCATGGCCTGCCGCTACCCCGGTGAGGTGACCTCGCCCCAGGAGCTGTGGGAATTGGCCGTCTCCGACCGGGAGGTGCTGAGCGACTTCCCGGAGGACCGTGGCCCTGCGTGGTCCGTGCCAGGACCGCACCCCCGGCACGGCGGGTTCCTCGCGGACGTCGCCGGCTTCGACGCGGCCCACTTCGGGATATCCCCGCGGGAGGCGCGCGCCATGGACCCGCAGCAGCGCATCGTCCTCGAACTGTGCTGGGAGGCGCTGGAACGGGCCGGATGCGATCCGCGTTCCCTGCACGGGCAGAACGTGGGCGTCTTCCTCGGCGCCATGGCCGGGGACTACGCGACGGCCGCCCGGGAGTCCGGCGACGACCTGGGCGGGCATGAGTTGACCGGCGCGTCGAACGCGGTCCTGTCCGGGCGGGTCTCCTATCAACTGGGGCTCACCGGACCGGCGCTGACGGTGGACACGGCCTGCTCCTCGTCGTTGGTCGCGGTCCATCTGGCCGCGGGCTCACTGCTACGGGGTGAGTGCGATCTGGCACTGGCCGGCGGAGTGACGGTCATGTCGACGCCGAAGATGTTCCAGGAGTTCCAGCGGCTGGGAGGGCTGGCCGCTGACGGTCGCTGTCGTGCGTTCTCCGCCGCCGCGGACGGCACGGTGTGGAGCGAGGGCGCGGGCGTCGTCGTGGTGGCCCGCCGCTCCGAGGCGCGCCGGCGCGGGCTTCGGGTCCTGGCAACAGTCCGGGGCAGTGCCGTCAACCAGGACGGGGCGAGCAATGGACTGACCGCGCCCAACGGCAGCGCCCAGCGCCAGGTGATCGCCCGGGCGTTGGCCGACGCCGGGTTGCGCGTCGAGGACGTCGACGTGGTGGAGGCGCACGGCACCGGTACGGTCCTCGGCGACTCGGTGGAGGCCCAGGCCGTCATCGACACCTACGGGGTACGGGACGAAGCGACGGCGCCGATCCTGCTGCGTTCGCTCAAGTCGGTCATCGGCCACACCCAGGCAGCGGCCGGAGTGGGCGGTCTGATCGCGATGGTCACCGCCCTGCACGAGGAGCGGTTGCCGGCGACCCGGTACGCGGACACCCCGACCCCGAAGGTCGAGTGGCCACAGAGCGTACGGCTGCTGGAGCGGTCGGTGGCATGGCCGCGTGGGCGCCGAACGCGCCGGGCGGCGATCTCCTCGTTCGGCATGAGCGGTACCAACGCCCATCTGGTGATCGAGGAGCCGGGCTCCGTCGGCCCTCAGATGGGGCACGAGGGCGAGCGGGCGGACCGCGGCGCTCTGACAGTCCTGTCGACAGCGGCGCACCACCCGATCCCACGGTCCACGGAGTCCGCCGGGCCGGTGGGCACACCGTCCGATAACTCGTCCGGGGCTCCGCTGGCCGATGACCGGGCACGGCCTCGGGAGGCAGGTGCTTCGGCCCTGCCGTTCATCGTGTCGGCAGGCGACCGCACCGCGTTGCGGGCCCAGTTGGGTCGGTTGCGCACGGCGCTGGCGGACGGCGAGGGCCCGGTGGGTACCGCCGCCCTGTCGTCCACCGCGCTGACGCTGGCGACGCGCAGGGCCGCACTGCCGTACCGGGCGTCCGTCGTCGCCGGTGACCGGTCCGAACTGCTCGCCGGCCTCGATGCCGCGCTGCGCGGGGAGGTCATGGACCAGATCGCGTTCGGAGAGGCGCGCGGTGACTGCGCGGTGGCATTCGTCTTCCCCGGGCAGGGTTCGCAGTGGGCCGGGATGGCGCGCGGGCTGCTGCGCGAGTCGCGGGTGTTCGCGGACACCGTCGCCGCCTGCTCGGACGCGTTCGCCCCGTACGTCGACTTCTCCGTCCCGCACCTGTTGAGCGGTGCGGACGACACGGGACGCGCCGAGAGCCTCGAAGGCATCCAGGTGTCGTTGTTCGTGACGATGGCGGGACTGGTGGATCTCTGGCGTGCCGCGGGGGTGGTCCCGGACCTGGTGCTGGGGCACTCCCAGGGCGAGGTCGCCGCCGCCTATGCGGCGGGCGCCCTCGATCTGAAGGACGCGGCCCGCGTGGTCGCGATCAGGGCCCGGTTGCTGTCCCGGCTGTCGGGGAGCGGAGCCATGGCGGTCATCGGCCTCGATGAGTCACGGGCCCGCGAAGAGCTCGCGAAGTCCGCCACAGCGGGCGCTGCGGTGGAGGTCGCGGCCGTCAACGGCCCCGACAGCACAGTGGTGTCGGGTCCCGTGGAGGCCGTCGGAACGCTCGTCGATCGTTTGGCCGCGGCCGGGGTGCGCACCGCGACGGTGGCCGTGGACTACGCGTCCCACTCCGCGATGGTCGAACCGGTCGAGGCCGAGTTGAAGGCCGCCCTGGCGGGGATCTCCCCGCGAAGGGCCCGTACCCCGTTCTTCTCCACCACTCGGGCGGCGTACGTGGACGGCACCGAACTGGACGCCGCGTACTGGTACGAGAACCTGCGTGGCGAGGTGCACTTCGCCCGGTCGGTGGCGGCGGTGGCGGGCTCACGGCGGACCGCGTTCATCGAGGTCAGTCCGCACGAGGTGCTGACCTCGCCGATCACGGCCACCTTGGACGGGTTGGAGGGCGGCGCGGACACCATCGTGTTGGGCAGCCTGCGGCGCGAGTCGGGTTCGTACGGCGACTTCCTCTCCTCGCTCTCGTCGGCCTGGACACGGGGTGTGCCGGTCGGTTGGACGGCGGACACCTTCGGCGGCCCCATCGACGAGCCGGTCGATCTGCCACCGACGCCGTTTGCGCACCGCAGGTTCTGGATCAAACCCTCCACAGTGACGCCGGTGCCGCCCTCCCCCGCAACGGATCCGTCCGCCGCTGCGATCGAGGTCCCTGCCCGGATCATCGCCCGGCCGGTCGAAGAGATTCCGACACCCGTGGAACTCCCACCGGACACGACGGTGCTGACCGAAGTGGCGCGGGTGCTGCACCTGACCCCCGCCGACACCGAAGAACGCAGTCACCACACCTTCACCGAGTTGGGGCTCGACTCGCTCACCACGGTCGATCTACGGCGACGGCTGCGGGACGCACTCGGCATCACGGTCCCGGTCCAGGTCTTCGGGACGCACAACACTCCCTCGTCACTGGCGCAGTGGGTCCAGCACACCCTCACGGGGGCGGCCTCTTCGCCCCCGACGAACACACCACACCACGGTGATCCAGCGGATTCCCCGACCACCGGGGTCGCAACGACGGTAGCCGCGAGCAGCGAGGAGTACGGCAATGGGTGAACAGGGTCGGCGCTGGAGCGCCTTCACCGAGGCCGATGCGGCCTTCACCAACACCCTGTTGCCGGGCCTGGTGACAGAGCTCGACGGATACGGGCTGATGGAGCTGGAGGGCGAGGGCAGTCCGGTACTGGACCTGTTCCGCAAGGCGAAGGGCCCGGGGCTGCTGATTCCCGCACGCCACGGCGGGCACGGACTCGACTGCCGTGACGCGCTGCGGGTCCAGTCGGCGCTGGCGACGCTCTCACCGTCCCTGGGCGTGGGCACGATGATGCACCACCTCGCGGTGGTGTCCTTCGTGGAGTACCTGCGCGTCCATGTGGGCGACGACGCCCCCCAGTGGGCACTGCTCGCATCCGTGGCACGGCGCGACCATCTGCTCGCTTCGGCGTCGTCCGAGGCGCGTCGGGGATCCGACGCACTGGTGCCCCGGACCACGGCCACCGTCCAGGAGGACGGCGGCTATGTCCTCAACGGTGCGAAGAAGCCGTGCAGTCTGGCCCGGTCCATGGACATCCTCACCAGCAGTGTGTTGGTGAGGTCCGACGACGAGCGGGACGGAACGGTGGCCCTCGCGGTCATCCCGGCGGCGATCGAGGGCGTGGGGGTGCGTCCGTTCTGGCGCGCTCCGGTGCTGGTGGCGGCGGAGAGCGAGGAGGTCGTCCTCGACCAGGTGCACGTTCCCGCGGAGATGGTGGTGCCCGGTGGGCGGCCGGAGCGCGGCATGGACGAGTTGCAGGTCCGTGCGTGGACCTGGTTCGAGGTACTGGCCTGCGGCACCTATCTGGGTACGGCCCAGTCGCTGTTCGACCGGGCGGCGCACGCACCGCGGGTGGAGCGGCGTGCGCTGGGCGAGCTCGCCGCCGAGTTGTTCGTGTGCCGTAGCGCCTGTGAGCGCGCGGCGGCCACGTTCGATGCGGGCGGTGCCGCGGAGGACGCCATGACGGAGGCCCTGCTGGCACGGCTGTTCGTGGAGGAGCGGCTGCCGGATCTGTGCGCGCGGCTGGCCCGGCTGCTGGGCGGGCTCGCCTTCGTCACCGGTCCGGAGGTGGCCTATCTGGTCTCCGCCGCCCGGGCGTTGGCCTTCCATCCACCGCGTGGGGTGTCCAGCGCCGAGTCGCTCGGTGGGCGGTTCACCGGCGCCCCGCTCGATCTCTCGATCTTCTGAGGAGCACGTTCGTGTCACGTCATCGTACGGAGGCGGTCTGACCATGGGGACACCGATGGCACATGTCGTGCTGCGGGTGCGAGGCGCCGTGCCCGCACACCGGTGGGTGGATGCGGCCGGGCCGGACACTTCACCCGGCACAGCAGAGGTGGTGGACCTCTCCGACGGCGGGGAGGCCGCCGCGCTCGCCGCGTTCCGCGAGGTCCAGGCCGCGCAGTGGCACGGCGTCCTCGCCGGGGACGGCGATTGGACGCTGCGCGTGGTCATGCTGCCCGCGCCCGAGGACGGCCGGGGCGCGCTGTACCTCGTCTCGGTGGCGGCCCCGCGCGCCGAGGGCCGTACCTCGGTGCCGTACGAGGTGGCACGGGAGTTCTGTGCCCGCGTGGGGCTGCCGGACGGAGACCTTGCCGATGTGCTTCCCTCCCCCGCGGTGCACGACCGCCATGAAGGGGTTGCCGCCCGGTATCCACGGCGGCGCCGCATCCAGGTCACACCGTCGCCGGGGATGCCCCGCTCGGAGGTGACGGCGTGGCTCAAGGAGTTGATGCCGGCGGTGAGCCCGGGCGAGGTGCGCACAGCGCTGGGCTCCGAGGTCACGGTGACCGGGACCCCCGACGTGGTGGGGGGTTCCCTGCTGCTCGACCGCTCCTGGGTGTGGGGCCTACCGGTGGACGCCGCAGGGCCGCAGGCCGAGGTGCGGATCGTCGAACACAGCGAGGACCCGCAGCACGCCTATCCGTTGGCTGTTGAGTGGCGCCCGGACGGTCGGGTCGTGGTCGACCACGATGTGCGGTCGATCGCTCCCGCCGACGTCGATCTGTTCGTGGACCGGCTGGTCCGGGGCGAGCGCGCGCCCGCACCGGACACCGCCACCCTGCCGGAGCGCATCGCCCGGCAGTTCGCCCGCACCCCTGACGCTCCCGCGGTGCTCGTGGGGGATTCGGTGGTCGACTACCGGGCGCTGGACGAACGTTCGGCCGCGATCGCCCGGCTGCTGCGCAAGCACGGGTGCGGCCGGGGCAGTACGGTCGGCATCGCCCTGCCGCGTTCGCTCGACGCGATCGCGGCGATCGTCGCCGTGTTGCGGGTGGGCGGGGCCTATCTGCCGCTGGACGTGGCCTATCCGCGTCAGCGGCTGGCCTTCATGGCAGCGGATTCCGGTGTGGCCACCGTGATCGGCGATGCGACGACCCTCACCCCGTACGCGGATGCGCAGTCCACCGAGGCGATCGACATCGCCGGCGCCGACGGGCTCTCGGGCGACCCGGACTGGGCCGGGACCTGCGCCGACGACGCCTTGTACGTCCTCTACACCTCCGGCTCCACGGGCACGCCCAAGGCGGTGGTGCACACGGTCGGTGCCATCGGCAACCTGGTGGACTGGCACACCCGCACCGCCACGGCGGAGGACGAGCCGCGGGTCCTCCAGTTCGCGAGCCTGAACTTCGATGTGGCGAGCCAGGAGATCCTGACCGCGTTGGCCGCCGGCAAGTGCCTGGTGCTGCCGCGCGACGAGGAGCGCACCGACCCCGAAGCACTCGTCGCACTGATGGCCCGACGGAAGATCACCGAGTTCTTCTGTCCGCAGGTGATGCTCCAGGAGATGTGTCGCGCGGCCGGTGAGACGGGAACGGCGCTCCCGGCGCTGCGTCACGTCTACCAGTCGGGCGAGCCACTGGTGATGAACGACTGGATCGACCGCTTCCTGGAAGCGCATCCGCGCACCACCCTGCACAACCACTACGGTCCGACCGAGACTCATGTCATCACGGCCTATCCGCTGCCCCAGCGTGGCCGTGGCCACGCCAAGGGTCCGGTCGCCCTCGGTCCGCTGCTGGACACCTGTCGTGCGTACGTCCTCGACCCTCTGATGCGTCCGGTCGAGCCCGGCACGATCGGCGAACTGTACGCCGCGGCACCGCAGTTGTCGCGCGGCTATCTGCGCCGACCGGGACTGACCGCCGAACGGTTCGTCGCCGACCCCTTCGGTGCTCCCGGTGCCCGGATGTACCGGACGGGTGATCTGGTGCGACTGCTGCCCGACGGCGCACTCGCGTATGTGACGCGCGCCGACGCCCAGACGAAGATCCGTGGCCATCGGGTCGAGCCGGACGAGGTCACCGCGCGTCTCCTGGACCAGGCGGAGGTGGCCAACGCGGCCACGGTCACCCGACGCGACCCGTCCGGCGCCAATGTCCTCGTGGCGTACGTCGTACCGCGCGGCACCGCCGAGGACGGTCTCACCGCCCGGTTGCGACAGCGGCTCGGCGAGAGCCTGCCCGACTACATGGTGCCGTCCTCCGTGGTCCTGTTGGCCGCCCTGCCGCTGACGCCCAGCGGCAAGGTGGACAAGGCCGCGCTCCCCGATCACACCGCGGTGTCCGAGGCAGCACCGGCCGATGATCGAGTCGGCGCACAGGCCGAGTTGGCCGCCATCTGGGCGGAGGTGCTCGGCGTCGGCGAGGTGGCCGACGAGGATGATTTCTTCCAGGTCGGCGGGAGTTCGCTGACAGCGATCAAGGTCGTCTCCGCGGTGCGGCAACGGCTGGGCATCCGGCTGAACGTGCCCGATGTCGCCGAACACTCGCGCTTCGACGCACTCGCCGCACTGGTCGCCTCCCGGGTCGCGGTCCCCGCCCCCTCGGGCGAGGAACCTGCGCTCCGACCCCGGCCGCAGGACCGGTACGAGCCGTTCGACCTCCTCGACCAGCAGCAGGCGTATCTGATCGGGCGCGGCGGCGACATCGAGGGCGGAGGTGTGGCCTGCCATCTGTACTTGGAGTACGAGGGCGTGGAGGCGGCCCCCGGTGGGGAGCTCGGCCCGGGTGCCGGCGACTCCGGAATCTCCATCGCCGCGGTACAGGACGCACTGCGGCAGTTGATCGCCCAGCACGACATGCTGCGAACGGTCTTCGACGAGCAGACCATGACCCAGCGCGTACTGCCGGTCGACGAGGTCCCGCCGTACGTCTGCGAGGTCGTCGACGCGGTGGCCGATCCCGGCGCCGCCGCCGCGGTCCGGGACCGGCTGTCCCACGAGAGCCGGCCACCGGGTCTCTTCCCCCTGTTCAGTGTGGTGTTCGTACGGCTGCCAGGACGCGGGCTGCGGATGTGCGTCAGCATCGACGCACTGCTGGCGGACGCCCGCGGCATTCAGGTCGTCTTCGACGACTGGTCGGCCGCGCTGCGCGGCCAGTTGGCCCCCGTTCCTGACGCACCCACGTTCCGGGACTACGTGGCGGCGGTGGCGCGGCTGCGCGAACAGCCCGAGTTCCGGCGTGCGGCCGAGTACTGGCGGGAGCGGGTCGACACGCTGCCCGCGGGGCCCCGACTGCCGATGGTTCGAGAGCCTGCGGGCGTGGCCGCACCGGTCTTCGTCAATCGACGCCACCTCATCGCCCCCGAGCGATGGGCGCGCATATGTGCGGATGCCGCCCATCGGGGGCTCACTCCGACCGCGGTCGTGCTGAGCGCCTATGCCTGGGCCCTCGCCCAGTGGGCGGACGAGCCCCGGTTCCTGCTGAACGTGCCGAGCATGAGCCGTCATCCGGTGCACCCCCGCATCGACGACATCGTCGGCGAGTTCGCCTCCTTCACCCTGCTGGAGGTCGACACCGGCGGGGTCGGGACCTTCGACGAGTTGGCGTCACGCGTCCAACGGCGTCTGCTCAGCGATCTTGAGCACCGCCACTTCAGCGGGATGGACGTCACCCGGGAACTCATCCGCCGCAACGGCGGCGTCACGGAGGCCCTGGCACCCGTGGTGATGACGAGCGAGCTCGGCGTCGGCGACGGTGTGGACGCGATCTTCGACGGTCGTCTGCGGGAGACCTATGCGCTCAGTCAGACCCCCCAGGTGTGGATGGACCTGCTGCTGCGCGAGCGCGACGGGGCCCTGGTGCTCAACTGGGACGTGGTGGAGGAGTTGTTCCCGCCCACCGTGGTGAACGGGGTGTTCCGGCTGCTCGTGGGTCAGCTGGAGGCTCTCGGGGACTCGACGGCCTCCTGGTCCGACGCCCCGGTGGCCGCGGTCAGCGAGACCGTGGCCCGGGAACGCGGCGAAGGCCCGGACCGTACGGCTCGTGGCGTTTGGCCGCACACGGTGATCCGGGAACACGCCCTGCGCGACGCGGACGCCCCCGCGATGGTGGACGGCGACACCGCCCTGACCCGCGGTGAGCTGGCGGCGGCGAGCCGTACGGTCGCTCTGGCCGTGGCCGATGCGCTCGCCGGCAGCACCGAGACGGGCGATGCACCGGTGGCGGTCCTGGTGGAACGCGGCTGGCGGCAGTACGCGGCCTGCCTCGGTGTGCTGGAAGCGGGCCGGGCCTATCTGCCGATCGACGCGGAGTTGCCGCCCGAGCGGATCGCCACCGTGGCGCGGCAGGCGGGCGTGCGGGTGATGGTGACGGACTCCCAGACCCGTGCACTCGCTCCGGAAGGCGGCTGGCCTGGAGTGAGCTGCGTCGACGTCTCACCCCTCGTGCCGGGCGCGGCCGGGCTGCCCTGGCGGGCGCCCTGGCCCGATCACCCCCTCGACCGGGACGGCTCCTCCTGGGCGTACGTCCTGTTCACCTCGGGTTCCACCGGTGAACCCAAGGGCGTGCCGATCACCCTCGACGGGCTCGCCAACTGTGTGGAACACACCATCGAGCACTTCGGTCTCACCGCGGACGACACCTCGCTGGCGGTGGCCTCGCTCCATCACGACCTCTCGCTGTTCGATCTGTTCGTGGTGCTCGGCGCCGGTGGCACGGTCGTACTGGCGGGACGCGGCTGCGCGGCCGATGCACAGGAGTGGGCGCGTGCGGTCGAGCGCCACTCGGTCACCGCAGTATGTGCGGCACCCGCCGTGGTGGAGATGCTGCTCGACGGCGTCGGTGGCGCGGGGGCAACCGCTCTGCCGTCCCTGCGGTGGGTCCTGACCGGCGGCGACTGGGTGCCGTTGCCGCTGCTGGACCGGTTGCGGGCGGCTGCGCCCTCGGTGCGACCGGTGAGCATCGGCGGCCCCACGGAGACCACGGGCTGGAACATCGCCCATGTGGTGGACGGCCCGGACTCCGTCGGCTCCGCCTGGGCGACCGTGCCCTACGGCCGGCCGATCCCCCGGACGTACTACCGCGTCGTCGACGCCGACTTCCGGGACCGACCCGCCTGGGCGAGCGGGGAGTTGGTCGTCGCCGGAGTCGGTGTGACCCCCGGCTACCTCACCGCGGACGGGATCTCCAGGGACCGGCACCGGATCGATCCCCACACCGGTGAGGTCTTCTTCGGCACCGGTGACCTCGGACGCTTCCGCGACGGGCTCATCGAGTTCATCGGGCGCGCCGACGACCAGGTGCAGATCCGTGGGCACCGGGTGGAGCCCGGTGAGGTGACCGCCTTCCTCAACGGCCTTGCCGGGGTGCGTCGCTCGGCGGTGCTTCCGGTGCCGGGAACCGTGCGCGGCACCTTCCGCGCGCTGGTCGCCTTCGTGGTGCTCGACGAGGGAGTCGATCCGCAGGCCGTACGGGAGCAGACCATGACCGGGCTTGCGCCCGCACTGCGCCCCCATCGGTTGATCGTGGTCGACACCCTGCCCACCAGCCGCAACGGCAAGGTGGACCGCGCGGCGCTGTTGCGTGCCTACGAGAGCGAACACGATCAACCGACGGGGGCGGACGGAGAGGACGTCCAGCCGACGAACCAGGCCCCGACGGCGCCCACCAGTGCACTGGAGTGGCTGGTGTGCGATGTGTGGGGGCGTCATCTGGAAGTGGATCAAGTTCGGCCCGAGGACAACTTCTTCCTCCTCGGCGGTGACTCCCTCATCGTGTCGCGCGTGGTGCTGGACCTGCGGGAGATCCTTCCCGGCGCCCGGATCAGACCGGGAGGTGTCTTCGCCACGCGCAGCGCCGGCGAGTTCGCGGCCCTGCTGCACAGCACCGAGGCGGAGGGCGGACGGCTGGAGGAGATCGCCGGCCTCTACCGGGAGGTCGCCGAGTTGAGCGAGGACGAACTGGATGCCTATCTGGAGGGCGAGGGCGATGACGAACAGTGAACCGCCCACCACGTCACGGAGACCGTATGTACGGATCCCCGGATCGGGTGCCGAGCGGTGCGCCGTGATCACCGGCGCAAGCTCCGGTCTGGGTGCCGCCTTCGCCGACCGGCTCGCCGGGCAGGGGTACTCCCTCGTCCTGGTCGCCCGGGACAAGGACCGGCTGTCCGCGGTCGCCGCCGAGGTGACGGGCCGGTACGGCACCCGCTGCGAGGTGCTGCCGGCGGACCTGTCGTCCGCTGTCGACCGGCAGGTCGTCGCGGAACGCATCGAGGAGGGTGTCGACTTCCTGGTGAACGCGGCCGGGTTCGGGCTCTCGGGTTCCTTCTGGTCCGTGGACCGGGACGAGTTGCGCGACCAACTCGCGGTCAACGTCTCCAGTACCCAGGAGTTCACCCACGCCGCAGTCGCCGTGATGCTGGAGCGCGACGGCGGAACGGTCGTCAACCTCTCGTCCATCACCGGTCTGATACCGGGCCGGGGGTCGACCTACGCCGCTTCCAAGGCGTGGGTCCTGTACTTCTCGCAGGGCTTGAGCCATGCCCTGCGGGGGACGAACACCCGGGTGATGGTCCTCGCCCCGGGTTTCGTCCGCACCGAGTTCCACGCACGGGCCGGTATCGACGTGCATGCGGTCGGCGACGGGTGGTGGCTCACGCCGCACACCGTGGTCGACCGGTGTCTCGCGGACATCGCGAGGGGAAAGACGTTCTCGCTTCCCGGGTTCCGCAACAAGGTGTTCATCGCCGCGGTGTCCCGGTTGCCGAGGGCGCTCGCGCAACGGGTGAACCGAATGCTCGGCAATGCCGGCGCGCGAGCGTAGGACAAAGAGAAGAAACAGCGAAAGAAGAAGAACCATGAGAAAGCGTCGTGTCCTTGTCGCAGCGGCCCTGGTGGCACCGCTGCTCCTCGGCGGCTGCGGAACGTCATCGGAGAAAGACAACGCGGAAGGCACCAAGGCCAAGAGTACGGTCGCGGCTGAGAAGAAGACCCGCACCATCACCCATGCCGTCGGCACCCTGTCCATACCGACCGCACCGAAGTCCGTGGTCGCGCTGGACGAGGTCGCCGGGCTCACCCTGGTGTCGCTCGGCATCAAGCCCAAGATCGTCTACAAGGCGAGCGCACAGCCGCGCGGCCAGGAGATCCTGAAGGCCGAGGGCGTCGAACTGCGTGACGTGACGGTGGGAACGGTCCCCTCCATCGAGAAGCTCGCCGCGGACGCCCCCGATCTGCTGGTCGGTACCGGAGCGGCCGGGCCGACGGGTGTCGGCTACCAGAAGCTCACCAAGCTGGCGCCCACGGTCGTCCTCCCCATCGAGGGCACCTGGCGCGACATCGTCACCAAGACCGCGGGCTACTTCGGTCAGGAGGAGATCGGCAAGCGGCAGATCGCGGCGACCGAGGCGCTCCTGAGGAAGCCGGCGGACGCCAACAAGGCGGCCAAGGGCGACGAGACGCTCTCCCTGCTCGGCAACTCCTTCGGGCAGAACGACTTCACCATGCCTCCGCACGTACCCATCTCCACCCTCATCAAGGAGGCCGGATTCACCCGGCCGGCGTTCCAGCAGCGCGAGGTCAAGGGCTACTCGGTGCCGTTGTCGTCGGAGTTCCTGCCCGAGCAGGACGCCAAGCTGATCGTGATCCCCAAGGGCGCCTACTACGACCCGGCAGCGCTCCAGAAGAAGCCGACCTTCGCCAAGCTCAAGGGGAAGGTCGTCATCCCGGACGCCGACATCTGGTACGGCATGTCCGGATTCGCCTTCTACGCCTCCGCGTACGACCTGAACAACCTCGCCTCCGGGCAGGGAGAGCTCACCTCCCAGGCGAACGTCCAGAAGGTCTGGCAGACCTATCTGTCGGAGACGCAGAAGTAGTCCCCGATCTCGTGGTGGCCCCGCGGGGGGGCGGGGGGGGGCCCCCCCCCCGCCCCCCCCCCCCCCACCCCCGCCCCGGGCCGGGAAGTGGGGGGGGGGGGGGGAGGAGCCGCCGGGGGGCGATGGGGCAAAGCGCGGGGGCGGT
>NZ_JBHYZO010000015.1:0-66422 GCF_042753785.1 Streptomyces sp. NPDC059256 | reverse complement strand
GAAAACCCTTTTCCTTGTCCTACATTTCTTAGTCTTCCCACCTCCTTTGCCCCCCCGGCTCGGGGCCGCCCCGCGGGCCCCCCCCCCCCCCCCACGACCCGTCCGAGCAGTTCCCGTACAACCCGTACCGGTCAGGAGAAGTGGTGGCAGAGGGGAAAGGAACCGCGGTGCCGCTATGGCTCATCGCGCTGTTCCTGTCGATATTCACGTTCTACACGGACGACCATGTGATCGCGGGGATACTCCCCGAGCTGGCAGCGGGGCTCTCGGTCTCCGAGGCCGTCGCCGGTCAGCTCGTCACGGTGTTCTCACTGACGATCGCACTCGTCACACCCCTGGCCGGACTGTTGCTGTCCCATGTCGCGCGGCGCGCGGTGGTGCTGACCGCCTTGGCCGCCTTCACCGCCGCCAATCTGGCCGCGACCGCGGTCGACTCGTACGCGGTGATGGTGGGGTTGCGGATCGCAGCCGCCCTGGCCGCGGCGGCGGCGACCCCACTGATCTTCGCCAGCACCGCCGAGTTGGCTCCCCCAGAGCGCCGCGGCCGATATCTGTCGGTCCTGGCGATCGGAGTCACCGGCTCCATCGCCTTCGGCGTCCCGCTGGGCAGTTGGATCGGCACCAGCCTCAACTGGCAGGCCACCTTCGGCACGATGGCGGGCCTCGGCGCGCTGAGCCTCCTGCTCGTGGCCCTCTTCCTGCCCGCGACCGAGCCGTCGGTCCCGCTACCGCTGAAGCAACAGCTCCGCGCGCTGTCAGCCCGGCCGATCCTGCTCGCCCTCACCGGCGGCGGGCTGGCCATCATGGGCTCGATCATGCTGCTGACCTATCTGGTCCCCTATCTCCAAGGAGTCCTCAGCGCCGGTGACGGGGTGCGGAGCCTGGTCTTCTCCGTCCTCGGGATCGCCGGCACGGTGGGAGTCTTCGCCGGTGGATACGCCACCGACCGGCTCGGCGCCGACCGCACCATCCGACTCGGTCTCGGCCTGTTCACCGTCGTGGTGCTCGCCCTGGCCGCGCTGTGGTGGATCCGTCCGGTCTCACTGGCGCTCTTCCTGCCCCTGGTCGCCCTGTGGGGTGCCCTGGCCTACCTCAGCTCGCCGGCCGTCCAAACCCGTCTGCACCAGGTGGCCGGTGATCTCACCGCCCAGGCCCTGGCCTTCAACACGAGCTTCGGCTACCTCGGCATCGCCCTCGGTGGGGCGCTCGGCGGGGTCATCGTCTCCCGGGTCGGCGCCGGCTGGCTCCCCGTCGCGACGGCTGTGACCTCCGTACTGGCGCTGGGGCTGATCACCCTCGCCTTCCGACAGCCGTCGTCCCCCACCGCCGTACCCCGTGGCGCCGACCACAAGCAAGGAGCGCCCCAGTGAGCCCGACGACCACCGGCGTGGACACCCCCGCCCCCGCTTCCGGGACCCCGGCCGAGGAAAGCCCACCGGCTCCCGCCCCGACCGCACCCACCGACGCCCCGGCAACCCTCGGGGCACTCCTTCGCCCGGTGCTCGGACCGCTCACCACCAGCGCGGCCCTCGCCGCCGTCGCCGCCTTCGCGGGCGTCGTACCGCTGATCTGTCTGGTGGAGCTCGCCGGGGTGCTCCTGCCCAAGGTGACCGGCGGCACCGTGGACGAGGGCGCCGCATGGACCGCGGCGTGGATCGCCGCGGGTGCGCTCGCCCTGCGCCTGGTGCTGATGCTCGCCGCATCGACCGTCTCCCACCTGGCGGACGTGCGCCTGGGTTCCTCGGTGCGCAGGGCAGTGGTGCGCAGGCTGGGCCGGGTGCCACTGGGTTGGTTCACCGAACGCAACTCCGGACTGGTGAAGAAGGCCGTACAGGACGATGTCGGCGCGCTCCACCACCTGGTGGCGCACTCGGTCACCGAACTGACCACGGCGATCGTGGTGCCCGCCACCATTCTCGGCTATCTGCTGCTGAGTGACCCGCTGATGACGGTCGTCACCCTGCTGCCGGTGGCTGCGGGAATGCTCGGACTCAAGATCGCCACCCGGGGCACCACCGAGAAGTTGGTGGAGTACGCGGGCTCGCTCGGCCGACTGGGCTCGGTGACCGTGGGGTTCGTCGACGGCATCACGGAGGTGAAGTCGTTCGGCACCATCGGGCGCGCCCATGAGGCGTATCGGGAGGCCGCCGACGACTTCGACGGCAGGCACTACGCATGGATGCGGTCGAGTTCCGCGGGCGCCACCTTCATGGAGATCGCGCTCTCCCCGATGACCCTGCTGCTGACGACGACGGCGGCCGGCGCCGCGCTGCTGCGCGCCGGCTGGCTCGAAGGGCCGTTGGAGTTGCTGCCGTTCATCGTGCTGGGGTTGGCCATCCCCGCACCCGTCCTCGCCGTGGGCTTCAACTACCACGCGCTGCTGGCCGCCCGGGGCGCGGCCGACAGGGTCCGGCAGATCCTCGCCGAGCCCGAGTTGCCTTCGGTGCCGCACGGCCCGCGCCTGCCCGCCGAGGGATCGACCGTCCGCTTCGAGGCGGTGGACTTCTCCTACGGCGAGACGTCCGCGCTGCGCGGCATCGACCTCACGCTCGCACCCGGCACGATGACGGCGCTGGTCGGCCCGTCCGGCTCCGGCAAGTCGACACTGGCGAAGCTCCTGGCGCGCTTCCACGACCCGGTGTCCGGCCGGGTCACCGTCGACGGCGCCGATCTGCGCCGGCTGCCCTTCGCCGACCTGTACGGGCATGTCGGTTTCGTCTTCCAGGACACCACACCGCTCCGGGTGTCCCTGCGGGACAACATTCGGCTCGCCCGCCCCGACGCGAGCGACGAGGACGTGATGCGGGCGGCCCGCTCCGCACACGTCGCGGACGTCATCGAACGGCTCCCCAAAGGACTGGACTCCGTCGTCGGTACGGACGCCATCCTGTCGGGCGGCGAGTGCCAGCGCATCGCGATCGCCCGGGCGATCCTCGCCGACCGGCCCGTTCTCATCCTCGACGAGGCGACCTCGGCCGTCGACCCCGACAGCGAGGCCAGCATCCAGCAGGCGTTGAACGCACTCGCCGCCGACAAGACGGTGTTGGTGGTGGCACACCGGTTGCACACCGTGCGCCACGCCGACTCCATCGTCGTCCTCGACGGCGGTCGGATCGCGGCTCGGGGAACCCATGACGAACTCCTGGCGGGCGGCGGCCTCTACCCGGCGCTGTGGGCCGCCCACACCGGTGGCGAACCCGGCGGGTCGGACGCCTTGCGGGAGTCCCCGCCCCCGGCGCCCGACCCGAGCACCGGCCTTGACGACCGCAGCGACAGCCGCGAAGGACCCGCACCACGATGATCCGCGACCTCCACACCCTCCTCGATGACACCGGGCGGCGCCAACTACGGGCCCTGCTGCTGAGGATCACCGTCGCGGCCGTCCTCCAGGGACTGGCCGGCGCCACCCTCATCCCCCTGCTGAGCGCCGTCTTCACCGAGGACTGGGACCGCACCTGGACCTGGGCGGGCATCCTCGCCGCCCTGGTCATCGCCCATCATCTGCTGATCCTGCGCAACCATCTGCGCTCGGGCGAGTTGTCCAGCCGGTTGCTGCGCCTGCTGCACACCCGGTTGGGCGAAACGCTGACCACCATCCCCCTCGGCTGGTTCGGCGCCGGTCGCTCCGCGAACGTCAACCGGCTGGTCACCAAGACCGCCATCGACGTGGCCACCGCACCCGCGCATCTGATCGCCCCGGTCATCACGGCCTTCGTGACTCCGGCGACGATCATCGCGGTCACCCTCGTCGTGCGGTGGGAGATCGGTCTGGCCCTGCTGCTCGGCGCCCCGTTGCCGCTGCTCGCGTACCGGCTGTACCTGCGGGTGATCGAACGGGTCGAGAGCGATTGGGAAGCGGGCACCAATCGGGCGTCGGCTCAGGTCCTGGAGTACGCCACACAGCAGCCGGTGCTGCGCGCCTACGGCCGTACGCTGGACGAGCGCAGCCCCCTGGGCGCGGTCTTCGCCGAACAGGACGCCCAGGCCCGCCGCATGGTCCTCGGCAACTCCGCGGCGAGCGCGCCCTTGTTCCTCGCCCTCCAGACGGTGCTGACGGTGGTGCTGGCCCTGGTGGTCCATCTGTCCCTCGCCCAGGACGCCGACATCGCGGTCCTGCTGGCGGTGATGGTCCTCGCGGTACGGTTCGTGGAGCCGCTCACGGCGGTGGCGGAGGTCGCCGGCGGGCTGCGGATCGCGGCGGTCGGGATGCGCAGGTTCCAGGAGGTGCTCTCCCTGGAACCGCTGCCGGAGCCGCAGACTCCGGCAGCGATGGGCGAACCGACGGTCGAGTTCCATGAGGTGACCTTCGGCTACGAGCCCGAACGGCCCGTCCTGCGCTCGCTGTCGTTCAGCGCCGAACCGGGCACGCTGACCGCGCTGGTGGGGCCCTCCGGAGCGGGTAAGTCCACCGTCCTCTCGCTGATCGCCCGGTTCTACGACCTCGACCCCGGCGCGGGCACGGTGCTCGTGGGCGGTCGGGACATCCGGGAACTGGGCACCGAGGCGCTGATGCGACAGCTGTCCCTGGTGTCCCAGGATCCGTACCTGTTCGAGGACACCATCGAGAACAACATCCTGCTGGCGAAGCCGGGCGCCACCCGGGAGGAGTTGGAACGGGTGGCGCGGCTCGCACGGGTGGACGAGATCGTCCACCGGTTGCCCGACGGCTGGCGGACCAGGGTCGGGGAGGGCGGATCCACCCTGTCCGGGGGCGAGAAGCAGCGGGTGTCCATCGCCCGAGCCCTGCTCAAGGACGCTCCGATCGTCCTGCTCGACGAGGTGACCTCCTCGCTCGACGCGGAGAACGAGCGGCTGGTGCAGCAGGCCATCTCCCAACTCGCCGAGGACCGCACCGTCCTCGTGGTGGCCCATCGGCTCCAGACGGTCCGCAGTGCCGACCACATCATCGTCCTCGACGAGGGACGGGTGACCGAGTCGGGCACCCACACCCAGCTGCTGGCGCGCGACGGCACCTACCGCCGCTTCGTGGAGCTCCGCGAACAGGCCGACGCCTGGAAGCTCACACCCCACTGACCCTGCCCCACCGACTCACCGACTCACCGACACCACTGCCACCACTGCCACCACTGCCACCGTGCGGGGCACAGGAGCTATGCCTCGACTCACACCGCCCGCACTACCCGCACTGTTCACACTGCACCATCACACCGCTCACACCCCACCCAAGGGAGAGACCCAGATATGTCCACGAACCCCTTCGACGACGAGAACGGCCGTTTCTACGCGGTGGTCAACGAGGAGGAGCAGTACGCCCTGTGGCCCGCCTTCCGTGAGGTGCCGCCCGGCTGGCGGACCGTCTTCGGCGAGGCGTCCCGCGCCGAGGTGCTCCAGTACATCGAGGAGAACTGGACCGACATGCGTCCGCTGAGCCTGCGTGAGGCGATGGCCGCCGACGCCGCGCACTGAACCGTCCGGGCCGGCCGCGGCACGATCGCGGCCGGCCCTCGTCCGAGAACGCGCGCCTACCCATGAACGACCGATCGTCAGCGAGAGGTGAGGAACACCCGGTGGCCCCCAGCGGCAAGCAGGACATCGCCCAAGTCCTGGCACTCGGCCCCCTCCAACGGGGGCTGTACTCACTCAACAGGATGCTCCACAACGCTCCGGCGCGCCCACCCGGCGATGCCGAGGGGGCGGATTCCGGCGGGGCGGCGGACATCTACTCCATCGCCGTACTGACCGACTTCCACGGGCCGTTGGACACCGCACGGTTGCGGCGCGCCCTCACCGCAGTACTGGCCCGTCATCCGCATCTGCTCGCACGGTTCTGGGACGAGGGGTTGCCGCACCCGGTGCAACTGGTGCCGACGGTCGTGGACTTCCCCTGGCGGGAGGTGGAGATGACCGTCCAGGAGTTCCAGGCCCATGTCCACACCGCCCAGTACGAGCCCTTCAACCTGGTGGAGGGGCCGCCCCTGCGGGCCACCCTGGCCAGGCTCGGTCCCGATCACCACCGGCTGTTGGTGGTCTTCCACCACATCGTGCTCGACGGCTGGTCCGTGCCGCTGTTCTGGCGGGAGCTCGCGGATCGCTACGAGGAGGGCGGTCGGGAGCCCGTGACGCCCTCCCCCGCGTATCCCGAGTACATCGGCTGGCTGCAACGGCAGGACCGGCAGGGTTCGTTGCGCCGGTGGCGGGAGATGCTCTCCGGTGTGGACGAGCCGACGGTGGTCGCGAGTACGGCGCCTCCGGGCGTGGCTCCGCTGCCCCGGCTGACCATGCGCTCCCTGGAGGGGCCTGCGCTCGATGCACTGCTCGCCCGGGTGAGGTCGCTCAACCTCACGGTCAACACGGTCGCCCAGGTGGCCTGGGCGGTGCTGCTGCACCGGCTGACCGGTCGGGAGGACACGACCTTCGGGGTGACGGTCTCGGGTCGGCCGGAAGAGGTGCCGGGCATCGAAGCGTCCATCGGGCTGTTCATCAACACGGTCCCCGCGCGCATCTCACTCCGGCCGGACGAACCGCTCGACGCCCTGTGCCGACGCGTCCAGAAGGACGCGGCAGAACAACGCGCGCACGGCTATGTGGGGTTGAGCGAGATCCAGCGCGAAGCCGGCGCGGGCGACCTCTTCGACACCATGATGATCTTCCACAACACGCCGAAGGGAACGGCACGGGACACCCTGGACATCGGCGACGGCGTGAAGATGGCGCCGGTCCTGATGGACAGCTACACCCACTATCCGCTGACGGTGGTCCCCTTCCTCCTCGACGGTCGGCTCTACGTCAACGTCGACCACGTCGACGCCCTGCTCGGCGGGCTGGACGCCGGACGCCTCGCGGAACGGTTCCTGCATCTGGTGCAGGAGATCGCCCGCGACCCGGGGCGTACGCACCGCGACCTGGACGTCCTGTTGCCACAGGAGGCTTCGGAGCTCAGGACGCTCGCCGCCGGGCCCGCCGCAGCGCTCCAGCAGGATCGGCCGGCCGACCACGGAGTGCATCGCGCCTTCGAGCAGGCCGCTGATCGCCATCCCCGGCGCACGGCCGTCATCGATGCCACGGGAGAGCTCGACTACGGCACCCTGGACCGCTGGTCCAACGCCGTCGCGCACCGGTTGCGCGCCCTCGGTGTCGGACCGGAGAGCCGGGTCGCGGTGGCGCTACCGCGCACCAAGGAGTTCTTCGTCGCCCTCCTCGGGGTGCTGAAGGCCGGGGGCACCCTCGTACCCCTCGATCTCTCCGCTCCGCAGGACCGCAACGCCACCATCGTCGAACTGGCGGGCGCCCGCGTGCTCATCGCCGAGCCCGGTACGGCGGACTGGTGGGCGGGCGCACGCTGCTCGACGGGGGAGTCGGCCCCCGCCTTCGGTGCACGGGGCACCGAACGGCTGATGGGCACCACGGCGGCCGATCAGGCGGTGCACACGGTGTTCACCTCGGGCTCCACCGGAGAGCCGAAGGGGGTCATCGCCACTCACGGAGGGCTGCTGGCGCTGCTGGCGGCGCATCGACAGGAGATCTACGGGCCAGTCATCGGTGACACCGAACGGGTGCTGCGGGTGGGGCACGGCTGGTCGTTCGCCTTCGACGCGAGTTGGCAACCGCAACTCGCGCTGCTCAGCGGTCACACCGTGGTCCTCTTCGACGAGGAGGACCAGCGCGATCCGTACCGGCTGGTGGGCAAGATCCACGAACACCGGGTGGACATGCTGGACACCTCGCCGTCGATGCTGGGCCGACTGGCCGAAGCGGGGTTGATCGAGGGTGATCGATGCCCGCTGGCCATCCTGGCACTGGGCGGCGAGGACATCCCGCGCAGCGTCTGGGACGTGCTGGCCGGGCTCAAGGGCACCAGGGTGCACAACTTCTACGGCCCGACCGAGATCACCGTGGAGGCGGTCAACGCCTTCGTCGTCGCCGGTGAGGAGCCACAGATCGGCAGCGCCGCACCGGGGTCATCGGCCCAGGTGCTCGGCCCGGATCTGCGGCCGGTGCCGATCGGGGTGCGCGGGGAGTTGTACCTCGGCGGCCTACAGGTGGCGCGCGGTTACCAGGCCCGGCCGGCGCTCACCGCGGAACGCTTCGTACCGGACCCGGTCACCGGGGAGCGTCTCTACCGCACCGGAGACGTGGTCCGACGCAATGCGGCGGGCCGGTTGGTGTTCCTCGGGCGGGCGGACGACCAGGTGAAGATCCGCGGCTATCGGATCGAGCTCGCGGAGATCGTCGCCGCACTGGAGACCCGGCCCGATGTGTCCCGGGCGGTGGTCGTGGCGCAGTCGGGAGCCCAGGGACGCGTCCTGGTCGCGTACGTGGTGGCGACCGAGGAGGTGCGGGCCACGGGCGTGCGTTTGGACCAGGTGGAGCTTCGGGAGAATCTGGCCCGGCGCATTCCGCACTACATGGTGCCGGCCCGCTGGGTGGAGTTGGATGCGATCCCGCTGACGGTCAACAGCAAGGTGGATCTGAGGGCCCTGCCGCGGCCGGCGGGGGGCGGGGCGTCATCGGACGCCTCCCGGCCACCGGCGAGCGACGCAGAGCGTACGGTGCTCACGGCGGCGCGGGCCCTGCTCGACGAGCCACATCTGGGTGTCGACGACGACATGTTCCACCGCGGGATGGACAGCATCGCCACCATCACGCTCGTGGGCGAACTGCGGCGGGCCGGGCTGAGCTGCACCCCGCGGCAGATCGCGGTGCACCGCACCGCGGCCGAACTGGCGCGGGCGGTGACCGCCGCCACCCGGGAGCCGGAAGCAGTCGCGGTCACGGCCAGCGAAGACACGGAGCCCGCCCGGGTGCGCACTCCTGCACTGGATTGGATGCAACGGCTGGGCTCCTACCGTCGTTTCGCCCAGTCCCAGTTGATCTCCCTGCCCCAGGGGATCTCCGAGGACGAGCTCACGCGTGTGCTGGAGCGGCTGCGCGCGGCGCATCCGCAACTGTCGGCGCGGACCGTACGGGAAGCGGACGGGCGGCTCGCCCTCGTCGCCACGGCACCGGACGCCGTGCCCGAGGTGCTGGTGGTGGAGGAGCATCCACGACTGACTCCGCAGACCGTCCTGGAGAGCGCGCACCGCGTATGGGACCGGCTCGATCCCGCCACCGGCGCGATGATGGTGGGCGCGTTCCTACGGGAGACGGAGACCGGGGTGGGGCGGTTGTTCCTCGCCGTTCACCACGCGGTGGTGGACATCGTGTCCTGGCACGTCCTGCTGGAGGACCTCGCGGCCTGCCACGGCTCCGACCCGGGCGCACTGCTCACGGAGCACACGACCATGGTGGAGTGGTCCCGGGCGCTGGCCGCCCGGGCAGCCGGGGCCGAGCCGCGCGACCAACTGCCGCACTGGGAAGGCGTGGCACGGGAGTACGAGCGGGCGCCGAGGCTGGCGCGTCGGCTAGCCGAGCCTGGTGTGCACACCCGCGGGCGGTTGGTGTCCCACCGGGTGACGGTGGACGCGACCACGACGGCGGCACTGTTGCGTTCGGCGCTGACCACTCCTGAGGGCGCGCTGCTCTCGGCGTTGGCGCTCGCGGAAGCGGGTTGGCGGGAACGTCACGGACATCGGGTGGACAGTGGACTGACCGTGGTGCGGGAGGGACACGGACGGCGGGACGACCTGGTCGCTCCCTTCGTGGACGGCATGGTCGACAGCTCTCGGACCGTGGGTTGGTTCAATGTGTTCCACCCCGTCGTGCTGGACGCGGGCGCGGACGGGCGGTTGACGCCCGAGGGTGCGCGGGCGGATCGCGGAGCCGCGCTCGCGTTGGTGCGGAAGGTGGCGTGGGAGTTGGCTGCCGTACCGCAGGGCGGGTTCGACCACGGTCTGCTCGGTGCGGCGGTCGCGGTACCGGCCGAGGTGTTCTTCAGCTATCTCGGCCGTTTGGACCAGGTCGTCGCGGCTGATGACGACCGCCCGTGGACGCTGGTGGTCGACGACGCACTGCGGGAGGTCTTCCCGCAGGACAGCGAGCCGGATGCGGCCCAACCGTATCCGCTGGAGCTCATCTGCGCCGTCCATCCAGGGCCGGACGGCCCGGTGGTGGAGGCGTTGTGGCGGTACGACCCCGGCATCTGTGACGCGGGGGACATCCATGATCTGGCCGCTCTGTGGCGAGGGGCGCTCGATGCGCTGGCCGTCGCAGTCGCGGGGAATGAGAGGACGGGCGCATGACGCAGACCATCGACCTCGGTGGAACCACCCTGGCGTACGAGGAGTTCGGCAGCGGGGACCCCGTCGTGCTGGTCATGGGGGCCGGTTCGCCGGGGCGGGTGTGGCGTGCCCATCAGGTGCCCGCGCTGGTCGCCGCCGGGTTGCGGGTGATCGTCTTCGACGCCCGTGGAGTGGGTGGCAGCTCCGCCGGCCCGGAGGGGTTCACCCTGGACGACCTGAGGGACGATCTCGCGGGCCTGCTGGAGAAGGTGGCCGGAGGTCCGGCCCATGTGGTGGGGACCTCCCTGGGTGCACGGGTGGCCCAACATCTGGCGCTGACCCGGCCAGAGCTGGTGAGACGTCTGGCCCTGCTGGCGACCCGCGGACGCACCGACGCGGCACTCTCAGCGTTCTCGCATGCCCAGATCGCCCTGCACGACCATGGCGTGGTCCTCCCCGAGGAGGTACGGGCGGCACTCGGCGCACTGGCGAACCTGTCGCCGGCGAGCCTGCGGGAGGAGATCGAGGCGGAGGACTGGCTCGCCATCCTGGGCATGGCACCGGCGACGCCTTCGGCAGGGGTCCGAGCCCAGTTCGCCGCCGCGCTCACGGGGTTCCCGCCGAGTGTGAGCGCCTTCGCCGCCATCACCGCACCGACCCTGGTGGTCTCGTTCGCGGATGACAGGCTGTCCCCGCCGTACCTGGGTGAGGAGATGGCGCAGGTCATTCCCGGCGCCCGGCTGGAAGTGGTGGCCGACGCCGGTCACTTCGGGTACCTGGAGCGTCCGGCCGAGGTGAACCGACTGCTCGTGGAGTTCTTCACCGCACCGTGAGGGTGCGGGGTGCGATCGCTCGGGCGGACCTTTCCAGGTGCGCCCGAGCGATCGCTTTCCCCCCTCGGGTGACGCCCTGATCCGATGCGACCTGCGGGCGTTTCGGTGCTCTGCACCAAAGCGCCTGCGGGTGGCATCGAGGCGCCCGTCAGGGGGAGCGGACCGGATCCGGCTCGGTGGCCCGGCCGCACCGGAGTCGATCGGTTGGAGCCTTCCATCGGATGCGGTTCCCGAACCTGCGGCTCATCAGGTCCGGGAACCGGGCGGCGAGCTGTCAGCTGGAGCACCTGACCGTGCCGCTTCTCCCTGGAGGGATAGGGGTTTCGGGTGGCGCGGGCGAAGGACGTCCGACGCCACCCGGGACCGGTGTCAGCGCACGTCGACGTCGACGCAGTTGTAGAAGGCCATCGGGGTGTCGGCGATGTTCCACACCGCGAGCACCTTCTGCTTGCCGCTCAGCGAGCCGAAGTTCACCTGGTGGGTGACCGACGCACCGGGCCGTGCACCACCGTCGTTGAACTCCGCGATCTTCCGACCGCCGACGTAGTACTGCCAGGTGCTGGTGGCGTGGCGCGCCGTCAGTCGCCAGGTGAAGCTGGTCGACTTACCGACGGGCGAGACCTTCCATCCCTTGCCGTCGTTGTCGAGCTCGGAGAATCCGGCGTTCCCACCGCTACAGCTGGTGAGCCCCTTGGGTCCTTCCACGCTCTGGGGCTCGTACTTGATGGCACCGCAGGGGACGGTATTCGCGGCACACTGGGCCTGCCGGCTGGCGGGCGAGTTGATGTAGCCGTGCGCGCCCGCATTGCTGGCGGGCAGGCTGAGAGCGAGGAGTGGGGCGATTCCCGCACCGATGGCCACGGCCATCTTCCTCTTTCCGTTCATGTCGGCTCCTTCTGTGGGGGGCCTGCACGTGTGCAGGGCACGGAGGGGACAGGGCAGCGACGTTGAAGCGCGTCCGTCCGAGCCGGTGACGGACCGTGGGGGGTCTGTCGTCCGTGCTCACGACGTCGGCTCGATCCCGTCGTTGCTTGGTCTAGACCGTAGCGTTTGACGGCTCACGGTCAAGAGCAATCCTTGGGCACACCCTCGCCCCAAGCCGTTTCTTGAGCCCCACGCCCCCCAGGGCCAACTGACGAACCGGTAATAGAACATTGAAGGAACGAGCCTGGTTGACCTGGGCAAACATCTAAATCTCCTTGCATTAGCCCGGAATCCTCAACTCCGGCCTCGCGCCCCCACATCTGGCCGAAATTCAACCTTCGATCATCCACTTCGAGTCGCAGCAGGTTTCACCACAGAAGATCACGATCGGCCCATCAGGTACGTCGGCCCATCGGGCGACCCGAACCCACGGAAAGGCCGAACCGGACCTCGCCAGCACCACCCGGAACGGGACTTCGCAGACCCGACCTAGGCAGGGATCTCCCCCGAGAGGAGGCCGGTGAGCAGCACCGTCGCGCACTGCTCGGCGAGCCCCTCGGCATGGACGGGCAGCAGCTCCCCGGCCCTGAGATGGCGACGGACCAGCGAGAGCGGCAGATCGACCAGGGCGAGCGCCACGCACTCGACCGCGCCGGGGCCCTTGGCGCCCAGGGACGCCGCGAGGGCGGCGAGGGCCGTGCGCACGCGCCGATTGCCGAGGTCCGCGCGATCTCCGTGCTCTTCGGACCAGTCGGCCCGCCCGAAGTCCTCCGCGCCGTAGAGAAGGAGGGCGGCCTCTTCGGGATGCGCCCGGCTCCAGGCGACGACATGACGGGCCGCGGCGCGCCCCGCACACCGGGGATCGTCATCTGCTTGCAGGGCCCTGAGGTATCCCTCCTGGAAGCCCTCCACCGTTCGCAGCCACACCTCGGCGAGCAGGGCGGACCGCCCGGGGAAGCGGTGGTAGACCGAACCGCTCGGCGCGCCCACGTCCTTGGCGACGGCCGACATGGTCACCCCTGCCGGACCTGCCATCGCGGCCCTTCGGACGGCGGCGTCGAGCAACTGGTCAACGTCGAAACGGGGTGGCCTGGCCATGGTCGAGAGGCTACCCTCCACCGTATTAGAGAGCAGTCTCTATTAATGCTTCAGGAGGACGAATGGGCGTCTACAACGTGCACGAACGACTGCTGCCCGCCAAGGAGGAGGACGTGGGCGCGCTGATCGACGCCCTGGCGAGCGACGACGACCGGCTCTGGCCGCACGGATCGTGGCCCCGCATGACGCTCGACGGTCCGCTGATGACCGGGGCGACCGGAGGCCATGGGCCGATCCGCTACACGGTCGCCGCCCATGTGCCCACGCTCTGGGTGCGGTTCGCCTTCAGCGCGCCGCGCGGCTTCGACGGCTTCCATGAGTTCACGGTCCTGCCCGCCGACGACGGGAACACCCTGCTGCGGCACACGCTCGCCATGCGGACCCACGGCCCGGCCCGGCTGACGTGGCCGGCCCTATGGCGGCCCCTGCACGACGCACTGCTTGAGGACAGCCTCGATCGCGCCGAACTGGCCTGTACGGACTCGGTGGCGCGCCCGGCCCGCTGGAGTGCGTACGTTCGTCTGCTGCGGCGCCTCGGCCGGGCCCGAGCCCGATGAGCCGGCTGCTACCCCCGTAACCCCGGTCCTGGCCGGCTCAGCTCCCGGCCGAAGGGGGCGCGTCGGGGCCGTGGACGACGGCCAGGTCGGCGAGTCCGGAGAACGTCAGTACGGGATCCAGCAGCGGGCCCGAGATGAGTTCCAGTCGGTGGGCGTGGGCGAACAGGACGCTCAAGCCTGCGCTGTCGAGGTACTCCACCTCGGTCAGATCGACGACCACCCGATCCGGAATGGCGTCGAGCGCGGCGGCGAAGGCGTCGGTGTTGCTCATGTCGATCTCGCCGACAGCCTTGAGGACCGCCGTTCCGTCCGGCCGGTGTCCGGAGGCGAGGGTGAGCGGTGTGGTCATCAGCTGATCCTCGTATGCATGTCGACGATGGTGCCGCTCGGGCCGGGGGTGATGGTGACCTGCTGCATCATCGCGCGCATCAGGGTGACGCCCCGACCGCGGTGAGCGTTGAGTTCGGGCTGCGGTGTCTTCCAGTGCCCGCTGTCGGCGACGGACAGACGCAGATCGTTGACGAGTGCTTCAGCCCGCAGCCGGACCGTCTTCTCCGGACTGTTGCGGTGGCCGTGCTCGATGGCGTTGGCGCACGCCTCGCCGGCGGCGACCAGGACGTTCTGCACGGTCTGGGGCGGCAGGTCGCACTGGTCCAGCCAACTGCGCAGAGCCCTGCGCACGGGCGCCAATTGGCCGGACTCCGCGCGGAAGGTCATTTCGAGCGGAGCGGGGTGACGGTAGAGCAGGAGGGCGACGTCGTCGTCGTAGCCACCGGCCGGCGCAAGCCGCTCCATGACCTGGGTGGCCAGATCCTCGACGGCGGCATCGCGTCCGTCCTGGACCGCTTCACCGGCCTGGTCGATGCCAACGGTCAGTGGCCTGCGTCGGCGTTCGACCAGCCCGTCGGTGTAGAGCAACAGGGTGGCACGGGCGGGCACGGTGCACTCCGCCTCGGGCCGTTCGATGCCCGGCCTGACGGCGAGCGGGGCGAAGCGAGCACTGTCCAGGAGCCTGGTGGTGCCGTCGGAGTACGCGAGGATGCCCGGCGGGTGCCCTGCGCTGGAGTAGGTCAGCCGTCCGGACTCGGGATCGAGCACGCCACAGAACACGGTCGTGCACAGCGCACCGGGGACCCCTGCGGCAAAGTGGTCCAGGGCCATCAGGGCCCGGGCGGGACTGGCGTCCTGGAGGAGCAGGGCGCGGCAGGCACTGCGCAACTGCCCCATGACCGCGGCTGCCGCCAGTCCGCGTCCGACGCAGTCGCCGACGATGATGCCGATGCGGCCGTCGCGCAGCGACACCGTGTCGTACCAGTCACCGCCGACCTCCAGCGGTCGGGTCGCGGGCTCGTAGCGGACGGCGAACCCTTCCGGGAGGCTGGACGGGCCGAGGATGGCGCGCTGGAGTGCGAGGGCGGTCTCGCGTTGCTGGTCGATCTGGTGCGCGCGGTGCAGACCCTGCGCCAGATGGCCCGCCAGCAGGGACAGGAGCAGTTCGTCCTCGCTGGTGAACGGCCGGTGCTCGCCGAGGTCCACCCAGAGCGCCAGCGGACCGTCGGGGTGCTCCAGGAGGATGCCGGCCCCGGTGTGGTCGACGATCTGGGTGAGCAGGGGTCGCTGGCTCAGTTCGTGGAGCGTACGGCGGCGCTCGTCGGACAGTTGCTGCCAGCCGACCGCCGGATCGGTTGCGGTGAGGGTGGGTCGGTCCCCTCGGTCGAAGACCGCGGCCACGACATGGCGGGCACGCCACAGCCCCTTCAGTTCGGTCAGTGCACCAGCGAGCGCATCGGGAAGGTTGGTGGCCCGGGACAGGAGGGTGCTCAGGGAGGCGAGGGCGCTCTCGCGCTGGATGGCGTAGTGCTCGGCGGTGACGTCCCGGAAGGTGCCGACGGTCGCGCGCCGCCCGGTGTCGGGGTCCTGTGCCTCGTTGAACGTGGCGCTGATCCACAGCCGGTGGCCGTCGCGGTGGGTGACGGGGATGGTGTAGCTGCCCTGGGTCTGGCCGAGCAGTTCGGCGAAGGCATCGGTGACCTGACGATGGGCCTGTGGATCGCGGGCGGCGTCAGGCCACCACGGGTGGATGGGCGCGTAGGGCAGACCCTCCGGTCCATAGCCGAGGATGTCGGCGAAGGCGGTGTTGACCTCGATGACCGTGCCGTCCTCGTCACAGACGAAGAACGCCTCCTGGAGCGAATCCACCAGTGCGGTCCGCCAGCGAACGTGGTGGCTGCGCAGGCGTGACAGCTCGACGTTCGCCCGGACCCGCGCCAGCAGTTCGGCGGCGGCGAACGGCTTCACGAGATAGTCGTCGGCCCCTGCCTGCAAGCCCTCGATGGAAGCTTCCTGACCGGCGCGTGCGGAAAGCAGCAGGACCGGTACGGACGCGGTGCGGGGGTCTGTGCGCAGCGCCGCCACCAGGGCCAGACCGTCGAGCCTGGGCATCATCACATCGCTGACGACCAGATCGGGCGCCTGGTGGCGGATGGCGTCCAGCGCGTCCTGACCGTCGTTGACGGCACGGACCTCGTAGCCGGCTCCGGACAGCAGCCGTACGAGGTACTCCCGCATGTCGGCGTTGTCGTCGGCGATGAGCAGCGTCGCGGGGGCGGCCCGGGTGGCGGGGGGTGCGGTCGGGTCGAGTTCCGCGCCCCGGATGTCCTGGGGAGTCCCGTCCGACCGGGCAGCGGGTAGCCAGCGCAGCGCTTCCTGGATGTAGGGGTGCGCCGTCGACGATGCGCCCGGCGTATCGCCGACGGGTGCGAGGGCGTCGGGCGGCAGATGCTCGGAGCCGAACGGCAATCGGATGGTGAAAGAGGTGCCCTCGCCCTCGGTGCTGTCGGCGGTGATGCTGCCGCCGTGCAGACCGATGAGCTCCCGCACGAGCGCAAGTCCGATTCCGCTGCCCTCGTTGGAGCGGGAGCGGGCGTTCTCGATGCGGTGGAACCGCTCGAACAGTCGGGGTATCTCCTGGGGCGAGACACCGATGCCGGTGTCCGTGACCGTCACCACCGCTTCCCCGTCCGCTGCCCGCAGCGCCACACTGATCGAGCCGTCGAACGTGAACTTGAGTGCGTTGCTCAGCAGGTTGAGCACCACCTTCTCCCACATCTCGGCGTCGATGTAGACCGGCTGGTCCAGGGGGAGGCAGTCGACCTTGAAGTCGAGTCCGGCCTGCTCGACCGCCGAACTGAAGACGCTGGCCAGTTCGATGGTGACGGCGGCCAGGTCCACGGGTTCGTACCTGGCCTGCATCCGTCCGGCCTCGATGCGCGAGAAGTCGAGGAGGGTGTTGACGAGCTTGCCCAGGCGCAGCCCGTTCCGGTGCATCACGTCCAGTTCTTCGCGCACCTGCGGATCGGCGTCGGCCGACCGTCCGCGCAGCTGCTCCAGCGGCCCCATGATCAAGGTGAGCGGGGTGCGGAACTCATGGCTGACGTTGGAGAAGAAGGCGGTCTTCGCCCGGTCCAGCTCGGCCAGTTCCTCGGCCCGCCGCTGCTGGGCCTCGTAGCTGCGGGCGCTCGCGACCCCTGCCGCGACATGGCCTGCGACCAGTTCGACGAACCCCCGGTAGCCGTCGTCCAGGAGTCGGTACCGGTTCAAGGCGGCCACGACGAAGCCGTACGGCCTGCCTCCCTGCTGCAACAGCGGCACGACCAGTGCCTGCGTGGGCGGTTCTGGCCAGGCACCGGTCGGCAGTTCGACGAACGCGGGTCCGTCGAGGGACATCAGCACGGATGCGCCCTCGGCCAGGGCCGGCGCCGGCCACGCCCCGTCCGGGTCGTCGATCGACAGCACCGCCGGCGCCGCGGGGTGTCCGGCGGCCATTCCGGTGGCACCGGCGAGCCTCGCCGAGCCGCCCTCGTCGAAGAGGTAGGTCAGTGTGAAGGGCAGGTCCAACGGATTGTGCCCGAGTTGCTGGCCGCAGAAGGCCAACACCTCCTGCTCGGTGCGTACGACGGTGGGGTCGGAGCCGAGGTCCCGCAGGGTCGCCATGCGTCGCTCGCCGATGACCCGCTCGGTGTCCTCGCTCACCACGCACAGCATGCCCACCACATGGCCCGCGTCATCGCGCAGGGGGCTGTAGGAGAACGTGTGGTAGCTCTCCTCCGTGAACCCGGACCGTTCCACGAAGAGCAGCAGCGCCTCGTCCCAGGTCGCCGTCCCCGTGGCCAGCACGGTGTCGATGCGCGGTCCGATGTCGCCCCAGATCTCGGCCCACACCTCGCTCGCGGGTCGTCCCAACGCCCACGGGTACTTCTGGTCCAGCGTGTCGCGGCGGTAGGACGCGTTGCAGAAGAACGTGAGCTCGGGTCCCCAGGCCATCCACATCGAGAACCGCGAGGAGAGCAGAATGCTCACGGCCGTCCGAAGGCTCTGCGGCCATTGGGCGGGCGGCCCGAGCGGAGTGGCGTCCCAGTCGACCACGGCGAGGTGCCTGCCGACCTCCTCGTCCGCGGCGAACACGTCCGCTCCGTCTGTGGCCGGCAGCCCGCCCTCAGCGCCTTCGGAACCCGCCATGGGAAACCCTTCGATCACGCCGACCAGCCCCCGGACGACTCGACTCCTCGGCCGCACCGGGAATCAGCGACTTCAACCCGTGCCGTGCGCGCTTTCGCACTGCTCGATCCCTCGCACCGCGTCTCGGCCACTGCCTCCACTGTCGGAATCGGGGTACGCGATCCGTAGGATAAGGCAGCGGTCCGGCCAGCGGGTACGCGGGTACGGGACTCGGGACGGGCGGAGACAGCGGTGACAGTGATGGACGGTGTCCCTGGCCAGAACGCGATGCCCAGGCCCTCGATCGAGGGCCGGCGGTTGGCCGCGGTGCACCGCTACCAGATCCTGGACACGCCGCCCGACGGCGCGTTCGACAAGGTGGCCTCCCTCGCCGCCCGGATCTTCTCCGTGCCCTTCGCCGCCGTGGCCATCGTCGACAGTGATCGCGTGTGGTTCAAAGCCACTTTCGGACTGGGCGGGACCACTCAGATGGGGCGGGACCCGGGTCTGTGCGCCTCCGCCATCCTGGAAGGCACGCCCTACGTCGTCACGGACGCGGCCGTCGACCCCAGGACCGCGGCCCATCCGCTCGTGCGGGGAGAGCTTGGCATCCGCTTCTACGCCGCGGCCCCCATCACCACCCCGGACGGGGTCCATATCGGCACGGTCAATGTCCTGGACACCCGTCCTCGCGAGGTGAGCGCCGCACAGTTGGCCGCCCTCCAGGACCTCGCCGCGCTCGTGATGGACCAGTTGGAACTGCGCCTGTCGGCCATGCGCACCCTCGCGACCGAACGTCGGATGCGCACGGACGCCGAACGTCTGGCCACCGCCCTCCAACGCACGCTCCTGCCACCGGCGCTCCCCCGGGTACCCGGCCTGCATGCGGCGGCGGCCTACCACACCGCTTCCCCGGACGAGGTCGGCGGCGACTTCTACGATCTGTTCCCCCTCGACGACGGGCGCTGGGCCTTCTTCCTCGGGGATGTCTGTGGCAAGGGCGCCGACGCCGCGGCCCTGACCTCACTGACCCGCTACACCCTGCGCGCCGCGGCCATCTACGATCCCGACCCCTGTGCCGCCCTGGCCAATCTCGACAGCGTCCTCAAGGGCGAGTACCAGGGCGACAACCCCCGCTACTGCACCGCCCTGTTCGGAGTGCTGCACTCCGAGGACGACGGTGGGGTCCTGGTGACGCTCGCCGGTGGGGGGCACCCTCCGGCGCTCGCCCTGCGTACGAACGGCACGGTCGAGCCCGTTCCCACTGCCGGCGGGCAACTGATCGGCCTGCTGCCAAACCCGCACTTCGCCCGGACCAGCGTCCGTCTGGGGCCCGGAGATGCGCTGCTGCTCTACACCGACGGCCTCACCGAGGCCCGGGGCGCCGATGGCACCATGCTCGGTGACGAGGGGCTGGCGGCCCATCTGGCGACCGCCACCTGGCAGGATGCGGACAGCCTGCTGTCCGCAGTGCACAAGCTCCTCACCGATCTCGGTGCGGGCGTCCATGACGACACCGCACTGCTCGCTCTGTCCGTTCCCGTCCGCCGCACCGAACCCTTGCAGGAGACCTGGTGAGCGACCGCACCCTGACCGTCACCGCTCGACCCCACCCCGTGGGCCCCCATCTGCTGACCCTGGCCGGGGAACTCGACCACCACACGGGGCCCCGGCTACGCGAAGCCCTCGACGAGATCCCCTTCGACTCCGGTGCCGGGCTGGTGATCGACCTCTCCGGTCTCACCTACTGCGACTCCACCGGGATCACCCTGCTGGTCAGCGCATACCAGCGGGCGCAGAACACCAGCAGTCCGCTCTCCCTGGCCGGGTTGAGCCCTGACCTGCTGAGGGTCTTCCGGATCGTCGGGCTCGACCAGGTCTTCACCCTGGAGCCCAGTGTGGAACACGCGATGAGCTCGCTACGCCCCTGACCCATGACCGACCTGGCCGTTCCCTCGCGGCAGTCGCATCTCCCGCGTCCGTCGCATCCGTCGTCCCTCTCGCGGCCGTCTCGCAGCCGTCTCAACTGACTCGACTTATCATCCGGGGGAAGCGGGTCGGTGGGGGTGCGTGCGGTCGCTCGGCGGCTTCTCCTGCGCCCCCCTAGGTGGAGGGCGGCCTCAGCCGGACGGCTCGCCGATCTGGTGGTCGTAGAACACCCGTGCAAGGGAGCGGATGAGGTCTCGCTGCTTGTCACAGTCGTCGATGACGTCGCCGCTGGCCATGAAGACGAGTTCCTGGGTGTTGGCTTCCTGACCGCCCTTGCGGGCGAAGCCTGCGCTCAGCCGGCCGGTTCCCGGGTCGCCCGGGCAGCTGGTGCGGAAGGAGGCTTGCCGCCCCACGTCGGGCAGGGCGCCATAGCCGTCGGCCGGGCTGCCGACCGCACCTGCCTGATAGCCGTCACGCTCCGTGTAGACGTCGAGGCGATGGCCGAGGGGGTTCCTGGCGGCCGGTTCATAGCCGCAGTGCCATCCGCCGTCGTGCCAGTCCCCATGAGCCGAGAGCGAGAACGCCGGACTGCCCAGGATCGGCTCCAGGAGCTTCGGGTCGGGACAGCCCGATGTGTTCGCTTCGGCCGCCGCCCTACTTTCGCCTTGAGGGGCTTTCTCCTGGTCGCCCTCTTGGTCACCCTCTTCGCCGGAGGAGCCACAGGCCGCCAGGGCGACGACCAGAGTCACGGCGGTGACCAGGCGGAAGGGCTGTCTGAGATGGCGCACGGAATCGTCTCTTCTCTGACGCGGAGTTGAACGTCCGCGATGATGTCAGACGTGGTGGATGACGTCAGGAGAAGTGATGATTTCGTAGACATGGCGAAGCCGCCGTCCTGGCAGCGGCCCAGGGTGGTGAGTCGGGAAGGTCCTCGGACCGGGCCGTGGGGCCGACCTCCGGGGATACAGGCCGACCGGGACGACGCCACTTCGAGCCGGGCGGCCCAACCATCGCACCTGACAGGGAAATTGACACAACATCACCAATCAACGCTGGAGTCACTGTTGTCATCACCGACCACATGATCCTCATGGGTCTTCAACTGTTCCGACCAGGCCGAATGGGGCGATGGAGCCGAATGGTCCACCGAGACGGGGGCACACGAGGTGATAGGCCGCTGCGGGGCATGGATCGTCCGGGTGCGGCCACCAGGTACGGACCCACCTCGGCCATCGACACTCGATCCCACCCTCTACCCTCGGGGCCGCGAGCCCGGTGGATTCTGGAGACGAAGCACGACAACGGCCTGACGGCCCGCACCACGGCAAACCGGCGGGCTCGCACCCCTCAAGCACTCGGCACGGAGCAGTCGTCATGATCACTCCCCCGTTACCCCCGTTCACCCACCGAACCGTCTTCATCCCCCGCACCGATCGCCAGGGCGAGGGGGATCATGCCGTCATGCACGTGGCGGGCGAGATCGACATGTACACGGGCGAGTGGTTGAAGGCTGCCCTCACCCTCTGCATCGCCTGCCGACCGGCGACGATCCATCTCGACATCACGGACGTGACCCTGTTGGACTCCGGTGGGCTCGACTCACTCACCTCCGCCCAGCAGGACGCCGCGGCGACCGGTGTCACCCTCCTGCTCACCGGACAACCCGCACCCATCGTCGAACGCCTCCTTCGTCTCAAGGGGGCTCCTCCCCTGCCCGGCTACACCGAGCCCGGCACCCGGGTGCACCCGCAGCCGCGCTGGGCGCGCTGGGACCGCATCCCCCGTCCACCACAGCCGAAGCCCGGCCCTGCTCCGCACTCCCCCGCCGGCCGAAACCACCGAAGACACCTCGGCGCTCCGGAAACAGCGTGTTGGGTCAAGGAACACGGTCCGTTCGGTTCGCGGCGCCCTGGTCGGAGCACTGCTGCCGCGGCGCTGGTACTCGCCCTCGCCGCGGTCACAGGGCTGGTGCTCGCCCTGTTCGCCGCCCACCGGCGTTGACCGTCACACCGCACCGTGTGCAGTGTGTAGCGCCGGATCGAGCCAAACTGCGACGACGCCCATGGGCCACAAAGGACACTCCTGTAGCCTTCAGGTGGCGTTGTACAGGACGCCTGAAGCGGTCAGTGCCCAGTGGTTGTGGTTGAGGTTGGGGTGTTTTCAGTGGTGACAGGAAAAGTGCTCAGTTTCGATGACGTGCGCGGCTACGGCTTCATCGCGCCGGACAACGGAACGGACGATGTCTTCATGCATGCGAACGATCTGCTGGACGACAAGTATCTGTTCCGTTCCGGGTCGCAGGTCGAGTTCGAGGTCGAAGACGGAGATCGCGGGCTCAAGGCATCGCGTGTTCGCATCATCGCCTCCAGTGGCGGTGCTCCGGCGCGCCAAGGTGCTGTGACAGCTCAGCGGCCGTCGGGTCACAGCAGGAGCGAGATCGAGGACGGTGACTGCGATCTGTTGTCGGCCGCCGAGTTCACACAGGAACTCACCGAGGCGTTGCTCGTCGCCTCGCCGTCCTTGAGCGGGGAGCAGATCCTCCAGGTGCGCAGGCGCATCGTGGAGCTGGCCCGCACCCACAACTGGGTCGAGTCCTGACCCCAGCGCGGCCGGTCGGCTGACGGACAGACAGGAGTGGTCGAAACCGTAGTGCACGGTTTCGACCACTCCTGTGTGCGACATGGGCACGTTCTATCGTGGTGCGCATGAATCCGAACCATCGCCTCGTCCGGGAGGAATTCCCCGAACTCGTGACGGAACTGGTCTCCCTGCTGGAGGCGGCGGGGGACCATGAGCTAGCCATCTGCGTACACGATGTGCAACTGGCCGCCTTGTGCGACTGCGGTGACGACTTCTGCCAGAGCATCCATACGGTGGTGCGGGAACCCAGGGTGCCCTACGGCGAAGGGCATCGGTGTGTTCCTCTCCTGCCCGAGCAGGGGATGCTCGCCCTGGACGTCGTGCACCACCGCATCCAGTACATCGAGGTGTTGCACCGCCCCCCGATGCGCCGAACCTCCTCGGCGTAGCCCGCAGAGGCGATATCCGTGACCGTCCTGCGTGATCGTCGCGGAACCACCGCCCGTCCGGCCCCTGGGGAGGCGCGGGGCGTCGCCGCCTCCCAGCACCGTGGGATGGACGTGGACGCCTGGGCGGTGTGCAAGCTTCCATTGGGCCGCATGCGGCGGCGGGCGCTGGACACCGCGGTTCACTGGGCGTGGCTGTGGAAGCCTCGGCCGGTCTTCTTGCCGAGTGCACCCTCCTCGACCAGACGCAGGAGTATCGATGGAGGCGCGTACTGCGGTTCGCCGAACTCCTGGTGCAGTGCTTCCGCCACCGCCTTGACGACATCGAGCCCGATCAGGTCAGCGAGCCGCAGCGGGCCCACGGGATGGGCGCATCCCAGGGTCATCCCCTGGTCGACCACATCGGCCGTCACCCGGCCCGACTCGATCATGCGCATGGCGCCGAGGAGATAGGGCACCAGGAGTCCGTTGACGACGAAACCCGCGCGGTCGGGAGCGTCGATGGGCGTCTTGCCGAGGGTGTCGACCAGAAGGTCGTGGGTCCGGGCACGGGTCCACTCGCTGGTGTGGAGGGCACTGACCAACTCGACGAGCGGCATAACGGGCACCGGACTGAAGAAGTGGACGCCGATGAATCGGTCCGGGTGGCGGGTCGCCCGGGCAAGACGGCCGATCGGAATGGAGGAGGTGTTGGTGGCGAGGATGGCATCGTCCTCCTTGAGGATCTCGCCGATCCGGGAGAGCTGTGTCACCTTGCGGTTCTCGTCCTCGGGGATCGCCTCGATCACGAACTCTCGATCGGCGAGCCGTTCGATGTCCGCGGTGACCTCGATGCGGTCGAGTGCGGCGTCCCGGTCCACCTCGCGGAGCCTGCCCTTGCGGACATCCTGCTCCAAGGTGCGGCGGATGCGATCGAAGCCGATCGGTACGCCACCGGGTCCGGACACCACCACCCGTACATCCAGGCCGGCCCGGGCCGCGATGTGGGCGATGCCCGCGCCCATCACACCGCAGCCGACCACGCCCACGCGGGTCATCGGTTCTCGGTTCATGAAGGCTCCTGCCAACGCATCAGTGTCGCTCCGACCGACATGCCACCGCCGAAGCCGGCCAGGAGGGTCAAGTCCCCACCGTGGATCCGACCGGATCGGCAGGCGTCGTCCAGGGCCACCGGTACGGACGCGCTGCCGATGTTTCCGTACCGTTCGAGAGTGCGATGGGTGTGGGCGCGGGTCATTGCACACCGCTCGACCAGGCGGCGCAGCAGAACCCCGTTGGGCTGGTGCGGGACGAGGTGGTCGACGTCGTGCGCCTCGATTCCGGCGCGCTGCAACAGTCGGTGCAGGATCGGCGGGACGTTGTCCATCACGAAGTCACGGACGCCACGGCCGTCCATGCGGAAACAGTGGCGGCCCTCCGCGACGGACTGTGCGGTGGTGGGCATGCGGCTGCCTCCCGCCTCGACCCGGATGAGGTGGTGCGCCGCCCCGTCGCTGACCAGTTCGGTGCCGAGGAATCCATAGCCGTCGGGAACGGGCCCGACGACGGCAGCGCCGGCACCGTCGCCGAGGAGGACGGCGGTGCGGTGGTCGCCGTAGTCGAGGATGCGGGAGTAGACGTCGGCGCCGATGACCAGCGCATGGCCGCGAGGGTTTGCGGCGAGCAGTCGCCGGGCCACTTCCAGGCCGTACACGAATCCGCTACAGACCACGTTGATGTCGAAGCAGGCAGCGGCACGGGCTCCGATGGCGTCTTGGACCAGATAGGCCGTGGGTGGTTGGGGTGAGTCACCGGTGGAGGTCGAGACGATCACATGGTCGAGTTGGTCTGCCGTGATCCCTGCTGCCCGGAGGGCTCGGGTGGCGGCCGTCGCAGCGAGGTCGGAGGTGGCTTCGTCGGGCGCCGCGTACCGCCGGGTGAGGATCTCGGTGCGCTCCTCGATCCACTCCGCACTCACACCGCACCACTCGGCGACCTCCTTGTTGCTGATCTCCCGCTCGGGCAGATAGGAACCGGTGCCGACGATGCCCCACGCGCTCATCGTCCGGCCCCCGTTGCCGTCGGGGCGGTCGCGTACTGCCGCCAGGCGGTCAGTCGATCCTCGCCGATGCGTGCCCGGGCCGCCGGGTCGGTGATGCCAAGACCGTCGCACGGTGCCAGGCATCGCACCGCGACCTTGCCGATGTGCTGGTTCTCCTGCACCAGTCGAGCGGCGTCCGCGACGCTCTCCAGCGGGAACACCCGGGAGACGACGGGTACGAGTCTCCCCTGGTCGAAGAGGCGCAGGCACGCGGACTGTTCCTGGAGGTTCGCGATGTGACTGCCGATGACCCGCTTCAGATGCATCCATAGGTAGCGGTTGTCGTAGGTGTGTTGGTAGCCGGTGCTGGACCCGCAGGTGACCACGGTGCCACCGCGTCGGACGACGTGCACCGAGGTGCCGAAGGTGGCCCGGCCGACGTAGTCGAAGGCGATGCTGGGGTCCTCGCCGATCTCGGCACGTATGCGCCGGCCCAGACGCCGTCCCAGTTCCGCGGCGTCGGCACTTCGATCCGCTGTGTCGCCCATGCCGATCTCCCGGCGGTCGATCACCACATCGCACCCCTGCTGGCGCAGCACTTCGGCCTTCGCCGTGGAGCTCACCACACCGACGGCGATGCCGCCCCCGTTGCGAACCATCTGCAACGCGTACGCCCCCAGACCACCGGTGGCACCCCAGATCAGTACGACATCGCCCTGCTTCATCCGGGCCCCGTGGTCGCTGACCAGCATGCGGTAGGCCGTCCCCGCACACAGGGTGATCGTTGCTGCCTCCTCCCAGGTCAGATGCGGTGGTTTGGCGACCAGTTGGCTGGCCCGGACCACGGTGTAGTGGGCGAGACCGCCGAAGTTGGTCTCGTACCCCCAGGCCCGCAGATGCTCGCCCATCACACCGTCGTCATGGGAACCCGGGTCCTGGTCGTCGACGTAGGCGGGGCTCACCACCACATGGTCGCCGGGCCGCCAGTGCCGGACCCCGGCGCCGGCCCGCACCACGACACCCGAGGCGTCCGAGCCGATCACCTGGTACGGCAGGTCGTGGCGGGTGGTGTATCCCCCTTGCCGGGCGAAGCGGCGCAGTGTGGTGAAGGTCGAGATCGGTTCGAACATGGCGGACCACACCGTGTTGTAGTTGATGGAGCTCGCCATGACCGCGACGACGACCTCGTCTGGTGCCAACTCGGGCATGCGCACCGGTCCCACCCGGATGGTCCTTCGCACGTCCTTGTCGACCGCGTCGGCCAACGACTCGGCGTCATCGGCCCGCAGATGACCGGCGAGGAACTCGTCGGGCAGGGGCAGGCTTTCCAGTTCCTCGGGAGGCGCGCCGTTGAGGGCCGCCTTGCTGAGCAGGTCCATGGTGTTCCTCGCGATCGACGTCGAGATCCTGCCGGCTGGCGCCGACGGGCGATGCTGGGGCGGCATGCCCGCCGCACCCGACCGACGGCTGCGGCCGTCCGTACGGCCGCGGCGCGGCGGCCTGTTCGGCGGGCGCCCGCCGTACTCGCCTTTGGTCGGCGACGGCCCGGTCAGCCGGTCGGGGGGTCCAGTCGGATGGCCGAGACCGGGCAGTAGTCGGCTGCCTCTTCCGCGGCTTCCCGCAGATGGGCGGGCGGGCGGGGGTTCTTGAGCACCACCTTGCCGTCGTCGCCCTGGTCGAAGAGGTCGGGTGCGACCAATGAACAGGCCCCCGATCGACAGCAGGCCGCGTGGTCCACCCGGAGCAGCAGCGGTTCCGAATCGGCCGGAGCGCTCATGCCGGTGTCCCCGTACGCGGCTCGCCCCAGGTGACCGGCAGGTCGATGGTGCCGAAGACCAGGGTCTCGTAGCGGAAGGGCACATCGGAATCGGGCACGGCGAGCCGTAGATCGGGCAGGCGGGTCAGCAGTCGCTCGAAGGCGATCTGTAGCTCGATGCGGGCGAGGCTGTGTCCGACGCACAGGTGCGGGCCGTGTCCGAAACTCAGATGGGGGCGGCTGCGGCGGCGCACATCGAGGACGTGCGGGTCCTCGTAGACGTCCTCGTCCCGGTTGCCCAACAGCGGCGATACGACGATGCCTTCGCCCGCGGCCACCATCTGGTCGCCGACCCTGACGTCTTCGGTGGCGATGCGTGTGATGCCGAACTGGAAGATGCTCAGATAGCGGAGGAGTTCCTCGACGGCGCCGCGCAGGAGTTGCGGTTCGTCGCGCACGGCCGCGAACTGTTCGGGATGCATCAGCAGTGCCGCGGTCCCGGTGGTGATCATGCTGGCGGTGGTCTCGTGCCCCGCCGCGAGCAGCAGATAGCAGGTGAGCAGGAGTTCGGGCCGGTCCACCTTGCCGGGCACCAGATAGTCGGCGACGAGCCGGCTGATCATGTCGTCGCCGGGCTCCTTCTGCTTGCGGGAGACCAGTTCGTCGAGGTAGCCGCTGAGTGCGACCTTGCTGCTCGCGATCCGTTCCGGAGCGCCCGCCCGGTGCGGGTCGAACAGGGCCTCCAGATGGGTGGTGAAGAAGTCCGCGTCCTCGTAGGGCACACCGAGCAGTCGGCAGATCGAACTGGACGACACCGGAATGCCGTACGCCTCGTGCAGATTGGTGGGCGGCCCCTGGCGCACCATGTCGTCCAGGAGTTGGTCACACGCCTGCTCGATCTCCGGGCGCATGGCCGCGACCCGTTTGACGGAGAACTCCCCGGCGAGCATGGTCCGGTAGAAGGCGTGTTGGTCACCGTCCATCCTCATGAACGACCCCTTGAGCACGGGGCGCATCTTCTGCCGGTACAGCGTCGGGAAGCCCTCCCTGCCCATGTCCGAACTCATCCGCGGATCGTCGAGCAGGGCCCGAGCCGCGTCGTAGCTCGTCACCAACCAGGCTGGTCCGGTGGGGAGTTGCACCCGCACCAACGGCGCTTGCCGTTGGAGGGCCAACAGGCCGGCGGGCGGTTCGTAGGGACACGTGCGGTCGGTTATCGGGTACGTGGGCAGCTGGTCAACCACTGCGATCCTCTTTCCTGCTCGGACGGCAAGATCCGGAACCCCCGCGGGCACGGACCGAGGTTGGCACAGTGCTTCGCCGCGAGACGCTCAATCGTGAGCGGGCGTCGTGGATCGGCGCGCCTATCGTCGCCATGGACTCCCCTGTGGCGCCAACGACCCTGGAGGTCGCGGTGACGATGTACGACCACGTCGGTGGCGAGGGCCCGTTACGGCGCCTGGCCGAAGCGTTCCACCGAACTGCGGTGGCCGACCCGTTGCTCGGGCGCATGTTCCGCTACACCGGTGACGCCCATGTGCACCATCTGACCGCCTACCTCGTCGAGGTCTTCGGGCACGGAAGCGCCTTCACCGATGAGATCGGTGGGTTCGAGCACGTCAAGAGGATGCACGCCGACCTACGGATCACCGACGAGCAGCAGGACCGTTTCGTGGAGTTGTTGTTGGCCGCGGCGGACGAGGCGGAGCTGCCGGGCGACGAGGCGTTCCGCAGCCGGTTCGAGCAGCAGGTTCGCCGGGCGGCTGCGATCACCACGCGGGCTTCCCGGCTGAGCAAGGCAGAGCTCGAAACCCGGCACGGCCGGCTCGGAAGGTGGACCTGGTGACCCGGACGTATCCGAACCCGGTCGACGATGTGGTGGCCGCGATCCGTGAGGCGTGTGACGGGCGACAGCCGGGGGCGGACGATCCGGTGCTACCGTCCGGCGCCGACTCGATGACGGCCGTACGCCTCGCGCTGGCCCTGGAGGATCGGCTCGGCGTGCCGGTTCCCCTGAGCTGGTTGCGTGCCGGACACAATGCGACCGCGCTGGCCGGCCTGGCCGCCGAGGCACGGGGTGCGACCTCGTCCGGGCGGCGGCTGACGGCGCCTTCGGGTGCTACGGGCCACGAGGAGCCCTTCGCCCCGACCGCATTGCAGCAGGCGTACCTGGTGGGGAAGGAAGACGATCTGGTGCCCGACGCCGTCGGCTGCCACCACTACCGGGAGTTCGGTGTGTCCGGGCTGGACGTCGATCGGTTGCGACGGGCCTGGGCCGCGGTGCAGGCCCGGCATCCGATGCTGCGCTGCGGGCTCACCACGGACGGAGAGCTCCAGGTCCGCGCCGAGCAGGGCCGTCGGCCGACCGTTCATTCCGCAGGTCACGCCCCGGGCGAGGCTCGCGCCCGACTCTCGCGACGCCGGTACTGCGCCGCCGACTGGCCCCTGCACGAGATGGAGGTCACCCCGCTCCCGCATGACGAGTGGGCGGTGCACCTCGCCGTCGACGGATTGATCTGCGACGGCCGGAGCCTGCGGATCGTGTTGCGGGACCTGTGGCGTGCGTACGAGGGGACAGCCCTGGCGCCGGACCCGGAAGCGGTGTCCTTCCGTGACTTCGCACGCGCGGTGGCCGAGGAGACCACGGGCGACCGCTATGCCGAGGACCTGCGCTACTGGGACGGCCGGCTGACCGATCTACCGGCGGGACCCGGCACTGTGCACTCCCCCGCCCGGGAGGACTCGGACGTCGGTGGTGGACCGGAGCGGCAGCCACTGACCGGCTCGCTCGGCCCGGCCGAGTGGGCACGTCTGCGTGAGATGGCGGTGGAGCGCGGGGTGACCGCGACCGCGCTGCTGCTGGGCGCGTTCTGCGACACCCTGGCCGCGGCGGGGGCGGCCCTGCCGTTCAGCCTCGTCCTCACCACCAGCGATCGGGCCCGGATGCGCGGGACCGACGACACGGTGGGCACCTTCACCTCCACGATGGTGCTGCCGGTGTTCGACACCGACGTCCATGTCATGAACCGGCATCTCGCGGAGGACCTGGAGCACGGGACCGTACCGGGTGTCGCCGCGCTCCGGCGCCGCCGCGGGCGGGTACCGGAGCTGCCGGTGGTGTTCACCAGCATGCTCGACGACCAGGAGCCCGCCGAGGGGTTCGCCGCGGCCGAGTGTCATGCGGTCGGTCGTACCGCCGGGGTCTCGCTCGACCACCAGGTGTGGGAGGCGGACGGGGCACTGCGCATTCGTTGGGATGTGGTGGAGCGTGCCTTCGCCGCTCCGGGAGCACGAGCCCTGTTCGATGCGTACCTCGGTCGGCTGCGGGCGCTGGCTGGGAGTGTCGAGCCGGCGGTGCGTCCGCTCAACGACCTCCAACAGGCGTACGTCGTCGCGCGGGAGTTGGGCGCGGCCGATGCGGGCGGCTGTCGGCTCCAACTCAGCTATGAGGTCGATGATCTGGACCATGCTCGGTTGACCCGGGCTCTGGAGCGCCTGGTGTCCCGCCATCCGGTGCTGTCGGCCACGATCGACGCGGAGCACGGCCTGCGACTGCCCCGGAGGGCTGCGGCACCATCCGTACCCGAGGTGCCTTTGACACCGCAGGTCGGGCGAGATCTCTTGCGCCAACCGTTCCCCTTGGGGAGGGGACACTTGGATGTTCGGGTGGGCCGCGCTGAACGCGGCGCGGACGTCGTGTTCCTGACCGTCGATCTCGCCCTGGTCGATGCGCGCAGCATTCACTTGGCCGGGCGGGAGTTGATGGCGCTGTACGCGGCCGACGGCAGCGGCAGCGGCAGCGGCAGCGGCAGCGGCAGCGGCGGAGTCTTCCGCGCCGATCCTCGGGAGGTGCTCCCGGCGCAACTGGACGAGTCGGCGGCGCGCGAGCACTGGCGGCAACGGGTGACCGCGCTGCCGACGGGTCCTCAGCTGCCGGCGGTGTCTGACGACGGCGGGCGCAGACGGTTGTGCGGCAGTGTGTCGCGGTGGCCCGAGGTGGTGGCCGCCGCCGCGGAGCGTGGTTGCTCTCCCGACGGTCTGTTGCTGGCCGCGTTCGCGCGGGCGATCTCTCCGGGTCTCGGTGATGTGTTCGCCCTCCCGGTGGTGCGCTGGTCGGCGGGCAGCGACGCGGACCGCCCGGCGGAGGTGACCGCGCTGAGCTGGGTGACGGTCACGGCAGATGGATCTCCCCTGCTCGATCTGGCCCGCCGCTATGACGCGGTACTGGGTGCGGATCGGGAAGCAGACGTGGCGAGCGGTCTGGCCGAGCTCCGCCGTTCCCGCCGTGCTGACTCCGCCATGCCCGTGGTCTACACGAGCATCTTCGACCTCACGGGGCATCCGCTGCCCGACGGCGTCACCGCCGGCGACTGGGCGACGACCACACCGGGGGTGGCACTGGACTGTGTGGCCACCCTGGACGGGGATGTGCTGGAGTTTGCGTGGGACGCGTTGGAGGAGCAGCTTCCGGGAGGCTGGCTCGACGGGGCGTTCCTGCGCTTCGCCACCGAAGTAGCCGCTCTTTCCGAGCTCGCGAAGGATCCGCCGGACGACCCTCGGTTGCCGCCGGCGCGGTGGAATGACACCTCTCGGCCGTTCCCGGCCGATCTGCCGGTCCAGTGTCTGATCGAGGACCAGGCGCGGATCAGACCGTCCCAGGTGGCGGTGCGTTGGGCCGGGGGCGCCCTGACCTACGAGGAACTGGAGCTGCGGGCCAACCGGCTGGCCTGGACCCTGCGCGATACGGGTGTGGGCAGGGGTGATGTGATCGGTGTGTCCGTGTGCCGGGGCCCGGACATGGTGGTGGCGGTCCTCGGCATTCTCAAGGCGGGCGGTGCCTATCTGCCGGTGCTGCCGTCCCTGCCGCGCGACCGTGCGGCGGTGATGCTCGGGGATGCGGCGGCCCGTCTGCTGCTGTGGGACAAGGCGTGTGCCTGGGCGACGGAGCTACCGGACGTACGGCCCATCGATCTGAACGAGGTGCTCGCCCGTCCGCACGCGCAGGAATCCACCGCACCGGAACCGGTCAACGACGTCGACGACCTGGCGTATGTGATCTTCACATCGGGCAGTACCGGTCGCCCCAAGGGGGTCGCGGTCACGCATCGTCCGATGCTGAACCTGTTCGAGTGGTGTCAGCGCACCTTCGGCTTCGGACCGGGGGACCTCGGTCTGAGCGTCACCTCACTCGGCTTCGACCTCTCCGTCTTCGACATCTTCGGACTGCTCAGCATGGGGGCGGCACTGTACGTCGCCGACGAGGAGCAGCAGCGCGATCCACAACTGCTGCTGCGGGTGCTGCTGACCGAGCCGGTGACCTTCTGGAACTCCGCGCCGACCACCCTCGCACATCTGGCGCCGGAGTTCGCCGCCGTCTCCGATCGCCGTACCGAAGACACGCTGCGGCTGGTGTTCCTCAGTGGGGACTACACCCCGTTGTGGTTGCCGGACCAGCTGCGGACGGCGTTCCCCGGTGCGACGCTGGTCAGCCTGGGCGGGGCGACCGAGGCGACCGTGTGGTCCAACTACTTCGTGGTGGACCGGGTGGACCCGCAGTGGCGCAGCATCCCGTACGGGCGGCCCATCGACAATTCCCGGTACCACGTACTGGATGACTCGCGTAGACCGGTGCCGATCGGGGTCGAGGGGGATCTGTACATCGCCGGGGCGTGCCTGGCCAGCGGCTACTACCGGCAACCTGCGCTGACCGAGGAACGGTTCGTCACCGGTGACTTCCCGGGGGTGCCCGAGACGCGGATGTACGCCACCGGTGATCGGGCCCGGTATGGTCCCGACGGTGTGCTGCACTTCCTGGGGCGCTGCGACGGGCAGGTCAAGGTGCGTGGTTTCCGGGTGGAACTGCCGGAGATCGAACACCGGCTGCGGACACATCCCGGTGTCGAGGACGCGGTGGTCCTGCTGCGGAAGAGCAGGTCCGGCGAAGAGCGACTGGTGGCGTACGTACTGCCGGACGGGCCGCCGCCGTGCGCGGAGGAGGTGCGGGCCCACGCCGCCGCTGCCCTGCCCGACTACATGGTGCCGGGCGTGGTGGCCTTCGTCGCCGCCTGGCCGGCCACGACCAACGGCAAACTGGACCGGGACGCGCTGCCCTGGCCGATCGCCCCGACGGCGGCGCCGACCGACGACACGGCCGATGCCACGAAGCCGATCGCGGCGATGTTCGGCGAGTTGCTCGATCTGCCGCCCGTGGACCCTGCCGCAGACCTGTGGGACCTGGGCGCCACTTCGTTCACCATGGTCAGGGCCAGCCGTATGCTGCGCGAGCGGTACGGCCGTGAGGTTCCGGTGGCCGTACTGCTGGCCGAACCGACGGTCGCGGCCATCGCCCGGCATATGTCCAGCACTCCGAAGCCGGCCGCCGTCGCCCCCCGTACATCTGACAGCTCACCCACTCCCGACCCACCGCTCACATCCGACAGCGCGCGCACCCTTGACCCTTTGCCCAGCTTCGCCGCACCGCCCACGTCCCACGCCTCACCCGCATTCCTCTCCCCGCCCGATGCCTCACCCGCCTCCGTCTCCCCGGGCCGCGGAGTCGAACCCGCACAGGTGGACTTCTTCGCGGAGGACGAGCGGCGCCGTTTCAAGGAAAGCGACTTCGGCCAGCGGCCGAGGTCCGGACGGACGCAGCCGCTGGCATTGACCGGCGATCGGCCGACGGAAGCACAACGACGCTGGCGCTCCAGCCGCCGCCCGGTCGTCGAACGGGCACTGGAGGGTGCCCGGCTCGGACAGTTGCTGAAGGTGTTGGCCAGGACGAGCGAGGAATCGGGCGCCGGCTCGCTCTATCCGTCCGCCGGTGACACCTGCTCCGTGCAGGTGTACGTGCTGGTCCGCAAGGGCGCGGTGGACGGGCTGGAGGGCGGCGCCTACTACTACCGGCCACGCGAGCACACCCTGGAACCCCTCGACACCGGCGTCGAGGTGCCGGTGAACGCACATGTCTTCTACAACCGGCCCTTCGCGGCCCGGGCTGCCGCCGAGATCTATCTGATCGGCGAGTTGCAGGGCATCGAGCCCTTGTACGGTGCCCAGGCGCCGCGGTACCTCGCGCTGGAAGCCGGGCACATGGCCCAACTGTTGATGCAACAGCAGGTGCCGTCCGGGGTCGCGCTGTGTCCGGTGGGTGATCTGCGTCAGAGTGATCTCACCGAGGCGTTGGGGCTCGGTACCTCCCACTCCTTCCAGTTGGGATTCCTGTGCGCTCCGCTGGATGCGACGGGTGAGAACGACCCCGTTGAGCCGCTGTGGACCACGGCGAGCGGCCCGCCCCGGCAGAGCTCCACCGATATCGCGGTCGTCGGCATGGCGGGGCGGTTCCCCGGCGCCGGAAGCCCGAATGCGCTGTGGGGGCTGCTCCACGAGGGGCGCTCCGCGATCGGCCCGATGACGCCCGAGCGGGTCGTGTCGCTCGGCTGGAGCGGACCGCCGCCGGTCGGCGGATTCCTGGACGCACTGGGCGCGGTGGACCTGCGGCCCCTGCGGATCTCCCCGGCCGAGGCCGATGTGCTCGACCCCCAGTTGCGGCTGCTGCTGCCCACCGTGTGGGAGTGTCTGGAGCGTGCCGGCCACACACCGCGGTCCCTGGCCGATGGTGGAGCCCGGGTCGGTGTGTACGTGGCGTCCATGTGGGACGACCACCTCACCACGGCGGGCGACGGCTGGGAGCGCGACGGCACGGTGGAGGTCGTCGCCACCCGGGCGACCCTGCCCAACCGGCTCTCACACACCTTCGGTTGGCAGGGTCCGAGCATGGCGGTCGACACCTCGTGCTCGTCGTCGTTGACCGCGCTGCACCTGGCGATCAACGCACTGCGCGCCGGTGACTGCGACAGTGCCGTCGTCGCGGGCGTCAATCTGGTGACCCACCGCCGCCATGTGGGACTGCTGTCCGCCCTGGGCTTGCTCGCCGATCAGGAGGCCGCTCGCCCCGGCGTCGCCTACGACGGAGCGGCACCCGGTTGGTATGTGGGCGAGGCGGTGGGGGCGCTGCTGCTGCGGCGCGCGGACACCGCGGCCCGGGACGTCGACCAGGTGCTCGGTGTGCTGGAGGAGTCGTGGTGCGGCCACGCGGGCGGGGACGGCAGGTTCGGAGCACCGGGCCCGGCGCCGCTCATGGACTCGCTGGCCCGGTTGCTGCGGAGCGCCGACCTGGAACCGACGGCCGTGTCCTATGTGGAGAGTGCCGCGGCCGGCGCGAGTCTGGCCGATGCCGCCGAGGTCGCCGCCTTCCACGAACTGTTCGGCGACGGCTCACATCCGGTGCCGATGGGCACGGTCAAGCCCAACATCGGCCATGCCGAAGCGGCGGCGGGCATCGCACAGTTGATGAAGGTGATGTTGCAGCTACAGCACGGGCGCATCGCCCCGACCCTGGTCTCCGAGCAGCTCAATCCGCTGGTCGAATGGGGCGGTCGCGCAGTGTACGCGCCACGGCGGGTCATGGAGTGGGGGGCGGATCGCGGGCCGCGTCGGGCGATCGTCAACGCCGTCGGCTCCGGTGGCTCCTACGGGCATGTCGTGGTGCGCGAGGCGGGAGGATCCCGATGAACACGCGGTGGACCGTTGGAACCCGTGAGCCGAACGCGTCCGTGCGCATGATCTGCTTCGCCCACGCCGGCGGCGGCAGTGCCCTGTTCCTCCCCTGGCGCAGGATGCTGGCACCGCACATCGATGTCTGTCCGATCGTGCTGCCGGGTCGGGAGCGACGCATCCATGAACCACCGCACACCCGGATGGACGACCTGGTCGAGGAGCTCGTACCCGCCCTGGAGCCACTGTTGGACCTGCCGTACGTGTTGTTCGGGCACAGCATGGGCGCGATGGTGGCGTACGAGGTCGCCAGGCGGTTGCGGCCGGCCCCGGCGATGGTGTTCGTCTCCGGCCGACGGGTCCCGGGAGTGACGGGAGCGCGCCATCTGCTCGACGACGAAGAGTTCCTGGAGGTGTTGAAGGGGCTCGGCGGCACCCCTTCGACGGTGCTTGACTCACAGGACCTGGCCAGGCTGTTCCTGCCCTGTCTCAGGGCCGACTACCGCCTGGTGGAGACCTACCGTCCGACGGTCACACCGCCGCTGTCCTGCCCGCTGGTCGCCCTCACCGGCGATGCGGACCCCGAGGTCACCCCGGCGCAGATGGCGCGCTGGGGCGATCTGGCCGCCGACGGCTTTGGGCTGCACGTCTTTCCCGGCGACCACTTCTACCTCAAGGGCCTGCCGGAGGTGCTGCGGCGAACGCTGCTGGACACGCTGGGGCCGATCACGGGCAGGCCCGCCATACGAGGGCGGAGTTGAACCCGCCGAAGCCGAAGGCGTTGGACACCGCCCAGCGCAACGGAGTGTCGACGGCGGTCGCTCCCACCAGCCGGGGCGCGTTGTCGATGGGGGCGCGCAGCCATGGGTTGGGGTGCACGAAGCCGTCGCGCAACTGGACGGCGACGGCGGCGGCCGTCAGTGTGCCGGCCGCCGTGAGCGCATGTCCGGCCAGCCCCTTGGGTGCGTTGACCCACGGCGAGGCCGCGCCGAACACCCGCGTGATCGCCTCGGCCTCGACCCGGTCCCCGAGCGGCGAGCCCGTGCCGTGGGCGCTGATCAGGTCCACATCGCCAGGAGACACACCGGCGTCGGCCAGTGCCCTGGTCATGACTTCGGCTTCCCCGTCGACCGTCGGGTCGGGCTGGCTGTTCGCGTCCAACCCGGCTGCGTGACCGGCGAGTTCGACGAGGGGCCGCACTCCACGGCGAAGGGCCGAAGCAGCCGATTCCAGCACCATGGCGACGGCCGCGGGCCCATGGACGAACCCGCGGTGGGAGCCGTCGAAGGGGCCACCGGGGCCGCCGTCCGTGGTGGGCACCATGGCACCCAGATTGAGGAAGCTGCGCAGTTCGGCGGGTGAGGGTTCAGCCAGTGCGCCGACGACCAGACAGATGTCCGCGACGCCCCAGGCCACCAGCCGGGCGCCCTGGATCAGTGCCAGATGACCGCTGGCGGACGCACCGCCGACGGTCATGCCCTCGCCGCGGATGCCGAATGTCTCGCTGAGCGCCCCCACCTGGTCGGTGTCCTGGAACTGCAGTGCCAGCCGGGGCGGCACCAGCATCGGATCGCGTTGGAAGCGACCTGCGGCAGCGGCGCTCTGGGTACCGTTGAGGTTGTGCCCGCCGACGACCACACTGAGCCGCCGCGGGTCGAAGTCCCCGTGGCGCAGCCGGGCCTCGCGCCATGCCTGGCCGGCGACGGCCAACGATGCGCGCACCGGCCGCGACGCACGGCGGAGCGCCGCGGACGGCAGGTCCAGCGCCGCCGCCCCTTCGTCGACCACGGCATCCGACAGGGCAGCCCGGTAGGGCACGAAGTCCCCGGGCCCGGTGCGGGCGATCGCGGTACGCCCTGCCCGTAGCGCCTCGGTGAACCGGGGCACATCGGGCCCGAGCGGCGATACGACACCGAGCCCGGTGACGACCACTCGGGCGCCGGACGCCGTCACCGGTACCGCTCGAAGAGGTCGACCAGGTCCGCCACCGGCATGGCCTGACGGAACTCGGTGATGGGAACGAGTACATCGAGGTCGTCCATCACATTGGTCACGACCTCGCTGCGGTCCACGCTGTTGAGGCCGAGTTCGGCGAGGGTGATCCCGGGCACGAAGTCCCCCGGCTTGAGGTCCGGCAGGATCGCGGTGGCATGGTGGCGGATGGCAGCCAGTACGGCCCCGTCGAGGTGAGTCATGGTGTCCTCTCGGTCTTGGATCCGCTCATGCTCAGATCCACTCATAGCGGCGGTGGTAGTTCTCGATGCCTTGGAGCGCGAGCATCGGCGCGACCTCGGTGTGAGGGGTGTTGGGCCGCCATTCGCCGTGGGTCTCGACCTTCAGGTGCTGCCGGGGCACGAGACACGCCTGCCCCAGGGGAAGGAGGTCCCGGTACTCCGCGAAGGTGAGACGGCGACGGGCGGCCAGTCGCGGACCGATCCCCCGGGCCGACACCGCACGTCGGGCGTCCTCGCCCACCGTGCCGCTGAGGAACTCGGATGAGCAGCCCGACCCGTAGGAGAAGAGCCCGACGCGAGCCCCGTCCGCCGCTTCCGGGAGCCGGTCGACGAGGCTGCTCAACGCCAGGTAGAGGGAGCCGGAGAAGAGATTGCCGACCTGTGCCGGGTAGTGGAGGCTCGGCTCCACTCGCTGGGTGAAGTCAGCCGCGACGGCCGCCGGGTCCCATCCGGTGAACTCGCGCATGGCCCGCCGATGGGCAGCCCGCACCATGCCGGCGAACGGTGTGTGGAAGGCCAGGTAGTCGAACGTCTCGTCGAAGGACACATCGGCGACCCGCCGACAGTAGTCGGCGAAACTGCGGACCGTGCACTCCAGATAGGCGACGAGCGACAGGTCCGCGTCGGCGAGTTCGATCTCCGGGCCCGGCCGGGCCGTGTCCATCGTCTCGAAGCTGTGCAGCCCGAACGCGCCGAGGTCCAGTTCCAGCACCCGGGGGTGCTCGCTGAGGAGCAGGGCGACAGCGCCGCTGCCGGTCGCCAGTTCGGCGTACTCGGCGCGCTCGTCGGCCAACCCCACATCGGTGGCGATCAACAACACCCGGGCATCGGGGGACGCTCCGGACGCGAGGTATCCGGCGGCCAGTTGCAGGGCGCCCGTTGCCGCGTAGCAGGCTTGTTTGACCTCCAGCAGTCGGCACTCGGGGCCGAGGCCGAGATAGCGATGGACGTAGGAGGAGATCGACTTGCTGTAGTCGACGCCGGACTCGGTCGCCACGAGGACGAGTTCGATGCGGGCGCGGACCTCGGGGTCAAGATCGTCGATCAGGCCCTTGGCCGCGTTCACCGCATGCGTGACGGGGTCTTCGAAGGGCAGGGCGACGGAGCGTCCCTCCAGCATCAGATTGGTGACCCTGGCCGGATCCAGATTGCGGCCGTAGGCGAGGTCGGCGGCGCTGATCCAGGCACTGCCGGCGTAGACGTCGAGCGCCTCGACGCCCACCGTCACCCGTGGTGACTCGGTCATGTTCTCTCCTCGGTGGGCCTGGGGGCCGTGGTCGTCGCGATGACCTCGCGCAGCAGCCGGTTGATCTCGTCGGCGTGGGTCACGCAGGGGAAGTGGCCGGCGTCGGGCAGTTCCGTGTAGCGGGCCCCCGGAATCGCTCCGGCGAGGCGCCGTGCCGTGTCCAACGGCACCACGGTGTCCAACCGGCCTTGGATCACCATGGCCGGCAACCGCAGCTCCGGCAGGCGGCGCAGCAGGTCGGGTTCACCGACGAACAGGTCCAGATAGGACAGTCCGACATAGGCGTCCATGCTCTCGCAGCACAGGAGGTCGGCCGCGAGCTCCGGTAGTCGGGCATCGTCGCCGGTTGCCGCCGCGACCGCGGCCAGGTCCTCCGCCACGACGACCTCCAACCGGTTCACCTCCCCGACGCGGTTGGCGTAGCGGTAGGAGCCGCCGATGGTGGTCAGCGACGCCACGCGCTCCGGGTGTCGCAGGGCGAAGGTCTGGGCCACCAGTGAGCCCCAGGACGCCCCGACCAGATGGAGGGGTCCGTCGATGCCGAGTTCGGCGAGTGCGGCGGTGTGGAGGTCGACGATGTGATCCAGGGACATGGTCCCCCGGGTACGGGTGGCACCCACCCCTGGGTGGTGGAGGACCACGAGACGGTGATCCGTTCCGAGCCCGGCGAACTGGCCCGCGAAGATGCCGGCGCCGATGTTGAAGGGATGCATGAGAAGCAGGGTCGGGCCGGTGTCACCGTGGATGAACGCCTCGACCGTCGCGGTCTCCGACTCGACCAGCCGGCGCCGGACGGCCGGGGCGTGCCGGGTGAGGACGGCGAGGTTGTCACCCGTCCGCTCATACCCTTCGGCCACCGCCTTCCGTACATCGTCAGGAATCCGGTCCACCGGTTCGAAGCGGGCCCGGGCCAGGGCCATCGGTGAGTCGGCCTGTTGCATCGGCATCAGGTCGACCACGTCGGCACGGTCGCCGAAGCGGTCGGCCAACCGGTCGGCGAGGGCTTCGGCTGCGGTGTCGGAAAGGCCGACGGGCAGGGCGAGCCGGATCAGACCGGCAGGGTCGTCGCCGAGGTGCGGACCACCACGGACGCCGGTGCCGCGATAGAGCCAGGCGAGCAGCGCCGGCCCGGGTTGCGTCAGGCCGCCGAACGCGGCGTCGCGTCGCGGGTCGAGCAACAGGCAGTGGGTGCCGGGTGCGCCGTACAGCGGTGCTCCGGCCTTCGCGAGCCGTTGGTGCACCAGTCGTACCTGCTGGGCCCTGCGTTGGATCAGCTCGCCGACGACCGTTGTGTCCCCGAGTGCGGTGGTGAGGATCGACTGTTGTTGGAGCCCGAGTTGTCGGCCGTACGCGTCCTCGTCATCGGCCAGGCGTTCGGCCAGGTCGGTGCGGCGGGTCGCGACCATTCCACCCGTGGCGACGGCGAAGTTCTTCGACAGGCTCAGGGTCACCGCGTCCGCGCACTCCAGCAGCTCACGGACGGTCCGCCAGACATCGGCGCCGGGTTCGGTGATCGCCCATGCGTTGTCCACCACACGGGTCGCGTCCAGTACGAGCGGCACCCCATGGGTGCGCAGGAGGGCGGCCGTCTCACGGAGGGCGGTCAGGGAGAGGGGAAGGCCGCCGGCGGCGTTGGTGCTCAGTTCCAGACAGACGAACGAGACATCGGGGCCGTGTTCGTCCAGCAGCTCGGGGAGAGCGGTGAGCCGGGCGTCACCGCTGTGCGCCGCCCCCTCGGCGCGCGGGAGTCGAATCGCTCGCAGCCCGGCTTCGGCCAGCGCGAACTGCCAGGTCGGGAAGAGGTCGTTGTGGAGCACCACACCGCGGCGACCGGGCCATGACCGACAGAGCCGGATCTCAGCCGACCGCCCGGACGTCGTCCAGGACACCTGTCGTTGTGGCAGCCATACGGGCAGTTCCTGCCTGGCGTCACCCGTCTCCGCGACGCGGGCGGCCAGCGCGGCCATCCGATCGGTGACGAAGGGGTCGAGCCGTTCGAACCATGAGTCCGTGAGGAGGTCGGTCTCCACGTCCAGGTGATCGAGCAGGATCGGATTGTGTCCGGCGCGGATCAGCAGGGTGTCGCGCCCCGGGGTGTCGGGGTGTGACGGCGATTCGGTCTCGGCGCTGGATTCCGCGGCGTTGGCGATCATCATGATGAGGTCGACGGCATCGGTCCGGCCGGTGACGGGCTGGCAGACGTAGAGCGGTACCTCGATCGGCCGGAACTTCTTCTTGAACCGGTAGTTGCCCTCGTCGAAGATGCCGACGGACCGCAGTTCGGCCAGGGCCTGCCGTACGTCGTCGGCCGGGTTGGGCGTCTCGGCCACCTCGACGCCGAAGCTCCCGCCGAAGCTGAGCACTTCGACCCCCTCGGCGGCCAGCCTGCCGATGATCTCGACCAGTGAGTATTCGAGTCCGCCCAGGGGCATGTCCCGCCGATAGAACTCCACGTCCAGCAGATAGCCGTTCTCGGCCGGCAGCGCGGTCAACACGATCGCGCTCAGCAGCCGGTCGTCCCGATGGGTCAGGAACACCCGGTGCCGGTCGGTCAGCCTGCCGCCCCGGATCTGCTCCCGTACCTCGGCGACGTACGCGTTCACCATCTGCTTGCCGTCGGACCACTGGTCGACGAGATCGGCGATCGCCTCGTCGGTCGACGGACGGGAGCCGCTGGTGTACTCCTCGACCCGGTTGTCGCCGTCACGGCCGAACTTGCGCACCAGATAGCGCAGCTTGCTCCGCTGACCGCCGGCGAGCGAGAAGGACCCGATGTCGTCGAGCCTCTGTACGACGCCGAACGCCGTCGCCAGCATCGGGGTGCCGGCCAGTTCGGTGAGCGGCTCGGTGGACAGCAGATTGAGCCGCAGTCCACTGCGGGTGCAGTGGTCCAGCAGTTCACCGGCCGCGGCGGAGAAGCGCTCCGGCGCTCCCGTGTACCTCCACACCAGTACGGAGTCTCCGCGGCGACCGATCGCCAGGTAGCCGTCACGGGTGGAAGGGAAGAACAGCAGGGGGGCGATGCTCAGCCCGGCAAGACCGGACTCCAGGCCGTAGCGGCGTTCGACGTCCTGTTCCAGTCGGAGCAGCTCCGGGTACCGGGGCAGGTCGACGCGTGACACGAGAACGGCGCCGGGTCCTGACGGCTGAGCCTCGACGGTGTCGGTCGGTGCAGCCGGCGAAGCGGCGGTTGTCGGCGCCACGACGGGTGGGTGCGCGTCATCGGCGAGGCGGACGACGGCGGGGGCACCGAAGCGCTCCACCAGATGCGCGGTCAGGGCGGGGCAATCGGGGTGGTCGAACAGCAGGGTCTTGGGCAGTGTGCCGAGCGTGGTTTCCAAGGAACGCACTGCTCGCAGCATGTCCAGCGAGCTGAGACCGCCCTCGGTGAACCGGCCGTCGGGGCCGAGTTCGACTTGGGCGGCTCGCTCGACGGCCGCGCGCACAACAGCGGCCAAGTCGACGTCCTTCTCCTCTTCCCTTGCCTCTGCCTCTGCCTCTTCCCTTGCCTCTGCCTGCTCCTGCTCCTGCTCCTGCTCCTGCTCCTGCTCCTGCTCCTGCTCCTGCTCCTGCTCCTGCTCCTGCTCCTGCTCCTGCTCCTGCTCCTGCAACGGTTCGTCCGTGGTGGCGGCTACGGTCGCGGTGCCCATGTATCCGGCCAGTTCGGCGAGCGTGTCGTGTTCATAGAGTTCACTCGCCGGCACGGTGAGGCCGTACGACGTGTGCAGCCAGCGGACCAGTTCGACCCGCATGATCGAATCAAGACCGAGCCCGGTGAGGGAGTCCCGGTCACCGATCACTTCAGCGGGCAGACCGAGCGCGGTCGCCACCCGTTCACGGAGCACCGCCGCGCTGACCGCACCCACCGTCGGTCCTAACTCGGGCGTGCGTGGCTCGGTGCTCTCCGCCGCGGGCATGGGCGACTTCTTGCTCGGACCCGTCGGCAGCACCACCGACGGGGTTTCCGCCGTGCGCAGGGGGATGGGTTCGGCAACAGCCCTGCGGCGCACGGGGGTCAGCCGGACCGGACCACGGGCCGCTGGGCTCAGTGGTGCGGTCTGCACGGGCCCGGGCTCCGGCAGCGGGGATTCGAGCGCGGCGCCGTCAGTGCGGTCCGCGTCCGTGCGGTCCGCGAGGCGTGGGAACCAGTGGGCCGTTCCGGTGAACTCCGGCGCGGGCAGCGACACCCGCCCGGGGACCGTTGGCCAGTGGGCAGCCCAGTCGACGGCATGACCGATGCACCAGGCGGCGGCGATCTCCTGCGGGGTGCCCTGTGCCCTGGGGGCGAGTCCACCAGTGGCGATGCCGCGCAACACTTCACCGCCCGTACTGCGCAGCAGGGCAATGAGCCCGGAGCGATCGGTGACCACCAGTGCCAAGCGGTGTGACAACGCCTCCCTGCCCGACTGGAGGGTGTAGGCGACGCGTTCGACGTCCAGCCCTGGGTCACGTTCGAGGGCCTGTGCGAGTCGTTCGCGATAGTCGGCGAGCCCTTGTTCGTCCCGTGCTGACAGCGGCACCACCAGTGTGGCGCCGCTGGTCACCGGCGAGGCCGGAGCCGTGCCCGCACTCTGCAACACCACATGGGCATTGGTCCCGCCGAAGCCGAACGAGCTGACGCCCGCACGTCGCACCGGCTGCCCCGACTCGTCCTGGACCGGCTGCCACTCACGTGCCCGGTCGGCAAGGAACAGCGGAGTGCCGGCCAGCCGCAGATACCGGTTGGGCTCTCGTAGATGCGGGTTGGGCGGGATCAGACCGTGCCGCATCGCCAGCACGGTGGCCAACAGACCGGCGATGCCGGCCGCAGCCTCCAGATGACCGATGTTGGCCTTCACCGAACCGACGGCGACATGCGGCTCGTCTGCGGCGGGAAGGCCCCGGTCCTCGTACAACCGGGCGTACGCCTGCTTGAGCCCTTCGATCTCGACCGGATCGCCCAGTGCGGTACCGGTGCCGTGGGCCTGGACGAACCCGATGGTCCGTGGATCCACGCCCGCCTTCCGTACTGCATCGACGATCACCTGCGCCTGGGCCTGTGGATTGGGTGCGGTGAGCGACGGCGACCGACCGCAGTGGTTGACCGCCGTGCCGAGCACCACGGCGTGGACGTGGTCGCCGTCGGCCAGCGCGCGGTGCAGCGGTTTCAACACCACCACTCCGGTGCCCTCTCCGCGGACATAGCCGTCTGCGGAGTCATCGAAGCTGGCACATCGGCCTCGCGGGCTGAGCATGCCGGCCCGGTCGAAGGTGGCGAACAGGGCCGGGCTCAGGGTCAGATTGACTCCGCCGGCGATGGCCAGGTCGCAGTCGCCGTGTTGGAGCGCGCGAACGGCGTGGTGCACGGCCACCAGGGAACTGGAGCACGCGGTGTCCACCGCCTCGCTGGGTCCGTGCAGGTCGAGCAGGTGTGAGACCCGGTTGGCCAGGACCGCATGGGCGACCCCGGTGGCCATATGGGCCTCGGGGGCCCCGGCGTGCGCCGTCATCAGCTCGTTGTAGTCACCCGTGGCCACACCGACGAACACACCGGTCGCGGAGCCCGCGAGCTCGCCGGGGCGGCGGCCCGCGTCGTACAGGGCCTGCCAGGTCACTTCCAGCAGGTGGCGTTGTTGTGGGTCCATGAAGCCCGCCTCACGCGGGGAGATGCCGAAGGCAGCAGCGTCGAAGTCGGCGACCCGCTCCACGAATCCGGCGCGCACCTGATGCATCTGGGGGTCGGCGAGCAGATCGGTCCGGTCCGCGGGGACCGGCCCCACCTGATCGGCTCCGGTCGAGACGATCCGCCAGAGCGCGGCCAGGTCGTCGGCCCCGGGGAACCTACCGGCCATGCCGACGATGGCCACCGGCATCCCCGACCCGGTATCGGGAGCGGGTGCCGGGTGGACCGGTTCCAGTTCCGGTGCCGGCGCGGCAACGACGGCCTCCCGGGCCGGCACCGAAGCCTCGGCCTCCCGACGGGGGGTGGCCAGCGGCACCACGATGTCGGCTGCGACGGCTGGCGCGGAGGGAGATGCCGGGTTCTCATCAGCAGGCGTCCCTTGGGCGGTGACACTCCGTCCGACCTGCGGATGGTCACGCAGCAGACGGTCCGCCAGCGCCCGGAGGGTGGGCGTCTCGAACAGCACCGTGGGCAGCAGGTCCAGTCCGTAGCGGGTGTTGACCTGGGTGATGAGCTCGGTCAGTGAGATCGAGTCGAAGCCCAACTCCATCAGGTCCGTTTCGGTGTCCACATCATCGTCCGCCACCATGAGGAACCCGGCCGCGATGGTGCGCAGCCCCTGCTCGACGGTGCCGGGGTCAACGGTTGGTGGTCGCTCGACCCCGACGGTTTCGTTGCTCTGCCGCGACGCGGTGTCATAGGCGATCAGCGCGGGGCGAGTCTCCGTACCGGCCATGACCGCATCGAAGGCGCGCAGCGCATACGGGGTGGGTAGCGGCACCATCCCTCCGTACTGCGCCATCAGCGTACGGCTGGCTTGCTGTACCGGCATTCCGCCGTCCTCCCACAGCGGCCAGCCGATCGAGATCGTGCGCCCGGGGCACAGCCCTGTGGTGTGCAGGGCTGCCCGCTCCTCGGCGAAGGCGTCGAGGAAGGCGTTGGCGAAGGCGTAGTCGGATTGACCCAGGTTGCCCGTCGTGGCGGCCACGGACGAGAACAGCGTCAGGAATTCGAGCGGTTCGTCGCGCGTGGCCTCGTCCAGGTGGACGGCGCCCCACACCTTCGGTGCGAGCACCTCCACGATCTCGTCGGGGCTCTTGTGCACCGCGCGTGAGTCACGGGTGACACCGGCCGAGTGCACGATCCCGTGCAGCGCGCCGAATCGCCGTCGGACCGCCCGCAGGAGTTCGTCGACCTGCTGGCGATCGCTGACGTCGGCAGGGTGGTACATCACTTCGGCGCCGATGGCGCCGAGTTCCTGTACGGCTGCCGCAGTCGTGGCGTCGGGAGTCCTGCGTCCGGACAGGACGAGGTTGACCGGGCCGCGTTGGGCCAGGTGCGCGGCGATCGTCACTCCGATGCGGCCTGCGCCCCCGGTGATCAGATAGGTACGCCGGGCTCCGGCCACCGCAGCGGGCGCAGCGGACGGTTCGTACTCCTCATAGGTCAACTCCTGCCGCTCGTGGGCGGCTGACAGCCGGACGTCCCCATCGGTGGTGCCGAGCAGTTCGTCGACCAGGAGTCGAGCGAGGGGGACGGTGGGTGCGTCGATGTGGAGATGCACACCGGAGAAGCCGGTGTGTTCCAGCGCGAGCGTACGCATCAGGGCACCGATGGCGGCGTAGGCGGGCCGTGGCCGCCCGGTCCGTTCGTCGTTGTGGTGGGCGACCAGCATCCGCAGGGAGCCGCCGGCGGGCAGGGTGCTGGTGGCCAGGGTGCTGGTGGCCAGCCGTAGTGCGGTCGAGAACCCTTCCCGCAGTTGGGCGGGAAGGTCCGGTTCGGTCCCGGGGCAGATCTGGAGGACCGCGTCCATCGGTGCGCCGGTGGCGTTGGTGTCCCAGTCGATGCCGCGGCGGGCGAGCTCACCGGCCAACTCGGCACGCAGAGCGGGGTCGAAGCAGTGGACCAGGACGCGCTTCAACTCCCGCCGGGACGGTGGGAGGGCGGCCGGCTGCCAGCGGGGGCGCCGGTGCCGCACCTCGACCTGGCCCTGTGCCTCGTCCTCGTCCTCTGCCTCTGCCTCTGCCTCTACCTCTACCTCTGGCATCAACAGGGGGCGGGGCAGGGGTAGGGCAGGGGTCGCGGGGAATGCGGTCTTGGTGGGCACGGCGGTCAGCCGTAGCCCCTTGATGGCGAGGACCCGTTCAGCACCGTCGTAGATGTCCACGTCGATGGCGCGGGCAGCGGATTCCGTGGCGGGTGTGACATCGCGGGCGTGGACGCGGCAGCGAGCGGGAAGCGGACGGCTGCTGATCAACTCGTCGATGGACGTCGGCAGATATCCGGTGGTGTCGTCGAGCACGGCAAGCGCCTGGAGCGCTCCGTCGAGCACGGCCGGGTCGATACGACGTCCGGCCGCGGGCGATGCAGCCAGATCGGCCAGGCACTCCCCCGGACCGGCCCATAGGGCGCCGAGCACTTGCAGGCCGCTGCCGTGGTGGACGCCGCCCGCGGTGAGACGGGCATAGACCACGGCGGGCGCCACCGGATCGCCGATGTGCTCGGGGGCGGGGACGGCGGCCGTCGTCAGATCCACGTCGGGCAGGGCCTCGACCGTTCCCCCGGCGTGGACGACACCGCTGGTGGAGGTGATGGTGAAGGGGATCGGCTGCTCCGAGCCGTGTTCACCGGGGATCACGCGGACCTCCCCCGACTCCCCCAGGTCATCGAGGTCGAGGGGTCGCCGCCAGGTCAGGCCGGTGAAGCGCAGGGGTCCCGACGGGTTGGGGAGAACGGAGGTCAGGGCGGTGTGCACCAGTTCGGGCACCGCGGCCCCGGGCAGGATGCGACGGCCGCCGACACGATGCTGTCGCACGACCTCGCCGAGTGCCCGCACGGGCACGGCCACCGCTGCGGCCGGATTCGACCGGGTCGGCGCGGGTGTGGACGCCGCCGGCTGCCACCAGGTCCTACGGCGCTGCTGTGGGTGCCCCGGGAAGGCCGCCACCCGTGGCGGACTGGGCCAGTGCGCCGCCCAGTCGACGTTCGCCCCGGCGACCCAGTGGCGCGCTGCATCCGTCCACTGATCGCTGTGACCAGTGCCTGTGATCGCGGAAGTGGTGCGGCCGGGGCTGGCAGTGCCCCGCCACACTCCCGGCACGTCCTCGCCACGGGCGGCCGAGGCCAGCCGTGCGACCAGTTCCGGCACGCTGCCGCAGAGCACGGCGAGACGTTCACGGAACTCGGGCCGTCCCCGCTGACTGGTGTGGGCGAGTTCGCGCAGCCCGGTCCCCGTGGGCAGCGGCTCCGCAAGTGCGGTGGCAACCTCTGACGCGTACTGGGCCAGCAGTTGCGGGGAGCGCGCCGAGAGGACGAACAGTTGGTCGTCGTCGGTCGGGGAGGGTTGCGGGGCGAGGGGTGGTCGGTACTCCTCGATCACCACATGGGCGTTGGCGCCGCCCGCACCGAACGAGCTGACACCGGCCCGTCGCGGCCCCGGGCCCGCCTCCCAACTCCGCAGCTCGCGCGGCAGGTCCAGGCGGTCGCCGAGGTCGATACGGGGGTTGACCTCGCTCAGGTTGGCGCATGGGGCGATGGCCCCATGCCGCAGTTGGAGGAGGACCTTGGTGAGGCCGGCGATGCCCGCCGCCGCCTCCAGATGGCCGACGTTCGCCTTCACGGAACCGACGGCCAGCCGTGCCACACCCGCGTCTACCTGGTCGAAGACCCGACGCAGGCCGGCGATCTCGATCGGGTCGCCGAGGGCCGTACCCGTGCCATGGGCCTCCACATAGCCGATCGTGGCCGGATCGACGCCGGCCCCTGCGAGGGCCTGGCTGATCACCGCGGCCTGGGCGTTCGGATTGGGGACGGTGTACCCGGAGGTCCGACCGCCGGCGTTGACCGCACTGCCCTTGACCACGGCCCAGATGTCGTCCCCGTCACGGATCGCGCGGCTCAGCGGTTTCAGCAGTACCGCGCCGACTCCCTCGCCGGGGACGAATCCGTCCGCCTCGGCGTCGAACACCCGACACAGGCCCTGCGGTGACAGCATGGTCAGCGAGCAGAGCGCAACGAAGTGCGCGGGGTGGATGATCACGTTCACCCCGCCGGCGATGGCGGTGTCGCACTCACCTCGGCGCAGGCTCTCGCAGGCCAGGTGCAGCGCCGTCAGGGAGGACGAGCACGCGGAATCCACCGCATAGCTGGGTCCGGACAGATCCAGCAGATACGACACCCGGTTGGCGATCGACCAGTACGAGGAGTGGGCGCCCGTCAGTTCTCCCTGTGGCCAGGCGGTCGCCCCGAGTTGACCGTACGTTCCGTACATGGCGCCGGCGAAGACCCCGGTACGGCCGACAGCCCGTTCACCGAGGTTGCCGGTCTGCTCCAGCAGGTCCCAGCAGGTCTCCAGGAACAACCGCTCCTGCGGGTCGATGGTGACGGCGTCGCGGGCAAGGATGCCGAAGAAGGCGGGGTCGAACTGGTCCACGCCGTCGATGAAGCCGCCTTCGGCGGTGTAGAGCCGGTTTGCCGTGCCCGGCCGCGGATCATAGTGCTCACGCCAGGGGAAGCGTTCGTTCGGGACCTCGGATATGGCGTCCTTGCCGGACGCGAGGAGTTGCCAGAAGGCGTCGAGGTCCGGCGCGCCCGGGTAGCGACCGCTGACGCCGATGATGGCGATGTCGGATGCATCACCAACGCCGTCGGAAGCTGCCGGCTGCGGCAGTGCGGCGGGCGAGAGGGCCGCGGCCGGGACCCGACCGGTGGGTTCGCTGTCCACGGGCGCGGATTCTTCGGCGGCGCCGCGGATCGTCGCGGCCAGTCGGTGCCCCTGATGGGTGTGCAGATGGTCCGCGAGGGCGGCGATGGTGAGGTGTTCGAACAGCAGGGTCGACGGCAACGGCCCGAGGTCCACCTCGAACCGGGCGATGATGCTGAGGCTGACGAGCGAGTCGATGCCGAACTCGTCGAAGGCGGCGCCGTCGCCGAGGTCGTCGGGATCGTGCTTGAGCACCTCGGCGAAGACCGCTCGGACGTAGTGGCGGACCGTCTCCGGTGTCACACTGCCGGCTGTCTCGTGGGCGGGGGCCCGTCGGGCGATGATCGAGCAGGGACCGGCGTGCCCGTCGACCGAACCGTCCCGTACCTCGACCCCGGTGAGCCCCACCCGCCCGGCCACCGTGCGCCATGAGTCCGCCGACAGCAGCGGGGAGTTCGGCAGGCGCAGGGCGTGGTCCCGGTGGCGCCACCATCCCTCGGTCAGACCGAAGGTGAGGGTCAGGAAGTCGGAGTGGCCGGTGGTCTCCTGGACGAGGAGCAGACCGCCCGGCCGCAGCAGCCGGGTCGCGTTGCGCAGTGTCTCGGTGACGTCCGATGTGGCGTGCAGCACTCCGGCGACGACCACGGCGTCATAGTCGGCTGCCAGCCCCTGGGCCGCGGGATCGATTTCGGCGTCGAACCTCTCGTACCGCATGGTGACCCCGGTCGGCACGTGGGGCCGCAGCGATTCCTCGCCCTGTCGGAGGAAGGCCGGTGAGAGGTCGGTGAAGGTGTAGTCGACCGTCGGTGCGCCGGACAGTGCGCCGAGCATGACGCGGGTGGTGGCGCCAGTGCCGGCGCCGATCTCCAGCACACGGGCGCCAGGTCCGCGGGCATCGACCTGGCGGCGCAGTCGTGCGGCGAGGTCGGCGGCGGTGGCGCGTTCGGCCGTGCCGCCGCTGTAGAACCGGGCCAGCAGGGCGGTGGAGCCGCCCGGGAAGAGGACCTCCAGCGGATTGCGGCGCCCCGCCAGTACCTCGGGAAGCGCATGGACGCAGCGCCGTAGGAGGCTTTCCTGCTCCGGTGGTACGAGGCGGGCCGGGGTGGCGACCGGGCGGGCGACGCCGATGAGGTGGTCCCCTTCGCGGCGGACGGCCCCCGCTCGTTCCAGTATCGGAGGCAGCGCGTTGAACAGTCTCCGGTACGCGGGGATCACACCGAGTTGCTCCGCCAGGGCGTCCACGGAGCGTCGCTCGCCGGGCGGCGGCAGTGCCCCGACAGCAGCCAACTCGACCGTCAGCAGGGCACCGGCCAACGATTCGATGGTGTCATCGACGGAATCCGTCACGGTCACTCCGAGTCTGTGCAGCGCCTCGGGCGCAGCACGGGAGACGAGGGCCTGCGGTACGCGCACCGCCAGGAGTTGCTGAAGTGCGGCGAACCCGTCGGCCGGCCCGATGGAGCCCACCCCGGCTTCCGCCATGGCCCGGGCCCGCTCGGGATCGGCGACCGCGCCCACGGTGCCCCAGTAGCCCCAGTTGACGATGGTCACCGGGAATGGCCCCGCGGTATGCAGCGCCTGGCCGAGTGCGTCCTCCGCGGCGCTCGCGGCTGCATAGGTCGCCTGCCCGGGTGAGTCGATGAAGGAGGCGGCCGACGAGAAGAGGACGAAGTGATCGAGGGGTTCCTTGCGCAGCTCCTCGTGGAGCACGCGGACACCGCGGGTCTTGGGACGCAGTACGGAGGCCAGATCGCACGCTTCGGCGAAGGCCAGCGCCCTGTCACGCAACTCGAAGGCCGCATGGACGGCACAGGTGACCGGGCCGAATTCCGTACGGGCGACGGCGAGCGCGGCCCTGACGTCCCCTGGTTCGGCGACATCGCCCTGCACGTACCGGGCGCGTCCGCCGGCCGCTTCGACCGCGGCCAGACGCGATCTGACGGTGGCGTCGACCGGGCGGCGGCCGAGCCAGACCACGTCGGCTGCGGTGTCACGGGCCAGTTGGAGACTGAGCGCGAAACCGATGCCACCGGCGCCGCCCGCGATCAGATGTACCCCCCGCTCCCGCCATGGGCGGTGCGATGGCTCGGTGTCGGCCGATGACAGTGGACGAAAGGCACGGGTGAGCCAACGTCCGTCCCTTCGGGCGAGCACCGAGTGGCCCACGGGGGCACTCAACAGCGACTCCACCCCTGCGTCCCCGATGTCGAGGCTGCGGACCTGCCAGCGGGGGTGTTCGGCGCCTGCGGCACGCAGGACGCCGAGGGCGGCGGCGCGGGCCGGGCGTACGACATCGCCGTCGACCGCGGGCACCACCGTGTCCAGGACTGCGGTCAGGTTCAGCGCGCGACGGGCCATGGGTCCCCGGGCCAGTGCGCGGACACAGTCGAAGATCTGGGCGACAGCGGTGTCCGTGTCCGCATCGTCGACCGTGGTGCCCGTCGCCATCAGGTAGACGCTGTCGAGGTCGGACGATGCCAGCCGCTCGGGACCGCTCGCCAGGGGAAGGGCCTCACCTGCGCACCGGGCGGCGAGGTCACGGGCGGGTGACTCGGCCCCGGTGGCGTACAGCACCAGCGTCCGCCCCTGCCCGACCGGTGCCGTACGGTCGTCGTCGACCGGTGTCCAATGGGGGATCAGCACGGAGAGCGCAGGCTCCGGGCGCTCCGGGCGGCGGGCGGCACGAGCGACGAGACCCTCAATGCGGGCGCATTCCGTCCCGTCCTCGCCGGCCAACCGTACGGTGATGCCGTCGTCATCCCGACTGATGTGCGCCCAGATCGGCGCTTCGGAGACCGGATGGACCACGATCCGCTTCGCTGCGAACGGCAGGAGCAACTCGCCCTCACCGGCGAGGACGGAAGCAACCTGGATGGCGCTGTCCAGCGCTGCCACATCGACCAACGTGCTCCAGGTGCCGGCGGGTCGGGTGGTGCTCAGCCGTCCAAGCGCCTCGCCTTTGCCGACGCGTACCTCGCTGACCAGGCGGAACGCGGGGCCGTACTGGAGTCCCGCCGCCTCGAACCGTGCATAGAGGTCGACGCCCGCGCGCTGTTCCGTGCAACGGTGGCTGATCTCGTTGAGGGGCAGCAGTACGGCAGGCTCTGTCAGCGGCCGGACCGTGCCGGTGGCGATCTCTTCTTCGGCGCAGTGGAGCGTGAAGCGCTGGCCGTCCCGCTCGACCCGGACTTCCCTGGCGGTGTCAGCGTGCAGCGGCCGGAGCCAGCGCACGCCCGAGAACTCCAACGGCCCCTCGTCCCCCGCGGCGGCGGCGACCAGGGCCAGGGCACCGGTGCCCGGCAGTACCGGGATGCCGGCCACCCGGTGCTCGGCGACCTGCCAGACGTCCGGGCCGATCCACCAGGTGACGCCCGGCACGGACACCGGTGCGCTGGGAGACACCTGCGCATTGGCCGGTGCTGATGCACTGGCTGGTGCTGATGCACTGGCCGGTGCCGGTGCATGGGCGGATGCGGACCAGTGGCGGGTACCACGGAGTGGGTGCGGCGGCAGCGGGGTTCGACGGGCTTGGACCCCGTCGAACTGGGCGATGAGGTCGGGGAGACCGCCGGCCGTGAACTCCTCGACGAGTCGACGCTGTACGGGGGTGGCATCCGCGAGGGAAGGCCCGGCGCCCCCGCGGACGGCCCTCAGCCCGCCGATGAGATCATCGATGGAATGGGCGACAACCGCCGTACGCATCTGGTGGTGACGGCGTCCGGCGCACAACGTGTACGCCACGTCGGCGAGTTCCCGCCGTCCCGTTCCCAGCGCGTCCGCCAGGGCGTCGAGGGTCGTGTCGAGGTCCTGGGGAGTGCGGGCCGACACGGGGACGACGAAGCCGTTCGGATCGAGGTGCCGCGGTCGTCGCGGCCCATCGGAGACGACCAGATGACAGTTGGTACCACTGACACCGAAGCTGCTCACCGTGGCGATCCGCGATCCATCCGGCCCCGGAGCCCAAGGCGCTGATTCGGTGAGGACGTGGAATGGGCCCGCTTCCAGGTCGAGCCGCGGATTGGGCGCGCTGAAACCCGCGGTCGGCGGCAACTCGCGGTGTCTGAGCGCCAGTAGCACCTTGAGGAGGCTGGCAATTCCCGCGGCCATGGTGGTGTGGCCGATGTTGCCCTTCACCGAGCCGATCGCGCAGGAGGCCGATGCTGCGCCGCCCCGGACGAACGCCTCGGTGAGCGCCTTGGCCTCGATCGGATCGCCGAGGGGGGTCCCGGTGCCGTGTGCCTCGACCAGCCCGATCTGTCCCGGGGTGATGCCGGCCCGTGCCCAGACCCGGGTGAGGAGATCCGTCTGTGCCCGGCCGTTGGGTGCGGCGATGCCGTTGCTGCGCCCGTCACCGTTGGTGCCGCTGGCACGGATGACACCGTGGATGTGATCTCCGTCGGCGAGCGCCTTCGCCAGGGGTTTGAGCACCACGGCGCCGACGCCCTCGCCGAGCACGATGCCGTCGGCCGTGGCGTCGAACGGCGCGCTGCGGCCGGTCGGCGACAGGATGCCCGCGGCGCTGGTCTGGACGTGGATGTCGGGGCCGAGCATCAGCGCCACCCCGCCGGCGACGGCCAGTTCGCAGTCACCGGTGATGATGCTCTGACAGGCCAGATGGACCGCAAGCAGGGACGACGAACAGGCGCTGTCCACTGCGGCGGTGGGGCCGGTCAGATTGAGGAAGTAGGAGATGCGTGCGGCCAGTACCGAGGGGGCGCCGCCGAGGAAGCTGTGCGCGGTGTCGTGCCGGCCGGCTTCATGGCGGATGCGCCGATAGTCGCTCTGGGTGCATCCCACGAAAACGCCGCAGGCCAGGGCCTCGTCGGGACCTACCGCATATCCGGCGTCCTCCAGCGCGCGCCAGGACTCGGTGAGGAACAGTCGCTGCTCGGGGTCCATGTCCTCGGCTTCCAGCGGGGACACCCGGAAGAACGGCGCATCGAACCGGTCGATGTCGGACAGGGTGGACGCCCATTTGCTGACCGTGGTGCCGGGGCGCCCCGACGGGTCGTAGGAGGCGTCGACGTCCCAGCGGTCCGGTGGGACCTCCTTGGTGTGTTGGCGCCCTGCGGCGATGTTGAGCCAGAAGTCATCGAGGGTGGGGGCGCCCGGGAACTGACCGGACATGCCGATCACGGCGATCGCATGATCCGTCTGACCTGCCTGATCGGCCTGATCTACCTGACCTGCCTGATCCGTGTGTTCGGCTGGTTCGGCTGGTTCGGCTGGTTCGGTGCGCGGCACGGTGTGCTCGGCGTGTGCAGTGTGCTGGCGCTGAGCGGTCTGAGCGGTCTGAGCGGTCTGAGCAGTCTGGTCGACCGGGGCGGAGCGGTCGGAGCGGTGACGCGGTTCGACGGCAGAAGGGGCTGCGGGGAGCGCGGAGGGGTCGCTGAGGGTCAGTGAGCTGGCGCCACCCGTCGAGAGCCCTTCTTCTGTCCCCCGATCGCGGGTCGCCGCACCGCGCAGCACCAACGGTGGCGCCGCCGAGGACTCGACCGACGGCCGCGGCACGGGTCGGGCGGATGGCTGCTCAGAGCCAGTGGCGACCTTGGGTGGTGCAGTGACCGGATCCCTCCCCGGCACCGGCACCGGCACCGGCACAGCGGACGTCTCGACCGCTTCCGGAGGTGGTTCGGTGGCCGTGGCCGCCTCGGTCACCCGGTGCTTGTGCCGTACGGCTGCGGCCACCGCATCGGCGAGTTCGGATACCGTCGGCCGGTCGTACACCAGCACCGACTCCAGCGGGACCCCCAATCGGGTGCCGAGGATGTTGGTGACCTCGACGGCTCCGATCGAATCGAGCCCCATGTCGGAGAAGGTCTGGCGCGAATCGACCTCGTGTGGCTTCAGATACAGCTGCGCGGCCACCACCTCGACGACCACGTCCCGCAGATCGTCGCCCGTCGGCCCGGTGGGCAACGGCTCTACCAGCACGGGCACGGCCGAGGGCTGCGGTGCAGTGGGTGTGTGAGGCTGGGCGGTTAGCGACTTGGGAGGTGGGACCGGCGAAGGAGTCTCGGCGGAGGGTGCCACCTCGCGTACCAAACGGCTCTGCACCCGTTCGACGGCCTCGCCGCCCAGGACACGATCATGCATGCGCAGTTCCCGTTCGATCACATCGGACAGGGCCGTGAGGGTACGGCCGGCCAGTTCCCGTTTGAGCTCGGCCGCGGCGGTCCTGGACTGTCGTGCGATGGATCGGGCGTGGCCCAGTGCGATGTCCAGTACCTCCGCCCGCGGCCGAATGTCGACGGAGGCCCCGCGCTCGCGGAGTTCCCCACCCGTGAGTGCGCCTCCGGTGTAGAAGAGTTGCTCGGCCACTGCGGTACCGAGTTTTCGCTCCAGGAAGAACGTGGATCCGGCGCCCGGAGTGAACCCGTAGGTGAGGAAGGGCGCGCCGTAGCTGGCTTCCTCGGCCATCACCACCACATCGGCATACAGCCCGAACACCAGGCCACCGCCACGGGCATGGCCCTGTATCGCGCTGATGACCGGCTTGTCGCACCCGAGGATCAACTCATGCAGAAAGGAGACCTCGGCGAATGTCCCCTGTTTCGCCGCCAGTTGTGCCATCGCCTCCGGGGTGGCTCCCATGCTGAACACCTCGCCACTGCCGGTGATCACCACACAGGACACCGATTCGTCGGTGGTGGCCATCGTCAAGGCATCGCGGAATCGCGCCAGCAACGCATCGGTGAAGGTATGCCGGCCGAGGGTGACCAGAAGGATGCCGTCCGGCAGCCGGCGTACCTCACAGGCCGGTCGACCCTTCTCCGGCACCGGGACGGGCGGGCGAACAGGCACAAGCGGCTCAGAGGCGGTGGCGGTGGCGGTGGTCCCGGCAGCTTCTGTGTTGGTCTCGGCAGTTTCGGTAGTGGCGTTCTCCGCGTGCCAGAGCCCCGGCCAACAGCGTTCGCCGCGGAAGGGGTACGGCGGAAGCGAAACCCTTCGGCCGCCGTGCGGATGGCACAGCTCCCACGGCACGTCCGCCCCGGCAACCCAGGCCGCGGCGAGTTCTTCCCAGCGCTGCTCACGGGCCGCTTGATCCAGGTCCCCGTACGCAGTCGGTTCCGTCACCACCCCCCAATGGGCACCAGCGGGGGGTGCCTGACCGTCGAGGTGTGCGCGCAGCGCCTTGCGGGCGGCATCGACGTCCGTACAGACGACGGCCAGCCTGCGTTCCCTCGGGGTCCGGCCGACCTGCAAGGTGTAGGCGATGTCCCCGAGCGGCGCGGGGGCGCCGTCCGGGCCCAGTTCGTCGAGGGTGCGGCGGGCGAGTTCATCGGTACGCAGTCCGGCGGCGGTCGCGAGGAGATCGAGGTCGACCCGACCCATCCCAAGTTCACTCAGTGGCACGGTGGTGGGCACATCATCGGGCTGCACCCCCAGCAGCCGGGCCAACGCGAAGCGCACCACCTCTCCACCACGGTCGAGCTGGGCCAGCAGATCTGCCGTGAGACGCGCCAGTTGCTCGTCATCCTCGGCGGAGAGCACCAGTACGTCGGGGCCATCGGCCGCGGTCGCCCCCCCACGCGGTGGGGTTTCCTCCAGTACGAGATGGGCGTTGGAGCCGCCCGCACCGAAGGAGCTGACACCGGCCCTCAGTACGCCGGCCGCCCCCGGTTCCCACGGTTCGGCACTCCTCTGGAGTCGGAAGGGGCCTTCGTCGATGGCCAGCGCCGGGTTCGGCTCGTCACAGTGCAGGCTCGGAACAAGCGTCCTGTGGCGCAACTGCAACAGCACCTTGGTCATCGCGGCCACGCCGGCCGCGCTCTCCAGATGTCCGATGACCGACTTCACCGAACCGAGCGCGCAGCTGGTGGCCACTCCCGCATACGCTTCACGCAGTCCTCGTACCTCGATCGGATCGCCGAGGGAAGTGCCCGTACCGTGCGCCTCGATATAGCTGACGGTGTCGGGGGCGACACCGGCCGCAGCCAGTGCGCCGGCCACCACCTCGGTCTGAGCACCCGGGTTGGGGACCGTGAAGCCGCTGGCCCGTCCGCCGTGGTTGAGACAGGAGCCCCGGATGACCCCGTGGATGTGATCGCCGTCGGCCAATGCGGCGGTGAGCGGCTTGAGCAGCAGTGCGCCCACGCCTTCACCGGGTACATAGCCGCTGCCGCCCGCACCGAAGCTGCGGCAGCGGCCGTCCTTCGACAGCCACTGCCCGGCGGCGAGTTGTAGGTACTTCTGCGGGTGCGGCATCAGATTCACACCGCCGGCCAGTGCCCAGGTGCACTCGCCTGCACGGATGGACTGCACCGCGAGGTGGATCGCGGTCAGCGACGACGAACAGGCGGTGTCCACCGCCATGCTGGGCCCGCGAAGATCCATCCGGTATGACACCCGATTGGCAACGGAGGAGTGCAGGGCCAGGGGCAGGGTCTCGTCGGGCGCACCCTCCACGAGTTGGAAGTGGGAGGACATCACCCCGACGAACACCCCGAGCCGACGGTCGGCGAGTCGGTCGGGGCGGTAGCCCGCGTCCTCGACCGTCTGCCAGGCCGTGGTCAGGAAGAGTCGTTCCTGTGGGTCCATGCGTTCGGCCTCCCGTCGGGAGATGCCGAAGAAGGCCCGGTCGAAGCGGTCGATGCCGTCGAGGAAGCCGCCCCACTTGCCATAGGTGCGGCCCGGGGTGTTGGGCCGGGCGTCGAAGTAGTCGTCGTGGGGCCATCGCTCCGCGGGGACCTCGGTGATCGCGTCCCGCCCGGCCAGCAGATTGCGCCAGAACGTATCGAGGTCGTCCGCCTGCGGGTAGCGGCCCGCAATGCCGACGATCGCGATCGCGTCCGCGGGGACGGCCACATCTCCGGCCCGGTCGACGGCGGACAGGGAGCCAGAAGCAGTGGCGGTGGCGGTGGTGCTGACACGGGGTGACTGAGGGGCGGGCGGGGATGCCGGGTTGAGGACGGGTGCGGGATTGGGGTCGGGTGCAGGATTGGGGTCGGGCGCGGGTCGAAGAGCGGTCCGCAGTCGACCCGGTGTGCCGTAGCCGATGAGGAGATGGGACGCGCCGGAGGAGCTGGCGAGGGCGAGCGCGCTGCTCAATGCCTGGATGCCGACGGAGGTGGGCATGGGTTCCAGGCCGTGTGCCTCCCGGTCGTGCCGAATGGCTGCGGGTGGTGCGCTCATCCCGCCGTCCGCCCAGAACGGCCATTCCACTACCAGCCCTATGCCGGGACCGGTGCGTCGGCGCATCAGTTCGGGCAGGGCCGCGTTGGCGTAGGCGTAGTCGCACTGGCCGGGACTGGGCAAGGTGGCGGCGAGAGAGGAGAAGGCCACGAAGAGATCGAGGTCGTCGGTGGCGGTGGCGCGGTCGAGGAGGGTGAGCGCATCGATCTTGGCGCCCAGTACGGTTGCTGACCGCTCGGGCAGCTTGCGGAAGAACACGGCGTCGTCGACCACTCCAGCGCAGTGGAACACGCCGTTCAGACGTCCGTGTTCGCGCCGGGCGGCGGCGGTCAACCGGGTCACGTCGGTGGGCACGGACAGATCGGCGACCACGTAGTGGGCCCGGATTCCGAGTCTGCGCCACTCGACGAGCTGCCGGGTCACCTCGGGAGGTTCGGTGCGCCGACCGGTGAGTGTGAGATCGGCCCGGTGGTGGCGCGCCAGCCAGTCGGCGACCTGGAGACCGATCCGGCCGGCTCCCGCGATGAGGTATGAACCTCCGGTGCGCACCAGGGCACCGTCCGCAGGGGGAAGCGGTACGGACAGATGGCGGCGCACCAGGCGTTCGCCGGCTGCGAAGCGCACTTCCGGCTCATGGTGAGGGTCCTCGGCTTCGGCGAGTACGGCCTCGGCGTCCGGAACGCCGACCGGCAGGGTCAGCACCCGGCAACGCAGCGCGGGCAGTTCTGCGCTGATGGTGCGCAGCAGGGCGCCGAGGGCGTGATGCTCGGCGTCGGCTTCGGGGCCGTGGACCACGAGGAGGCTGTGCGGCCCGGGTCTGCGACTGTCGACGACGGCACAGGCGAGCGCCCAGACCCGCTGGTAGGGGGCAGGCGCCGGCCACATGGCATCGATGAAGGTGGCCGGGGCGATCCCGTCGGCGGTCATCCGGTGGAGCAGTTCGGTGAGGGCCGCCCGGTCGTGTCGGTCGATGCGGTATCCCCCGAGCGGTACGGGGCCGTCCTGGACGACCGGTACGATCCGGCGGCCGGGACGGGCGGTGCGCAGGGCTTCGGCGAGCGTGGCACCGAACACGACGATGTCGCCGTCGTACGCCGCTGGTGCGGGTGGTCCGGTTGGTGTCCAGACCGGGGCAAAGGCGCTGAGCTCGCCCATGGGCCGTGTGTTGCCGGGCGCGGTGTCGCCGTCGTGGGTACCACCGTCGTGGATACCGCCGTCGTGGATACCGCCGTCGTGGATACCGCCGGGCTCGCCGCGGTGGGGCGCGCTCGCGCCGTGGTCGACATCGTCGAGCGCCATGTCGTCGAGCGCCTTGCTATCCGGCTCGGCGGCGAGTCGACCGATGTCGTGGTGGGCGCTGAGGAAGGCGACCACGGAGTCCACCGTGGTGTGTTCGAAGAGCAGCGTGGGGTAGAGGGTCGAGCCGACGAGTTGCTCCAACTGTTCGGTGATTCGCAGCACGTCCACCGAGTTGAGGCCGAGTTCGTAGAAGCCCACCGTGGTGGGCACCTCATCGGCGGCCCGCCCCAGGTGTTCCGCGATCAGCGCCCGCACCCGGTCCGTCAGCGCATCCCCTGCCGGTGCCGTACGGACCGGGGACTGGGGGCGGGCGCGAGGAGCGGGTGCCTGCTCCTCAGCGGGGACGGGAGCCGCGACCCTCGCGCCGGGCCGCAGTCGCTTGGAAGCGAACCCGACGATCTCGGCGATGGGTTCTCCGTCGCGTCCGTAGACGCGGACGTCGTTGGTGAGGAGTTCACCCGAGTCGGTGAGCCGTTCCGCCGCCGGCACATGGACCAGGGCGGGGCCGCGCAGGGCACGTACCGCGCGGAATCGGCTGACGAACATGGGGACGAACGGTTCCTCCTGCGGTGGTACCTGGCAGAAGCCGAGCAGAGTGGCCGCGTCCAGCCTGGCCGGGTGGAGGTGGAAGTCCTCGGTGCCTTCGCCGCCACCGTCCACGGCGGTGAGGTCGATGTCGGCGAGGAGGCCGTGGTGTCCGCGCCGGACGGTGCCGGCACAGGTCATCCGAGGCCCGTGGTGTACGTCCTGGGCCCGGGCCCTCCCGTACACGGCGTCCATGGTTCCGGCGTGTGCAGCATGACCGGTGTCTCCGGTGTCTCCGGTGCTCCCGTTGCTGTCTGGAGTCGCCGTGGTCTCGAAGGCGTCCTTGATGTCGGCGGCCAGCGAGGGCAGTTCGTCATCGGTCCAACTGAGCTCGGCACGGAGGTTCTCCTCCCACGCCCCTTCGGGGATCAGTGAGCCGATCCGCGCGCCGACCGGGCGACTGGTGGCACGGACCTGCGCAGTACCGCGCTCATCGGCCTCCACGACGACACGGATCTCGCGGCCGATCCCCGGAGCGGTGGTGACGGGCTCGGAGAACAACACGTCCGTGAGCACCGCCCGAGCAGGATCGAGGTCGCGGGCCTCCAGCAGCCGCCAGATCACATCGAAGAAGGCACTGCCCGGCAGCAGGCAGACATCACGCAGCCGGTGTTCGTGGACGACGAAATCGGTCGGCTCCAGTGCTATTTCTGCCTCGACGCGGGAACCCGGACTGAGCATGACTACCTCCCGTGCGCGATCCGGTGTGGCCCGGACCGGCTCAGCATGATCGGCGGCTGCGCTGGTGCCCGCTCAGATCTGAGCGGACCGTTGTCACGAAGACTGCATGGACGCCAGCCGTCGTTCGGCGACGCGGCGCAGGTACGGTCGATCGACCTTGCCGTTGGCGTTGAGGATCGGCTGCGGCACCCACCAGAGCAGGCGGGGCAGCATGTAGGCGGGGAGGCTACGGGCCGCCCTGCGCAGGACATCGGCCTGTGCGACGGGCGGCCCACCCATGAGACAGGCGACCAGTTGTGGTCCGCTGTCACCTGCAACGGCGAGGACGGCCACCTCGGCGCCGGGCGCGGCTGCACGCAGGGCGTTGCCGACCTCCGCCGTCTCGACCCGATAGCCCTGGATCTTGAGCTGAGTGTCGGTGCGGCCGAGGTGGGCGAGCCCCCGCGGCCCCCGACGCACCAGGTCTCCGGTGCGGTACCAACGGTGTCCGCCGTGGTCAAGGAAACGGCCCTCGTCCTCGGCCGGATCCAGATATCCGGTGAACACCTGCTCCCCGCTCAGACAGAGTTCGCCGGTGTCGGCTGGTGCGCCCGCCTCGTCGACGACGAGGATACGGACGCCGGGCAGGGGCTCACCGATCGAAACGACGGTGTCGGCGCACAGGTTGTCTTGGTCGTTCTCGCCCCCTGTGTCGCCCGCATCCACACGTTTCGCGTTGTTCTCACGGTCGACGTGGTCGACGTGGTCGACGTGGTCGACGTGGTCGACGTGGTCGACGTGGTCGACGTGGTCCTCCCAGATGTGTCCGGTACAGGCCACGCTCGCCTCGGTCGGCCCGTACAGGTTGTCGATGAGCGAGCCAGGGGCGGCTCGGCGCCATGCACGTGCGGTGCCGGTGCTGAGCGGTTCGCCGCAGAAGATCGTCGTCCGGGCATCCGGGAGACAGCCGGGGAGCAGCCGTCCGGCGATGCGCAGCGAGGCGGCGAGGCTCGGGGTGGCGTGCCACACCGTGATCCGCTGGCCCGCCAGCCGGGCAGGGGCGAGCGCCTGCAATCGGTTGAGTGCGCACAGACAGCCGCCGGATCCCCAGGCCAGGAAGAGTTCGCTCATCGACAGGTCGAAGGTGAGCTCGTAGATCTGGCTGAACCGGTCGCCGGGTCCGAGGGTGTGGCGTGCGAGGGCGGCGCCCACGTAGGCGCTGATGTTGCGATGGCGGATCGGTACCCCTTTGGGCACTCCGGTGCTGCCCGAGGTGAACATCAGATAGGCCAGGTCGTCCGAGCAGCGCAGGGGTGTGCTCAGCGGGCCGGGCGGTCCCGGCCTGCGGATCGGCACTCCCGGCGGGAGATCGGTCAGATCGGTGGCGATGACCGCTTCGGGATCGAGCAGCGGCAGCAGTGCGGGCAGACCGGCCGCGCCTGTGGCATCGACCACGAGTGCGTCGAGACGGGCGGCTTCGGCCACGGCCCGAAGCCGTTCCGTCGGCGCGTCCGGGGCCAGGGGAACAGCACAGGCCCCGGCCCGTAGGGCGGCGAGGAAGCCTGCGTACGCGGTCACGCTCTTGGCGGCCAGGATGCCGACCCTGCGGCGTCCCGCGGCGGCGAGCGGTCTGGCGAGTGCTGAGGTCTCCTCGTCCAGGGCGCGGTACGTCAGGGTGCGCCGACCCACGCTGAGGGCCGGCCCGTCGGGGGCGATCGCAAGCCCCCGGTCGAACCACTGGTCGAGGAGGGTTGCGTCGGCGGGCACCGGGTCAGCCACTGGTCAGCCGGTCGAGGACTGCCCACAGCGAACCCGGGGTGTCGAAGGTGGCGGGAGCGATGTCCTCGTCGGGGAAGGTCACTCCGAGGATGTCCTCCAGGGTGTCCATCAGGACGACCGATCCGACGGAATCCAGTCCCACGGTAGCCAGCTGTAGGTCCTTGGGGACCGGATCTTCGTGTTCCAGCGCGGGGAGTTGGGCGCGCAGGATCTGTTCCAGGGTTTCGTACGTGATCATTACTACGACGCCCTTCCACTCGATGACACGCCCAGCGAAGCGGCGCGCGCCCAACGGCGCCGCTCACTACTGAGCAGCACGGCTTCGGCGGCCGGATCATGCTCGTCATCGACCGTTGGAGGAACATGCCCGAGAGCATCGAGTCGTTCCTGTCAGCCGTGCACCGCACGTTCGCGGAGGTGACACGCAGGGCGCCCGACTACTTCACAACGCAACCGCTGCGGGCGAGCACACCCCCGGTGGGTGCGGTGGCGGCGGTGGCCGATGCGTTCGGGGCACGGCTACTCACCACCACCGCCGAGGAGTTCACCGCGATCGACGAGCTGGTGGAGCGCAGGAGGTGCGACCCGACGGAATCGATCCCCGGCGGCGAACCGGCCGGTGGATGGGCGCGGTGGCGGCTCGACCAGGACCGGCGCACCGCCCTGCGCGCCGCGCGGGCCGCGCATCTGGCCCGAGCGATGGATCGGCGGACCGCGCGGCACGAGGGACGCAGTGTGCACTACCGGGTCTGCGGACAGGGTCCGTTGCTGGTGCTGGTGACCGCGTTGGGTCACACCGACGAGGTCTGGTACCCGCTCGCGGAACGGTTGCTGCACGGTCGGCGGGTGGCGATGTGGGACGCCGGGGAGCGCGATCCGTGGGGGCGACCCTGGACACTGGCCGGTCAGTTGGCCGACGTCGACGCCGTGCTGCATGCCGAAGGGGTGCGCTCGTGCGATGTCATCGGATGGTGTTCGGGTGCGCAGGTGGCTTTGGAGTACGCGCACCGACGACCCGGCGCGGTCCGTGCGGCAGTGCTGCTGAACGGGTCATACCCGCGGGCAGGAGCGGACGCGGCCTCCCGCTACGAACGTGACCTGGCCGCGGTGTGCGCCTCCGTCGTGGCCCGGCCCGAGCGCGCGTCAAGAGCGTTGAGAATGCTGGCCGGCGCGGGGGCCGTCCTTCCGCTCCCCGCGGACGAACACCTGGCGGCCGTCGAAGTGCTGGCCCGGACACCGCCCGGGTTGGCGAGCGTCCTGCGTCGCCCCTTCCGAGATGCCGATGCCCTGGTCAACTACAGCCACCAACTGTCCGAGCTGTGGGGGCGCCGGCTACCGGGCCCGGGTGCGAGTCTCCCACCGCTGTTGTCGTTGGCGGCGGGATTCGACCGGGTCGCCGCTCCCGAACCGCCACGGGCTCTGCTGCCGCTGCTCTCCCGGCGGCACGGCGAACTCGTCGGCGCAACGCACTACAGCATGCTCGATCGCCCGGAGGTGGTGGCCGCGGTGTGCGCGGCCTTCTTCGACGATCCGACCCACGATCCGGCCCACGATCCGACCCGTGAAGCAGCCGGTGAAGCAGCCGGTGGCCCGATCGGCGCGCCGAGGGAGATCGTCTGGGGAGCGCCGGTCGCGGACGTGTCCCCACCAGCCGTCCAGGAATCCATCAACGAGGGAGTGACACCATGACCCAGTCAGTGAAGTTCGACAAGCTCGCCGCGACCTACGACGCGGCCCGCGGGGGTGAGGGGCGCGGACATATGACAGCGGCCACGATCTCACCGCACCTCGTACCGGGCTCGGTGCTCGAAGTGGGGGTCGGTACCGGTGTGGTGGCGGCGGGTCTGGCCGCGCTCGGTCACACCGTGCGGGGTGTGGACGTGTCCCAACCGATGCTGGAGGTCGCCGCCAAGCGCTTCGACGGCGAGCTCGTGCTCGGCGACGGTATGGCGCTTCCGTTCGAGGACGCCTCACAGGACAATGTGGTGTACGTGCATGCGTTGCACCTGATGCCTGACATGGCGTCGGCGCTGGCCGAGGCGGCGCGGGTGCTGCGGCCTGGCGGACGCGTGGTGGTGCGGCACGGAGACCCGGTGGCCGACGCCGATGACCTGGTGTTGATTCTGCGTCAGGTACAGGGGATGCAGCCGGCGCGGCCGGACGAGCCGGCCGCGGTGCGGACTGCTGCCGAGGTGGCCGGGCTCCAGATGTGCCAGCAGGGTCTGGAGCCGGAGTACGAGAGCGGGATGAGCCCCGAGACCTTCATCGCCCTGATCGTCAACCGGCAGGTGCCCTTCCTCCAGCGGCTGGCGCCTGAGCGGGCGGCCGAGGTCGTCGAGCCGATCCTCAAGCAGTTGTACGCCCTGCCGGAGCCCCAGCGGGTGCGCCGACAGGCGTGGTCGTGCTGGTTGACCGTGGCACAGAAGCAGGTGTGAGGGCCACCGTGTCGGCGGTGGCCCCCGGGCGGGTCCGATCAGCAGGGGATCATCTCGAAGGCCACCGCCGGCACACCCCCGAAGCGGGCCCCAACTGCCTGCGCCTGCCCGCTGACCGCTGGGCGCACGGCTTCCTGGCTGTAACCGAGCGCCTGGAGATAGGTCTTGTGCGCCGCCAACGAGGCGACCGCGGCGTCCAGACCGGTGGAGATGTCCACGGCGTGGGTGGGCTCGGGGGCGTTCGCCACGGCGATGTACTGCACCGACCAGGGCTCGCCCGCCGACGGAAGGATCCACCGGTTCCCGGCGTCCATCAGCGCGTCCAGTGCGCATTGGCCGAACTCGCGGTGGTCGGGAGCGTTCCAGCGTCCGGTGCCGGTGCGCTGGTGGTGGTTGAAGACGACCACCAGTTGGGGTCGGCGTCGACGGATCGCCGCCACCAGATCGCTCCGCAGTGCTTCGCCCGCGCGCACGGCGCCGTCCGGGTGGTCGAGGAACTCGACATCGCTGACGCCGACCCGGGCAGCCGCCTCCCGTTGCTCGGCCTCGCGGACCTTCGCCGCCTCCGCGGGCGGCAGGGTGTCGATCCCGGCTTCACCGCGGGTGGCCAGCAGATAGGAGACGGTGTGACCCTTGCGGGTCCACACCGCGACGGCGCCGGCGGAACCGAACTCGACGTCGTCCGGATGGGCGGCCAGGACGAGCGCGCTTCCCCAGTCATCGGGCATGCGTTCCAAATTCTCACTCATGATCCGACGGTACGGCCGAGAATTGGTGACGACCGCTCAATAGTGCGCTGTCGCGTGCCCGTGGGAGCAAATCGTGGAGCTGCCCACTCCATATCGTCACATGTGAAAGACTGCGCGTGGGCGTAACCGCCCAGAAATAAACTTCGTGAAAGGTGGATCATGGCAGCGATTGCCGAGCCCGGGGCCGTGACGTTAAATTGCCCCGACCCAGAATCACTGGCGGAGTTCTACGCCCAGGTGACCGGGTGGCAGAAGATCTTCAGCAGCGAGTCTGCGGCCTATCTGGCCGGCCAGAACGGCATGCGCCTCGGATTCGTCAAGTCTGATGGATTCGAGGCTCCGACGTGGCCGAACGCGACGAACCGCGTGCACATCGACTTCAGCGTCGCGGACCTCGACAAGGCCGAGGCCGAACTGGTGGCGCTCGGCGCCAGCAAGCCGGAGGTGCAGCCCGGCGCGGGGAAGTGGACGGTCCTCCTCGACCCGTCCGGCTATCCGTTCTGCATCACCACGATGGGCTGATCCTGGCCTGACGGCCGAGGCCCCCGATGGCCGCCCGCGCGGAAGGGGGCGTCGGCCGTCGGGTGTCGGGAGGTGCGGCGAAGATGCCGGGTAGCCGCAGGCT
>NZ_JBHYZO010000014.1:163553-173282 GCF_042753785.1 Streptomyces sp. NPDC059256 | reverse complement strand
TCGCCGCCATGCACAACCTCGCCATGACACGGTGAAACAGCAGGCCAAGCACCACTCCGGCCTGCCCGAAACGGACCTTCTGCAACACCCTTTAGAGGAAGGGGGTCCCTGCGTCGAGCCCCGACAGCACCCTGCCGTACAACTCCAGATTGGCTGAGGGGTTGACGAACGAATGCAGGTTCAGTGCGTTCAGGTCCCGCACGATCCGCTGGATTGGCACCTCTCGGTGCAGCGACGAGGCGCCGGAAGCGGACCCGATGAGGTCGCCGGCCTCCTTGCACAATCGCGCCAGATACCCGCACTGCCCCCTGATCCGGGCCCGCTCCGCCGTCGTGTACGGCTCCGCATTGGCCACCTTGGATTCGATCAGTTCCACCAGGTCGGCGGTGAGCAGTTCCGCGGACGAGACCTTCATCGCGGCCTCGGCGAACTGGAGATGTGTCACCGGGGCTTCGTGCTGGTGCTCGTAGAAGGTGTACGTGATGCCCCGTTGATGGATGCGCTCACTGAACTCCGTCAGCGCCGCCCGTGCCAGACCGAGGGCGTTCGCAGCCGTCCAGGCGCAGAACAGCAGCATCACCGGCATCCCGTAGAAGGGGTCGGCGCTGTTCCGCTGCGAAGGAAACGTACCTTCGAGCAGCGGCCCCACCGGCAGGACACGATGGGCGGGCACATAGACATCCCGGGCCACGACGGTGTTGCTGCCGCTCCCGGCCAGACCGGTGACGTTCCAGTCGTCCAGGACCTCAAGATCGGCCATGGGGATGGCCAGCCACAGCATCTTCGGAGGGCCTTCGCCCGTGTCGTCCAGCGCGGTCAGCAGATGCCAGTCGGCGTCCTGACAGCCGGTCGCGAAGGGAGAGTTTCCGTTCACCACATAGCCGCCGTTCACTGGAACGGCCTTCGAGCTGGGGATGAGCGTGCCACCGACCCGTGCATCGGGACTGGTGAAGATCTCGTCCTGAGCCTCGTCGGGGAACAGGGCCGCGATGAATGCGGTACCGCCCTGGATCACGGCCAGGTAGCCGGCCGACCCGCACGCGGCGGCGACCTCGCTCAGAGCATCGATCTGGGTCCGCAGCGACGTCTGGTAACCGCCGTAGTGGTGGGGGACGTTCATCCGAAGGATCCCGGCATCCGTGAGGGCCTCAAGGACCTCGCCCGTCACCCGCCGCTGCTGCTCCGCGCGAGCGGCGTGCGAGCGGATGAGCGGCTTGAGGCCACGTACGCGTTCGACGAGGTCGGTGTCCGAACGAGGTGCTGACGAACCGGCCAAGGGGTGACCTCCGGTCTCGGGCCCGCAGAAGAACTTTCACCCTCGCGCCGACCCCGGGTGCTGTCAATACCGCGCTGGGGCGGCGCAGTTGCAGCCGCAGCCGCAAGCGCCGAGGCGCACCATCAGGAGTCAGGTGCCTGCGGGGAATAAGCCGGGCCAGGCCCCGCCGCTCGTCGGAGAGCTCCGCGAATGTCTCCTCCGCGGTTTGGGCGATAGCGCCGTGGACAACACCCGAGGCTTCATAGGCAGCCGCGGTCAGCGCTCGGCCGCGGCGCCGGCGCCACGTTTCCCGTAGTGCGTGCGACAAGAGGGGCAGGCGCCCGGGCTCTCCCTCCACCTCCGCGACCAGGCGTGCGGTCAGCTCCCGTTCCACGATCAGCCCCGCGGCCTGCGCGGGTCCCACGATCGTCTCCCGCAGCTCAGCCCTGGTCATCGGCCCCACCAACATCGCCGCATCGGTCAAGGCATCCGCAAGACAGCGATGCTCGGCGCAGCGGCCGTAGAAGTCCGCCCATAGGCCAGGACCACCGCCAGCGATGGCAACTGCTCACCACCTGCGGCACGGGAGAGCGCGGTCACCGAGTAGTTGGCCTTGCGTGACATCTCCCGATAGGTGATCCCGTCGGCTTCGTGGCGCAATTGCCTCAGTTCATGAGCGAACCGCTGCACGGGGCCCGCGCCGGGGTCTAGAGGTGCTTCACGACGTCCCATCCGTCACTTCCTCCTTCCCCGCCATCTGCGTGATCAGAGCCGCCCGTCGCACGCAAACGAGGTCATCGGGCTCCTCGGCGGCCACGGAAACGGGTACCGCGTACGCCCCCAGGGCCCAACCGTCGCAGAGAGGAGACCGAGAGGCGATTTTCGGCCATCAGTGGGGTCGGGAGCAACGGGAGTTGGATCTTCCTTCTCTTCCCGGCCGTGAGCGGGAGTACGGGGCCGCTCCATGTCTTTCACCCCCCGACCCCGTGCAGCAGGGAGCCATCTTGTTCTCCAACAGACATCAAGGGCGCGGTGCGACCACAGTCACCACGGCCCTCGTGGCAGCGGCACTCGTCGCCGGAATGACCAGTACGAATGCCTTCGCGGGTACCGGCACCGCCGATGACGGTACAGCCGTCGGCAGTGCCGGGGCCGGACTCCGATGGGTCACCCTGATCACCGGTGACCGGGTCGGCGTGGACTCCCGTGATCGGGTGGTCTCGGTCCAACGAGGCGAGGGTCGAGAGAAGTTGGCCGTACGGAGTTGGACCGAGCGGGGTCGCACCTACGCCGTTCCGGTCGACGCCGAGCGGCTCATCGCGGCCGGAAAGCTCGACCGGAGACTCTTCGACGTCACCGGGCTCAGCACCCCCGAGAGCATGCGGGCCTACCGCGACGGTCTGAAGGTCGTCGTCGCATACGAGGGTGCGTCGGAGGCCAAGGCCCGGCGGGGGGTACGCGCCGATGCGAAGGTGGCGCGGACATTGCCGTCGATCAACGCGGATGCTGTGACCGTACCGAAGCGGGATGCGGGTGGGTTGTGGGCCACCCTCGCCGGAGCCGGAGCCGGAGCCGGAGCCGCCCGGGCCGCTATGACCGTCCCGGGGATCGAGCGGGTCTGGTTGGACGCGGTGTACACCGCGAACCTGGACACGAGCGTGGGCCGGATCGGCGCCCCGAAGGCATGGCAGTCCGGCTACGACGGCAAGGGCGTCACCATCGCGGTCCTGGACAGCGGGGTCGACGACACTCATCCGGACCTGGCGACCCAGGTGATCGGGGCGGCGAACTTCACCTCGTCCCCGGACACCAAGGACCGGCACGGGCACGGCACGCACATCGCTTCGATCGCGGCCGGAACCGGTGCCAAGTCGGGCGGCAAGTACAAGGGCGTCGCGCCCGGAGCCAAGATCCTCAACGCCAAGGTCATGGGCGACCACGGGACCATGGAGTCCGGGGCCATCGCCGCAGTCGACTGGGCCGTCGGCAGGGGCGCCGATGTCGTCAGCATGAGCTTCGGCACCGGTGACGGACCCGAGATCAATCCGCTTGAGGCCCACATCAATCGGATGTCGAAGGAGAAGGGCGTCCTCTTCACGGTCTCCGCCGGCAATGAGGGACCGAACGCCGGTTCCGTCGGTTCCCCGGGCAGCGCGGAAGCCGCTCTCACGGTCGGCGCCGTGGACGACGCCGACAAGATCGCACCCTTCTCCAGCGTCGGGCCGTTGCACGACGGGGCGATCAAACCTGATGTCACCGCTCCCGGTGTGGGCATCACCGCCGCGTCGTCTCCCGGCAGCACCATCGCCGAGCAGGTCGGGGAGAACCCGGCCGGCTACTTCTCCATAGGCGGCACGTCCATGTCCACCCCGCATGTGGCGGGCGCCGCGGCGCTGCTGAAGCAGCGGCACCCCGGCTGGACGGGCGAACGGCTCAAGGCCGCTCTGACCGCCTCCGCCCAGGACGGCGGGTACTCGGTGTTCCAGCAGGGCACCGGTCGGATCGCCGTCGACCGCGCCATCGAGCAGACCGTGGTCGCCGACGAGACCACCGTCTCCTTCGGACGTCAGCAGTGGCCGCACACCGACGACCAGCCCGTCACCAAGCAGATCACCTACCGCAACCTGGGCACCCAGGACATCACCCTTGACCTGGTGGTCAAGGGGCTCGACGCCCGAGGTGGGCCCGCGCCCGCCGGCCTCTTCGTCCTCGGTGCGAACAAGGTCACCGTTCCCGCGGGTTCCACCGCCACCGTCCCCTTCACCGCGGACACCCGGATCGGCGGTGACAACAACGGCGTCCACACCGCCGTCGTCACCGCGACCGGCAGCGGCCAGACGGTCCGGTCCACGGCCTCCGTGGACCGCGAGGTCGAGTCGTACGACCTGACCCTCGACTTCGTGGGTCGGGACGGCCTGCCCGGCAAGGAGTTCTACACCTATCTGCGGCAGATGTCCGGCGAGGGCGACGCCTCCACCACCCTGTACGGCAGCACTACCGGTAGCGAGAAGCTCCGGCTGCCGAAGGGCGACTACGCGATCTTCTCCAGCGCCTCGAACGAGTCGGGTGGCTCGGACCGGCTGATCCACCCCAGGCTGGCGTTGACGAAGAACTCCGCTCTCGCCATCGATGCCCGCACCACCAAGCCCGTCGAAATGACCGTCGCAGACCCCGGCGCCAAGATGACCGGCGCCGCGGCGTCCGTGTTCGTCGGCATCGGTGAACGGTCCATGGAGTTCAAGGACCACGCCTCCACCACGTTCGACGGCTTCCGTACCGCGCAACTGGGCCCGGAGCAGCCCACCGGTGTCGAGCTCAGGGAAGCCCTCTACGCCCAGTGGGAGCGTGACGCCTCCACCCAGTACGGCCTTGCCGCCGGAGGCGAGGTGAAGCGACTCTTCAGCGGTTACAGCAAGAAGTTCACGGCAGCAGACTTCGCGAAGGTCACCACATCCCTCGGCGCCTCGGTCCAGGGCAAGACGGGACGTACGACGGCGTTGGGCGGGAAGGATCGGTTCGACTTCGGCTCGGAGTATCCCTCCGCCCTGCCGGGCACCCGGACCCACTATCTGGCCACCGACGGGAAGGCCAACCTCTGGTCCCTGTCCGGGGTGCAACTCGATGCCCAGGGATGGGAGGAGATCGGGTACACCGCTCCGGAGCAGGAGTTCCGTCCGGGTACGAGTCACCGGGTGAAGCTCGGACCTGCCGTGCACTCCCCGTTGATGCAGGGGCGCAACGGTGTCTTCCGCCAGGGGAACAGGTTGGAATTCGTTGTGCCGCTGTTCTCGGACGGTCGGGGCAACATCGGCCGGTCCGCGTACTCCTCGGCCACGACCACGCTGTACCAGGGCACCACCAAGATCGCGGAGAAGGCGGATCCGCTCATGGGCTGGGAGTTCTACGACGTTGGCGCGGACGACGCCGAATACACCCTGACCACATCGGTGACGCGCAGCCCGGCCGTCTCCGCCGTCGGAACCCGTGTCGATGGTTCCTGGACCTTCCGCAGCGCCAAGCCCGCGACGCACGATGAGACGCGCACCGCGCTTTCCACCGTCCGGTTCGGTGCCCATGTGAACCTGGACGGCACTGTTCCGGCGGACCGTACGGTGACATTTCCGTTGACGGTGCAGGGGCCCGCGGCGGGCAAGGGGCTGAAGTCCCTGGACGTCTTCGTCTCCTACGACTCCGGCACGACCTGGCAGCGGACCTCCGTCATCAAGGGGAAGATCACTGTGAAGAACCCCGCGAAGGGGAAGAGCGTTGCCCTGCGGGGCGAGGTCGCCGACGCACAGGGTGGCAAAGCGAGTGTGACCGTGTACGACGCGTACATCGGCAAGTAGCCACCGGTCGCCTTCGGGCGGGCGTAGATGAGAAGGGCGCCACCGCACGAGACCTCGTGCGGTGGCGCCCCGGTGGAGGTCTCCTGGTGAAGGGGGGCGAGACCGGTGCAGCGTCAGCACCGGCTGTGGGCGGGCATGGCGTGCGTCCCGTGCTCCGGTCGGCCGGTCAGCGCTTCACACGACCTCGGATCGCAAGGACGGCCAGACCGAGGAGAGCGGGTGCGACGAAGCGGGAGGTCATCTCCATGTAGGTGCCGGCCGTGGTGAGGTTCTGCCCACTGGAGCGGAACACGACAGAGTTGACGACGATCCGAGTGGCCTTCTCCGCCCGCTTCCCGGAGAACCGCTCCCGTGTGGAGCCGGTGAGTCTCGGGTCCCCGTTGTCGACGGTCAGATTGGTCTGCTGCCCGGCTATGGGCATCGTCCCGGTCACCCTGGGCTTCGGGTCGCTGTTCGGCAGGCCCCACATCATCATCGCGAGGATCGTCACGGTCATCGCGCCCCCGAGCCACAGGAGCGCCCTGGAGGCCCGGAGGCCGTACCCGGACAAGGCCCAGTAGACGGTCAGCAGGCGGCGTTCGGCACGGGGACGCTCGGGGTCGTGGCGCCGCATCTCCATCTCGCCGTAGTAGAAATCGGCGGCATCCGGTTCGTTCTTGGCGTCTTCGAACGCCTTCCGTAGATGCCGGTAGAGCGGGGCGAGGTGATCAGGCCCGGGGGTGAGGGAGGGCTCCGGGTGGTTCGGACCTGGTGACCACTCGCCCGCGGTGGGTGCGGTCGGGTCGGTGGGTGGGGTTCGGACGGCTCGCCAGTGATGTTCCTCGGCCAGGGTCCGCCTTCGGCTCCACCGCAAGGGCAGGATGCCCCGCCGCTGTGTGCCGGTGGGCGCGCTCCTGAACCGGATGTGGCCTTCGAGGCGCAGTTGGTCGACATGGAAGGCCCCGGAGAAGAGACAGTCGGTCAGGTCGATGTCGGTCAGGACCAGATGGGCGGCATCGACCCCGGACAGGGAAGTGAGCCGGACACCCGCATCACCGGAGAAGCCGATCTCGTCCACGATGTGTAGTTCGCCGGTGGCATCGAGAGTCGTGAAGGGCTTGTGGTGCGCTCTGATCGCGATGGGTTGGGTGAACACCGCATCGGACAGGTCCACGGCCGCGTACCGCAGACGCAGCGTCGCAGTCGACTCCCACCGGGTGCCGGGACAGTCCACGGAGGCGGCCACGGCCTCAATGGCCGTCGAATCCGGGAAGACAGCACCGGTCAGATCCAAGCCTGCGGCACAGACCATGGGGCCGAGTCGACGAGTACGACTGAACGTCACACGGGCGAATCGGGCTCTGTCCGCGAACGTCGCGCCACCGAAGTGGACTCCGCGGTCGAACGTCGCGCCGCCGAACTGGGCCGCGCCGGTGAACGCTGCGCCGCCGAATCGGGCAGTGCCGCTGAAGGTCGTACCGCCGAACTGCGCCAGGCCAGCGAAGGAAGCACTGCCGAACCAGACCGGGCCGTCGAACGATGCGTTCTCGAACGTCGCCTCGTCGGTGAACGATGTGTGTTCGAATCGAGCGCCGCCGTCGAACCGCGCGTGCGCGAAATCGGCCTTGCCGATGAATGCCGCCCCGCGGAAGCAGGCTTGGCCGAACCGGGATCTGCCGTCGTTCGGATCGCGCAGTACGGCGAGAAGGCTGTCCAGGAGCGGCTCGGTGAAGGCCGTACCGCGGTGATCGATATCGTCGCCGGGGGAGAGGGAGGCCAGATATGCGGTCCGATCAGTGGCGGTGAGGTGTTCCAGACACCGGGTGCGCCCGGCGACTCGGATGCCCGAGCAGCCGATGGGATCCATGGCCGGATCGGCACCCTCGGCGCAGTGCGGCCAGTCCGGGAGTGTGTGCGAGGGGCCATGGGACGACGTCATGCCTTCGGAGACGAACCATGGGGAGGCACGGTTGCGATCTTCGCTGCCCCGTACCCACCGGGCGGAGTTGATTCAGCGGGAGGGTGTCCCCTGCTGTCGTCACCAGCGCGTTGTGGGCCCCATCAATGACACCGAGAGCTGGCATCGCACGCGGTGCCGGCTCACCCCGCTTCAGAGACCGGGAGCTGGACGCACAGTTCGACTATCAGGTAGCGATGCCGCCACGGCGTCTGAGCTGCCCCGATCGACTCCGGGATACGGTGAGTCGTCGTCAGACGATGCCGATGGCAAGGGTGGCCATGTCGTCGTCGCGAGGGCCACCGGTCCATTGATGGATGGCGTCGGCGAGCGCGTCGAGTACGGCTGCGGGCCCGGCAGGGCCGTTGCCGGAGGTGGCGAGGTGGATGGGATCGTAGAAGTCTCCCCTTCGATTGCGGGCCTCGGTGACCCCGTCGGTGACGAAGAGCAGGATGTCGCCTGCGGAGAGGGGGAAGGCGTCGGGGAGCGTGCGCTGCCCGCCCAGTCCTCCCATGCCCAGGGGGAGATCGGGGGCGGCCGGGGTCAGTTCGGTGATACGGCCGGCTCGAATGAGATAGGGGGCGGGGTGGCCCCGGTTGAGCATGTGCAGGGTGTGGTTCCGGTGGTCGATCTCGGCGATGAGGGCGGTGGTGAACTCCTCGTCGTGGCCGCCGTTGGGGTTCTCCGCGCTGTCGCGTGCCAGGGACCGTTCCAACCGGACGGCGAGGTCAGCGAGGTCAGGGACGTAGTGGGCGGCTTCGCGAAAGGCGCCGATCAGTGTGGAGGTGGTGGACACGGCCCCGAGCCCCTTTCCGCGAACGTCGCCCACGAGGATGCGCACACCGTAGGGGGTGTCCTGAATCGTGTAGAGGTCTCCGCCGATACGGGCCTCGGTGTCCGCACCCTCATATCGGGCGGCCACCTCCAGCAGGCCGATCCGCGCGGGAGGGGAAGGGAGCACCGCGCGCTGCATGGCCCCGGCCACTGACCGGACCCTCGCCAACTGCCTCGTATAACGGTCGAGCATGCGGTTCACGTCCAGGCCGATGAGCAACGCGAGCCCGACGTTGAACACCTCCACCCAACCGGTGGCGTCCTCCAGGAGCCCGAGCCGCCAGTTCAGGAGCAGTGTGATGACCAAGGCGAAAGCCCCGGTCCACGCCGTACCCCGCAGAGACAGAGTCGCCCCGGCCAGCACACATGCCGACGCGATCAAAGGGACGCCCGTATAGGCGGTCGGCGTCGCCGCGTCAGCGACAGCCACGACGACGATCACTGTCAGCGGAAGCCACCGCACATACGGCCACCGAGCGGTCAGGCGATCCATCCCTCGACCCCCGGAACAGTGTGACGATCGGATGCCACCACGCACTCCCAGCTCTAACCGCACCCGCTCACGGCCAAACCACAGCCCCGCCCGAATGGACCGCTCCCCGGTGGCCCACCTTGCCCTGACGACCTGTCACACACAGGCGCTGGCAGCATCCTGTCGATGGATGGACCCCAGCCCCAGTCCGTCGAAAGGCAACGGTGGAGCCGACGAAGTCGGGCTCCACCGCACCGGCTGGCAGGCACCGCATGCCTGCTCGCCGACAACGACTTGCTACTTCAGACGCACCTGCGCCAGGTGGAACTACTGGTCAACGCAGACCGCGTAGGCTTGGAACCCGCCACCGAGAATCGTGACGGATGCCTGGGTCTGCCATCCGGTGGCCGGTCCGGACTGTGTGCCGGCGCCCTTGGGAATCGGCGCGTTCTCGATGACGTTGACGGTGCTGAGAAGCCCGAAGGTGTCGTAGCCACCGCCGGTGGCCACGTCGCCGGCCAGGCAGTTGGCCGTTGATGTCACGCCCACGCCGATGAGCACCGGGAGGGCCTGGGGGCCCCGGATGACATAGGTGCTGAGGGTCGCAGGGCCCTGCGGCCCCTGTGCACCGGTAGCGCCCTGGGTTCCCTGCGGGCCTTGCGTCCCATTGGTGCCGTTGGCGCCCTGTGCGCCCTGGGTGCCTTGCGTTCCGTTGGCGCCGGTGGTGCCTTGGGTTCCCTGCGGGCCTTGTGTGCCGTTGGCGCCGGTGGCGCCTTGGGTGCCCTGGGGCCCCTGTGTGCCGGTGGTGCCTTGAGTGCCCTGGGGTCCCTGAGTACCTGGGGCTCCCTGCGCACCGTCCGTACCGTTTGTGCCATTGGTGCCCTGT
>NZ_JBHYZO010000014.1:0-163453 GCF_042753785.1 Streptomyces sp. NPDC059256 | reverse complement strand
GCGCCCTGGGCTCCCTGCGTGCCGTTGGTTCCCTGGGTTCCCTGCGGGCCCTGGGTTCCGGGGGCTCCCTGGGTGCCGTCCGCGCCGTCGGCACCTTGCGCGCCGGTGGTGCCTTGGGTTCCTTGCGGGCCTTGCGTCCCATTGGTGCCATTGGTGCCCTGTGCGCCCTGGGCTCCCTGCGTGCCGTTGGTTCCCTGGGTTCCCTGCGGGCCCTGGGTTCCGGGGGCTCCCTGGGTGCCGTCCGCGCCGTCGGCACCCTGTGCGCCGGTGGTGCCTTGGGTTCCCTGGGTGCCCCGCGGGCCTTGAGCTCCGGTGGCTCCTTGCGCGCCGTCCGCGCCGTCGGCACCCTGTGCGCCGGTGGTGCCTTGGGTTCCCTGGGTGCCCCGCGGGCCCTGCGCGCCGGTGGCTCCCTGCGCGCCGTCCGCGCCATCGGCACCCTGCGGTCCCTGTGGGCCGGTAGCGCCCTGAGGGCCCTGCGGACCTCGTGGGCCCTGTGCGTTCCCCTTGCCCTTTCCGCCGTCGCCCGGTCGCTCGGGGCCACTGACGGTCATGGCACCGTTCGGTCCTGGCAGGCCCAGGCTGTGCTGACTGCCTGAGCGCTCGACGGCATCGGCGATGGCCGCTGCGCTCGGCGCGACGTTGAGCACGGCGGCCAAGGTACCTACCGAAACCAGGGTGATGGCTCTCACCCGGTTTCGACCGATGGTTCTACGGTTCACCAGAATTCCTTTCACGAAGAAGTGGTGGAGACGGGTCGTGGCAACCAGCTGAGAGGCCACCAGTGGACCCGCACGGCTACCGCGGAGGGCAGCCGTTCAACGAATGACGCATTTGTGCGAAATTCGTAGAGAATGATGAAGCAGGTCATTTTTGGCAGCCGCGGAGGCCAGGTGCGTCCATGGCTCGCGGCAGATGCAGAAAATCACACGAATGGTGACGCAAAGCGGTGAGGGTGCGGGGCGCTTTTGAGGGGCCCATCGGCTGAGAACTCCATTTCCCGTCCATGCGGAGGTTTTTGGTGCCCCATGTGAGACGGGCTCCATGGTGCTGTTGGGGAGCTCGGCCGGGCATGCGGATGGCAAGTCCCGTCCGGGCAGATTTCACAGAAGGCACCTGGTGCCAGGCGAGCGGAGACCGGACACCCTTGTGGATGGTGGAAACACCTGGAGTGCGGTGGGCGTCCATGCGGGGCTTGGCACCGCTGGTCCGCATGCGACATGCCGCGCCGTGAGGGAAGTGCTCGCAAGAAGGGCGCTGTCTGTACTCTCTGCGTGGCGAAAACCGCAGTCCGAAGGCAGTGCAACGAGGTCAGGAAGACCATCGTTGAGTCGTAGGCGGAGAATCGAAGGCACGGAGTGAAAGGGGATGGGGAAGCGTTCCTGTACGGGCATGGCTTCCCTGACTACCCATGCGTGGAATTCTGCTGGCCGGTGGTACCGGTTCACGGCTTTGGCCGCTGACCCGTTCCGTTTCCAAACAGCTTCTTCCGGTGTTCGACAAGCCGATGATTTACTACCCGCTCTCCACGCTGGTGCTGGCAAAGGTGAGTGAAGTGCTCGTCATCACGACCCCGGAACACCAGGATCAGTTCCGCTCACTGCTCGGCGACGGCGGTCAGTTCGGTCTGCGTATCGACTACGCGACGCAGGAGCGTCCGGAGGGAATTGCCCAGGCATTCTTGCTGGGGTCCGATTTCATCGGTGACGGATCGGTCGCGCTGATCCTCGGTGACAACATCTTCCACGGTTCGGGGCTGAGCGCCCGGTTGGAGCAGGTGGGCCGCACCCATGGCGGTCATGTCTTCGCGTACCAGGTGGCCAACCCTTCCGCCTATGGCGTGGTCGACTTCGACGAGCATGGCAGGGTGCTGTCCATCGAGGAGAAGCCCGCACGCCCGAGGTCGCGGTATGCCGTGCCCGGACTGTACTTCTATGACAACCGCGTCGTGGAGATCGCTCGTGGACTGCGGCCCAGCGCGCGTGGCGAGTTGGAGATCTCCGATGTCAACCGCGTCTATCTGGAGGCCGGCGAACTCTGCGTCACCCGACTCGACCGGGGCACCGCCTGGCTGGACACGGGGACCTTCGCATCCATGGTCCAAGCCTCGGAGTTCGTCCGGGTCGTCGAGGAGCGCCAGGGCCTCAAGATCGGCTGTGTGGAGGAAGCGGCCTGGCGGGTCGGCCTGATCGATGACGACCAACTCCGCACCCTGGCCCGACCGCTGCTGGCGAGCGGCTACGGCCAGTACCTGTTGGATCTGTTGGACCAGGACGGCCAGTGTGCCGTGGTGTCGCCTCGGGGCGGCGGCTCGCAGGCTCGGCCCGTGGCGACCGCCTGATGACAAACCGGCGGAGACGGAAGGAACGCTACAGGTGAGACCGTTGGGTATCGAAGGCGCCTGGGTGGACACACCACGGGTGTTCACGGATCAAAGGGGCCGCTTCCACGAATGGTTCAGGGCCGACCGGTTCCGTGAACTGACCGGTCACTCGCTGCGCCTGGAGCAGGCGAACTGCTCCAGGTCCGGTCGTGGCACCCTCAGGGGAATCCACTATGCCGCAGTCCCGCCGGGCCAGGCCAAGTACGTGACCTGTGTCAGTGGAGCGGTGCTCGATGTGGTGGTGGACCTTCGCACCGGCTCCCCGACCTTCGGTACGTGGGAGGCCGTTCGCCTTGATGATCGAGAGCACCGTGCGGTGTATCTGTCGGAGGGCCTCGGTCACGCTTTCATGGCGTTGGAGGAGGGCTCGCTCGTGGTCTACCTCTGCTCCGAAGGGTATGCACCGCAACGCGAGTTCGGGATCCATCCACTCGATCCACAGTTGGCGATCGCATGGCCCGACGGCCTCACCCCGGAACTCTCGGACAAGGACGCTGCGGCCCCCACACTGGAGGAAGCCGGGCTGCTGGGTCTGTTGCCCACCCATGAGGAGTGTGTCGCCTACCGGCGACGGCTGCGCGGAACTCGGGGAGAAGCATGCGTCTCCTCGTGACCGGCGGGGCCGGGTTCATCGGTTCGGAGTTCATCCGGGGTTGGCTGCGGTCCGATCCAACGGCACATGTCACGGTCCTCGATGCACTCACCTACTCCGGGGTGGAGGCGAACCTGACGTCGATCGCACACCGTCCCGGCTATCGTTTCGTTCGCGGCGATGTGTGTGATCCCGCTGTGGTCGACCAGGTGATGACCGGTCAGGACGTCGTTGTGCACTTCGCGGCCGAGTCGCATGTGGACCGGTCCATCCAAGGAGCCGGGCCGTTCGTTCACACCAATGTCGTCGGGACCCAGGTTCTGCTGGACGCAGCCCTGCGGCACGGTGTGGGTCGGTTCCTCCAGGTGTCGACGGATGAGGTGTACGGCTCGATCAGCGAGGGCTCGTGGACCGAGGAGTGGCCGCTTTCGCCGAACTCCCCGTACTCCGCTTCCAAGAGCGCGGCCGATCTCCTCGCCCTCGCCTACCACCGCACCCACGGCCTGGACGTTGTGGTCACCCGTTGCACCAACAACTACGGGCCACACCAGTTCCCCGAGAAGGTCATCCCCCTGTTCATCACCCAGCTGCTCGATGGGAGGACCGTCCCCCTCTACGGCGACGGTCGCCACATCCGCGACTGGCTGCACGTCTCCGACCACTGCCGCGGCATCGAGCTCGTCCTGCACGGCGGCAAGCCGGGGGAGATCTACCACATCGGCGGTGGGACCGAGGTCAGCAACCACAAGCTCACCGGACTGCTGCTCGACGCCGTCGGCGCCGGTTGGGACCGGGTCACCCGGGTGGCTGACCGCAAGGGCCACGACCTGCGCTACTCGTTGGACGACAGCAAGATCCGCGAACAGCTCGGCTACGAGCCCCAGGTCCCGTTCGCGGAGGGTCTCGCGGCGACGGTCGACTGGTACCGGGACAACCGTTCCTGGTGGGAGCCGCTCAAGTCCCGATCGGAGCACGGATGACCGGATCAGTTGCGAACGCGGCGTGGCTGGTGACGGGCGCGGGCGGGATACTCGGCCGGGACGTAGTGGCGGAACTCATGGCCGCCCCGAGCGCCACGGTGACCGGGCTGACCCGCGGCGAGCTCGACATCACCGACCCGGAGGCCGTGCGCGCAGCGGTCGCTGCCCACCACGTGGTCGTCAACTGTGCCGCCTGGACCGATGTGGACGGTGCGGAGGACAACGAGGCCGCCGCGACCGCCGTCAACGGCACGGGCGTGCGGCATCTGGCCCGCGCCTGCGCCGAGACGGGGGCGATCCTGCTGCACGTCTCCACCGACTACGTCCTCCCCGGTGACGCTGGCCTACCGTATGCGGAGGACGCGCCGACCGGGCCGCTCAACGCCTACGGCAGGGGCAAACTGCTGGGCGAGCGGATGGTGGCCGAGCTGCTCCCGCGCACCGGCTACACCGTGCGCACCGCCTGGCTCTACGGCGAGCACGGGCACAACTTCGTGGCGACGATGCTCGATCTCGCGTGTAGGCGGTCGACCGTGGACGTGGTCGCGGACCAGCACGGCCAGCCCACCTGGTCGGCGGCGCTCGCGCGACAAGTGGCCGTACTCGGGCGGGCCGCGCTGGCCGGGCGGGCTGCGGCGGGTGTCTACCACGGCACGGCTGAGGGGTGTACGACCTGGTACGGGCTGGCCCGGGAGGTGTACCGGCTGAGCGGGCTCGACCCCGAACGGCTGCGACCCGTTGGCTCGGTGGCGTTCCCAAGGCCCGCTGCTCGACCGGCGTACGGAGTATTGGCACATGACGGATGGGTGCGCGCCGGGGTCGCCTGTCAGCCGAGTTGGCGGGATCAACTGGCAGCGGCGCTGGCAACCCCCCGGTTCGCGGGACCGGCCGCCACCGCTCGTGCCGCGGCCCTCACCCTCGCAGCAGGGTGAGGGCCGCAGACCAGTCGCGAAGCCGACTCAGACCAGCAACGGCCCGCCGCAGCGTGTCGCACCCTCCTTCATGGCGATGAGGTTCGCCACCACGTAGGAGATGTTGTTCGAGGAGTGCCACTCGGTCGGGAAGTACGTCACCAGGCGGGAACTCTGGAAGCGCGCCTCGATCTCGGGGACGAAGGTCCGGTACTGGTTGTCCGTGTAGTACCAGAAGGAGTTCTCGTTGTAGAACGCGACGTGCGTGGGGTCCTGGTAGGCCCCGCGCCCGTCCGAGCTGGGTGTCGTGGTCAGCAGCATTCCACCGGGTGCCAGCAGCCGGTACAGCTCGTTGATCAGCGGCACCTTCGCGGGCACGTGCTCCAGGAAGTCCACCGCGCGGATCAGCCCGACCGAGTTGTCCGGCAGGTCCAGCGGGTCGGGCAGCGTCGCCACGATGTCCACGCCCTCCCCCGGGTGCTGGTCCACACCGAGATAGCCCGGGGGCTTTCGGTGGGCCGCACCCAGGTCCAGCGCGAGCAGCCCATGGCGCCGGCTCCAGGCCAGGGCATTGGCTTCGACGTACTTGTCGTAGAGGGCGACCGTCTCCTGCTGGATGTGTGCGTTGACCTCCGCGTCGCGTTGGGTGTTTCCCGCGTGCATGCGCTGGAGGTAGAGGCAGCTCTCGATGTGGTGGAAGTCGCCCACCTGGAACAGTCGGCACATCAGGTCCTGGTCGTCCAGGACCGAGCGGGTGGCGTCGTAGCCGCCGACCTTCGTGTAGGCGTCCTTGCGGAACGCGCGCACGTGGTTGGGCGCGTACCAGATGTACGAGACGTTGTGCGGCGTCGGCGCCATGGTCTTCGCGGCCAGTAGTTGCCGGCCGTCGACGACCACCTCCTCGTACTGCCAGCCGTACGTCTCGTTGAACCGGGTGTCGTCCCGGCCGCCGTCCTCGGTGATCTGGGCGGTGTTGCTGTAGACGAAGACGGCGTCCGGGTTCTCGTCGAACGCCTTCCCCAGCTCGGCCAGACAGCCGCGGGCCAGCAGGTCGTCATGGTCGAGCTCCACCAGGATCTCGCCGCGGGCCAGTTCGCAGGCCCTGCGCTTCGTCGCGCCGACGCCCCGGATGTCGTCGGCGACCTCCACACGGATCCGCTCGTCGGGTTGCTCGGGCCGCCACCGGGCGCCGTTGTTGAGGAGGACGATCCACTCCCAGTCCTGGCAGGACTGCGCCTGAAGCGTCGTCAGGCACTCGTCCAGGAATCGTGGGCGGTGGCTGGGGGTGAAGACGGAGAACCTGGGTGTCGCGGTCGATGCCATCTGAAGATACCTGCCTGGGGTCTAGGAGTTCTCGGTGCTCTTGTTGCTCTTGGTGGTCTCGGTGCTCTTGGTGGTCTCGTCGGGCGCGGGGCCGGGTGCGGCCGACCACCCGAACGCCTGCGGTACGTGGGGGTGCAGGGACGGGTCGAGCTCGACTGCTTGGCGGTAGGCGGCCCGCGCCTGCTTGTCCAGGCCCTTCCGGGCCAGCGTCTCGCCGATGTGGAAGTAGGCGGTGGACGCCTTCGGGTCGGCGGCGACCGCCCGCCGCAGGAGGTTGAGCGCCGTGTCGGGGTCACCCGTCTCCAGCAGCAGTGCCTTGTTGAAGAGGGCAGAGGTGTACGACGAGTCGGTCTTCAGTGCCGCGTCGTAGGCGTGGTGGGCGTCCGCCTCGCGGCCCTCGTTCTGGGCGAGGACGCCGAGGTTGTACCAGGCGAACTTGTTCTTCGGGTCCAGGGCCAGGACCCTTTTGAAAGTGGCCTTCGCGTGGGGAATCTCCTGGTGGCGGACCTGCAACAGACCGGATTCCAGCAAGGCGTCCGCCGCGAGCCTCTTGCCGTTCGCATGGTCGAGCACGGCGTCGTTCGATGCCGGGTCCGAATGCGTCGTGACGGCCCAGACGACCGCGCCGGTGGCGAGCGTGAGCGCCACTCCGACTCCCGTCCACATTCTTCTCATTTATCGCCATTCATTCGATGTGGTATACGGCGGTCAAAGTAGCGATGCGTCTGCCGCACCGTCCTCTCACACGGGCTCGGCCCACCGCAGACCACCCGAACGTACGCAGCACCCGGCCGCCGCCACACCCACGCCCCGGTGTGCCGAAGCGGGTCTACGAGTCCGGCACACCGGAGGCCGCCCGCGAGGCTGGCCGGTTTTCCGGCATGTCAGGGTGTCCTTGTTGACCGGGGGCACCCGCGTTGCAGATCACCCGCCGAGCCGACGGCGCTGAAGGCGCAGCCGAACCGGCGGTGTGCTCGGAATCCTGATCACCGCAGTGCAGCGGCGTCTGTGCGATGAGAGGCAGTCATGAACGAACGCGACGTTCTGCTCAACGAGCTCGCGCAGGGGCTGCGGCCGATGTCCGAGGGCATCGACTGGTTTGACGGCCTCGGCCAGGAAGCGCAGACGGAGACTCTGTTGGTGCTGCGCCACCACTGTCTCCAGGCGCGCGCCGTTGCCGAGGACGCCACGGAGAGCATCCGCCGCGCCGGGCTGCGTCCGACGCACACGCCCGCAGTGCTGATCTCGCAAGGCCGGATCGACGGTCAACTCGCGAAGATCGCCGCTCTCGCGCCCTTGGACGAACGCCGCAAGGCGCTCAAGTTGCTGATCGCGGTACTCGCGATTGCCGACGCACGGCGTCGCGATCGCTTCTGTTCAGGCGGCTGTAGCCACTGGTGGCACGGCTTGTCCGCCGTCTGACGACGACCCAGCACCCCACTTCCTGGGACCGCCCCTGGCGGAGGGCCTGCTCAGCCTTCAGTGCCGCCCCCGGCCCGGAGTGCTTGCTCAGGCATCGATCCTGGCGGGGGAGTGGCGTACAAGGGTGGGAGGAGCGGCGGATCACCCCGCCGCTCCTCCCACGGTCCGTTTCGATCGCCAGGCAGAAGCCTTCCGAGGTCAAGCCCCCTTCTCGAAGACGAGCACCTCCGTCGAGGCGATGCCCATGGGCGCCAGGAAGCTGGCCTCCAGTCGGCAGCCGAGGGTGGCGAAGAGGTCCACGCAGGTCCGACGAGGCATGGCTGCCGGGTAGGAGCCGTGACCCGCGCCGCCCTGCGTAGCCCAGGCGCGTACCCCGGCCGGGTCCAGGCAGGTCTCCGTCATGACGTCGAAGACGATCCGACCACCGGGCCGCGTCACGCGTGCCATTTCGAAGAAGTAGCGGGAGGCACAGAGGAAGGTCACCGTGTTGAAGACCTTGTGGGCCTGGACCAGGTCGACGCTTTCGTCGGGTGTCGGGGCGAGACTGGATCCCGCGGTCGGTTGGGCGACCACGCTGAAGGTCTCCACCAGGTAGTTCGCCCAGGGCGCCGCCGTCTCGTAGATCTCGTAGCGGTCTGGTGAACACTCCTTCAGCGTCTTCTCCAGATACCGTCCGGATCCGGGGCCGATCTCCAGCACCGTGTTCGGCTTGGCGGCGAAGACGCCGAGAGCGCTGAGTTCATCGATGGTGGACTGGGTGGCGCCGGGCGTTCCGTTCATGACCTGGTCGATGTGGTCACCGACCGACAGACCGGCCGCCCGCGCAGCCCGCATCGTGGCCTCGAACGGGATGAAGTCGTCGACCCCTCCCAAGTTGTTGGTGCTGCGCACGATGTCGAATCCAGCGCGCCCCAAGAGCCGCTTGATCCCCGACTTCAACACTGACGTTCTCCTGTCTGCTGCCTTCACCAGGCATGTTCCCCAGGTCGTCTGCACCTCTCGGTGTCAGCATAGGATCGCCGACGCGGACGCGCAGTGGGACGTCCAATTCGCTACACAGCAGTGCAAGGGCCGGTTCACGACGCCGGGTTCGTATCACCGAAATGCGCACCCATGCAGGCTTCAACGTCGACGACGCGGAACCCGGCTGACGTATCCAGTGCCCCTCTCGACCGCGCCAACGTACCCTGCACCAAGACCAGTTCGAGGGCCGGGCCGACACGTAGGGATCGATTCTGAGGTGATGGGGATCTCGGTTGGGTTTGGGCCTGCGCTGAATGGTGGCTGCCCGGGCTGCCCGTTGGTCGTTGCGGCGGGGCACCGGATCGGCAGACCGTTGATGCACGGTGGGAGCCGGCTGGTGGAGCATGCGCTCGTTGGATCGGGCGCAGCCGGCCGCATCCACGGCCACCACCCATCACCACAAGCCACCCTCGGCCGACCGGAAGCGGTGCACGGATGACCGGCCGCCCGGCGTCCGCGGTACTGCCCCCGACGCTGCGTGCGTGGCTCGGGCTGATCGCAGCCCTCGCCACACTGACGGTCGTTGCGCTCGCCGTCCTGTACGCAGACCACGACGAGCCCGGCATGATGGACGCATGGATCCAACCGGCGGTGGACGGCGTGCAGCCGCCTTGGCGGAACATCGCTCTGGCCACGGACTTCCTGGGTGAGCCCGCGGGAGCGGCGGCGCTGGTCCTCGCCGCAGTGACCTGCTGTCTGTTGCTCCGGCGCCCCCGCGCGGCGGTGCTCATCGTGGTCGGCACCGGCCTGACAGTGGGGACGACGAAGCTGCTCAAGCCCTTGGTAGGACGCACCATCCACGGCGAACACCTGGCCTACCCGAGCGGGCACACTGCCTTCTTCACCGCGCTCGCCCTCATGGCGGCTCTGCTCGCGGTCGGCCGGTTCGGCCTCGGCAGGACGGGCAGCACCCTCTTCCTGCTCGCCGCGGCGCTGGTTGCCGGCGCAGCCATGGGGTGGGCCCAGATCGCTCTGGGCGCGCACTATCCGACCGATGTCATCGGCGGCTGGTGCACCGCGCTGGCGGTGGTACCGGCGACCGCATGGCTGGTCGATCGGACGGCTGACGCCGGCCGGCAGGAGCGTCGCTGACGTCACCTCATGCGAGGCGCCGGAACACGGGCTTCACCGGTTGCCCGGCCAGCCAGGGAGTGGGATCACCGGCGTCCAGCGCCTTCCGGTACACCGCACATGCCTGGGCCACCGTGTCGATGGTGTGGTCGATGTCGGCGTCGTCGAGCGCGCTGCTCACCACGAACGACGGGGCGAGCACCCCGCCCATGAGGAGTTGCCGCAGGAACAGGGTCCGGTACTCCTGCGACGGCTTCCGGTTCTCGTCGAGGGTGGCGAAGACCAGGTTGCTGGCCCGGCCCCGGACGACGATGTGGTCACCGACGCCCAGGCTGGCCGCCGCTTCGCGCACTCCGGCGGCCAACCGTTCGCCGAGTGCGTGCAGTTGCGCGGTGATGCCCTCCTCGACGTAGGTGGTCAGCACGGCCATCGAGGCGGCCAGTGAGTGTGTTTCCGCACCGTGCGTGGTGGACAACAGGAACACCCGGTCGCCGGAGTGACGCAGCCCACCCCGCTCCATGAGCTCACGGCGTCCGGCCAGCGCGGAGACGGCGAACCCATTGCCCAGTGCCTTGCCGAACGTGGAGAGATCGGGGACGACGCCGTACAGGCCCTGCGCGCCCGCCTCGGACCAGCGGAGGCCGGTGATCATCTCATCGAAGATCAGTACGCAGCCGTGTCGGTGGGCCAACTCGCGCAGGCCGGCCAGATATGTGGCAGTGGGGTCTTCCTCACCGGAGCGAGGGGAAGAACTCGACGAGGACCCGGTGTGGTCGGCGGGTTCGAGGATCAGACAGGCGACCTCGCCCGGATACCGGGTGAGCAACTCCTCGGTGGCGGCCAGGTCCCCGTACGGGAACGCCACGGTGAGCTCGGTGGTCGCCGCCGGAATCCCCGCGGACATCGGCGTGGTGCCGATGAACCAGTCGTCGACGGAGTAGAACGGATGGTCGCCGCAGATGGCGACGCGTTGGCGCCCGGTGACGGCGCGGGCGAGGCGCACCGCGGCCGTGGTGGCGTCGGAGCCGTTCTTCGTGAACTTCACCATCTCTGCGGTCGGCACGGTGGCCAGGAAGCGTTCCGCGGCCTCGACCTCCACGATGGACGGCCGGACGAAGTTGCTGCCGCGGTCGAGTTCCCGCCGCACCGCCTCGACCACGCGTGGATGGGCGTGGCCGAGACTGACCGAACGCAGGCCGGAGCCGTACTCGATGTAGCGGTTGCCGTCGAGGTCCCACACATGGGCGCCGCGGCCGTGACTGATGATCGGGGCCAGGTTCTCGGGGTACTGGTCGTCGCCCTTGGCATAGGTGTGCGCGCCCCCGGGGACCAGGGCGTGCAGCCGCTCGTTCGCCAGCCGCGACCGGGGCAGGAGGAATTCTTCGGTGCCTGCGATGCCTTGGGTGTACACGCCGAACCTCAGCTCTTCTGGTGCTGGAGGACCTCGGCGAGGCTCGGTGCCTCCCGGTCCCGTGCGGACATCGATGTGATCGGCAGCGGCCAGGGAATGGCGAGCTCGGGGTCGTTGAAGGCGATCGTCACATCCTCGGTCGGATCGTGCGGGCGGTCGATCCGGTACGAGACGTCGGCGGTCTCGGTCAGTGCCTGGAAGCCGTGCGCGCACCCCGCTGGGATGTACAGGGTCACCTGTGTCTCGCCGGACAGCTCGAAGAAGGCCCGATTGAGGTAGGTCGGCGAGTCCTTCCGCAGGTCCACGACGACATCGAAGATCCGCCCGTACGAGCACCGCACCAACTTGGCCTCGCCGGCTCCGGAGCGCAGATGCAGGCCGCGCAACACCCCCTGCACCGAGCGGGACACGCTGGACTGGACGAAGGCGTCCGGGTCGAGGCCCACCGAGCGGACCACGTCGGCGTCGAAGGTGCGGCAGAAGAAGCCGCGTTCGTCGGCGTACGGGGTCGGCTCGAACTGGTATGCGCCAGTGATGGCCGGGACTTCGATCGCTTTCATGGAGCCTTCCGCAGGGTGGTGGTGTGGGAGTGGTCGGTCGTCGGGAAGAGGGCCGCGGTCAAGGCGGTGAACTGGCGCTCAAGGTGCTGGGCGGCGACCGCGTTTCGCTCGGTGAGGGTGCGTCGGACTTCAGCCGAGCTCTGCTCAAGCTCCCGGAACTGCTTGAGCAGCCGGTCGGCGTCGACCTCGCGGGCCGGGTGACAGTACGCCTCCAGTCCCATCTGAGCCATCAGCGCGTCGCTCTTCGCCGCATAGCTGAGCGAGAGCGTCGGCGTACCGACCTTCAGTGCGCAGATGAGGTTGTGGTAGCGGGTCGCCACCACGGTGTCGGCAGCCGCCATCTCCTTCATCAGATCGGTCACCGAGGCCGCCTCGGCAGCGGTGACCAGCGGCGATTTCACCGTGTCGAGGATCGAGGCGACCACCGCCGCGTCGACCCCGTCGCCGGTGAGCAGTCGGACCGGCCTGCCGTCGTCGACCAGCGCGCGGACGAAGCGGGTCGTCCCGTCGAGGTAGCGCCGATAGATCTCCTCTGCCCGGGCGCGGTCGTCGTTGCTGCCGTGGAAGGCCATGACACCGACGCAGACCGGGCCCGGCGCCCCAGGGGGCGTGCCGGTTCCGGTCCTGGGCAGTGTCGGCAGCGCGAAGGCCAGGTCGGGATAGACCTCGTCACGCGCGGTGTCCACGCCCATCGCCCGCATCGCGTCGCGGGACGGGGCGTCCCGGTACGACCGGTACGTTGCCAGCCGCGCCGACCAGCGCACCAGGGCGCGCGTGGGTCGGCTGCCGATCGTGGCGGCGCCGACGCTGACGAGTGCGACCCGGGTACCGAACAGCCGGCCGCTCGCGCAGAGCAGGAACAGCGAGTAGGGGAAGCCCCACGGCCGCAGTGGCAGCGTCGCCTCCAGGACGCCCATGCCCGGGATGATCACCACGTCGTGCCGGCGCACCCAGGCAGCGGTGCGGAAGACATCGACGAGTTTGCCCAGGCCCTTCCCCGCGATCGCGCCCGCACGTGAGGCGGTCCGGTACTCCCCGCGGTACCAGTGCAGTCGTGTCGCGGGAATCCCGTACCGGGCCTCGACGACCTCGGGCCCACCGCACAGCGCGTCCACGACCGCCTCCGGGTGCTCGGCACGGAGGTACCCGAGCATGGCTTCGAGCGACCCGTCGTTGCCGAGGTTGCCGGAGCCGAGCAGGCCGAACACCCCGACACGCACCGGGACCGGGGTTCCGTGCGGGGACTTCACGCCTGCCTGCCTTCACGGCCGGCGACGAGGGCGTCGACGGAGACGGTGAGCCGGCTCGGGTCCACCGGGGCGCGGTCCTCGACCCGCTCACCTGCGCCCGGCCGGACCCGGCTGGTCATCCAGGTGGCCAGGTGGCCGTAGCACGCCCGCCGGTCGGCCGGGGACAACGGCGCCCGCCGGATCGCCGCGACGAAGCCCCAGACGTACTCGGCGAGCAACCGGGGCGTCGGATGCAGCGCCCCTGCCCGCCGCGGGTCCAGATTGACGCACCGGGCGCGCTTGCCCGGGTTCGCCCGCTCGGCGCGCGTGGGGTGGTCGCGGCGGAAGTACATCAACTCCGGCACCTGGTGGAAGGGCCCGTGCAGGGTGATCTCGGCGACGAACGTGCGGTCCGCATGGTGGTAGCTGTCGTGCGGCTTCACCCGGCGCAGTACATCGGCCCGCATCACCCCGTAGAAGTCGTCACCACCGGGCTCGAACAGCAGACTGCGAAAGCGCTCCGGCGCGTGCGGCGAGTCGGTGGCGAGCCCGTAGTCGTACGGGACCTTCACCTGGCCGTCGCCGTCGATGACCGCCTGGCCGGTGTGGGCGAGAATGATCTCCGGCCGTTCGTCCAACGCCTCCACACAGCGTCGCAGCAGGTCCCGGGCGTACAGGTCGTCGTGTGAAGCCCACTTGAACAGCTCGCCGCGGCACTCGGTGAACACATGGTTGTGGTTCGGTGCGGCGCCGATGTTCTTCGGCAGCCGGACGTACCGGATGCGCGAGTCCCGCGCGGCGTACCGACGGCAGATGTCCTCGGTCCCGTCGGTCGACGCATTGTCGGACACGACCAGTTCGAAGTCCTCGTAGGTCTGGCCGAGCAGGGCGTCGAACGCCTCGGCGAGGTACTCCTCGCCGTTGTACACGGGCAGGCCGATGCTCAACCGTGGAATGCGGCGAGATGCGGTCATGGTGTCCTCACTTCACGAAGGGAGTTCTGGTGGTGCTCACGCAGGGCGGACCGCAACTGCAGCCACCACACGGCCGACCCGCTCAATGTCGCGGCGGCCACGCCCCAGGCCGAGCCGACCGTGCCGGCCACGGCGGCTCCGCCGAGCCCACCGCTGACATAGCAGGCCGAGGCGAACAGTTGGCAGCGCAGGCTGCGTCGGGCCGCGCCGAGCGCGCGCAGCCCGGCCGCTGCGCCGACGCCGAGGCCGGCGCCCGCGACACCGAGTGTGGCCGGCACGATGAGCGTCGATGCGGAGTGCCAGACAGCGCCGAGCACGAACTCTCCGAACCGGTCCGGCACCAGCAGCAGCGCCGCGCCCCAGAGCAGGGCGGCGACGGCCTGCCCGCCACCGAGCAGGAGACAGAACATGCGCAGCCGGTGCGGCGCCTGCCGCAGCACCCGTGCCGCCTCCGCCACGGTGACCAGCGACAGCCCCATCAGTGCGGCGAGGAATGGGGCGAGTAGGAGTTCGGCGCCCCGGATCACACCCACCGCACTGACCCCGACGATCAGACCGAGTCCGTAGGCCCGCAGTTGGGCCGCGCCGCTGACACCGACGTTCTCGACCAGGTACCGGTATCCGAGGTCGCGGTGCTGGCGGAGCCACTCGCGCGCTCCGGTCAACCGGGGGCGGATACCGGACTGGAGGCAGCCGTACACCGCGGCCACCGCGGCGGACGTGCCCCAGGCGAGCACGAAGGCGGCCACGGTGTCCACGCGGGCCGCCACCACCATGGCGGGGATGAGTGCGATGCCCCCCAGGAGGTCGTTGACGAACGCCTTCCGCCCGGTGCCGGCGGCGAAGAACGAGAACCGCCAGGCGTCTTGCAGGAGCAGTGCGGGCAGGACGAGGCCGAGCGCTGCGAACGCGATCCCCAACTGGCCGCCCAGCGCGAGTCCGACCAGCAGGAACAGCGTTCCCACGGTCGCACCGATGCCCAGGGCCGTACCCGACGAGCTGGCCACCGCCCCGCGCCAGGACGCGACCTCCACACCGCTGAAGCGCACCATCAGCGGGTCGGTGGCCAGCCCGCGGGAGACGCTGAGCACCACGCCGTAGGTCAACCAGGCCAGGCTGAACACACCGAACGCGGCCAGCCCCAGCGAGCGTGCCACATAGATTCCCACCGCGAAGTTGGTCAGGCTGCAGACCGCCTGATCGGCCAGTCCCCAGGACAACCGGCCGACGATGGCGCGCTTGGCGTTGGGCCGGCCGCCTTCGGCCGGGGCCGCCGAGGGCTCCGCCGTGCTCGGGTTCTGACTCCCGGTGGTCATCGGCGTCATGCCTTGATCAGCCCGGCGCCGTGGAGGGCGTCGGCGGCGACGGCGACGGTGTCGAACGGAAGCCCGGACCGCTCGGCGACGTCCAGCAGACTGTGCTCGCCGTCCGAGAGGTTGAGCACCCAGAGCATGGCCATCTGGGCCTGCTTCGCATCGCTTCGGCCGCCGAGTGATTCGTACAACCCGCGCCGTCCCAGCTGTGGTTCGCCGTAGGGGCTGAGGTTGAGGTACCGCCGATTGCGGTCCAGCACCGCGAATGTCTCACGGCAGACGGCGAGGGTGTCCGCCATCGCCTCCGGGGAGACGAAGTCCGGGTTGTCCGCCGAGGTGTGGTACTCGGGGTAGCCGGCGTACGGGGTACGGCTGAGTGAGCCCACCCCGAGATCGAACCCGGGCGAGCAGAACTGCCGCTCGTCGTAGCCGTACGGAGTGAACTCGGTTATCCGGTGGGGGCGTTCGGAGGCATGGAGCACATGTCGCACCACCCGGTCGATCTCCGCGTCGCCACGTCTGCTCTGTTTGTACGTCAGTTGGCCCGGGTCGCCCGCGCAGGCCAGCACCAGACCGTGTTCGACCCTTCCGCCGGCTCTCGGCTCCTCCCTCGACCCTCCACCGAGAGGGGCTCCCGCAGCAGTGGATGTCCCACCCACCCGCTCCGCGTTGCGGGCCAGCCAGGTGATCGCCCCGATGGTGCCGGGCGCGAAGATGAACCGGTAGGTGTAGTACGGCGTCGTCTGCGCCAGTGCCCGGGCCAGGAACGTCGCCACCGCGATGCCGGCCAGGTTGTCGTTGGCCAGCGATGGGTGACACACATGGCAGGAGACGATCACCTCGTCGGAGATCTGGCCGGGGACCACGTGCTCCGCGTAGGTGAGATGGCCATCGGCGAGCGTGGAGTCGATGCGCACCTCGTAGTCGCCGTCCGGCAGCGCGTCCAAGGTCTCCTGGGCCAGACAGAACCCCCAGTCCGGCTTGTAGTAGCTGGTGCGGTACGGCACCCAGCTCGGATGCTCCGGCAGGGTGTGCAGGTGCTCGCGCAGCTCGGCCAGCGGCATGGTCGCCGACACGGGCACGCTGTAGCCGAGCACGTGCAGGCTGGATGCCGCGAAGTCGACGACCCGGTTGCCGGCGGCGTCGGCGATGTAGGCGTCCCGGATGTTCCACTCCTGCGGCACCGTCCAGTCGAGAACCTGCGTCCCGGTCGGCACCTCGTGCACCTGGAGCGGAATGTACTCGCCGACGATCTCCAAGGTGGCGCGCACACCGTCGCCCGTGATGCTCCGGCACAGCGGGTACAGCCGCTCCACCAGTTCGTGCATCTGCTCGCCTGCCGCGGTCATCGGCGCCACCGCAGGGTTTCGTCGACGGCGCCGGCGCCCTGCTGCTGGAGCGCCGCGCGCAGCACAGCCAGCCGGGTGAAGCGCTGCTCGAAGTCCTCCTTGGTCAGCCCGTGTTCCCGGTAGGCGTCGGCGAGTTCGAGCGCACCCCGCTTCACCGACCACTCGCAGGCGAAGTCGGGCACCGCGGCACGGAACCGGGAGAAGTCCACCCGGTAGGACCGGGGATCGGCACCGGCCTCCCCGGTGATCACCACCCGTGAGCCGGAGACCGCTTCGGCGACCTGCTCGGCGATCTCGGCGACCGTGACGTTGTTGATCTCGCTGCCGATGTTGAACGCCCGGTCGTGCACGGCTTCCCGAGGCGCGATCAGTGCCGCCGCGAAGGCTTGTGCGATGTCGGCGGCATGTACCAGCGGGCGCCAGGGGGTGCCGTCGGAGAGCACCAGCACCTCGCCGGACAGGAGCGCATGGCCCACCAGATTGTTCAGCACGATGTCGGCGCGCAGCCGGGGGGAGTAGCCGAACGCCGTGGCGTTGCGCATGTAGACCGGGGTGAAGTCGCTGTCGGACAGTGCGTGCAGATCGTCCTCCACCCGGACCTTGGACTCCGCGTACGGCGTCACCGGGCGCAGTGGGGCGTCCTCGGTCACCAGGCCGTCACCGCCCGCGGCCCCGTAGACCGAGCAGGTCGACGCGTACAGGAAGCGTCGCACTCCGGCGTCGCGTGCCAGCCGGGCCAGGTGCACGGACGCATGGTGGTTGATGTCGTAGGTGAGGTCCGGTGCCAGCGCTCCCAGCGGGTCGTTGGAGAGCGCGGCCAGATGGATCACGGCGTCCACCCCGGCCACGTGCTCGGCCGTGATGTCGCGCAGGTCCACCCGATGCCCCGGCGGGTCCGCTGGCGTCGGGCCCAACACACAGGTGGCGAACAGTCCGGCGTCCAGGCCGACGACCTCGTGCCCGGCGGCTGCGAGTACCGGGGCCATCACGGTGCCCAAATAGCCCTGGTGTCCGGTCAGTAGCACGCGCATGGTTCATTCCCCCAGGTCGAGAGTGAGTTTGGTGACGGCGAACGCCTCGGCGTAGCGTGCGTGGCATTCGATGCCCCGGATCCGTGCCAGACCGAGGAATGCCTCCCGGTCGTACCAGGGCCGGTGCCGTTGGGACGCATAGTGCTCCTGTAGAAGCTGCACCTTCCGTTCGGCGAGCTCCGGCGACAGCGGCTGGTACGCCACCGGACGGCCCAGATCCCCGTCCCACTTGACGATCTCGTAGCCGAGCACGAGGTGGTCGCGGAAGGCGGTCGACATCAACTTCGCCAGGCCGCGGTGGTCCTGATGTGCGTCTTCGGTGCGTGGCGCCAGTACGAGGTCCGGCTCGGTCCGCCCCCGTAACTCCTCGACCGCGGCCTTGGCCTCGTCCCACTGCGCGGGCAGTCGGCCGTCCGTCAGTTTGAGGACGGTCAGCCGGAGGTCGGCGCCCGGGCAGAAGGCGGCGAGTGCGGCCTGCTCCTCCTGCTCCCGCTCGCTGCCACCGCCCGAGAGGACCAACGCGTCGACGCGGATGCCCGGCCGTGCCAGGCACATGGCCAGCAGCGTGCCGCCGGCCCCGATGGCGATGTCGTCGCAGTGCGCGCCGACCACGACGACCTGGTTCAGAGGTCCCGTTCCGAGTCGGATCACGCGGGCCTCCCTTCGGTCACATTCGCCTGCGCGCCGCTCCGCTCCCACACGGCCCACGGACGGTCGCCCCGGGCGTATGCGGCATCGAGCGCCGCCCGCTCCTTCACGGTGTCGGTCGGCTTCCAGAAGCCGCGGTGCTGGTGTGCGATCAGCCGGCCGCGCTTGGCCAGTTGGGCGCAGCCGTCGGCGACCAGGTCCCCGCTCTCCGGGATGTGGTCGAAGACCTCCTGCCGTAGCACGAAGTAGCCGCCGTTCTCCCACAGGGGGAGTTCGCTCACGGCGGTGATGCCTCCCACCAGGCCATCCTCGCCCAGGTCGACGCAGTGGAAGGAGGACTGCGGGGGCACCACCATCATCGACGCACCGGCGTCGCGCTGGGTGAACCGATCGATCATCTCCGGTAGGGGAGCGTCGGTGAGTACGTCAGCGTAGTTGGCGAGGAACATCTCATCGCCGTCCAGATGGTGTCGCACCCGGCGCAGCCGCTCCCCGATCGGTGACTCGATGCCGGTCTGCACGAAGGTGATCGTCCAGTCGGCGATGTCGTTGGACAGCAGTTCGGCGCGCCCGTTGCGCAGCACGAAGTCGTTGGACAGCGTCTCCTCGTAGTTGAGGAAGAAGTTCTTGATGTGCTGGGCCCCGTAGCCGAGGCACAGGATGAACTCCGTGTGCCCGAAGTGCGCGTAGTAGCGCATGACGTGCCAGATCAACGGCCGAGGCCCGACCATCGCCATCGGCTTGGGCATGTCGTCGTCGGAGGCTCCGTTGCGCATGCGCAGCCCGTAACCGCCGCAGAACAGTACGACCTTCATGCTGCGATCTCCTTCACGACGCGACCTCGACAATGCTCAGTTCCGGGATGGGGAAGACCAACCGGCCGCCCCATTCGTGTACGAAGGACAGTTGCTCGACCAACTCGGTCCGCAGGTTCCAGGGGAGGACGAGCACGTAGTCCGGGCGGTCGATGGCTATCTGCTCGGGCGGCAGGATCGGGATGCGGGTGCCCGGGGTGAACCTGCCGTGCTTGTACGGGTTGCGGTCGACCGTGTACGCGAGCAGGTCCGGCCGGATGCCGCAGTGGTTCAGCAGGGTGTTGCCCTTGCCGGGTGCGCCGTACCCGACGACCCTCTCGCCGCGCTCGGCCGCCTCGATGAGGAACCGCAGGAGGTCCCGGCGCACCTTGGCCACCCGAGCGGCGAACTCGGTGTAACCGGACAGTTCCTGGAGACCGGCGGCCTTCTCCCGATCCAACACTTCGGCCACCTGCTGGGTCGGCTCGCCGGCCACCTCGGTCGGCCGGGCCCACAGCCGGATGGAGCCGCCGTGCGTGGGCAGCAACTCGACATCCACGAGCGAGAGCCCGCCGCTCTCCAACGCCCGGGCCGCGGACGCGACCGTGTAGTACTGGAAGTGCTCGTGGTAGATCGTGTCGTACTGGTTCTGCTCGATCAGGGTCAGCAGGTGCTGTACCTCGATGGAGACCCAGCCATCGTCGGCGACCAGGGCCCGCAGCCCCTTGGTGAACCCGACCACATCGGGGATGTGTGCGTACACGTTGTTGGCCACGACCAGGTCCGCCGGACCGTGCTCGGCACGCACGGCGGCACCGGTGGCCGGGTCCAGGAAGGCCGTGAGCGTGGGTACGCCCGCGTCGCGCGCCGCGGCGCCGACGTTCACCGACGGCTCGACGCCGAGGCAGCGGATACCTCGGTCCACCAGGTGCCTGAGCAGATACCCGTCGTTGCTGGCGACCTCGACCACGAAGGCTTCCTCGGCCTGGGAGTCGAGTCCCAGCCGCTCCACGGCGTCGGCGACGAACGTGCGCGCGTGCTCCACCCAGGAGGTCGAGTAGGACGAGAAGTACGCGTACTGCGTGAACGTCTCCTCCGGGCTGATCAGCGGTGGGATCTGAGCGAGCCAGCAGTCGGTGCAGACCTGCAAGTGCAGCGGATACGCCGGCTCCGGTCGCTCCAGTTGGTCCGCGGCGAGAAAGCTCTCGCACGGCGGGGTCGCTCCAAGATCGACGACGCTTGCCATCGCCGCCGAGCCACAGAGTCGGCACGGTGTCATCTACTGTCCCCATCCCTGCTCGCGCGGGGTCCCCGCCGCGAGCCAGTGCTTTTGTCCCCAACCGGCGGCGGGCTGTCCCCGTCGCCGGACCGTCCCGCGATCGCGGTGCGGTATCCATCCACCAGGCGCTCCAGCCCGACCGTCGGGCTGAAGTCCAGTTCATAACGGCGCCGGGCCGCCCGCCCCATCTCCCGGTTGCGGTCCGGCTCTCGTGTGATCCGGCGCAGACAGGACGCGAGCGAGGCCGCATCGCCCGGCCGGTGCAGCAGCCCGCTCACGCCGTCATCGACGAGTTCGACGAAGGCGCCGTGACCGGCCGCGACGGTCGGCACCCCGGCCGCCATCGCCTCCGCCACCACCAGGCCGAACGCCTCCAGCCATGTCGAGGGGGCCACGACCGCGACCGATCGCGCGATGGCCTGCCGGCACTGCGCCGGGTCGTACAGACCGACGTACCGCACGTCGTCCCGGCCCGCGGCCCAGGCCGTCACCTCCTCCTCCAACGGCCCCGTGCCGGCGATTACGAGCGGTACGCCGACACCGCCTTCGGCGGTGATCTCGTCCCACGCGGCCATCAGCAGCCGCACGCCCTTGGCCTCCGCGAGTCGGCCGAGATAGAGCAGATGGTCGCCGCCATCGGTGCGGAGGGTGCCCGGCTCGGGCACGAAGTTGTGCTTCACCGCCAGTCGCTCGGCCGGCATGCCGGCCTGCACCAGCACTTCGCGCTGTGCCGCGGAGATGCAGAAGAACCGCTCCACGCCGGACCACCACCGCTGCCGGTTGACGAGAAGGCTGATCGCGAGCGGTACCGTCGCCAGCCGGGAGTTCCGGTAGCAGCCGTGCCGGACGGCGGGCAACGGCGTCGATCCGACACACTCGGTGCACGGCCGGCCGTCCCGCTGCAAGGTGCCGGGCGGGCAGACCTGGGTGTAGTTGTGCAATGTGGCGACGGCGGGCACCCCGGCGTCGGCGCAGCCGGCCAGTACTGCCGGCGACAGGAGCGGGAAGACGTTGTGGACGTGTACGACGTCCGGCCGGTCGCTGCGGAGCCGGGCGGCGAGCTCCGAGCGGACCCCCGGGTGCCACGGCACGAGGAGGGGTAACGCGGCCTTGCCCAGCAGGGACCGGCCCGCGATGTCGTCGCTGCGTCGCTCGAACAACTCGACCCGGTGGCCGGCGGCGCGCAGCAGTGCCACCTCCCGGTCGACGACGTTGTTCTCCCCGCTCGGCTGCGCCGAGGAGTAGCGGTTGTGTACTACGAGAACGTGCATGGTCAGGTCACCTCCGATCCCCGGGCAAAGCGCGGGAGACGTCGTCGTGGAACTGCGGGCGTCGAGAGTGGTGTGGTGGCGGCGGTCGACGTCAGCAGCGAGGCGGCCACGGCCAGATGCAGGAGATACGGCGAGGCGTCGCCCAGCCCCGCCTCGGTGTACGAAGCGATGGCGCAGTAGCTGATCAGGAAGATCGCACAGGCCCTCTGGAGCGAAGGCGGCCGGAGCAGTGCGACACCGCCCAGCACGAGGAAGATCGCCGCCACGATGACCGCACCGGACAGGCCCTGCTCGTGGTAGACGGCCAGCCAGCTGTTGTCGATCGGCAGCCCGCCGAACGACTTGTCGCCCAGGCCCACGCCGAACAGGTACTCCGAGGTGGTCCGAGGGGCCGCCAGCAAGGCGTCCCAGACCTTGGCCCTACCGGTGAGGTTGGAGAAGTTCTCCTGGCTCTGTCCGCGTAGGAACCACGCCTGGAGCGCGGAACTGAGCGCCACCGCTGCCACCACGGCGCACAGCACCGCCCAGGCGAAGAACCGACGGGCGGCGGCGCTCGTCAGGACGAGCGAGCCGATCGCCAGCACCAATCCGATGAGCAGGCCGAGCGTGGCCGTTCGGGTGTGGGTCAACGCGAGCAGGACGAGTGACGGCACGATGATCACCACCGCGCTGGTCCTGTCGGCCCGACGGCCCAGTACGAGCAGCACGGTAAGCCCGATGATCACCGCTGCGTACTGTCCGATCTGTGGTGGGGTGAGCGGCCACAACGCGCCGACCAGCCGGCCACCGTAGAGCTCGGGCACGGCAGCGCCCGGCGAGATCACCGCGCCGGCCGCCACCGATCCGAGCACCGCGAAGTACATCCGGATGTGGTGCCGGACGAACAGCACCCCTCCGTCCCACCAGCGGCTCAGCAGCCATAGCGTCCCGACGAAGAGAGCCAGCCGGGTACAACGGAACAGCGCGCCCAACCCGGACTCCAGGTGCACGCTGGAGATCACACTCGGCACCAACAGCAGGGTGAGCAGGAGCAAGAAGGCGCTGGCTCGGATGCGCAGCCGAAGGTTGAGCGCGAGTGCCAGTGTGAACGCGGCGAGCAGCGCGCCCATGGTGACCATCTGGATGAGGGAGCGTGGCAGCGGAATGATGGTCTTCGCCCCGGCGGAGCCGAGCGTGTTGAGGATCAGCAACCCCCAGACCAGCCCGACGGCCTTCGGCGTGCCGACAGGGCGCGGTTCCCAGCCGGGCTGTGCGTCCGCAGTGTCTGTGGTGGCTGTGTCGGCCGGTCCGCTCGCTGACCCACCGCGCCGTAGCTCCCCGCCCATCTCAATCACCGGCCCGTAGGTCAAGGGTGCTGCCCGCGTCCTGCTGGTAGGGCGCGTTCTGCCACTGCCCGAAGTCGAGGACCCGGCTCGGGTCGTGGGCGACGAACTTCCACGGGCCGAGGTAGACGTTGTCGTGCCAGCGGTTGCGCTGCTCGTGGGTGATCGCCTCCGCCACCCGCTCGCCCTGGTACGGGGACCAGTCCGGATAGGTGCCGTAGTTGGCCAGCACCGCCATGCGGTCGCACTTCACCGTGCACCCGACGACGGACTTGTCCAGCACGAAGCGGTTTCCGTGGATGTCCACCCGCTGGGTCTTCCACCGGCAGTCGGCGAGGAGCGGTGTGGTGGCGATCGCGGGCTGTGCGCAGCGGCGGACGTCCCGCACCAGCAGTGTGCAGTCGCCGGATGACGTGTTGGCCGGGCTGTTGCAGAACCGGTCGGCGTTCTCCCAGAGGGTGATTCCGGACCAGTTGTTCTCCAGAACGTTGCGGTAGATCTCGATCCGGTTGGTGCGGGCGGGTATGCGTGGTTCGCCGCCGGCCTCGGACAGATAGATGGTTCCGAGCGGGAAGCTGTCGCCGCGTTCGGCGTACCGGCGGCCCTCGACCCAGTTGTTCCGCCGGATCGTGTTCCTCCGGATGACCGCGTTGTAGCTGATCTCGTAGATCAGCGCGGCACCGTCGTTGGCTTCGAGCACATTGTCCTCGATGCGGAAGTCATTGTTGTTGGTGTCCGCCCACAACCCGGCCCCGCGATTGTCGTGCACCCAGTTCCCACGTATGTCGGCTCCGTTGACGGCCCAGAACTTGACGCCTCCGGTACAGCCGCAGCCGGGCCGCCGCCGCTCCCAGTCGTGGGTGTTGTTGCCCACGATCTCATTGCCCTCGACCACCAGGTCGCTGACCAGGCCGCTGGTCTTGTACGCGTTCAATCCGTACTGACCGTTGCTCCGCAGACAGTTGGCGCGGACCCGCTGACGGGCGCCGGCCATCAACCCGGCACCGGAGTTGTGTTGGATCGTCGAGTGCTCGACCACCCATCCATCGGCCGAGTCATGGTTGACCACGCCCTCGTTGTGCGGCGCGACGAACCCCTGCACGGTCAGATGGCGGATCGTGACATCGGGGGCGCTGCCGCCGAACGCGTACTGATTGGTCCGCCGGCCGTCGAGCACCGCGCCCGATGCACCGAGATAGCGGTTCCCCTTCTTGGGGATGACCTGGGCGTAGCGGTCGGGTTCGAGCCTGTGCTGGCCCGGTCGAAGCCAGAACGTGCTGTTCGGGGGGCTGTTCCGGGTCTTCGTGGCCAGATCGCCGACCACCGCGGGATCGATCGTCACCGCGCCCGCGGGTGCCTGCGACGGCCCGGCCACCGGCTTGGCGCACACCCGTGCCACGGTCCGGGCCACTGAGGTGGAAGGGGCGACGGTCGGCTCCGCCGGGGCGCCCTGTGTTCCCACACAGCCGGTTGCCAGCATGGCCGGTGCCGCCACCGGTAACGCCCAGTTCCGCCACTTGATTCCCACGTATCCCCCTAGTCGTGGAACGTGAGCACGGTGGTGAACTCCCCCAACGGCGCGGCGCCGTCGGTGAAGCCGGTGCCGACCAGCGTTGTGGTGGGTTCCTTGCGCCCGAAGCCGGGGGAGTACCAGCCCAGCGGTGGGTTGCTCTCGCCGCGGTGAGCCTGCCAGCGCAGTTGTTCGGGCAGGTCGAGCGCCGCGGAGCGGTCCTCGCCGTCCCGGGTCCAGGTGAGCACTGCCCGGCTTCCCACCAGGTCCGCTGTGATCTCCGGCCCGAGGTGGAATGCCAGTCGGGCGGACCGGCGCGGGCCGCGCACCTCGTCGACCACGCGCAACTCCCGGCTCGCCGCGGTCAGCTCCACCCGACGGCGGTGCACCGAGCCTTGGTAGCCGTCGTGCTCGGCGGACCAACGGGCCGTCGCTCCTTCGGCGCCTCCGGCTGTGTCCGCGACCAGGACGCGGCTGCGGGCGTGCCGGGTCCACAGGAACGGGCCACCGGAGCCGGACTGGTCATCGCCGTCCAACTGCAAGGTGTTGTGACCGAGGGTCGATCGGAAGTACTGCCGCCACTCGGGCTGCCCGTGGTAACAGTAGGTCCCCGGGTCGGCGAGCACATCCACCCCGTCGTGCCGTACCTCCACGGACAGCGCGTCCGCATGGGCATGTGCGGCGATGGACAGGAAACCGTGCGGACCACCGTCACAGCGGCACCAGATCCCCGCAGGACCGCGCAGGATGGTGAGCCCCGCATCGGCGAAGTGGGCCGGTCGGTCTGTCGGGCGGGTCGCTGCCGCTGCGCTTCCATCCCGCGCGTACGGCCGGATGAGCGCGGCCAGCAGCGGGGTGCGCACATCGGTGCCGGTCACCGCGGGCCACCAGCTGAGCCCGCCGAACACGGCGTCCCCGGTGGTCAGCAGCGAGCCCCAGCGGTCGGTCCCGGCGCCGTCCAGGACCAGGCCGTGACCGTCGTCCGCATCCCCCTGGCGCGGCGGCCGTAACCGGTTGTCCACGATGGCCGCGAGCGCATCGGTCATGCGCAGCAGCACCAACCGGATGGTGTCGGGGACCGGCACGCCGGCGGCATCCGCCTCGGCCACCGCGGCGAGGCCGAGCTCCAGGACGAGTCCGTGGTACTCGGTGGCCAGCTCGCGATTGAGGCCGGAGCCGAAGGTGTTGCCGCGCAGGTTCCGTTCCAGTGACCGCAGTGCGTCGGTTCGCCAGCGCTCCGATGCGGGGAACCACCCGAACGCGCAGGCCGCGGCGAACTGCCCGGCCGCCTCAGCGATGATGTGGTTGTTCGCCGAAGACGCCCGGCTGGGGAAGGCGGCCAGCCAGCGCTGGTGGTGCCAGATCTGCTGGAGCGCCACCGGGTTGCCCTCGAACAGCGCGGTCGCGCCCGACCAGCCGTCCAGCAGCCGGCGGATCCACACCCAGGAGAGCAGCCGGATCCCCAGCTCGATGCCGCTGATCCAGTGCACGCCCCGCAGCGGCGCGTTGGCCGCCCACCACGACCGCAGATGCGTGGCCACCCGCTCCGCGTACTGCTCGTTCCCGGTGATCGCATAGGCGGCGGCGAGCACGGTGAGGTACTGGTGCCGGGACAGCTCCCAGATCTGCTTGATGTCCCCGGCCGCGTCCTCGTTCCGGTACGGCACGTCGAAGGCGTAGCCCCAGGGAGCCCGGCGCCCGGTCTTCGGGTCGTACCACCAGTCCGGTTCGTCCAGGTCGTCGCGGACCACACCGAAGTACTCGACCTGCCCCGCCATCAGCCGGTCCGCCTCGGCGATCAGACGCTTCGCGGCGTCCGGTGGCACCGCGGCGATCGTCCCGACGGGCAGTACCGCGGTGAACCGGGCGTCGGTCACGCTCGGGCCGTCCGGCAGCCCGGAGCGCCAGCGTCGTCTGCGCACCGCGTCGCCCGCCCGGCCGCCGACCTCCCGCGGCCCCATCCGCGACAGCCTCCGCAGGTACCAGCCCAAGGACGTGCTCGTGGTCATCGGCCACTCGCCAACGTCACCGGCGCGCCGCCGGCCAGACTGGTCTGTACGGCGAGGGTGGCGGCCGTGGTGGCGACCAACGACTCCAGCGGCATCGGCATCGGCCCCCCGGTCCGCACGGCCTCAAGGAATGCGCCCACTTCGGCGCGCTGGCCCTTGTCACGGGCCTTGGCCAGCCGCGGGCTGCTCCACCGCTTGCGGCCGTACACCGAGGCACGGACGAAGTCGTCGAGCCGCAACACCTTGCCGTCGGCGATCAGGTCCAGCGTCTCCTTGGGGAAGCCGGGTGAGCCGCTGGTGACGTAGCTGATGGTGGCGGTGGACCCGCCCGGGTAGCCCAGCACGATCTGGAGGTCGCCGCCGCCCTCGCTGCCGGACGTGGCGACCGCGTACACGGACACCGGGTCGGCGGCGAGCAGCCAGCTCGCCGTGTCGATGAAGTGCCCGCCCTCGCCGACGAACCGCGACCCTTCGGTGTCCTGGCGGAGGTACCAGCTGCCCTGCTCCAGGCGGCCCGCGTTGACCAGGTAGCGCAGGCTCGCCGGACCGGTCCGGGTACCGAACCGCTTCCTGGCCTCCTGCAACAGTGGTGCGAACCTGCGGTTGAAGCCCACCTGTAGCCGGTCGTTGCCGGACTCCTCCACCGCCGCGAGCACGCCCGCCAACTCGTCCTGGTCGAGCGCCAACGGCTTCTCCACGAACACCGCCTTGCCGGCCAGCAACGCTCTCCGGGTCAGTTCGGCGTGGGAGTTGTGCCGGGTGACGACGAACACCGCGTCGATGGAGGGGTCGCCGAGTACGGCGTCGAGATCGGTGGTCGCCTCGTCGAAGCCGAACTTCCGCTTCGCATTGACCGCGGACAGCGCCGTCGTGGTGACGACCGTGGACAGCTCCACGCCGTCGCGCCCGGCCAGGTGCGGCAGCAGCATCGACGTCGCGTAGTTCCCCGCGCCGATGAAGCCCACCCGTACCGATGCCTTGGCGGACCGGGCCGGGACCGAGGCTCCACCGCCGCGTCGCACCGCAGGCACGGTGATCACCGGGGCGACCGCTTCGGCCGCCTTCTCCGATACGCCATGGCCTGCGGGGTGATCGGAGCCTTCGGAGTAGCGGAACAGCACCGCCACGGCCTTCAGATCGCCGTCCTTCAGGCTCTGGTACGTCGTCACTGCGTCATCGAAGTCGGCGATGTGGGAGACCAGGGGCTCCACGTCGATGCGACCGCGCGCCATGAGGTCGAGGAAGCACGCCAGATTGCGGCGCTCGGTCCAGCGCACATAGCCGATCGGGTAGTCCCGGCCTTCGAGCTCGTACTCCGGGTCGTAGCGCCCGGGGCCGTACGAGCGGGAGAACCGGACGTCGAGTTCCTTCATGTAGTACGCGTTCCACGGCAGGTCAAGGCGGCACTTGCCGATGTCGATGACCCGGCCGCGGTCCCGGCTCAGCCGGGCGGCCAGCTCGACGGGCTGATTGCTGCCCCCACCCGCGGCCAGATACACCTGGTCCACCCCATGGCCGTCGGACAGCTCGGCGACGGCGCTCTCCACGGCCGCGGACGCGGGATCCCCACAGGCCACCGCACCCAGCCGCTCGGCGATCTCGCACCGCACCGGGTCGGGGTCGACACCGACGACGCGTACTCCCGAGGCGGCCAGCAACTGCACCACCAACTGCCCGATCAGCCCCAGGCCGATGACCAGTGCCACGTCCCCGAGTTGTGACTCGCCACGGCGGACGCCCTGCAACGCGATCGACCCGACGGTTCCGAAGGCCGCGTGCCGCGGTGAGAGACCGTCCGGCACCGGCGTGTAGAGGTTCTTCGGCACCCAGTTGAGCTCCGCGTGCAACGCGTGCTCATTGCCGGCGCAGGCCACCAGGTCGCCGACCTTCACATCGTCGATCCCCGGGCCGACCTCCTCGACCACCCCGCACAGCGAGTAGCCCAGCGGGGTGTAGGAGTCCAGCTTGCCCATCACCTTGCGGTAAGTGGCGGGCACCCCGTTGGTGGCCACGCTCTGCACCACCTTGGCCACCTGGTCCGGCCGGGAACGGGCCTTGCCCAGCATCGACATACCGGCCTCGGAGACCTTCATGAGCTCGGTCCCGGTGGAGATCAGCGAATAGGAGCTCCGTACCAGCACGCCGCCCGGCTTGCACCGGGGCACCGGCACGTCGAGCAGCGCCAGCTCGCCGCTCTTGTAGTTCTGCACAACCTGTTTCACCCGAGCTCCTCTTGTTTCTACGCCGTCAAGCCGTCAAGCCGTTCAGTTCTGGCCGGAGCCAGAGGTCGCGCCGCGATACCAGTACTCAAGGGTCAGCACATGCCACAGATGCTTGGAGAAGTCCCGCTGCCCGGCGGCGTCCTCGGCGACGAGTCGCGCCAGCGCATCCCGGCGCAGGAACCCGGAACGGACGAGCACGCCGTCGTTCACCACCTCGCGCACCAGCGGTGCCAGATCCCTGCTCATCCAGGCCCGCAGCGGGGCGCTGAACAGGCCCTTGGGCCGGTACACGATCTCCCGCGGCAGGATCGAGGTGGCCGCCTCCTTGAGGACCGCCTTCCCCTGCCGTCCGACGATCTTGCGGTTGCCTGGCACCGCGAAGGCCGCCTTGACCACCTCGACGTCCACGTACGGCACCCGCACCTCGGTCGACGCGGCCATGCTGGAGCGGTCGGTGTACGCGAGGTTCAACCCCGGCAGGAACATCCGGGCATCGCCCAGACACATCCGGTTGACGAAGTCGTCGAGGTCGTTGTCCTGGTAGACGTCCCGGTGCTCACCCAGCACGTCGTCGACCGTCCCGGCCAGGTCCGGATCGATCAGGGCGAGCAGTTCGTCCTGGTCGTACATGGTGTAGCTGCGTCGGAACGCGGTCTCCTCAGGCAGCTCGGCGAAGGAGAGGAACCGCTTGGCGAAGCGCACCGACCGGTACCCCCGGCGGGCCGTGGCGACCGGCAGCCGGTCCACGACCCCGGTGACCCCCCGCCGCAGGGGCCGCGGGACGCGCTGGTAGCGCAGCGCAAGGAGGTTGGCCAGGTGCTTGCGGTACCCGGCGAACAGTTCGTCGGCGCCCATCCCCGAGAGCATCACCTTGACGCCGGCCTCCCGGGCGGCCTCGCAGATCAGGAACGTGTTGATCGCTGCGGGGTCGCCGATCGGCTCGTCCAGGTGGTGCGTCATCCGCGGCAGCAGATCGAGCACGTTCGGAGCGATCTCGATCTCATGCAGGTCGACGCCGAACTGCTCGGCCACCTGCCGCGCGTAGCGCAGATCGTCCGGCATCGCCTCGAACTTGGCGTCCTCGGGACGGAACCCGATCGTGTACGCGGAGATCCCCGGCCGGTCGCGGGCCGCCAGCGCGGTCAGATAGCTGGAGTCGAGACCACCCGAGAGGAAGGTCGCCACGGGCACATCGGAGAGCAGGTGCCGCCGGGTCGACTCCTCGACGACGGCGCCCACGTCCGGCTGCTCGCCGCTGCGGGCCAGCTCCCGACCTTCGGCGGCCACTTCCTTCAGGTTCCAGAACCGACCGCGCTCCACCCGACCGTCGGGCCGGCACCTGAGCCAGCTACCCGGCGGCAGCTTCTCCGCTTCGCGGAACGCGCACCGCGAGTCGGGCACCCAGTAGTACAGGAGCGAGGCCACCAGCGCCGCATGGTCCACCTCCAGCGACCCACCGGTCACGGCGACGAGCGCCTTGAGTTCGGAGGCGAACATCAGGCCCGTACCGCGCCGGAGCAGGAACAGCGGCTTGACGCCGAGTTGGTCGCGGGCGAGCACCAGCTCACCGGTTCGCTCGTCGAAGACCGCGAACGCGAACATGCCGCGCAGCCGGGGCAGACAGTCCGTACCCCAGCGCCGCCATGCCTCCAGCAGCACCTCGGAGTCGGACGTGCCACGAAAGCGCACGCCGGCGGCCGTCAGCTCGGCACGGAGTTCGGGCGCGTTGTACAGCTCGCCGTTGTACGTGAGGGCCAGACCGTCCGAGACCATCGGTTGGGCGCCGGTCTCGGACAGGTCGATGATCGCCAGCCGACGGTGTCCGAGGTGCACTTCGCCGTCGCCGACGGAGTGGTTGTAGCGGCCCGCCCCGTCCGGGCCGCGGTGGGCGAGGACATCGGTGAGCCGGTCGGTCACGACCTTTCCGTCCGGCCATCGGTACGTGCCTGCGATTCCACACATGTCTACCGCGCCTCCTGGTCGCTGTCCGGAACCAGCGCGGTCGGCATCGAAGGCCGCTCCGTTCGCGGCTGGGCCGTTCCGTTCTGGCGGGTCAGCCGCTCGGTCAGCAGTTGCCCCGTTCCGTTCTGTCGGGCCAACCGCTCGTACTGGCCGCGCAACGCGGTGTGCAGGCCGTCCCACAGCGTGCCGTCGGTACGGTCACGCGGATCGGGGTCGATCAGCACCACACCGATCACCGGTATGCGCTGGTCCGCGAGCTGCCGGGCCACGGTGTGCAGCCATGCGGCGCTGCCGTGCCCGGCCCGTACGACGAGCACGGTCTGGGCACCGAGGTACTGGAGGTCGGTCCACGCCGTGCCGGGCGCGACCGAGCCGACGCCGATCCGGCGCGCCTGCTGCGGCACGGACGCGACGATGTCGCCGCTGACCACGGTCGGCCCTCCCAACTTCTGACGGCTGTTGGCGAGCTCCGGGCCCGGCAGACCGTTGACGACCACCATCGGCCCCTCCGCGGCCAGTGCCTCGGCGACGTTCAGGGCGATCGCACTCGCGCTGTGCGCACACCCCAGTTCCAGCAGCGAAACCGGCTCCGTGGAGCCCCGCACCATGCGGGTCAGGGTCACGGTGAGCCGTTCGCGTGCCGCCCGGGTCCGTCGGCCCTGCCACAGCCCGATCGACCGGCGGGGCACGCGAGGCAGCTCCGCGATGACGGAGGCGCCCAGGTTCGTCGCGATCTCCCGGCGCAGCACGGGACGATCCGCGACCACCGTGCCGACCGCTGCCAGCGCGAGTCCGAGGACAAGTCCGAGCACGAGCCCGATCGCGGCGTTGGTGACGGCGGTCTTGGGCAGGGAGTGCTGCACCGCCCGGGGTGCATCCACGATCTGTGTTCCGGTGATGACCTGGGGCGTGCCGGTGCGCACCTCCGCGGCGCGCTGGTCGAACTCGGCGATTCGTGAGTTGAGCTCGGCTCGGCGGGCGAAGAGCGACTCGATGCTCGCCGATGACTTCGGGTCGCTCTCCGGCGACCGGTCTCCGATCGACTTGTTGACCCGGGCGAGCTCGTCCCGCATGCGGTCACGCTGGTCGAGCAGGGCCTCGGACTCGGCCTTCGCGGCTGCCCACATCCGCCCCACGTGATCGGCGATGAACGCATCGGCCAACGCCTTGGCCCGGGCCACCGCCTGTGCGTCGCTGTCACCCGTCACATCGATCTGCAACAGGTTGTTGGTCAGACCCGTACCGCGGTAGTCCTGTATGAAGTCTTCCGGCTTGTCGGGAGAGTTGAGGGCCTTGAGGGCCTTCCCGGCGATCCGGGTGGTCCCCAGCAGCGCGACGTCGGTACGGATCAGTGTTCCGGTGTCGTTCGGCTGGTCCTCCTTGTGGGTGACCAGCACCTTGGTCACCGCGGTCGGAGGCGGCGGCAGCACGACCGCCACTGCCGCACCGAGCAGCAGCCCCAGGATCGCCATGGAACACCAGAGGCGGCGGCGCCTGCGTACGGCTACCACCAGCGCTTGCAGGTCCAGCAACGGAGCGCCTGTCGACGGTTCCGAAGTCGTGCTCGTCGTCACACTGACTCTCCCGTCGCGTGGCCGCGCACCGCGAGTGCGGGAGTGGCCTTCTCCGGTGGGGGGCCGGTGGACGGCGTCGGTCGGGCCCGGACCGCGCCGGCGACGACGACGCCGATGATGTCGTGGCCACCGTCCGCACACGCCTCGGCGATGCCGGCGAGCTCGCCCGCGGTCCAACTGCCCGCGCTGAGCACGACCAGGGCACCCGACTCGGTGTCGCGGTCCGGCACCATCGGCTGGGACACCGAGACCTCCACCACCCGCAGCACGGGGTTCGCCGTGCTCGTAGGGCTCGGTGAAGGATCGCCCTCCGCCTCGGTGACGAGTTGCCCCGCTGCTCGAAGGGCGGTCCCATCTCCCTCCGGCACGACGACCAGCAGTCGCCAGGGGGAGGGCAGGTGGTCCCGAAGGCGAGCCCACACCCGTCGATAGCGGATCTGTCGGCTGGCCTCGTCGCCGGATGCTTGTGGGCTCGGCGTGTCCCACCGGCTGTCCATACCCAGCAGCCGGCGGATCCGGGCCCGCGGGCCGAGGTCTTCCGCCCGGTCCGAGCTGGTGTCGCCTGGCACGTCGACCGTGCCCAGCAGCGCCGAGCCCAGTGCCGCGACGATCTCAGGCTCGGTGCGCAGTCGGCGATTCAGCCGTGCGGCTGCGAGATGTCCGACGACCGCGAGCAGAGGGAACAGCAGCGCACCGGCGGAGATGAGTTGCACCCTCGTCGGCGGCGCCTCGCCGGTTGGCCGCGGAGCCGGCCCCATGATCACCATGCCGGCCTTGTTGCGCGCCGTATCCGCCTGGTCCAGCTTCTTCATGGCCTCTTCCAGCGCGGTACGCAGCTTCGCGAGCGCGGTGCGGGCCTGCACGCTCTCCACGGTCTGCCCCGGATCGGCGGCATTGGCGAGTTCGGTGATGTGACGGTTCGTCTGCACGACCTTCTGTCGCAGGGCCTCGGGGCCCGTGGCCGCTTCGGAGTCCGCACCGTCGCCTGCGATGCGCGCGGCGAAGGCCACGAGTTGCTGGGCCACCCGGTCGGAGAGCTGCTGCGCGCGCTCCGGAGTCTCGGCCGTGCCCGAGATCTTGATGATGTTCCCGTCAGCGGTCTCGGCGCTCACCCGATCCCGTAACTCACCGCCGCTGACGCCCCTCCAGTCGAGGGTGGCAGCCGCACGGTCGACCACCGCCGAACTGGTCGCGATGTCCACCTGGGTCAGCAGTTCGCGCTCTTCCCACTGCCCCGGCAGCAGTACGGATGCCGACGCCGTGTAGCGCGGCGGAAACAGCAGCGAGGTGCCGTAGCCGACGACTGCGCCCAGCACGGTGAGGACGGCGAGCAGCCGCCAGCGCCGACGGAGGATCCGCCCGATCGTGACCAGGCGTATTATCTCATTGCTCAACGACGCGGCCTCTTCTTCCCGGTGCTGACCGGGTTGCCCGCCGACACCGGAGTGTGGTCGCGGCAGGCAACGGCGTAAGCGGCGAGCAGTGATCGTTGGGAGTTCCGCCAGGAGAGCTCCCCGCTGATCCGCTCCTGACCGATCTTGCCCATCTGGGCCCGCTTCTCCGGATCGTCGAGCAGCAGCGCGACGAGCCTGGCGAATTCGGCCTCGTCGTTGGCGGGCGCGTAGACGGCGGCATCACCGGCGGAGACCCGCGCCTCACGGAGGTCGAACGAGACGATCGGCCGGCCCATCGCCATGTACTCCAGGACCTTGTTCATCGTCGACACGTCGTTCAGCGGATTGCGCGGGTCGGGGGAGAGGCACACATCGGCGGTCGACAGATAGCGCACCAGATCGGCGTCCGGAATGCGCCCCGTGAACTGCACCTGCTCGGAGAGCCCGAGCCGCTCGGACAGCTCCACCATCGCGTCGAAGGCGTCGCCGGCGCCCACGAACACCGCGTGCCAGTCGGTGCGCCCGATTTCGTCGCGCAACTTCGCCAGGGCCCGCAGGGCGTAGTCGACACCGTCCTGAGGGCCCATGACACCCAGGTAGCACAACAGATGGGGCTTGCCGCGCTTCAGCTCCGGCTCGGGCGACACCGGTTGGAACCGCTCGATCTCGGGCGCGCTGCGCACCACGAAGACATCCGCCGGACGCTGACCGCCACGGCCTATCGCGACATCCCGGTAGCTCTCGTTCGTGGCGAGCACGACATCCGCGGCCCGATAGGTCAGCCGCTCCAAGGCGCACACGCCTCGGTAGAGCAGGTCCTCACCACGATCGAACCGGGAGAGGTACAACTCGGGTACCAGGTCGTGCTGATCGAAGACGAACCGCGCGCCGCGCCGCTTCAACCACAACGCCGGCAGGAACAGCAGGTCGGGCGGGTTGCAGGCGTGCACCACGTCGACCGGACCGACCTTGCGGGCCAACCGGGCCGTATGCCACAACGCCGATCCGTACTCCCGCAGATAGCCGGCCGGTCCTCCGGTGGCCGCGCGCAACGGGTAGCGATGGATCCGCACCCCGTCGATCTCGATCTCCAACTCCGTGTCCCGCTTGGTTCCTCGGGGACAGATGACGTGCACCTCCCAGCCCGCGTCGCGCAGCGTCTTGCACTCCTGCCACACACGCCGGTCGAACGGCACCGAGAGGTTCTCCACCAGGATCAGCGCGCGCCGGTCCGGTCGTTCGTCGCTGATTGCATCACCAAGCAAGGCCCACGTACCCCGGTTCTGTCCGGCGCGTTTCGGCGTCGGGAAGGTGGATGAGATCGATGAGCACCGGGCCGTCGCCATGGGGGAGTACCGACAGCACGGCCGGATCCCTCGTCCCGATCAGGCACACCTCGGCGTGTTCGAGAACGTCGTTGACGGAGTCGGCAAGCAGCTGCGCGAGGTGTGGCAGCCGGGTTTCGATGTACTCGCGGTTCGCACCCAGCAGCCGGGAGAGGCTCACATTGGCGTCATAGATCCGCAGGTCATAGCCCTTGCCGAACAGCGTCTCCGCCAGTGCGACGAGCGGGCTCTCGCGGAGGTCGTCGGTGCCGGGTTTGAAGGAGAGTCCGAACAGTCCCACCCGGCGCTTGCCGGTGCGCTCGACCAGCTCCACCGCGCGCTGAAGGTGCGCGGAGTTGGAGGGCAGCACATTGGCAAGGATGGGAACCGACACATCGGCCCGCTGCGCCGCATGGACCAGACTGCGTAAGTCCTTGGGGAGGCAGGAACCACCGAAGGCGAAACCGGGCCGTAGATAGGCGGGGCTGATGTTCAACTTGCGGTCGGCCAGGAACACGTCCATGACCTGGTGCGAGTCCACCCCGAGCGCCTGACACACCGCGCCCAACTCGTTCGCGAAACCGACCTTGAGGCCGTGGAACGCGTTGTCCGCGTATTTGATCGCCTCGGCGGTGGGGATCGGCACCCGGAACACCTCGCCGGGTAAGCCCTCGTACAGTGCCAGTACCGCGTCCCCGCTGGCCGGGTCGAGTTCTCCGATGACCGTCTTGGGCGGATCGAAGAAGTCCTGCACGCTCGTGCCCTCGCGCAGGAACTCCGGGTTGACCGCGACCCCGAAGTCCACTCCGGCCGTGCCCCCGACGTACTTCTCCAGGATCGGCACCAGCAGTTTCAAGCAGGTGCCCGGGAGCATGGTGCTGCGGAACACAACGGTGTGCCGCCCGCCGCGCTCAGGACCATCCGCCAGGGCGGTGCCGATCTGCTCGGTGACCCGCTCCAGATAGGTGGTGCACAGGCTGCCGTTGGGTTCGGACGGGGTGCCCACACAGATCAGCGACACGTCGCTGCCCATGATCGCCTCGTGGACGTCGTCCGTGGCGCGTAACGCTCCGGTCCGCACGACCTCGGCGATGAGCTCGCCGATCCGTTCCTCGACCACCGGCGCCTTGCCACGGTTGACCAGGTCGACCTTCACCTGGTTCACGTCCACCCCGATGACCTCGTGACCCATGCTGGCCAGGCACGCGGCCGACACACAGCCTACGTATCCGAGGCCGAAAACGCTGATCCTCATGACCCGTCCCTCCCCATAGTCAGGCACTCCTGGCCTGCGGTCGGCGCGTCGGCCGGACGACGACAGTGGCGCATCAGTAGGCCCCCTGCCCGTAGAGCACCGCACGCAGCGTCTTCCACAAGATCACTGTGTCCAGGGCGAGTGACCAGTCCTCCACGTACCGAAGGTCCAGTCGGACCGCCTCGTCCCACGGCAGGTCACTGCGTCCGCTGATCTGCCAGAGGCCGGTGAGCCCGGGCTTGACCAGCAGCCGCCGCCGGATGTCCGGGCCGTACGCAGCGGACTCCTCAGGCAGTGGGGGCCGTGGACCGACGAGCGACATCGACCCGGTGAGTACGTTGAAGAGCTGCGGGAGCTCGTCCAGTGAGTACCGGCGCAGCACTCCTCCCACCCGGGTCACCCGCGGATCCCGGCGGAGCTTGAACAGCAGACCCGCACCCTCGTTGCGGTCGGCCAGTTCGGCGCGTGCCCGGTCAGCCCCGTCGACCATGGTGCGAAACTTGAGGATGGTGAACTCGCGACCCTCCTTGCCGACCCTGCGCTGGCGGTAGAACGCCCCACCCCGACTGTCCAGCAGTATGAGCAGCCCCACGAACATCATCAGTGGCGCGAACACCATCAGCAGAATCGTTGCGCCCAGTCGATCGACGACCTCCTTGACCGCCCGGCGGCCCCCGGTGAAGGTCGGCATGCTGACCCGCAGCAGTGGTATTCCGAGCACCGCGTCGACGTGCAGTCGCGGGCCGGCCACCTCCATCAGCACGGGGGCCACGACCATCTCGGCATCGCTGCCTTCGAGGTTCCAGGCCAGCCGTTGCAGCCGGTCCGGTGTCCAGTGCGGGTCCGGTGTGACCGCCACGACTCGGTAGCCGTTGCGACGGACGTGATTGGCGACGTCGGCCAGTTGGCCGACGACCGGCACTCCGTCCAGTTGGTCGCCGTCGAGTCCGAGACCGTCAGTCGTGCACACCGCATCCACTCGCCAGCCGAGATGCGGGGACTTGCGGGCCCGATTGATCAGATCTCGTACGGTGGGCAGGCTCCCGGCAGCGAGCACCGGCCGCAGGCACCGGCCGTCCTTGCGCTGCTTGTGCAGCCACAGGCGCAACAGATATCGCGCGGTCATAGTGACGAGTGCGAGCGCGGGGATCGCAACGAATATCCAGAGTTTGATGTTGCGCGAGGTGAGGGCGATCCCGCCGAGTGCGAGTACGACGGCCGCCGCGAAGAGGGAACGTCCGAGCCGGCGGAACTCCTCGGCGCCCTGGCCGAGCACGGCCGGAGCCCAAGCCCTGCTCACTGCAAGCGCTCCCAGCACCAACAGTTCGGTGCCGAATGCGAGTATTCCCCACTTCTCGTGCCAGTTGGCCGCGTCCCGGGCCCCGAAGAAGTTCCCTATTGCCGCCACCACCAAGGCGGTGGCCACGGTATCGCTGGTGATGACGGTACGGCGGTACCGCTCCTCCCAGTCAATCGCGGGCTGTCTGATTGCCCCGTTCGCCAACCGCCCGCGCGTTGACGAAAACGGCTTGACTAACTCCCCCTGCTCCACAGAACCCCCCAGGTCACCAGCAGTTCGACGTACTCGCCTCACACTGTTCCTGTCTCGGGAGCTCCCGTCCCCCGAGCCGCGCTGTTCCTCCCCTCGGGAGGCCCCCGCCCCCCGTGCACGCATCGCAGCTGCAATTGCAGCACTATGTGACAACTCGCCCTGACGGCAGTGGATTTGCTCGTTCTGCCGGGCCCTTGAGGTGCGTGGAGCCCATCGAAACCTCGGGTGCTCCCCGCACCCAAGGCCCCCCTCTCGGGCTCCCTGAACTGATCATCCCCAAGTCTGGCCGGGGACTCGACTACTGGCTGTTGGTGGCGCCGGATCTATAGATCAATGTCGTTCGCCTCGTGCCCGAACGGCTGAAGCACGGTCAATCTAGACCATCGGGGCCGGCATGAGGAGGCCATGTGTGGAATTTGTGCTCAGGCTTTGAGACCGGATGCACCGATCGGCGACTGTCAACGGGTGTCCGACGGCGAAGACGTATGTTGTGACCTGTGGTGATGGGATTTCGCCGGGGTGGCGGCGCCGGTAAACCCGAGGTGCTCAAGGACTGGCAAATAGGCCGTATCCAGGCCCTGTTGGCACCCTCGCGTGAGCATCGTGGCGGATCGTTTCTACGTCGACCGGACCCGGGCGCCGGGGTGGAGTCGGCACCCGCGGATCACGGTGTCCACTCCAGCGGGTTGCCCGGCCGGCGCAGCTTCCAAGCGGGAGTGGTCGGCGGACCACAGCAGACCATCCGCGGTCCCCGGTGTGTCCCTTGCTTCTCCATGTTCGTGCGCTGCTCAGTGTGGCTGTTGGTGCCCACAGTGGGGGAGTGGCGATCGATCCGTACGTCGAGACCCACGACTTGGCCCGGAACCTCGGTGCTCACCCCGCGATCCCTGGCGATGGACCCGATCGCCGCTCCTGGCCCGGACCGATGCACAACGCGGTCGCAGTGACGGGATCCGGGCCGGGGATTGCAGAGTGGGTTTGCCCCCGGTGGCCTCCGGATCTACTCGGCCCGAGCCCCCGGGGCTGGGCTGGCCATTGGGTCTTCTGGGTCCTCTGGGGTGCCTGTGGTGGGATCGTTTCCGGGGTGGGGGGCCGGGTCGGCTCCCGTCGTCGGGACCCACCGCCGGGTGTTGGTGTCGTACAGATAGGCGGGACCGCCCAGGACACTGCTCGTACGGAACGGCCGTCCGGCGTCGTCGATCCGTACGGTCCCTGAGCGGTCCGCGCTGCTCCACTCCAACTCCAGATACCAGTCGCAGTCACACGTCACCGTGCGGCCGGTGATGAGCAGGATCTCCGGGTCCCGGGCCGAGACCCGGTAGGGAAATGAAGCGGCAGGGATCTCCACCCCGGAATCGTTGCCGGGCACGGAAACGGCCGTCGGGCGGGCGGCGTCGAGGTCCACGTCGAACAGCCGAGGCGTCATCGTCCCTCCGCAGCCCAGGCTCATGCCATAGACGTTTCGGCGCTGCGGGGGACGCTGGGCCGCCACCCGTACCCGGAGCCCCTGAAGCACCACCGCCTGCTCACCACTGCCCTGGACGGTCAACCTGACCAGGGTGTCGCCCCCGTGCACTGCCCCCAGGGAGCGGGCCCAGGGCTCGGCGTCGGACACCGACGGCGGCGGGGGGACCGCCGTCGGTGGGCGGTCGACGATGTAGGAGTGACTACAGCCGCTCGCCCAGATGTGCTGGTTGACGCCCCAGGTGAACGGCAGGGCACGGTCGCGAGGCTTCGACGCCCCCGCGGACTCCCGGGGCGCAGGACGGGAGCCGGTGCGGCCCGGGCCCATGGATGCGGTGGGACCGGCCGGGAGACGGGAAGCGGTCACCCCGGGGGAGAGGGACCAGGGCGTTGGGGCGGGTAGGGCGGACGGGTCGGCAGTGGTGTCCGAGGCGCGCAGAGAAGGGACGGCGGTGCCCGCGTAGCGCGGACCGGTTGCGCGCTGTCGACCGTTCCGGTCTTCCGAGGAGGAAGGCGAGTGCTCGAACGCCAGCAGGACGAGGAAGGCAATGAGGAGGGTGAGGACGGTCACAACGGCGACCAGTCCGGTGGCAAGGTGCGCTGCCGGTGCGCTGCCACCTGTTCGCCCGGGCCACGACCGGCGCCCCCTGGTGGCACGGACGACCCGCCGCCGTGGCACCTCCGGGGACCCGGTCGACCCGGCTGCCTCCGGCCCTGGCTCCCTGGCCTGCATCTCCTCCAGGACGACGGTGACCTCGGGGGCGGCTTCCAACGCGGCAGTCCCGGTGTACTTCGCGGCATCGGTGATCCCGGGGACGGACTCGCTGACTTCGAGTGCCCGGACGGCATCTCCCGGGACGGTCCCACCGCGAGTCAGCTTCGACAACGCCTCGGGGCTTCCGGCCGCACTCCGCGCCTGAACCCCGCCAGCGGCCTGACGTCTGCGGCGCTCCCCGTCCGCCAGCACCCACAGACGGTGCAGCTCCACGAGGTCCTCACCCTGACAGCCGCACAGCCGTGCCAGCCGTTCGACCGGGGTGAACTCCAACGGCACGATGTGACCGGAACAGTAGCGGTGGAGGGTGGAAGCGCTCACCCCCACTCGGTGGGCCAGAGCTCCGTAACTGCGCCCCGACGCCTCCCGGATTCCCCGCAGCCGACGCGCGAACACCTCGGTCCCCGAATCTAACGCGCTCAACCGTTCCAGCCCCCCAGCGTTTCGTGGCGGCGTTCCACCCCTGCCGAGTATTCCCACGTCAGTGGGGCTGGAATGGTTCCAGTGTTCCACCAGTGTCCCCTGTGCTTGCCGTCCATCGTCGTGCTGCTGAAGCTGTTGACCGTCAAGTCGGCCACGCAGCAAGGGGATGCACCACGCAGCAGGGGGATGCAACTGCTGAACGTGGTTCGCATTCCCGGGGTGAAGGGAACGAACGCCACTGCTCGGAATCAGTCGCTCAACCAAGTGTCTTGGAAGCCATTCGACAAACGATCACACCAACACAGTCGGCGCTGACCGTTTCAGTGACGATCGAAGCAACCATCGAGGAGTCCCGGTGACCCGTTCGTCCACGATACGTCTGCGTTCCACAGCCGTGGCCCTTGCCACCTCGGCGCTTCTCATCGGAGGGGTCAACTCCGCCCAGGCGGCCCCGGTTGGAGTAGAAGCCGCCCAACAGAAGCTGGTTCTGCCTGAGGTGCGGACGTTCACCGGTTCCGGGATGGGCACCTCGCCGTCCCAGGCGGTGAACGGCGCGGTCCGGATGGCTTACACGATCGCCCAGTCGGCCGGATGGCAGGCGAACCACTGCTATGTCCGAGCCACCGACGTCAGGTCGGTCGGTGGCGGTGTGTACTCCGCGGTCGCCGACCTGTTCTGCCAGCGCTGACTCACACCGCATTCCACCAAGAACCTCACCAAGCAACTCACCAGGAACTCATCAAGAATGGGGTACCGACATGAAATCGCTACTCGTCCGAGGCGGCGTTGCCCTGGCTCTCGCGGGCCTCGCCACATTTGCGCCCTCTGTCGCACACGCCGACGTGAGCGTCCAGGAGACACAAACGTTCACGGGTTGGGCATATGAGAACAGCCCCAAGGAGGCGAAGCGGGAAGCTGAGAACATGGCCCGCCGGTCCGCGCTGATCAGCGGATATCTCCATGAGCAGTGTGTGCTGCTCTACGCCTACTCCACCCGACTCGCACCCGGCTACTTCGCGGGTAACGCCGCCATCAGGTGCACTCGCTGATCTGCTGAGGCCATTCACGAGTTCGCTCGGGACCGGTAGCGAGCCCCGCCCGATCGTGTAGACCGGGCGGGGCTCGTTGTTTCCGAAGGAGGTCCGGGACTTGTTGGGGGTGGTGGCCGGCGGCATGACACAGCAGTTGGGTCTCTGGTGTGGGTCGCGGCCGTGGCCATCGGGGGGTTCGCCGATCCCACGTGATGTGGACCACTCTTCGAGTGCCATGGGTCGGGCATGCACGATCATGACCCAAATGGACGCCTGTTTCCTTGGTATCACCGAGCTGGTCGAAGCCCCGCCCGTGGCGGTTGTCGTCGATGTCATGCGCGCCTTCACTGTCGCCGCCTGGGCGTTTGGTCAAGGCGCAGACAAGATCGTTCTTGCTGAGTCGCTGGACGAGGCCCTGGCGCTCAAGGCTCGTCACCCGGATTGGGCGGCACTCAAAGACGGTCCGCCAGCGCCCGGGTTCGACCTGGTCAACTCGCCTGGCCTGCTGCGGGATGTTGACCTGGGCGGTCGGACCGTCGTACAGAAGACCACGGCAGGGACGGTCGGCGCCCTCGCGGTCAAAGAGGCGTCGTTGGTGCTGTGCGCCAGTTTCGTGGTGGCGGAGGCAACAGCCCAGCTCGTGCGTACCCGCCCGAGTGACAACGTCACATTCGTCGTCACCGGTGAGGACGGGCAGGCCGACGAGGATCTGGCGTGTGCCCAGTACATCGCCCGGAGGGCCACGGGGGCAGCAACGGATGCCACTGAGTTCCTTCGGCGCGCTGCCGGGTCGCGCGCCGCCGCCGAGTTGGCTGGAGGCGTGCGTCAAGGAGTGCATGCCGATGACGTCGAACTCTGCCTTGAGGTCGACCGGTTCCCCTTCGCCATGGTGGCGACCTTGGAGGGTTCGCTGCTGGTCCTCCGTCCGCGCTCAGTGCCTTCCTAGACCGACGACCACCCGAAGTGAACGTTGGTGAGGCCCCGCACAGTGGTGTTCTCACTGGTCGGTGTCGTCTTGGGCAGCTGCGCGGCGGGCGGTGCGCACCTTGCCCTACGGACCGCAGGCGCGGTCGAGCAGCGGAAGGCGATGCAGTCTGCCGGCCTCGTCAGGCACTCTCCCAGGTGGTGGTGTCCCACAGCCCGGAACGGTGCAGGGCCCGGGGGCAGTGCCGATAGATCTCGTCGATCTCGATCAGAATGGCGAGGTCGGGACGCCGGTCCCCGGAAGCCATCGTGTCGAAGAAGGGCGCGTTGGCCAGGAGTCGTGCCCGGCCGTTGATCCGTAGGACGTCCCGACTCCCCGGTATGAGGTAGAGCAGTCCGGCGTGGGGGTTGTCGAGGATGTTGTGGAGGCTGTCCCCCCTGCGGTTGCCGGGGCGTTCCGGTAGCGCCAGGGTTCCGGGATCGATGACGTGGGTGAAGCCGGGGCCGTCGCCGCGAGGGGAGACGTCGCAGGCGCCGTGCGCGTCGGACGTGGAGAGCAGGCAGAAGGTGGAGCGGGCCAGGACTGCGTGGTCGTCCTCGTCCAGTCGGGCGTGCACCTTGTCGATGACGATCGGATGCGGGGTGCCCAGCAACTCCTGCAACTCCGCGTGTGAGCGCAGGCCGATGAAGCCTGGCCGGGCGGTGGGCGCGCCCGGGAGGTCGGTTCCGGCAGGCGCATCGGTGCGCGCAGTTTCGTACGGGGTGTCGGCCGCTCCAGCGGATGGGGCCGTGGTGCGCTCCGTGGCCGTGGTGGCTTTTCTCCTGGACAAGCTGGACAACTCAACTCCCGGTGGTGGTGTGGGGTGCGTGCTGGCCGTTGTCTGCCGCCGGTTGGCCCCGTGTGCGGCAACTGATCTGCCGGGGTGTGCGGTGGCCGGGACCTAGGGTGGTACGGCCGGGTTCATCAGTCGGGCGTGCGTTCACGGACGGTTCCGCTGGGTGTGCTCTGCGTCGGCCTGATCCCGTGGCGTCCGATGGGCAGCATCAGGGGCCGGCCGGAGACGGGGTCCTCGATGATGCGGCTGTCGAGACCGAAGACCGTGCGGACGTTGTCCTGTGTGAGCACTTCGTGCGGCGTCCCGGCGATGTGCAGCCGGCCCGAAGCGAGAGCGACGATGTGGTTGGCGTATCGGGCAGCGAGATTGAGGTCGTGCAGGACCATCACGACGGTCGTTCCCCGAGAGTGGTTCAGGTCCGTCAACAGGTCAAGGACTTCGATCTGATGACTCGCATCGAGGAAGGTGGTGGGTTCGTCCAGCATCAGGATGTCGGTCTGCTGGGCGAGTGCCATGGCGATCCACACCCGTTGGCGCTGTCCACCGGAGAGCTCGTCGACGCTGCGGTGGGCGAGGGGCAGCGTGTCCGTCGCCTCCAGAGCAGCCGCCACGGCCGCGTCGTCCTCCGCGTTCCAACGCGAGAAGACTCGCTGGTGAGGATGGCGCCCACGGCCGACGAGATCGGAGACGGTGATCCCTTCGGGGGCCACTGGCGACTGGGGGAGCAGCCCGAGCGTACGGGCGAGTTCCTTGGCGGGCAGGCGGTGCACCTCCTTTCCGTCCAGGATGACGCGGCCCGCGCGGGGCGCCAGCAGACGGGACATGGAGCGCAGGAGCGTCGACTTGCCACAGGCGTTCGCTCCGACGATCGCCGTGATGCCGCCTGGCGGCACGACCAGATCGAGCGACTCGACGACGGTGCGTTCGCCGTAGCCGAGGGTGAGCCCCTCGGCGGCCAAGGAGTGGGTCGTGGTCACAGGGAACTTCCTGCCCGGTTGGTGCGGATGATCAGGTAGACGAGGTAGGGCGCGCCGAGCACACCGGTGATGACGCCCACCGGGAAGCGGGCGTCGAAGGCGAACTGGCCGGTGAAGTCTGCGACCAGGACCAACAGGGACCCAACCAGGCCCGCGGGCACCAGGAGCGAACCACCCGGCCCGGCGATCCGTGCCGCGATGGGCCCGGAAAGGAAGGCGACGAAGGCGATCGGCCCGGACGCCGCCGTGGCGAACGCGATCAGGCCGACAGCGGCGACGATCACCGTGACACGGGTGCGCTCGACGCGTACCCCGAGCGCTGAGGCAGTGTCATCTCCGAGTTGCAGCGCGGACAGGTTCCGCGCCTGCGACAGCAGTACGGGGCACAACACCGCCAACGCCACAGCGGCGGGTGCGGTCTGGTGCCATGTGGTGCCGTTGAGACTGCCGGTCAACCAGCGCATCGCCTCTTGGAGGTCCCATTCGGCTGCCTGGGACAGTACGTAGGCGACGACGCTGTCGAGCATCGCGGCGATGCCGATGCCGATGAGGATGAGCCGGGTGCCGACCACACCGTCCTTGAACGCCAGGGTGTACACGAGCAGTGCGACGGCGAGTGCGGCGGTGATCGCGACGATCGACACCTGCGTCTCGCCCAAGGAGAGGGTGACGATCGCCATGGCCGCTGCCGCACTCGCGCCCGAGCTGATGCCGATGACGTCGGGACTGGCGAGCGGGTTGCGGAGCATGGTCTGGAAGGTGACACCGGCCATCCCGAAGCTGAAACCCGCCACTACGGCCAGGACGGCCCGGGGCAGCCGTAGCCGTCCGACCGTGAACGACGCCCCCGGCACCTGCTCGCCGAGGACCACACGGACCACTTCATCCAGGGGGTAGTACGTCTGCCCAGCCATCAGGGTCACGGTGAACACGGCCGTCACCAAAGCGGCCAGCAACAGGACGACCGCGCGGCGGCGAAGCGCCCTGCCTCTCCGGTCGCGGGCCACGGTCTCGGCGGAGGGCGGTCGAGGGGGAAGGGCGACGGTGCTCACAAGGCACGTACTTTCTGCCTACGGACGATCCAGATGAAGAACGGGGCGCCGATCAGCGCCGTCACGATGCCCACGTCGATCTCGGTGGGCCGGGCGACGACCCGGCCGACCACATCGGCAGCCGTGAGGAGTGCCGCCCCGAGCAGTGCTGCGAAGGGCAACAGCCAGCGGTGGTCCACTCCGATGAGCAGCCTGCACGCATGGGGGACGACGAGACCGACGAAGGCGATCGGGCCGGCCACCGCCGTTGCCGCGCCACACAGTACGACGGCTCCGAGCGCGGCCATGCCCCGGGCGAGGGCGACCCGTTCGCCGAGTCCTGCCGCGAGTTCTTCGCCCAGTGCCAGGGAGTTCAGCGACTTGGCCGACAGCAGACTGATCAGGAAGCCCGCCGCGAGATAGGGGAGCACCTGCCCGATGCGCTCGAAGGAGGCGCCGCCCACCCCGCCGATCTGCCAGAGCCGGAAACTCCCCGCGATGTCGTTGCGCGGAAGTACCACTGCGGTGACGAGCGAGGCGAATGCTGCCGAGGTGGCGGCACCGGAGAGCGCCAGCTTCAAAGGGGTGGCGCCGCCACGTCCGAGCGTACCGACGCCGTACACGAATCCGGCCGACAGTGCAGCCCCCGCCATGGCCACCCACACGTACCCGGTCGGCGAGGAGAGCCCGAAGAACGCGACGGCCGTGACGACTGCGAGTGACGCGCCCATACTGACCCCGAGGATGCCCGGGTCGGCCAGTGGGTTGCGTGTCACCCCCTGCATGACGGCCCCCGAGAGCCCGAGCGCCGCTCCGATCAGCGCTGCGAGCAGCGTTCGGGGGATTCGCTTGCCGGCGGCGGCCTGTTCCAGGGACGCGTCCGCGCCCCCGAGCGCGGCCCAGACATCGGACCAGCCGACGGCCCGGGAGCCGAAGGCGACCGAGGCCACCATGAGCGCGGCCAGGACCAGGCCCACCGCGAGGAGCCACAACAGCTGGACCCGCACCGGACGTCGCATCGCGGTGGTGTCCGGTGTCCGGCAGGCAGGGGAGGGGGTCACTTGACCTTGTCCGCGGCCTTGGCGAGCGCGGCGACGTAGTCCTCCAGCACCCAGGAGATCGACAGGGGCGTCGGGTTGGCCGCCGTTGCGAGGGGCGAGCTGCCGGGGAGCAGATAGGTCGAGCCGTTGTTGATCGCGGGGACCTTCGACAACAGCGGGTCCTTGCGCAACGCCGTCGCCAACTCGCCCTTCTCGTCGCCGTAGCCGGTGATGATGTCGACGTCGTTGAACTCATCGATCTGTTCGGCGCTACGGGTGAGCGCGAACTTGTCCGTGCCCTGTGACGCCTTGGCGATGCTGCCGGGGATCTTCAGACCGAGGTCCTTGAAGAACAACGTCCGGGTGTCATGAGCGGTGTAGAAGCCCACCTTGCTGATGTCGCCGGGGTCGACGTGGGTCATGAACATCGCCGACTTGCCCTTGAGCTGCGGGTACTTGGCGACGGTCCGACCGATCTCGCCTTCCAGGTCCCCGATCAGCTTCTCGCCCTCGTCGGTGAGCCCGATGGCCTTGCTGTTCGTCCGGACGATCTCCCGCCACGGCGTCGCCCACGGGGCATCGGGGTATGCAACGACGGGGGCTATCTCGCTGAGTGTGGCGTAGTCCTGCTTGGTCAGACCCGAGTACGCGGCGAGGATGACGTCCGGCTTGGTGTCGGCGACGGCCTCGAAGTCGATGCCGTCGTTCTCGTCGAACAGGGTCGGGGTCTTCGCGCCCAGTTCGGTGAGCTTCTTCTCCACCCAGGGCAGTACCCCGTCGCCGTCGTCGTCACCGAAGTTCGCGGCGGCCATCCCGACGGGGACGACACCGAGCGCCAGTGGCACCTCGTGGTTGGCCCAGTTCACGGTGGCCACGCGCTTCGGCTTCTCGGGGATGGTCGTTGTGCCCAGGGCGTGCTTGACCGTGAGCGGGAATGCTTCGGACGACGACGATGAGCCCTTCGCGCCTTTGGTCTCGTCGTCGTCCCCGTTGGAGGAAGTGGTGCCGCAGGCCGTGAGGCTCAGGAGAGCGGCGGCTGCGATGGGCAGCCGCAGGCGATGTGAACGCATGATTTTCCAACCCCACTGGTCCGGTTGTCAGGTGCCGGTCCTCGCACGTCCGGTCCCGGGACGCCGTCGTGGAGTGTGTGCACCGCACTGAGTGCAAGCGGCTTAGGTAAGGCTTGCCTTGGCACTCTAGGAGGACGTTGAACCGTGTCGCAATCGAGCTTATGAGACACCTGATGTAGCGAACGGGACGTGCATCCCCTGGGGTCAGGGGGAAACGGCCCTAGCGCGGGCCGGACCGAGCGACTCAGGGCACCCGGAATGTGCCCGGCGTGAGCCCGGTGGTTCGTCGGAAGGCCGCCCCGAAGGCACTTGCGGACCGATATCCGACCTCCTCGGCGACGGCCTCCACCTCCCAGCCCCGGGTGAGGAGGGCGACAGCGTGCTGAGCCCGGACCGAGGCGATCCAGCGCGCGAAACTGGTACCGGTCTCCGCGTTGAACGCACGGCTGATGGTCCGGGCGCTCACGCACAACTCCTCCGCCCAGTCGGCGAGGGTGCGCTGGTCACCCGGATCCTCACGGAGCGCTTCGGCGATCGGGCGCAGCAGAGCCGAAGCGGGCGCCTGGACGAGCAGTTCGCGCGGCGACGGTTCGAGCACATCGAGCACCATCGCCTCGGTGGTCGCGCGCGAGGCGGGGGAGAGCCGAGAATCGCCGAGTCGCTCCAGCAGCAGCCGCAGCAGCGGGGTGATCTCGACGGCCACCGGTGTGTCGGAGATGGACGGCGTGGTGTGAAAGCCGAAGAAGCTCGCCCGGAACCAGGTGCCGGCGACCGCCGACCCCGAGTGCAGTGTGCCCGCCGGCATCCACATGCCGAGCGCGGGTGTGATCGTCCAGACACGTGCCCCCACCACGGCCGTCGACGCGCCGCGCTCATTCCAGAGCAACTCGTGGAAGGGATGGGAGTGCGCACCCCAGGTGGTGTCGTGCGCCACGACCTCGTCGTACGGCTGGATCCCGAATGGCATCACCACCGCGCCCGCCGCGACCACGGGCAGCGAACGCGCCTCCCGGGTCGTCCGCTGCGTCGCGGACGCCCCGCGCGCCGCCGCGGCAGCGAGAGCACCAGGAGCCTTCAAGGCTTCCGGCGCGGTCGCCACCGACGCGCGGTCGGCGTCGTCGGGGCAGGGCTTGGCATGAGGGCGCAGGGACGACATGCCTTCACCCTAGGGCGCTCCCCGCGGCCGGCAGGACCCCTCCGTCGACGGTGAACCGGGAGAACGACGCCGGGTCACGATGCGTCCGGGAGCGAACCGACCCCTCAGTGTGGGACCGCTGGAATGCCGCCGAGCGTCTCCCGCAGCAGGACCGCCTCCTGATCGAGGTGGTGGAGCAGCGCCTGTAGAGCGGGTGTGCGCGTGCGGTGGGCGGCCTCGGTGGTGCCCACCGTGCGTCCCACCGAGGGAAGCTCGACCGGCAGCGCGGCGAGGTGCTCGTCCTCGCGCAGGACCAGTTCGGGCAGGAGCGCCACCATGTCCGTCTCCAGCAGCAGTGCCCGCATGGTGAGGATGGAGGTGCATTCGACGCGGTCGGCGGGCAGTGTGAGGCCCCGGTCCACAAAGAGGGCACCGAGTTCTTGACGCAGGGCGGTCTGCTCGACCGGCAGGATCCAGGGGAAGCCAAGGGTGTCCGTGAGCGTGACGCCCGTGGCGTCCAGGAGCGGATGGCCGGAGCGGACGGCGAGCCGGATGGGCTCCCGGTACAGCATTCGCTGACACTGCCCGTCCCCTTCCGCGGGGGCCGATCCCACCCGACCCACGATGACGTCCAGCTCACCCGCCAACAGTGCCGGGTGCAGGACGTCCAGGGTTCCCTCCCTGACGACCACGGTGAGCCGCGGCCGTTCCCGTTTGAGTCGGGCGACCGCCCGGGGCAGGAGCACATTGGCGCCGGCCAGCAGTGTGCCCACGGTCACCGTGCCTTCCTGTCCCTGCCGCAGCCCGGTGAGGTGTTCCCCGGCCCTTCGCACCTCGGCGACCACCGTGCGGGCGTGTTCCACCAACGCCTTGCCGTACACAGTGGGCCGCATGCCACGCGGTACGCGCACGAAGAGCGGTAGGTCTGCGATGGCCTCCAGCTCATGGAGGGTCCGGGTCGCAGCGGGCTGGGTGAGGTGGAGGGATTCGGCCGCCCGTACGACGCTCCCGTGCTCGCACACCGCGATGAGAAGGGTCAGGTGCCGGAACTTCAGTCGGCCGTCCAGGAGGTCCATCCGGTGGGCTCCTTTCGGTGAGGCGAGGGGCTGAGGGCGGTGCGGCACAACGCCATACCGGTTTTGCTATACCTCCCACGTCAATCGGCATTGGATCGGCATAGGTGGGTGGGCGCACTATACCGGCACGCCCGGGGACGACTTTCGGACATAACCCCGGCCCAGCAACGGAGGTCTGCAAGGTGGGTTCACCCGTGCGGCATTACGTAGGAGGCGGTTTCCACGCGTCCGACGCGCCCTTCCCGCTCGTCGACGCGGTCACCGGGCGCGCCGTCGGCGAGGTACCGGAAGCGCCTCGGACGGTGGTCGACCGGGCGGTGCCCACGGCCCCGATGGCACTGCGCCACACTTTCGACACCCGCGACCTGCTGGTCGAGACGGGACGACGGCCGGTCGGCGAGCGGCAGGAACCGCTCATGCACCGCGCGCTCGATCCCACCTGGGACCGCGATGCCGGACCCACCCCCTCGTACGACGACGGAGACACCCCATGCTGACCGAACGCGCCGCCGCGCTGGACGCCGCCGACGCCCTCGCCCACGTCCGTGCCCGCTTCATCCTCCCGAAGGGCGTCGTCTATCTCGACGGCAACTCCCTGGGCGCCCTGCCCGCCGCCGTCCCGGCTGTCGTCGAGGACGCAGTGCACCGGCAGTGGGGCACCGACCTGATCCGCTCCTGGAACGGCAACGGCTGGTGGGAGGCACCGCTCCGGACGGGTGACACCCTCGGCAGGCTGATCGGCGCGGCCCCCGGTCAGACGGTGGTCGGCGACTCCACCAGCGTCCAACTGTTCAACACACTGCTCGCCGCCGCCCGCATGCGCCCCGGACGCCGGCTGCTGCTGACCGACCCCGACCACTTCCCCACCGACCAGTACATCGCCGACTCGGTGGGCCGGCTCCTCGGGCTCGAAGTCCGACGGGTACCGGCGCGGGAGGCCGCCGCCGTACTGGCCGCCGAGGCCGGCAACGTCGCCGTCGCCGCCTACGCCCCCGTGGACTACCGCACCGGCGAGCTGTACGACATGGCCGCGCTCACCGCAGCCGCCCACGCCGCCGGCGCCCTGATGCACTGGGACCTGTGCCACGCTGCCGGCGCCCTGCCCGTCGAGCTCGACGCCATCGAAGCGGACTTCGCGGTCGGCTGCGGCTACAAGTACCTCTCCGGTGGCCCGGGGGCCCCGGCGTTCGCCTACGTCGCCCGCAGGCACCAGGCGGACTTCGACCACCCCCTCACCGGTTGGCACGGGCACGCGGAGCCGTTCGCGATGTCCGGCACATACGCCCCGGGGGCGGACATCAGCAGGGCCCGGATCAGCACCCCGCCGCTGTTGTCGATGCTCGCCCTGGAAGCCGCGCTGACCGCCTTCGACGGGGTGGAGATGACGGCCGTACGAGAGAAGAACGTATCCCTGACCGGGTTCTTCCAGGAGTGCGTCGACGAACTCCTCGACGGCCTCGGCTTCACCATGGCCACCCCCCGCGACCCGGCGCACCGCGGCAGCCAGGTCGCCCTGCACCACGCGGAGGCGTACCCGCTCATCGCCGCGCTCACCGCCCGCGGTGTGATCGGCGACATGCGCGCCCCCGACCTGCTCCGCTTCGGTTTCAACGCCCTGTACGTCACGCACGCCGACGTTCTGCACGCCGTGCGGGAACTGCACGCCGTTGTGACCGGCGGCGAGCACCGCACTCCCGAGTTCCGGCAGCGCCCCACCGTCACCTGATTCGGCCCACCCGCCCGCCCCAGGGGCACACCGCACGTCCCGCTCCCTTCCTGCTCCGAAAGGACCGTTAGATGCGTCCCCTCCGCAGAAATGCCGCCCTGGCCACGGTGGTCGCTGCCGCCGCCACGGCCACACTCCTCGTCCCGGGTGTGTCCGGCGCTGACACCGCAGCCAGCGCCAAGGCTGCCACTCCCACCGACCCGAACATCCTCGATGTGTGCGAGGACCGCCGCCCCGTGGCGGCCGACCCGGGCTCGTACGGCATGCAGCTGGACGGCAGCTTCCGGCACCCCGCCCTCACTCCGGTCGACGAGCAGAACGAGCACCCCTTCCCGGGCCGCAACAAGAACTACGACACCCGCTCGTACATCAAGAACATGAAGGTCGAGGCGGCCTACGAAGGCGACGCCTTCACCCCCGACTACTTCCACACCTGGCAGAACATCGTCGACTTCGACGGCCGCCGCTACCTCTTCCAGTACAGCCGCTCCGACGGCCGCGTCTACGACATCACCGACATCAAGAAGGTCAGGGTGGTCGAGAGGATGAGCCGCAAGGACGTGGGCGGTGACGAAACCAAGGCGAACGGCGACTGGGCGGCGCACGACTACTGGGGTGCCTCCACCATCCAGTGGAACAAGAAGCTGAACGCGTACGTCATGGTCCAGAGCTTCGAAAGCCGTCGCCAGATCTCGGAGCTCTCCGACCACCCGCCCAAGGACAAGTACAACAACCCGGAGGGCGTCGCGAAGGTGCGCGCGAAGCCGGGGCTCAAGGGCTTCAAGGTGTTCCGTCTGGACGGCCCCCGCAAGAAGGACTGGAAGCTGCTGACGACGGTTTCCACCGACTCCACCCAGGCCAACCCGCTGAACACCAACCCGGCCAAGGCACAACAGGGCTCCGGCTCGATCGACGTGCCGCACTGGACCGGTGAGAAGTACATGTTCATCGCCACCGCGCCGAACGACACCTACTCCGGGACCGAGTACCCCACCAATCTGCACTCGGCGGGCTACCAGTCCTGGGACATGTCCAACCCGGCCCGCCCGAAGCTCCTCGACACCTGGCACCTGCCGGGCCAGCGGACCGGTGAGGAGGCCGCGTACCGGAACAACCCGCGCTGCGGCAACCGAACCAGCTGGATGGGCGCCCGGATGCCGCTCTTCCTCCCCAAGCCCGTCGAGAAGGGCGGACGCTACGCCTTCGCCGCGATGGGCGGCTACGGCCTGACGGTGCTGGACGTCTCCAACCCCTCGAACATGAAGACCGTGAGCCACCTGGACCTGCCGGCCTCGGTCTCGGGCACCGAGGGTGACAACATCGACGTCTCCCAGTACCAGAAGACCGGAATGATCTACTACTCCGGCTACCCGCTCACCGAGGACTGCTACGAGCCGTACAAGGACATCTACCAGATCGACGCACGGGACCCGAAGAAGCCCCGCGTCGTCGGTGTCCTCCCCCGCCCCACCCCGCCGAAGGCCGCCGGCATCACCGACTACTGCCAGCGCCGCGGCAGCTTCGGCCCCAAGCGCACCGGCTACTACACCAACCCGGGTCAACACACTTCCGGTGTCCTGAGCTACGGCTTCTACAACGCGGGCGTGCAGTTCTTCGACGTCTCCAAGCCCGCCTCGCCGGAGATCTCCGCCTATTTCGTCCCGAAGGCGTACGGTGCCTCCACCGCCGACTACGCGTACGGTAACCAGACCCACGGCGTCTACGTGGAGTGGGACCGCAACATCGCCTGGACGCTGACCAACCACGGCATCTACGCACTGTCCTCGTCGAAGGTCCTCGGCAAGCCGGACCTGAACGCACCGGCGAAGCCGTTCCGCAACAGCGAGTTCTGAGTCGTTGCCCCTCTCCCACTCCCGCTCAGTCACCATCCAGAAGGGCACCACCGCCATGGCCGCACCCAGCGACTCCGCACCGCCCGCCCCGGCACCCGACGCCGACGGCACCAGACCGGCACCCACCGGCGGAGGACTGGTCCGTTCCCTCACCCACCGCCAGACCACCATGATCGGGCTGGGCTCCGCGCTCGGTACCGGGCTCTTCCTCGGCTCCAGCACCGCGATATCCGTGGCCGGCCCCGCCGTGATCGTTGCGTATGCGATCGGTGCGGTACTGGTCGCCATCATCGCCGTCCTGCTCGGCGAGATGTCAGCCGCCCACCCGGTCCAGGGCTCGTTCGGCACCATCGCGCACCGCTATCTCGGCCCGTGGGCCGGGTTCCTCAGCCGATACCTGTACTGGTTCAGCGCCGTCGTCGTCATCGGGACGGAGGTCGTCGCCTCCGCGCTCTACATCCGCTGGTGGTGGCCCGAGGTGCCGATGTCGGTGGCCATCCTGGCGATCGCCGCGATCGTCCTCGCGGTCAACATCATCAGTGTGAAGTCCTTCGGCACCACCGAGTTCTGGCTCTCCAGCATCAAGGTGGTCGCGCTCTGCGCATTCATCCTGTGCGCCGCACTGCTGGTCTTCTTCGGTCTGCCCGACACGGAGGCATCCGGCTTCGCCAACCTCTCCGACGACGGCGGTTTCATGCCGCACGGCCTGGACTCCATCTGGCTGGCCATGTCCGTGGTGATGTTCGCCTACGCGGGCTTCGAGGTCGTCGCCATCGCCTCCGCGGAGGCGGTCGACCCGCAGCGCACCATCCGCACCGCGATGCGTCAGCTGGCCTGGCGGCTGAGCTTCTTCTACCTCCTCGCCATCACCCTGGTCCTCGCGCTGATCCCGTGGCGCAAGCTGGCGGAGGGCGACGGAAGCGTCGAGACGAGCCCCTTCGTGCGGGTCTTCTCGGAGGTCGGTGTGCCGGCCGCGGCGACCATCACCAACGCGGTCGTGCTCATCGCGGCCATGTCGGCCGCCAACGCCCACCTGTACGGCGCATCCCGGCTGCTGCACTCGCTCGGCGACGACGGCCTGGCCCCGGCGCCGACGGCCAAACTGAGCAAGCGCGGCGTTCCCGCGATCGCCCTGGCCGTCTCGTCCATGGGCATCGCCGCCGCGGCCCTGCTGGCCTTCTACGACGTCAGCGGCCTCTTCAACATCATGATGTCGATCGCGATCTTCGCGGTCCTGCTCGTGTGGCTGCTGATCCTCGCCTCGTACATCGCCTTCCGACGCCACCGGAAGGCGAACCCCGAGGAGTTCACCGGGTTCAGTGTCCCGGCGGGCGGAAAGCTGGCGGTCGTGGCCGTGGTCGGGGTGCTGGCAGTCGCCGCCACCGCGATCGAGGTCCCCGACATGCGCCAGGCAGCGGGCATCGGTCTCGCCTTCACCGCAGTCCTCGGCATCTGCTACTACGCCCTGACCACCATCCGTCGGTCACGGGAGAGCTGACATCCGCCGCATGAGCGGCTCTGCCTCTGGCACCTGAAGTCCGCGGGGCGCTGCTGTTCCACAGCAGCGCCCCGCGGCACGTTGTGTTGCGGGGCCGTGCGACTCGTCTCATGGCAGCCGCGGCGACCGAACAGCAGTCTGCGGCGAGCCCCCGATGCAGCAGGGCGCTGAGATGCGCTATATTGATCTTGTGCTCGCGGCCGGGATTCCCGGTGGTGGGACAGGCGTTGGTGGTCCAAGGAAAGACGCCCCACTTCCCGTGGGGAGATGCAGGTGCAAGGCTTGCCCAGCGCTCGATCAAGACCCCGGTCCCTCTTGGGGCCGGGGTCTTCTGTCTGTCCAGCCGCGGAGCGGTCGGACCCCGGGACGGTTTTCTGTGGGCGCCTCGCCCCACCTACGGTCCGGCCCCTGAGGCGGCGTATCGATGGTGGCGGACGACACCTGCATCACAGGGGAGTGGCCGGCCTGGCACCCTTCGGCCCGGGAGTGTGGCGGCGGCACGGGGTGGACTTCGGCGTCCCCGATCGAGGCACCGGGGCGTAGCCGGTCATCCGGTTGCGATCCAGCCGAGAGCCCGTCCTTGAGGGGTCGGGCGGATTCATGCCGGATGATGTACGAATGATCGATATCTCGGATGTGGAAGCAGCGGCCCGTCTGATCGAAGGGCGGCTCGTGCGTACGCCGACGGTGCCCAGCCCGGGGCTCACCGCGCTGCTGGGTGCGCCGGTGACGGCCAAGCTCGAACTGCTCCAGCACACAGGTGCGTTCAAGGCCCGCGGGGCGATGGCGAAGCTGCTCTCCCTGAGCCCGACCGAGCGGGCCGCGGGAGTGGTCGCGGTCAGTGGTGGCAACCACGGCATCGCCGTGGCGGTCGTGGCGGGCCTGCTCGATGTGAAGGCGACCGTGGTCATGCCGCGATCCGCACCCGCCCGCGCGGTCGAGATCGCGGCGGCGGCGGGCGCGTCAGTACGGCTGGAGGCCACGATGGACGGCGCCTTCGCCCTGATGGACCGGCTGCGGTCGGAGGGTCTGACCCTGGTGCATCCCTTTGACGACCCCCTCGTCATCGCGGCGCAGGGCACGGTGGGTCTGGAGTTCGCCGAGGACGCGGGTGAGTTGACCGACGTCCTGGTCAGCATCGGCGGCGGTGGCCTCATCTCGGGTGTTGCGGTGGCGATGAAGGCCCGCCGTCCCGGCATCCGGGTCTGGGGTGTCGAAACCGTGGGTGCGGAGGCCATGTCCCGGGCACTCGTGGCGAACGGCCCGGTCCCCGTCGAGCTGTCGTCGATCGTCTCCACTCTCAGCGCGCCCGCCGTCTCACGACTCACGTACGAGCACGTTTCGGCGCTGGTCGAGGATGTTCTCGTGGTCTCGGACGAGGAAGCCGTGCAGGGGGTGCTCGACCTGGCGCAGCACGCCAAGCTGTGGGCGGAGCCAGCCGCCGGTTGCCTGTTGCCGGCTGCCCGACAGGTCCTGGAGCGCGTCGGTGATGCAACCGAGGTGCGGTTGGGACTGGTGGTGTGCGGCGGCAATGCGGCGGTGTCGGACGTGGTTCGATGGTCGACGGAGCTGGGATGAGACGTCGAACCCCAAGAGGGCGTACACAGCGGTGGTCCCCGGGCACATGTGCACAGCCGGGACCCTTGTGCGGGAGCCGACGATGACATGCGGCCGAGCAGCGCCCCGACGCTCCAGTTGATGTGTGGCGGTATGGGGGAGGGCTGGAGACGCGGGCCCTAGAGCTCCCACCACCAGGCTTCGAGCTCATGGTGATCGGTGAACTCAAGGGGAACCGCGTAGGGCGAACCTTGCGCGATGGCGAGGGAACCGGTGCGGCGCACCACTGCGCGCAGGTCGCGCACGGCGGGCATCTCGGCGAGTTCGTCGACGTCGAAGGGGCAGCCTGCGGGCCCGCCGACGAGCGTCTCGCAGCCGAACGCGTACCACAGGCCGATGAGTTCGTGATCTCCTTCCTTCTCCGCGGCGGTGGCGATCTCACGGACCACATCGATGAGCAGGGTGGGGCGCGGAGGTCTGGCATCGGGGCCCCGGAGCTCCCCGACGGTGGTCATGCGCTGCCACAGCCCGGTGCCTGCGTCGCAGTAGAGGAACGGTGGTTCGACATAGCCGTCTTCGAGCCAGGAGTCGTAGCCGTCGAAGTCCGGGGCCTCTTCGTCGAAGGTGCGCAGCCCGGTGAACTCGTCCAGTGCGTCGAAGTACTCGGAGCGCTGGGCGTAGTCGGGGTGCCGGTGGACCGGGAACCGGTAGGTGTACCCACGACGCAGAAGGATCTCCATCACGCGGAAGTGTGTGAACGAGCAGTCGTACTCGCCCTGGAATCGGTACAGCACGGCGAACCAGTCCCGGACGCGCGGATCGTCCGACTCGCTATGGACATCCAGGATGCGGATCGAGTCCGCGACCAGGTCCTCGATCTCGTGCATGGACATCGGGTTCTCCCCCTGAGGCAGGCGACGACGAACATGTTCCCAGCCAGTGGACCGTACGGGCGAGCGAACGGAGGAACCGGTCGGGGCGTTCGATGCCCTTTGCCGGCACGTCACACCATGTGGGGCCGGCGGGCGTTCGGTGCCGTACGTCGTGCCCGGTTCCGGTGGTGTCGGTGCTTGCGGGGAGGGCCGGCGAGCAGCAGAAGGGGCGAGAGCTCTCGGGTGGACAGCGGCGTCGGTTCATTCCACTGCCCGCCATCCTTCACTCGGAGCTCTCCTTGTCCTGACGAGACCGGGCCGGACACGGCATGGCGGATCCCCCCCCGGGGCATCCCTTCGCCCAAGCGAGTGAGACCCGCCGGGAGGTCGGACTGGCGTCGGTGTGACTTGCCCGGTCGGCTATGTGGCAGGTCCCTGGCGATCACTCTCGTGGGCTCCCCCGGTAGGTGCGGTGAGCAGGTCGGCGCTTCGGGCCGTCCAGCACTCCGGGCGCCGTTCAAGCGCTTTGGGCCGTCCGAGAGCAGCCGGCGGGGCTTTCGGGTGAAACCGGACCCGCGGACGCGATCGGGTGCCGACTGCTCCTGTTGTGTTGGTAGGTGTGCCTGGGGGGATTCCCAATCCGATCGGAGTACATGTCATCATGCGTGGCTCTCCCGGCAGACGTCGCCATCTGGGCGTTCTCGCTGCCGTTGTCACCACCGGGGTGATGCTCGCGGCCCACCCCGGCGCCGTGGCACTCGCCGCCCCCTCGGAAAAGGCAGTGGCCTCGGCACCCGGCTCTCCCGGGATTCCGCAGCCGCCGACCGTCGTCTACGCCGAGGACTTCGAGAACGGCACCGGCCAGACCCCGATCCTGCTGAACAACTACACCGGCGCGCCGCCGACGAACGCGAAGTACACGGCGGCGTCCCAATGGATCGACGCACCCCACTGCAACGGGATCATCCTGAACCAGTCGGGTGCCAACCAGTCCGCCTGCCAGAGTCAGAACCCGGTCGCCATGGCGTCGTTGAAGTTCATGGCCAATGTCCTCGGCGTGGTGAACGGCGCAGCGAACCCCTCCAACAACCACGCGGTCTCGGCCTACACCGACGGTGCGAACCCCGGCGCGAACCGAGTCGAGTTCCAGACGGTCAACCCGCTGCCGCTGCCCACCACCAACCGATTCATCACCTTCTCGGTCGATGTGGCAGCCCAGAACTGTTCCGCTTCCGCTCCCCGGCTCCAGTTCTACCTGACGGGCGCCGGACCAGACATCCCCGCCTTCAGCCAGCCGATCAACCCGTGCACCGACCCCCGTGCGCAGACGTACAACATCGGTCCCCGGGCCATCGAGGCGGGCTCCTTCGCAAGTGACGGCTCCGTTCTGTTCAGCGGACCGTCCGTGGGCATCAAGATGACCAATGCCAACGGCAGTGGCATCGGCAACGACCATGCCTACGACAACATCCGCATCCTGGACGTCACACCCCAGCTGGACAAGGAGTTCGTGCCGGCGTCGATCGATACCGGGGATGTGGCGACGGCGACGTTCACGGTCACCAACACCACGGACCTGGCGGAGAAGAGCGGCTTCGGATTCACGGACTCCCTGCCCGCCGGTGTCACCGTCGCCGCCACTCCCAATGCCGCGACGACCTGCGGGGCGGGTACGGTCGCCGCGACCGCGGGCGGTTCGTCGATCGCCCTGACCGGCGGAGTCCTGGCCGCGGGCGTGGCGTCCTGCACCGTGACCGTGGACGTCACCGCGAGCGCGGTCGGGACCTATGTCAACGAGCCCTCCGATCTGACGCCGACCGGGGTGAACCCGCCGGGGCCCGCTCCCATCACGGTGACCGTGCCCGGCTCGCCGTCCATCACCAAGCAGGTCGCCGAGTCCTCCTTCGCCGTCGGCCAGCTGCTCCACTACACCTACATCGTGACCAACAACAGTGACCAGGCGCTCAGCAACGTCACCGTCACCGACACGGGACCGGGCACACCGACCGTGACCTGTCCGCCCGGTTCACTCGCCGCGGGTGCTTCCGTCAACTGCACGGCCACCTACACGGCCACGCAGGCCGATGCCGACACCGGGACCATCACCAACACGGCGAACGTCACCGGCACCCTGCCCTCGGGAACCGAGCTCACCGCGGTGAGCAACCAGGTCGTCGTCCCACTGCGGTCGCTGACCATCACCAAGGCGGCTGAGGAGACGCAGTTCAGCGCCGTCGGTGAGACGATCCGCTACACCTTCACGGTCACCAACAACGGGCGCGTACCGCTGTCGGACATCACCGTCACGGACTTCGGGCCCGGCGCTCCCGCTGTGACCTGCCCGGGCGGAACGCTGGCGCCCGGCGCGACCGTGGGCTGCACCGCCACCCACACCACCACCGCGGCAGATGTGCAGGCTGGTGAAATCGTCGACTCGGCGACCGCCACCGGCACGACCGAACAGGGCGACGACGCCGAAGCGGACAGCAACACCGTCACCATTCCGTACGTCGCACCCACCCAGGTCGACCTCGCGGTCGTCAAGACAGGCCCTGCGACCGTGAGCGCGGGCGGACAGATCACCTACTCCCTCGTCGTCACCAACAACGGTCCCGGGAACTCCACGGGATGGACGCTGACGGACACCATCCCCGCGGACCTCTCGAACGCAGCCACCAGCACACCCGGTTGTGGGATCGGCGCAGGAGTCCTGACCTGTACGGGCGGCGCACTCGCCGAAGGCGCCAGCGTCACCATCCAGGTCACCGGGACCGCAGCCCCCGGCGCCACGGTGATCGAGAACACCGCCAGGGTCACCGGTGAGGAGGACGACCCCGACCCCGGCAACAACACCAGCACGACGACCACCTCCGTACCTTCGGTGAAGATCGTCAAGAAGCAGAACGGATCGGCAACCGTCGAGCCCGGGGACACGGTCTTCTACACGATCACCGTGCGGAACACCGGAGCCGCGCCGACCGCCGCCTCCTTCACCGATGACCTCAGCGACCTCGTCGACGACGCCGCCTTCAACAACGACGAGAGCGCCACGGTGGGCAGCGTCACCTATGACGCACCTGATCTGAGCTGGAGCGGCACCCTCGCCGCCGGACAGACCGCGACCATCACCTTCTCCGTGACGATCAATGAGCGGCCGTTCGGAGACCTCAAGCTCGACAACACCGTCGTCTCCGAGACTCCCGGTAACAACTGCCCGGTCACGAGCAGTGACCCGGACTGCACCACCCACGGCACCGTCAAGGTTGAGGACAAGGACAAGAAGGACCGCGCCTGACGAGCCGGCCCCGGTGACCGATGGCCCGAACCACACTGCTGTGGCACCGAGCGGTGACGGCCACCGGGCCTGAACCACCCCATGGCTCCCTTCCGCACTCCGGGAGGGAGCCATGGGACTGCCGCGGCGGAACCCATCGAGCCTGCACCGATCCACACGGCGCCGCGTTCGAGTGATTCATGCGATGAACGCCTGTCCAAGAACAAGCGAAGCAGGCCCTGCGTGGTGACATGTCGTCACCGAAGGTGCGACAAGCACAACACCCACGAAGGGCAGGAACCAAGATGTACGGAGGCCACCTCGCACACACCGGCACAACGGTCGTGGCGATCGGAGGACTGACAGTGGGAGCCGGCTGGATCGTGGCACTCGCCGCGCTCATGATCGTGATCGGAGCCGTGCTGGTGCGGTTCGGATTCCAGAGACGAACCTTCCAGCCGTGAGTGCCCCCGTCGTTGCCAGAAGGCCACGCGCACTCGTCGTCGCGGCGGCGCTCCCCCTACTCGTCGTCGCCTGTTGGGCAGCGGTACGGGGCCTGGAGGCCACGAGCCTGCTCAGCGGCGGCCCGACCGCCTCGGTGTGGCTATGGGCACCGGTGGCAGCCCTGCTGGCGGGCCAGACCGTCCTCTACGCCTGCGAACGCCCCCACCGCGCTGACACGGTGGGACAACAGGCACTCGACCGGCTCCGGGTAGCCGTGTTGATGCCCGTCTACAACGAGGACCCGGCCTACCTGCGAGCCGCTCTCACCGCCCTGGCCGCCCAGACCCGTCGTCCCGAGGCCGTCCACCTTGTGGACGACGGCTCCGACGTCGACTACACCGAGATCCAGGACTGGTGGACGCGCCACGCGCACGAGGCCGGTGTCCACACCAGTTGGCAGCGCACCCCCAACCGGGGCAAACGTCGGGCCCAGGCCACCGGGCTCGAACACGCCGACCAGGCGGACATCATCGTCACGGTCGACTCGGACGCAACGCTCGCCGTGAACGCCCTCGACGAAGTGCTCCAGCCCTTCGCTGACCCCCGCGTCCAGGGTGCGGCCGGGCTCGTTGTCGCCGCGAACCACCGCGCCACCTGGCTCACCCGCCTCACGGACCTCTACTTCGTCGCCAACCAACTCGTGGACCGCTCCGCGCTCTCTCCGCTTGGTGCGGTGATGGTGGCACCGGGCAGCCTCGCCGCCTACCGCGCACCCATTCTTCGCGATCATCTCCCGACCTATCTCGGCGAGACGTTCCTCGGCCGGCCGGTCCAGTTCTCCGACGACTCCCTCCTCACCCTCTTCGCCCTCCTCAAGGGACGCGTCGTCCAACAACCCACCGCCGTCGTCTTCACCGCCATGCCCGAGCGCACCGGTCACCATCTGCGTCAATATCTCCGCTGGATGCGCGGATCCACCATCCGCTCGCTCTGGCGCGCCCGTCATCTCCCCCTCACCCATCCGGCGTACCTCGCCCAACTCCTGCGCTGGTTCCTCCAACTCCTGTGCACCGGAGCCCTGGTGTGGCTCGCCGCCGTACATCTGCACCACGGCACCGCGCCGTCCCCGTGGTTGCTCACGGTTCCCCTCGCCATCGGCTACGCACAGGCCCTGCGCTACCTCACCCTGCGCCGCAGCGATGAGACCCCGGCCCACCAGACGGTCACCTGGCTGCTGACCCCGCTGGCCCTCGCCTGGGGCTGGACCGTGCTCCGCGCGGTGCGCTGGTACGGAACCCTGACCTGCGGCCGAACCCGCTGGGGCACCCGCACCACCGGCCCCGAGGTCATCCTCGCAACGCCGTAGCCACACACTGCCCGCACCATGACGACGGCCGCGGAGCCCCGTGCTCCGCGGCCGTCGTCATGGGCCGCCCGCGTCCTTCCCCTCAGTCCTTGTCCTTGGCGATGACGGTCCCGTGGGTGGTGCAGCGGGTGTCCGTGCTGTTCACCGGGCAGTTGTTGCCGAGCGTCGTGGACATGACGGTGTTGTCAATGCGCAGATCGCCGAAGGTCCGTCGATCCGTCGTGATCGAGAAGGTGATGGTGGCGGACTCACCGGCCGCGAGTGTCCCTTCCCAGATCAGGATGGGCTCGCTGTAGTCGACGGCTCCGGTGGTCGCGGTGGCGTCGTCGTTGTACTGGGCGTCGTCGAGGAGACGGGACAGGTCGTCGCTGAAGCTCGCGGACACCGGGGCGGCTCCCGTGTTGCGTACCGTGACCGTGTAGTTCACGGTGTCGCCCGCCTTCACGGCCGAGGGACCCTTCTGCTTCTTGATGATCTCCACCGACGGTACGTTCGTGGTGGCGGTACTGGTGTTGTTCGCCGGGTCCGGGTCCGGTTCCCGCCCGGTGACGGTGGCCGTGTTGGTGACGGTGGTGACGTCTGCGGCGATGGTTCCCGAGAACTGGACGGTGACGCCTTCCCCATCGGCAAGCGCCGCCCCGGTGCAGGTCAGGGTGGCCGATCCGATGGTGCAGCCCGGACTGTCGGTCGTCACACCCGTCAATGAGTCGGGAAGCGGGTCGCTGAGCGTCCAGCCGGTGGAGTCGGCGGGACCGTGATTGGTCACGGTCAGGGTGTAGGTGACGCGTTCGCCCGAACCGGCGGTGGCGGGCCCGGTCTTCTCGACGCCGAGATCGACGAGGAACGGTCGGTAGGGGACCGTGACCGTGCCACTGGTCGCCCGTGCGGTCTGCCCCTGTCGATCAGCGCCGCTCGCAGTGGCCGTGTTGACCACCTGCCCGGCCTGTACGTCGGCGGCTGTGGTGGTGTGCGTCGCGGTGCACCGCAGGGTGGCGCCCGGGGCGAGCACGATCGTCGGGCACATCACATTCGGCGTGCCCGGTCCGTCATCGGTGACGGTGACATCGGTCAGTTGGGTGCGCCCCGTGTTCGTGACCCGGTAGACGTAGTGCAGTGTCTCGCCCGCTGCCGTGAAAGCCGGCTCGAAGACGGCCTTCTGGACCGCCAGTGAGCGCAGGGGAACGACGACGGTGTTGCTGGTGCCGCTGAGTCGGGTGCCCGCGTCGGTGGTACCCGTGACCGTCGCCGTGTTGGTGATGGTGCCCGTCGCCGCATCCCCAGCCGTCGCCGTGTACAGCGCATTGCAGGTCACGGAGGCCCCCGGGGCCAGCGGCCCGGCCGGGCAGGTGACCGTCGGGCTGCCCGGCCCGTTGTCGGTGACCGTCACATCCGTCAAGGGCTCGTCGGCGTGGTTGGTGACGCGGTACGCGTAGTGCAGTTGCTGCCCCGAGCTGAACGACGCTTCGGCGGCTGCCTTCACCAACGACGGGCCGGGAGCGGTGACCGTCAAGGTCGCCGCCGCTGGGGCATCGAGCCCGGTCAGGGAAAGGCCCGCGGGAGTGTTGGTGTAGACGCCCTCGTTGGCCGCGGTGACATCCACGGTCATCGTGCACGATGCTGCACCGGTCTCCAGGTTCGCATTGGCCAGTACCACCGTGGACGTTCCGGCACCTGCGGTGACAGTCCCGTCCCCGCAGGTCGTGGACGCGTTCGGCGAGGGGGCCACCACCACGCCGGCGGGCAGCGTGTCCGTGAAGGCGAAACCGTCCTTCGCCGCCAGATCGCTGGTGTTGGTGATGGTGAACGTCAGCTGTGACACCGCGTTCTCGGAGACCGTCGACGGGTTGAACTCCTTGTCGAGCTGGGGAGTCACATCCAGGATGCTGATGTTGTCGAACGCATGGTCGTTGCCGCCTCCGCCCCCATTGGCGTTCACCATCTTGATGCCCACGGAAGTGCCGGTGAACAGGACCGATCCGTCGCTGGCGAACGAACCCGCCTCCACGTCCTTGTCCCCGGCGTCGTACGTCTGCGCCCGTGGATCGGTGCAGGGGTCGATGGGGCTGGTGAACGTGGGGACATCCGGTCCCGATCCGGTGAGATAGAACTCCAACTGCGGTCCGGACGCGAAGCAGTTGATCGCGGCGACATCGACCGAGAAGGTGATGAACCGGCTGTCGGTCACCAGCGGGATCGGATCCACCGTCGCGAACTCGGTCAGGTCCGCCCCCGGGCTTCCGGCGGTCCAGGCGGAGACGGCATGGTTGACCGTCGGATCGGCCGATCCCCCGACCTGGCCCAGTACCCCCGCCATGTCCCGCAGATCGAGCATCGCCACCGAGCTCGCGCTCTCGCAATCCGGCTGGTCCTCACCCGATTCGCTCAGGATGATGCCGTTGCACTGCGCCGGATCCAGCCAGTTCGGGTCAGCGGTGTACATGGCGTTCACCGGTGGCGCTCCGACGTACTCGTCGAGCAGGATCGGAGTGGGGCCCGTACCGTTCTCGAAGTCTTCCAGGAAGACCGCGACCGGGTCCTGCGGCACACCCGGAGTCCCAGGTGCTGCCCGTACCACCGCGGTCGCCGACGACGGAGTCGCCCGGGCAGTGGTCGCGGTCGGTACGGCCACGACCGCCATTGCGCACAGGACGGCACCGAGCCGCCGCCCACGGGAAGTACCACGCATCTCGCTGCGCACTCCGCTCCTGGATTCCATCCCCCGTGGGAGGGATAGCACAGTGCGGTGGACCGGTGTGGCAAAGGCCCGGTGTGGCGACGATGTGCATCACTCGTACGGGCCCGGACCGGGAGGCACCTGAGCGGCAGCCACCTCGACGAAGGCCGAGAAGGCTGGCCATGGGCTGCTGCCGCGATCGTATGGGTTAGCCGGAGACCGCTGTCGACACCGCCGTTGGGTCGAAGTCCGACTCATGCCTTCAAGCTGCGGACCAGGAAAAACAGTCCTTCCGGACTGCGCAACCGCACCGTGCGACAAACAGTCTCCCCGGACCGGGTGACCGACTCGTGGGCATGGCCGTCTGCGCGGGCGACGACGCCGTCCAGATCGTCGACTCCGACTGCAAGCTCCCACTGCGGGGCGGACGCACGTGGTCCGGCGATGAAGTCGGCACACAGCAGTGGAGTGCCGGTCGTCTGCTCGTAGAAATGCCGGGCCCTGTCCGGCTGATCGCAGGTCAGGACCATGTGGTGGGGAGCGCCCGACAAACCGGATGGGAGCTTCCATCCGCCGGAGTGGTGTGGCTGCCACAGGGAGAAGGCGGCGCCGACCGGATCGACCAATGTTGCGATGCGGCCCTGATCACCCGCGTCGAAGGGCGGCAGGACAAGACGAGCGCCATGCGCCGTCGCCGCTTCGACACGGCGATCGACGTCCTCCACCGCGAGGTAGTAGGCGATGTGGGCGGGTGTTCCCGGTGGGTAGACGGGATTCGCCAGGTCACTCACACCGCCGATCAGATGACCGTCGACGGCTATCTTGGTCGCCTTGCGCCAATCCTTCTCATCCACCTCGAAGCGCCAGCCCAGTGTCTTCGAGAAGAAATCGGATGTGCCGACCAGGTCCCGGGTCTTGAGGTCCATCCAGCAGAATTCGTTCAGTGAACCCAGACGGGTCGTCATCCTGTGCTCCTTGTCATCCCGATGTCGAGTATCGAGTGCCAAGACGACTTCGCAAGGGGGTTTTCACTGCCGCACATCACCGAGAGCCGAGAGTATGAGTGGAGCCAAGGAGCCCCGTCGTCAGCCGATGTCCCCGGTCGTGTCGACGGCACGGGTGGCGACATCCGCGGCGCGGCGTGCCGCCTTGGCCTCCTTCTCCGCCGTCCGGACACGCTTCGCGGTCTCGTTCGCCCGGGACCGGGCCGCGGTCCGATCTTCGCGGGCCTGATCCAACTGGGTTCTGAGGGTCGCGAGGCGTTCTTCCGCGTCGGCGAGTCGTGTGGTGGCCCGCTCGTGTTCCTGTCCGGCCGCGCGGAGCGCATGCTCCTTCTGGCCGGCCTCCGTGGCGGCGGTGCGTGCAGCTTTCCGAGCGGCCTCGCGACGGGCCCGCTCCTTCTTCTTCTCGACAGATCCGGTGGCAGGTGCTGACGGGGCCTTCCGTGAACCGGTGTCGGTCCCGTCGGGCGCGGTGCGTCGGGTGGTGGCCGACCGATGAGGCGCCACCTCGGGCTCCAGCCCGGCGAACCCGATGGACGCCTCCCCGGCCTTCACCAGGCAACCAGCGGCCCAGGCTTCGGCGGTCGCGGGGTCGGCGAGCACGGCACGAAGCGTACGTTCCACCTCCTGGTGCACTCCCTCCGTGACCGGCTGCCCCGCTTCCTCTGCGAGGGTGACCGCGCTGCGGGCGAGCGTGGTGATGACCTGGTGCTGTTGGTGGCTCAGCTCCCTCAGCCGGGCCGGGTCGAGCGTGCGGTGCGCTTCACGCAGGGCCTGTCCGAGCCGGAGAAACCGTTCGGTCTCGTCGGAGTCGTTGCGGGCGAGGAGGTTCGCAGCCCATGCCGCGAGCGTCGGGCGCCGTAGCTCAGTGATCCGTCGGGCGGTCTGCTTATCGCCCGCGGCACGCGCCTGCGCGGCGTACGCATCGCGGGCCGCGATGAACTCCGACGGCTTCATTCCGTACAACTCGGCGGTGATCTGGTCCACATCCACCCCCCTAGCCTCCACCCGCTCTCCCTGCGCGGCCAGGTGGAACACGCACGGAGCTGCGCATGCATCCGACTCCCGCGGGCCGGCGCTTCCCTCGGGGGTGCTGCACCGGGAAGCGGAAGGGTTCCGCCGACGTGCCGGCCATGGAACTTCGAGTGGCGGGTACGCGTTCTCACAGGGACGCGCGGAAGTCACGCGGACGAGCGAATTAGGTAGCCGAGGTGGCACGGATGGCGATGTGGGACCGGATCAAGGACCAGGCAAAGGGCCTGCAGCAGGCGCAGGGGGCAAGGAGCTCCAGTGGCCACGGACGGCCGGCGGCAGGAGCCAGCGGGGGATCGAAGGCCCAGCTCGTAGGTCTGCTCAAGTCCCAGCTCGGCTCCCTCAAGACCGAGCTCAAGAGCGGTTCCTACCGCGATGCGAGCATGGCCATGTGCGCATTGGTCGCGGCTGCCGACGGATCGGTGGACCCGGCCGAGCGGCAGCACGTGGAGTCCCTGATCCTGCAGAACGACGTCTTGCAGAACTTCCCGCCGGAGCAACTGCGGCAGCGGTTCAACAAGCACGTCGATCAGTTGATGTTCAACTTCCAGCAGGGCAAGGCCGAGGCCATGCAGGAGATCGCCAAGGCGGCCAAGAAGCCGACGGAGGCCAAGGCGGTCGTGCAGACCGGGTTTGTCGTCGCTGGAGCGGATGGCTACATCGCTCCGGCAGAGGCGCAGATCCTGCGGGAAGCTTGTATGGCACTCGGTGTGTCCCCGCAGGAGTTCGGCCTCTGATCGAGCCCTGGGGCACGGTCGCCCAGAGCTAGCCGCGCACGGCCCGGTTCCCGGCATCAGTATTGATGCCGGGAACCGGGCCTGCTGCGTTTAACAGCGGATGTCGGACGGGACTCGATGAGCGGCTGCGGTGCGCGGCTCAATGCGACCGGGTGGCCTGGGCTTCAGCGGTTGTCTTCAGATCGCGCAGCCATGCTTCGAGGCCCTGGCCAAGGACCTCGGTTGCGAAGGGGACGTTCGCATCGACCTGTGGGCCGGTGTGGGTCTCCTCGGTACTCACCCGGACACCGCCCTTGACCTTCGTGAAGGTCCACACGTGGATGCCGTCGATGTGCAGCCCCTCACCGATCGCCGGGCCGGTCCAGCGGATGCAGGCGTTGCGCTTGAGCTGCTCGACGGTCGACGTGATGTCCAGACTGGTGGCGGGTGTCACGGGGTTGGGCGGTACCGGGGTCGTCCACCGGAACGCGGAATCCTCCCGCAGGGGGCCGTGGTCCAGGCGGTCCACCGCGGTGACCGGGGCCTGCCAGGACGGCCAGCGCTCGACGTCGGTCTGAAGCTTCCAAATGGTCCGCAGCGGTGCATGGATCACCGTTTCGGTGCGGTGACGGACAAGGGCGTCGGGGTCGACGCCCTCCCCGCGGCAGGTGAGGGGCCTCTCGTGGTGGGGCGGGGCGGCCCCGGCCGGCGTGACGGCTGTGCCGAGAAGGCCGATGACGAGCGGGACGGTGAACAGGGCGGTGCGGATACCGGTGTTGCGGATGCCGGGCACGGTGTTCCCCTTGTCGGTTGGTGACGGTTTCTCTGTTGAGCACGTGTCCGCCGTCCGTTGGGCGCCCGGCCTCTCGGTAGGCGGGCCGGGTGGTCGTCGACGGTGTCCGGCGACCCTCCCCACCTGGCTCCGAGAAGGTGCGTGTTCCTGGCGGGGCCGGGGCCGGTTCACCGTGCGGACAAGCTTGGGTGACGGGCTGGACAGAGCACGGTATCTAGAGGCTCTTGTGTTCGTTAGAAGTTATAACTCGACGCTGTGCGCGGTCAACGATCACGTGATGGCTTCTCGCGAAACTTAGACGCTGTAACCTCTGGGTCAGGGAGGCAGCAGAATGCAGGAGGCGGGTACCGCAACACCGAGGGAGCGCTATCGCGCCCAGGTGCGTGCGGAGATCAAGGAACACGCCTGGGAGCAGATCGCCACGGCGGGAGCGTCCGCGCTCTCCCTCAACGCGATCGCCAAGCGGATGGGCGTCAGCGGACCCGCGCTCTACCGCTACTTCGCCAGCCGGGACGATCTGATCACCGAACTCATCAGGGAGGCGTACCGAAGCCTCGCCGAGACCCTCCGATCAGCCGCCGCCGAGGGTGCCGATCTGGCCGAGCTGGCACACGTCCTGCGCCGCTGGGCTTTGGGAGACCCCCAGCGGTACTTGCTCATCTACGGAACCCCGGTTCCCGGCTATCACGCGCCCGAGGACATCACCGGCATCTCCTCGGAGATCATGACCACGCTGCTCGATGCATGCGCGGCGCTCGCCACGGGCGGCCAGGAGACGCCGTTCAGCACCCATCTGGAGAGCCATCGACAGTGGGCCGCCGGCCACCCCGCTCCGCCCGCCGCACTCCATCGGGCACTTGTCGTCTGGACCCGGCTCCACGGTCTGCTGTCGCTGGAACTGGCGGGCCACTTCGGCGGCATGGGCTTCGACCCCGCCTTTTTCTACGCGGCCGAACTGGAAGAACTCCTGGCGTCCCGGGGCTGATGACGGTGTGGGACCGGGGTGGACATGCGGGCTCGCAGGGTCTGTGAAGCCGCCGGTCAGGGAGTCGTCCCCCTTCTTCGTGCCTCTTCGTCTCTGCCTCGCACGGGCCTCGGTCGCGGTCGTTCCGGAGGCTGCGATGCCGTCGATCGGCCGACCTGGCGTCTGGGGCATAGAGTGTTGCCTATGACGCAAGACAATGGCGAGCTGGAGAGCCTGGTGCGCAAGCGGATCCGGGCGCTGCGGGTGGCGCAGGGCTGGTCCCTCGCGGACCTGGCGACCCGGGCGAACGTCAGCCAGTCGACCCTCAGCCGTATCGAGAACGGCCAGCGCCGACTGGCCCTGGACCAGTTGGTCACCCTGGCCCGAGCCCTGGACACCTCCCTGGATCAGCTCGTCGAAACCGCCACCGACGACATCGTCACCAACCCGACGATCGACGCAGCCCATGGACTCATGCGCTGGCCCATCAAGGCCGAACCGGGTCTGAGCGTCGTGCGCCAGCGCATGACGAACCCCCCACCCGACAGCCCCGCACGGCTGCGGGCCCATCCGGGCCGTGAATGGCTCGTCGTCCTGTCCGGCACCGCGGTCCTGCTGCTGGGCAACCGGCGGATTCGCGTAGAGACGAACCAGGCGGCGGAGTTCCCCACGATGCTGCCCCATGCCATCGGTGCCGAGGGCGGCCCCTGCGAGATCCTGGGCATCTTCGACCGCGACGCTCGCCGCGGCCATCAGCGCGGTGATGACGGCTGAGGCGGTGATGACGGCTGAGACGGTCGCCCACCACGTCATCGACCAGGCCGTTCACTTCCGCATTCGCTCGGCAGGACAGTGACGAGGCATCCCCGCACTCTGTGCGCAGGGCATCGATGCGCAGGGGGCATCGGCTTGCGCGTTCGGCAGCGAAAGACGTCATCGTCTTGCGCACACCGGGAACCATGGTGCCGCGATGGTGTGATCCTCATAGCGTGGCTGGCATGACACACCCCTCCTCGCACGCGGCACATGCTCCCCCCGACGCACACGCTCACCACACGGCACACGCTCACCCCGACGCACACCCCACCCCTGACTCCCACGATCAGGTGGAGCTCCTCGATCTGGACGCCGAGGTGCTCGCCGAGCACACGGATTCCATCACCGCATGGCTACCCCTCAAGAGCGCGCCGCGCCACATCCTCGACCTGGGATGCGGGACCGGGGCCGGCACCTTCGCCCTGCTCGCGCGCTTCCCCGAGGCGGAGGTGACCGCCGTCGACGTATCGGCCAGTCATCTGCACCGGCTACGGGAGAAGGCAGAGGAGCTCGGCGTGGCCGACAGGGTGCGCACCGTGCCGGCCGATCTCGACGCGGACTGGCCCGCGCTGGGCCGACCCGATCTGGTGTGGGGATCGGCGTCGGTGCACCACATGGCCGACCCCGACCGAGCCCTGAGCAAGGTCCATGACCTGCTCTCTCCGGGCGGTCTGTTCGCCGTCGTCGAACTGGCCGGCTTCCCGCGCTTCCTGCCCGACGACGCTCCGCAGGAGCGGCCGGGTCTCGAAGACCGCTGCCATGCGGCCCTTGAGCACCACGCCGAGCACGTGCCGCACCGTGGTGCCGACTGGGGTCCGAGACTGACCGCCGCCGGGTTCACCGTCGAGGGCGAACGCTCGATCACCGTGCACATCGAAGGCTCCGACGACCAGTCAGTCGGCCGGTACGCATGGAGCAGCCTGAAGCGCCTGCGCGCCGGCGTCAGCGACGCTCTTGCCGCTGAGGACCTCAGCGCTCTCGATCGACTGCTGGACACGGACAGCCCCCAGAGCATCCTGCGCCGCCGTGACCTCGCGGTCCGTACCGAACGCACCGTATGGGCCGCACGCCGTGCCTGATCGGCCACTGCCCTGACGGGCTGACATCGAATCCGGGTCGGTCCTCCCCGATACGGTCACGGTCAGAACGCCCGACCGGCCCGGGGAGGAAGATCCCGTAGTTCCACCGACACCCCGTGCCGTGCCCGGTCACGTCGGCGGCCTCGGCCTAGATTCCCCAGAGTGAACGCGCTCAGCTTCTCCGCCGCCCTGATCACTTTCGTATCCGTCGTCGGCCCGCCGAAGGTCCTGCTCTCTTTCGCCCATCTCGCGCAGACGCACCCCACCCGCGAACTCCGCACCATCGCCTTCCTCTCGTGCGGCGCGGCGATCCTCATCGGTCTGGCAACCAGCTTCACAGCTCCCTGGGTCCTCGACCTGTTCCACATCAGCACCCCCGCACTCCTGCTCGCGGGCGGCATCATCTTCTTCCTCTACGCCGTCGGCCTCGTACTGGGCCTGCCAGCGGGAGCGGGCGCACCGCACGAGGACGGCGCCGACACCACCGGTGCCCTACGAGAGCTCCTCGTGCCCTTCGTCGTCAGCCCCCTGGCCATGACCGCCCTGCTCATCGAAGCAGCAGCGCGCTCCGGCTGGACCTGGCGCTCCACCGTCGCCGGTGCGTACGTCGCCGTGATCGTGTTGGACCTCGTCTGCATCCTTCTCCTGGAGCGCGTCCTGCGTGCCACGCACCATGCGACCGTCGAACTACTCGGCCGGCTTCTGGGGTTGCTCCTCGCGGCCGTCAGTATCGACCTCGTCCTCGATGCCTTGGAGGCGCTTGGCGTCGGCCCGTTCGACGACCGCTGACCGGCCGGAGTACCTGCCCGTCGTACTGCCGGGTGAGCTCCGTCGGTCGCCCTGCACCCGAATGCTCCACCCATCAGGCGTCGAACCGGTGGCGGGATGCCTCGATGTGGCCGAAGTACCGATGGGTCCAGTCACACATTCCATCGACCGTCGCCCGGAGTGCCTGGCCCGGCTCGGTGAGCGTGTACTCGACGCGCGGCGGCACGGTGGGATGCACATTCCGCTCGACCAGGCCGTTGCGTTCCAGCATGCGCAGGTTCTGGGTGAGCATCTTGTGGCTGATGCCCTCGACCTTGTTCCGCACCTCACCGAAGCGCAGGGTGCCGTCACCGAGGACCTCGATGATCAGGAGTGCCCACTTGTTGGCGACGTCCGAGAAGATCTCCCGCGCCAGCGAGTCCGCGCGGGTCAAGTCCGCCTCGTCGGGGGAGCCGTCATTGAGCTGCTTGGTCACCATCTGGTTCTCCAGTCACCAAAAAGTGCGTTCTTCCCTGCCGGAGAAGACTCTCCTACGGTTCCTAAGTAACCACAAGTAACCGTGAGCGCGCCCGTTCGGCGACGCGGACCCACGGGATCTCAACAAGGAGCCAGCATGGCCGTCACCCTGCAGAACCCCGAAGGACTCGCAACGGTCGACCTGTACCGACATCTGTCCGTCGCGACCGGGTCGAAGCTGGTCTTCATCGCCGGGCAGGTCGCTTGCGATCCCGACGGTGTCACCATCGGCAAGGATGATCTCGCCGCTCAGGTCGAGCAGTGCTACATCAACATCGGTACGGCGCTGGCGGCAGCCGGCGCGACCTTCCACGACGTGGCGAAACTGACCGTCTATCTCGTCGACTGGACCCCCGACAAGATGCCCCTGCTCAGGGAAGGGATCGCCCGGGCAGCGGCCAAACTGGGCACCCTCCCGACCCCGCCGCTCACCGGCGTAGGAGTCGCAGCCCTGGCCGGGCCCGACCTCCTCGTCGAGGTCGAAGCCACCGCGATCATCGACTGAACTCGTCTTCCTGCACCGAGGATCGGCGACTTCATCGACCACAGCACCGCCCGTCCGAATCCCTGGAGTGTGGCGATCTCCCCGGTGATCGCCCGGTGATCGCTCTGTCGACGAAGCGGTAGGCGCATCGGACCGATGCTGCTACGTCCCCCGGCGGACCCTTGGTGGAAGCCGCCCCGGCCGTACGACTGTGGCACGGCCGGGGGTAGTGGCACCGTCCGAATCGGCCGGGTGTGGAAACGGCCGGGTGTGGAAACGGCCAGGTGTCGAAGCGGGTCAGAGGTCGTCGGCGATCAGGATCCGCGCCGCGGCGGCTGTGCCGAGCAGCCCGACACCGGTGATCACGAAGATGCCACCCGTCCCGATGCTGCCGGTGAACGCGCTGAGGACGACAGGGATCACGGACTGGCCGACACGGTTGCCACTCAGGCGTAGGGCGAGCCAGGTCGACGTCGTCCCGGCCGGGGCGGCGGCGGTCACGATCGACATCGAAAGTGGTTGACCGATCCCGAGGGCGAACCCCGCGATGGCGAGGAGGATGCCCGCGACCACGACCGGTGCGGGAACGGCCAGGGCCGCCACGGCCGCGCCTGCGACGATCGTGGAGACGTACGCGAGCCGGGTCCGCCCCACTCGGGTGGCCAGTCGCGCAAGCCCCAGCCGGGAGAGCATCGTTGCCGCCGCCCGCACGGCGAGCAGCACACCGATGGTGGCCGACGGGATCTCCCGTTCCACCCCGAGGGCTGGAAGGTAGACCTGGATCAGGTCGACCGCCGCCAGCACGAGCATGCTGAGCAACATCGCACCCGTCATGGTGCGCCGGGTCGTCCGCGGGACGCGGAGGGCGGACTTCAAGGAGTGCTGGCTGCCCAGGCGCTGGTCGGCGTTCCGCGGAGGCGAAAGCAGTCCGGTCACGGCCAGCAGGCCCACACATGTGGCCGTGTAGATGCCGAAGAGGACGCCGGTGTCCGGGAGCACTGCGCTTCCACCGACGGCCGCCAGCACCAGCGGGGCCGCCGCCTGCCCCAGGGACCCCACGAAGGTGTAGGTACCGAAGGCGGAGTCCAACCGCTCTCGTCCGAGTTCGGCAACGAGCGTCTGCTGACCCACGATCGCGAGGAGGTGCCCGAGACCGATGACGGCGTTCCAGATCAGCAGGCTCGCCAGGCTCTCGGACCAGAAATGGATCCCGAGCCCGGCCCCCGTCATCAGCACACCGCCGATGACGAGGCTCAGCCTGACATGACCGCGATCGTTCCACCGCCCGATGGACACGGCCACCACGAGGGGTATGAGCGCGAAACTCGCCGCGATGAGACCCACCATCTGCGGATCCACACCCAGCTCGATCGCACGGTAGGCCGAGGTCGGCCGCACGATGTAAGCGGCGAGCTGGATGAGGAACGCATGGCACAGGAGGGCCGCAGGGGCTCTCAACGGTCCGAGGACTCCCGGACGTCGGGAACCTCATCTTCGTGGACGGTCTCGGTGGCAACGCCGACGCTGCGCCTTGGCCTGCGGAGGAGGAAGCCTCCGACCAGGACGGTGGCCAGCGTCAGGTACACGACGATCGTGAACGGCGTCGACACGAGCGTCGAGATGTCACCCCCGGCGATGTCGAGTGCCCGGCGCAGCTGGACCTCCGCCAGGGGGCCGAGGATCGCGCCCACGATCATCGGTGAGACCGGGAAGCCGAACCGGCGCATGAGATAGCCGGCGAGACCGAAGAAGAGCAGCACTCCCACGTCGAACGCGCTGCCGTTCACGGCATAGGTGCCGAGCAGTGCGAAGACCATGATGCCGGCGAAGAGATAGGGCTTGGGAATCTTGAGGATCTTCACCCAGAGCCCGATGAGCGGCAGGTTCAGACCGAGCAGGATCACGTTCGCGATGAGCAGGCTGGCGATCAGACCCCAGACCAACGCGGACTGGGTCTCCAACAGCTGGGGACCGGGCTGGATGCCGTACTGCTGGAAGGCGACGAGGATGACGGCTGCCGTGGCGGACGTCGGGATGCCGAGCGTCAGCAGCGGGACGAGGGTACCGGCGGCGTTGGCGTTGTTCGCCGCCTCCGGTCCTGCCACCCCCTCGATCGCGCCCTGTCCGAACTCCTTCGGGCGCTTCGACAGCTTGCGCTCAAGGGTGTACGAGAGGAAGGTCGGGATCTCGGAACCGCCCGCGGGGATCACACCGAGCGGGAACCCGATGGACGTTCCACGCAGCCAGGGTCGCCAGGCGCGCCCCCAGTCCTCGCGGGACATCCAGTGCTTGCCCTTCTTCACCTGCATGACGTCGAAGCGGCTCGACACCTGGTGCGCCGCCACGTAGAGCACCTCGCCCAGGGCGAACAGGGCGACGATGAGGACGACCGTGTCGATGCCGTCGAGCAGGGACACCTGCTCGAAGGTGAGGCGCTGCTGACCGCTCTGGAAGTCGAGTCCGACGAGCCCGACGGTCAGGCCGAGCGCCATCGAGATGAGCCCGCGCAGCGGTGAGCTGCCGACGAGCGCGCTGACGGTGAGGAAGGCGACGACCATGAGCGCGAAGTAGTCCTGGGCGCCCAGCTTGATCGCCACCTCGACCATCCACGGCGCGAAGAACGCCAACAGCAGGGTGGCGATGGTGCCCGCGATGAACGATCCGATGGCTGCGGTCGCCAGTGCGGCGGCACCGCGGCCTTTTCGTGCCATCTTGTTGCCGTCGATGGCGGTGATGACCGAACCGGACTCGCCGGGGGTCTTCAGAAGGATCGCGGTGGTCGATCCGCCGTACATGGCGCCGTAGTAGATGCCGGCGAACATGATGAACGCGCTGGCCGGCTCCAGTCCGTACGTCATCGGCAGGAGGAGGGCGATCGTCAGCGCCGGGCCGATGCCCGGCAGGACGCCGATCAGCGTTCCGACGATGGTGCCGATCAGTGCGAACAGCAGGTTCTCAGGGGTGACGGCGAGCGAGAGCCCGTGGAGAAGTCCTTCCCAGCCCGACATCAGAGGACCCCTTCCAGAACACCGGCGGCCAGCGAGATGCCGAGGGCGCGCGTGAAGACGAGATATACGACGACGGACAGCACGACCGCTATGCCCGCCGACTTGAGGTGGCTACGAGCCCCGAGGGCCCAAGCCGTGAGCCAGAACGCCACGGCGGAGACGATGATGTAGCCGAGGGTCTCGACGCCGGCTATGAAGATCAGCACGGCGCCCACACAGACGGCGAGGGGAACCCACCTGGTGCTGCGGACGTCGACGTCGCCTTCTGCCGCGTCGGCCTCGCCGCGCTTGCCGCGCGCCACTTGAATGCCGAGAGCCACGGAGAGCGCGATCAGCAGTACGCCGACGACCTTGGGCATAAAGCCGGCTCCGACGCCCGATGCGGACGTCGAGGTCGCCTGCCCGAGGCCGTCGAGCAGTGTGACAACCCCGATGGCGAGAAGCCCGGCGGTCACGGCCCACTCGCCCAGGGCCACACCTCGGTGGTCGCGGGGCTGGGCCGAGGAGGGCTCGGGTGTTGTCGGGTGGGTGCTCATGGGTGTGCCTTTCTCACGCCGAGGTGGTGGGTGCCCGCGCACGGCGGGCACCCACAACGAGGTTCAGTTCACTTCTTGGACAGGCCGAGGTCGTCGAGAACGCCCTGCACCCGGGTGTTCTCCTCCTTCAGCCACGTCGCGAACTCGTCACCGGCGATGAAGTTGTCGTTCCAGGCGTTCTTCTTGAGCGTGTCCTTCCAGCTCTGCGAGGCGTGCAGGTTCTTGAGTGCCTCGCCGTACTGGGTCTTGAGCGCGTCGCTCACACCGCCCGGCGCCATCACCGAGCGCCAGTTCTGGAACTCAAGGGTCTTGTCCACGTCGGCCGCGGTCTGGGCGAACTTGACCCCTTCGATCTGCTCCAGCGACGAGATGAGGAGGCCGTTCATCTTGCCCTCCTTGATCTGCGCGGAGAACTCGCTGAGGCCCGAGACACCTGCCTGGACCTTGCCACCGAGGATGGCCGTGGTCGCCTCGCCGCCACCGCTGTAGGGGACGTAGTTGACGTCGGCGGGCTTGACTCCGTAGTGCTTGGCGAGCAGGCCGATGAAGATGTGGTCGGCGCTGCCGGCGGAGCCTCCGGCGATGGAGACCGCCTTCGGGTTCTTCTTGATCGCTGCGAAGAGGTCATCGATGGACTTGTAGGGCGAGTCCTTCGGCGTGACGATGACCTCGTACTCGCCCATGATGCGGGCGAGAGGCGTGAGGTCGTCGAGGGTCACGTTGGTGCCGTTGCTGATGACACCGCTCATCATGGCCAGGCCCGAGGCGATCCAGAGGTCCTCCTTGCCCTTCTGCGGCGCGACCTGCGCGAGGGCGACGGTGCCCGAGGCACCCGGGACGTTCTTGACCTCTGGAGACTTCGCCAGCTTCTCGGTTCTCAGCGAGTCCTGGACTGCGCGGGCGGCCTGGTCCCAACCGCTGCCTGGTGCTGCGGGCGCGATTATCTCAAGTCGGTTGAGCGCCTCAGGCTTCTTGTCGGCCTTGGCCTTCGTGCCTGAGGAGCTGTCGTTGCTGCCGCATGCGGTGAGGGCAAGGACAGCGACCGCTGTGGTAGCGGCGATGCGGGTGAGCTTCATGGGAGACATCCTTGTCTCTGCGACGGGAGCGTCTGGAGAAACGGAATGTATACAGACTGCGGGGTACTCACAAGAGTTTGCCGGTACTTTGTGCTCGCCTCGTGACCCAGAATCAACTCGTGTATACACTCCGCCCTATGTTGACCACTTCCTCCACTGCCGCAGGACGTGCATATACTCAGCTGCGGTCGGAGATCCTCGACGGCGACTTGCCACCGGGCGCCCCCCTCTTAGAGGTGGAACAGTCCGCGCGCCTTGGGGTCTCCCGCACACCGGTTCGCGAAGCGCTTCGCAGACTGGCCGCGGAAAGCCTCGTCGAGCCGTCGGGAAAACGAGGTCTCGTCGTCACGCAGGTCGCCGAACACGACGTGCGAAGCCTCTTCGAACTGCGTGCCTGCCTTGAGGCCCAAGCAGCACAACTCGCCGCCGTGCGCGGCAAATCCGCGCTCTTCGCGGCCTTCGAGTTCCAGTTCACGCAGTGGCACGGTCACCTCCGTGGTTCAACGGTCTCCGACGAGCAGGTGAGCGACTACTACGCGCTCATCAGCCGCTTCGACGAGGCCATCTACAAGGCGACGGAGAACTCCTTCCTCGTCGATGCGGTCGAGAACCTTCGGACCCACATCGCCCGTGTACGCCGCATGGCAGGCCACTCCCAGGCCAGGCTCGAAGCGTCCGCCTCGGAGCACGCGCTCATCGCGCGGGCCATCTCCCGGGGCGACGCGGCGCTCGCGCTGCACGCCACGCACGTTCACCTTCACAACAGTTTTGAGCACTTCCGCCAGTCCTGGCGTCCCGACGACCGGGACGCGATCGAGGAACACAACAGCCCCACCACAACAACGGAGACACCACGATGAGGAACCATCTCGTCCGATCCCACCGCAGCGAGGAGAACCTCCCCCGGGAGGAGCAGCTGGCCTGGAAGATGGCGCAGATAGCCACGGACCCCGTCGAGGTCACGGACTCGGCCGTGGAGATGATCGTCAACCGGGTCATCGACAACGCGGCGGTCGCAGCCGCCTCCATCGGCCGCTCGGCCCCTTCCTCGGCGCGTGAGCAGGCGTTGTCACACACCCCGAGCCGTGGTGGCGTTGGGTCCACCCTCTTCGGACTCGGGTCGGACGTCCGCACGGGCCCCGAGTGGGCGGCGTACGCCAACGGGGTCGCCGTTCGCGAGCTCGACTACCACGACACCTTCCTCGCCGCGGACTACTCGCACCCCGGTGACAACATCCCATCGGTCCTCGCCGTCGCTCAGCACGTCGGCAAGGACGGACGCGCGCTCGTCCGCGGTATCGCAACGGGCTACGAGCTCCAGATCGACCTCGTGCGCGCCATCAGTCTGCACAAGCACAAGATCGACCACATCGCGCACCTCGGCCCGTCGGCCGCCGCCGGCATCGGAACGCTGCTCGACCTGTCCACCGAGGTGATCTACCAGGCCATCGGTCAGGCGCTGCACACCACGACGACCACGCGACAGTCCCGCAAGGGTGAGATCTCGTCCTGGAAGGCGTATGCGCCCGGGTTCGCCGGCAAGCTCGCGGTCGAGGCCGTGGACCGGGCGATGCGCGGAGAGACGAGCCCGGCCCCGATCTACGAGGGTGAGGACGGGGTCATCGCCTGGCTCCTCGACGGTCCGGACGGCCGCTACGAGGTGCCGCTCCCGGGTGCGGGCGAGCCCAAGGAAGCCATTCTGCTCAGCTACACCAAGGAGCACTCGGCGGAGTACCAGGCGCAGGCGTGGATCGACCTGGCGCGGAAACTGCTTCGTGAGTACCCCGACGTGGCGGATCCCGCGAAGGTCGAGAGCATCGTCGTCCACACCTCGCACCACACGCACTACGTCATCGGCTCGGGCGCCAACGACCCGCAGAAGTACGACCCGAACGCCTCCCGTGAGACGCTCGACCACTCACTGCCCTACATCCTCGCCGTCGCACTCCAGGACGGACGCTGGCACCACGTCGACTCGTACGCCACCGAGCGGGCCACACGTGCCGACACTGTTGCGTTGTGGCAGAAGATCACCACCGTCGAGGACCCGGTGTGGACGGAGCGGTACCACGCGGGCGGCGACAGCCAGTCCTACGGCGGTCGCATCGTTGTGACGCTCGTCGACGGCCGCACGGTGGAGGACGAGATCGCCGTTGCGGACGCACACCCCGCCGGAGCCCGCCCCTTCGCCCGGGAGAACTACATCGAGAAGTTCCGCACCCTCGCGACACCCGTACTGGGAGAGGTCGAGGTGAAGCGGTTCCTCGACCTGGCGCTGCGGCTTCCGGAGCTCGGGGTGGACGAGGTGCGCGAACTGACCTTCGTAGCCCAGGCGGGGCAGCTGCCCTCCGCGGGCCGACCCGGAATCTTCTGAGGAGCCAGCGATGCTCTACACGACTCGAACCGATGCGGAAAAGCGCAGATCCTTCCGCGAGCGGCTCGCCTCCGGTGAGCTGCTGCGTCTGCCGGGAGCCTTCAACCCGCTCTCGGCGCGGCTCATCGAGCGCCGCGGCTTCGACGGCGTCTATGTGTCGGGGGCAGTGCTCAGCGCCGACCTCGGCCTTCCGGACATCGGGCTGACGACACTGACCGAGGTCGCGGGGCGCACGCGCCAGATCACGCGCGTCACCGACCTCCCCACGCTCGCCGATGCCGACACCGGATTCGGTGAGCCGATGAACGTCGCGCGCACCATCCAGGAGCTTGAGGACGCCGGCCTCGCGGGCGTGCACATCGAAGACCAGATGAACCCGAAGCGCTGCGGCCATCTGGACGGCAAGCAGGTCGTCGACGCCGGGACGGCAGGGCGACGGATTCGGGCGGCAGTCGACGCCCGGCGCGACGCCAACTTCCTCATCGTGGCCCGTACGGACGTACGCGCGGTCGATGGGTTGGACGCGACGATCGATCGGGCGCGACAGCTGGTGGACGCCGGGGCGGACGCGATCTTCCCGGAGGCGTTGCGCAGCTTGGACGAGTTCGCCCAGGTGCGCGCCGCGATCGACGTACCGATCCTCGCGAACATGACCGAGTTCGGCAAGAGCGAGCTGTTCACCACCGACCAGTTGCGGGACGTCGGGGTCAACATCGTGATCTGGCCCGTCTCACTGCTGCGCATGGCCATGGGAGCGGCGGACCGGGGCCTGACGACACTGCTGGAACAGGGTTCACTGACGAATGAACTCGATGAGATGCAACACCGGCGTGACCTGTACGACCTCGTGGACTACGAGAGCTACAGCCGTTTCGACTCCACCGTCTTCAACTTCCAACTGGAGGCGGACTGACCATCACCCCGCCCTGGTCGCGCGCCCGGCGAACTGACCCAGAAGGTCGGTGAATGGGCCGGGCTGACGGACGGATGACTCCGAGCGGGTGGGGCCCTGGACGGCCGAACCTCACCCACGGCGGAGATCCGCGGCCCGCACTGCAACGCACCACCCGCACGACGGGGGTCCTCAGGCCCACCGCAACACCAACCGCCGTCCTCTCGGCTGTCGATGTGCCTGCGCACTCCTGATGCAGGCCGAGCCCTCGGCAACCGCCCGGAGCTGATCGGGCTTGCCCGTCGGCTCTGCCGTCCGCCCTCGTACGATGCCCAGCCGCAGCAGCGGTGGCACACCGTTGTGGATGACGGGCGCTCATGGCGCGGTCGCCAGCACCGTCCCCGCAGCAACCACCATCCCCGCGAGATGCAGCAGGGTGAGGGGCGGGCGGACGCGCTGGCTCCAGTGGAACCGCTGTGGTGCGAAGGAGGCGAGGAGTCCGGCCGTCGCGCTGATCGCGAACGCCGCCCAGGCGAGATGCTCCCGTGCACGCGGAGGGTTGCCGCAGTCGTCCGCGAGACTGCACTGCGGGAGCATCACGAGGATCGCGATGACGTACACAGGGGCCAGAGTCGCCAGCCCGATCCTTGCTGTGCGCCGCCACCGTCGGTCGCGGGTACGGGGGCGTGGCTGCGGCATGGTTTCGTCCATGGCCATCAGTGGGCCACGGGCGGGCTGCATGCGGTATCCGTACGGATGCTCATTCGAGGAGCCGGAACCGGATCGAGAGGTTTCGATCCGGCCGGCGCCACGGTCCGGGTCCCGGGTCGGTCCGTACGGGGCTCGCATCGGTCTGCCCTGGGCCTGCGTTGGTTCTTAGGGGCCCGGACTTCGGTCCGTACGGAGCCTGAGCCGGCCAGAACGTGGACGGTGGGTTGAACAGGGTGGGTTCGGTGGCCTGGCCAGGAGGTGGACGGACGGTCGGCGTCGGTGTCGGCGGCGTTCGCTATGGCGGGATCGGAAGCCACCGCTTCGGAATCACTGGGAGGCGGTGGCCCTGTCGGCCTGCGCCCTGTTCTTCGCCCGTCTTCTCCAGCCGTGTCCAGCTCGGAGACGGGTGTCGTGCGACCCGTTGTCCTAGAGTCGGGGCATGAGTACGCCCCACCGCGCCAGCCGAGTGATCGCCGCACCACCGGCAGCTGTGTACGACGCCCTCCTCGATCGGGCGTCCCTTGAGGCATGGCTACCGCCGGACGGGATGAGCGGGCGGGTCGAACGATGGGACCCCCGGCCCGGCGGGGGATTTCAGATGGTCCTCACCTATCTCGACCCGTCCGACAACCCCGGCAAGACCTCGGACGCCACCGACATCGTCGACATCGAGTTCGCCGACCTGGTGCCACTCAAGCGCGTGGTGCAACGGGCGGTGTTCGAGGCCGACGACCCGTCATTCGCGGGCACGATGACGATGACCTGGGATCTTGCCGCCACCGCCAACGGGACCGAGCTGGCCGTCACCGCCACGGACGTACCGCCCGGCATCGACCAGACGGTCCATGAGTCCGGCCTCGCCTCCTCACTGGCCAACCTGGCCTCGTACGTCGAGGTAGGCGATTGAGCCGACAGCGCTCCCCAGGAGGACTCCGCCACCCGTGGCACTAGGTCGTCCACGTCGTGCAGGTCGTGCTGGAGAAGGGCTGACGTACGGCCACTACGGCGGGCCAACGGCTTTCACCGCGTCGGTGACCGCGGGGGCGGGGGGCTGTGCGACGGCGGGTGGTGTGCGGTAGGCGCGGAGGGTCCTGTTGGTCGCCGCGACGGCAGCGATCGCCAAGGTGGCGGAGAGGCCGCCTGCGACCAGCGAGAAGGTGGCGGAGGTGGCGGACGCCAGCAGACCGCCACGGAAGTTGCCCAGTTCGGGGCCTGCGACGCCGATGACGTGTTCCACGGAGGAGACCCGCCCGCGGTAGGCGTCCGGAGTCTCCAACTGGATCAGAGTGCTACGAGTGATCACCGATACGGTGTCCGCAGCGCCGGCGACGGCCAGACAGCCGAGCGCCAGCCAGAGCGGCCCGGGCAGTCCGAAGCCCGCCAGGGCCAGGCCCCAGACGCCGGCCGCGGTCAGTTGGACCACACCGGCACGGGGCCAACGCGTCACCGTCGCGGACAGCAGACCGGCTGAGATCCCCCCGACCGCAACGGCCGAGAGGAACAGGCCGAGCGTCTGTGGATCGCCGTCGAACCGGATCTCGTTGACGAGGGGGAAGAGCGCGATCGGCATGGCCAGCAGGGTTGCGGACAGGTCGGTGGCCATCACCCCCCACAGCGCGGGACGGCGCAGGACGATCAGCCAGCCGCCGCGCTCCGCGCGGCGTCTCCCGTCTGCGGTGAGCGCGCCTTCGGGCTTGATGACCGGGAGTCGCAGCACGGTCAGCATCGATACGCCGATGGCCACGGCCTGCACGGCATAGGCGGCAGCGAAGTCCCAGCGGGCGATGATCAGCCCGGCGAGTGCGGGCCCGGTCAGCATTGCCGCCTGGAAGGACACATTGTTGAGCGCGAGCCCCGCGGCCACCTGATCGGTCGGTAGCAGTCGTACGGGGAACGTACGCCGCGCAGGGGCACCGAGCGCGGCAGTCGTACGGGGAACGTACGCCGCGCAGGGGCACCGAGCGCGCCCGAGGCGGCCCCGAAGGCGACCAGCGCGAGCAGCAGCAGCACGTTCCGGTTGTCCGCCAGTGCCTGGGCGCACAGCCCCGCGGCGGCCAGCAGTTGGCCCACGGTGGTGATCCACACCACCGCACGACGATCGACGGTGTCGGCCAACGTGCCTCCGAGCAGGCCGAAGACCACCATCGGCAGCCCGGTTGCCAGTCCGATGGCACCGGTGGCAACCGGACTGCCGGTCAGGTCCCAGACCTGGGCCAGTACCGCCACGGTGGCTATCTGCCAGCCGAGTTGGGAGGCCGAGGAGCCGATCCACAGGTCACGGAAGGGCCGACTGCTCCGCAGCGGACGAAGGTCAAGGAACCGGATCCGCCCCTTCACTGAGGTGGCTCGACGAGATGGTCGAGGACCCGCTGCCGCATCGGCCGCTGTTCCAGGGCCCGCCGCAACTCCTCGACGACGGTGGTCATCGCGTACGGGACCTCCCCGTCCAGCTCGGCCACAGTCGCGTGGGTGGCGCGCCACTCGGCCTCCAGGAACGGGACCAGCGAACGGCCGCGTTCGGTCAGTTCGATCCGTCGGGTGCGGGCGTCGGGCCCCGGCTCGGAGGTGACCAGCCCCTCCTTGCGCATGGCAGCGATGGTCTGGCTGATCGCCGAGTGTGAGCGGTCGAGGGATTCCGCAAGCTCGCGGATGGTCAGCGGTCCGGTGTGGGCGAGTCGGATCAACGGATAGGCGAACCGTGGCCGCACCCCCTTGATGCCGCGCTCGACGTAGACCTGTTCGATTTCGGCGTCCATGTCGGACAGCAGCTTGTGCAGCGAGTACCAGGGATCGGGTAGCACTGTGGGATCGGGATTTATCACAGCGCTAATATAACAGCGCTGTGAGAATTGATCTGCCCGATCGCAGGACCGCTCGCAGGGCTGATCGCAGGACCCGTGCCGGGAATGCGCCGGGGATGCGGTGGTGAGGGCTCCGGGCGGCACCTCTCGGTGGCGAGGTGCTCCGGTCGAGCGCGTCTGCATCCCCTCCCCAAGGGCCGCCAGGGCAGCGGCCCTTGGGGCCTTCGCTACCGCACCGCGCTGGTGCCGTTGGGGCACGGTCCGCGCAGGACCAGGACGGCGAGCTCATCCACCGTCAATCGCTCGGTCTCCTTCCAATCCGCTCTGAGGAGTCTGATTTCTTCTTCATCGAGGGCGATGTCCCGTCGGTCCTCGGGGGTGTGTTCGGCGGTGGGTGTGATGATCACGAGTGCCCCGCCCGGTCTGAGCCGTCCGCCGAGTCCGTGCATGACCCGGGCGCGGTCCCGTAGGAACGGCAGGACGAGCCGCAGGGTGATGAGGTCATAGCCCGTGCTGTGCAACTCCTCCGGGTCGTCCCGCTCGATGTCCAGCCGTAGCCAGCGCACCCCCTTCACATCCACGTGCTCTGACTCGGCCCGGGCGATCGCGCTTGCGGCGAAGTCCACGGCATCCACCGCGTAGCCCTGGCCCCCGAGGTGGACGGCCAGGTCACCGACGCCACAGCCCACGTCGAGCGCCCGGCCACCGCCCTTCGGTGCGGGGGCGTGCTCGGCGAGCACGGCGCGCTCTACGTCTCCCAGCGGCCTGAACCCCTTCCCGTCGGTGTAGTGCTGGTCCCATTCCCCCTGGACGACGTATCCCATGGTGCTGCTCCTCTGCTGCTGCGCTGGATGGTGTGCCCGTGGGGGAGGGGAACGCGCCTCGGCCTGACCCCAGGTCGGCCCGCCCGCCCTGGCAATCGGCTCCGTGGTTGCCAGATGGTGACGGGCCGACCGCCGGTGACCAGGTGAATCGAAGCGCGACCTGGTGGCGACCAGGGGTCGGACGGTCCGGGGGCTGGAGTCATGGGGCGTCAGTCCCGGCGGCGAAGGCGTTCTGATAGCCGGCGGCCTGGAGCATGAACATCTCCGCGTAGTCGCCCCGTTGATCCATCAGCTCCAGGTGGGATCCGCTGGCGACGATCCTTCCGCCGTCGAAGACATAGATCCGGTCGCATTCGGTGACCGAAGCCAGCCGGTGCGAAATGAGGACGGTGATCTGCCCGGAGCGCCGTGCGCCTCGAAGGACGGCCTGGTAAACGGCGTGTTCGGCTTTCGGGTCCATGCTGGCGGTCGGTTCGTCGAGCAGCAGCACGGGTGCGTTCTTGTAGAGGCCGCGAGCTACAGCGATCTTCGCCCACTGACCCGCGGAGAGCTCCTGCCCGCCTTGGAAGCGCTTCGACAACAGGGCTTCCCAGGTGCCTGGCAGGGCCCCGATGACCTGGTCCGCGCCGGCGGCGACCGCCGCGTCGTGGGCGGCCTGCGGCTCGGCTTCGGTGATCGACCCACGGGAGGCGGCGATGTTCGCCAGGGCGGTGAAGGGGTAGCGAACGGGGGCCTGGAGCACCATGGCCACCCGCTGCTGAAGCGAGACCCCGTCCAACTGCTGGGCGTCGTTCCCGTTCCAGGACACGGTGCCGGACGCCGCGTCGTAGAGGCCCGCGATCAGCTTGGAGCAGGTCGACTTTCCGGAACCGTTGACGCCGACGAACGCGACGGTCTCCCCGGCCCGGAGGGTCAGGCTGATTCCGTCGAGGGCGGGGGAGTCCTTGCCTGGATAGGTGTAGGAGACATCGATAAGGCGGATCTCCTCGACCTCCTCCGGCGCGGCCCGCCCACCACTACGGGGCAGTAGCTCTCTGCACCGTGTCTGAACCGACAGCAGGTCGCCGACCCACAAGGCGTGTTCGTACACCATGTGCGCCATGTTGACGAAGGTGGTCAGGGAGCGGTGGCTGGACTGGATCGCGAGGACCGCCCCGGCGCCGACGGCGAGTGGGATCCAGCCGCCGATCAGCATGGCGCACAGCGCCGCGTACGTGATGCCGGTTCCGACCCCTCCCACGGCCCGCCCGGCGAGGGTGATCCGGGCCGCGCGCACTCCCAGCCGGGTGTCCTCCTGCGCGATGCGCGCTGTCAGCCGCCGATGTTCGGACAGCAGCGCGTTCTGGGCGGTACTGGAGCGGATCTCGGCAGCTGAGTCCTGGTCGAGCAGCAGCCAGGAGAACACGCGCACCCGACGCTGGAGTGCGTTCCACCGCATGTAGGAGTGGAAGCGGTCACGGGCGGCGCGGACGGCGGCGGTACCGACCGGGAGGACAGACAGCGGCAGCATGAGGATCAGCAGTGGATGCAGGAGGCCGAGCACCCCGATCGTGCCGATGATGTCCAGGGCCGCAGCGGCGAGGGCGACGATCTGCCCCACGATCTGACGGGCGTAGAACAGCCCGCGGTCGCTGGCGCGATGGATGTCGTCGTGCCAGTCGGCGTCGTCGACCGCCTCCAGTCGTACGTGCGCCGCAAGATGGTAGAACTCGGACTCCAAAGCAGTCCTGATCTTCGGTGTCAGTCTCGCCTGTGCCGATTCCACCGATGCTTCGAGCACTGCGCGCAGCGACAGCAGCCCGACCACGAGCAGGAGTTGAGGGAGGGCGGCACGGATCTTGTCCGGAGTGGGCCCGGACCCGAACAGCTCGTGAAGGACCGCCACCGAGGCGACCAGTCCGAACGCGCCCATCGCCGCCGACGCGAGTTGGAGGACCGCGACCGCGATCGTGTTGAGCCTGTCCGCCTGCCAGGCCAGCGCCCCGACCTGCCGCACGATCCTGGGCAGGCTGGCGAGGATCTCCCGCACGCTCGCCTTCGCGGACGCCCCGTCGTGGACCGCCCAGTACGCCACCTCCAGGGTGTCGGTGATGTCATCGCCTTCAGCGGGCCCGGCAGGCACAAATGCCGGAGGCAGCTCCAGCACTCGCGCCGCCCGTGCTGGCGGGATGCGCGCCCCGGCCGCACCGGCCTGATCCTCCGTCGCACTCATCCGTGCCACCTCGGCACGGCCACTGCTTCCGAGGTGCGGCACGGGCGGACGACCCGCCCCCGGGCCAGCGGGTGAGCCCCCGTACAAGTCGCACAATCCATCGGCGTTCCCCTTTCCCGTCCCGTGCCCAGCGCGCGGGACGACCAGCCATCCGCCCGGTCGGCCTCGGCCGATCTCGATGCCGACGACTGGTCCGTTCGGCACGGCGGTTGGGTGATATCCGGGACAACGATTCGACCCCTCCGATCGAACACATGTGTTTGAGACGGAGCGGGAACCGCATGAAAGAGCGAAATCCGGAGTCTGTATCGGCCATCGACCCGCCCCAGCTCCGGGGTGCCGTTGGGGCATGTGGTGGCCGAATCGCCGACGCCGATACCTCTGCGACCAGAGATTTTCGTGTGACCCACGTTGGCGTCGCCGGCGCGTACAGGGACTTGGGTTTCCGGCCGCGACAGAACGATCGCAACAAGAGGACCGGAGAGCTCCGATCCTTCGGCCCGACCCGACAAAAGTCACTTTCAGGGGTTGGGTTGGAGAAGGAAGCATCGCCCATGCGTACCGGGCGACTTCGCAGCCGGGGAGCAGTCAATGCGCCGACGTCGACAACCCACCACAGAATCCCGGCACGACCGAGGTGGTCCACTATGGTGTGGGTCCCGGTCGGTCACACCTCTAGGCTGCGAACCATGAAGCAGACCCCTGTTGAACTGGTGATCTTTGACTGTGACGGCGTGCTGGTGGACAGCGAGAAGATATGCGTCGCCGTGGACGCGATGGTCATGAATGATCTGGGGTGCACATTCACCGAGGCCGAGATCATCGAGCGGTTCGTGGGATCGTCCACCGAGGTCTATACCGCGGCCGTCGAAGAGCGACTCGGACGGCGCCTGCAGAAGGACTGGCAGCAGCAGTACGAGCCTTGGTACCAGGCCGCCTTCGAGGCCGAACTGACCGCCGTCGAAGGAATCGCGGACGTACTGGACCGACTCATGACCCCCTTCTGTGTTGCATCGAACGGTGATCACGCCGGGATCCGACGAAGCCTGGAGATCGTCGATCTGATCGACCACTTCCGTGGACGCATCTTCAGCGCGGCAGACGTCAGCCAAGGTAAGCCCGCACCCGACCTCTTCCTGCACGCTGCCCGTTCCCTGGGCGTCGATCCCGAGAGGTGCGCGGTGATCGAGGACAGCGGGTACGGAGTGCAGGCGGCCCGGGACGCCGGCATGCGGTCCTTCGGTTACTGCGGTGGCCTCACACCGGCCTCGCGACTGGAGGGATCGGGAACCGTCGTCTTCGACGACATCCGCGACCTGCCGGGACTACTGGCGACCGCGTTCCATTGACGCGCCCCGCCGGGTGTTGCGCATCAGCTGTCGAGCCACATCGGTTGGAGTGAGGGGCCGTCGTCCGAGAGGTGGATCGGTTCACCGTGGTCGCGGAATCCATGCCGTGCGTACAACGTGCGGTTGTCGGGCGTGGATGCCTCCAGATAGACCGGTAGCCCCATGTCCTTCGCCCGGGCAAGTCCGGATGTGAGCATCGCGCTTCCTGCCCCCCGACCTCGGTGTTCCGGCCGAACGGCCATGGACTGGAGGTAGAGGTGGGCATCCTCGGGGCACCGGGTGTCCGTCGCTTTCTGAACGGCCCGTAGACGCAGGGATGTTGGGTCGGTGCCGACGGGCAGTTCCGTCGGTTGCGGCCCGCCCGTTCGGGGCAGCCAGATCGAGGCGCCGATACGTTCGCCGTCGGCGACTGCGAGCATCAACGCCCCCGCGTCAGCGGCGCCACCGAGAGAGCTGCCGAACATGCCGTGCAACTGCTGGATGCGGGTGCTGGGATCAGGAAGGACCCAGGCCATCACCGCCTCGTCGGCGAATGCGGCAGTACACAACGCTGCCACTTCTTCGAGTTCGGAGGCCGTTGCGAGACGTGTGGTGGTGGTCGGTACGGTCATCTGTCGCCCTGCCTTTCGTCGGTGTGTGGTGTTGCGGGGGATCAACCGTCGCTGGCGTGGGCGAGCGCGCTGGGGGTGAGACGCCCGACGATCGCCGGGGCCTCGTGGACGAGTGTTTCGTCGGTGAGCGCTTCGACCAAGAAGAGTGCGAAGTCCACTCGCCGTGTCATGTTGCTCTCCAGGAGCGGGGCACCGACGTGTCGGCTCCACACGGGAAGCCCCTGACTCTCGCCCTCTTCCAGGTCGCTTCCGCGGGCCAGGGTCCACCGTCGGTCACTGGCGAAGATCCGGCGCGATGCCTCCACCTGGTCATCGATGTCGATGACCCGCAGTGCGCGCCCCAGCCAGGTGGCGATCCGGGCGGACGCCGTGAATCTCCGGGAGTACCGGTCCTGCTCGTTCCGGGGGACGTGCCAGCCGCAGGAGAAGACCAGGCGGGCGTCGGGGTCCGCGTGATCGAGTACGGCCTGTGCGGTGCCCGACGAGTACTGCTGCATGCCCCAGGGGACGAGCACGGTCAGTACCCCTTCGCACCCGGCGACGGCTCGTCGGATCACTTCGCGGTCGTTCGTGGGGCCGGCGACGATCGTGATCCTGTCCGCGAGTGCGGCCAGTTTGTCGACGCTGCGTTCGCGGCAGACCCCGACGACCTCGTAGCCGCGGTCCAGTGCATGCCGAACCAGGTACTGCCCCAGCTTCCCCGAAGCGCCGACGACGCAGACCTTCCGTATCCGCTCCCTGCTCATTCCTCAGCTCCTGCCCTGCTCGACCAAAGAAACTTACGCTGTAAGTAAAGGTAAGCTTACGCCGTACGTCAAGCAAGGCGGTAGCGGAGGAGGCTCATGAGCGAGCACGGCACCGGTCGGCGCACCAAACCGAAGAGGGCGGGGCTCAGCCGGGAACGAGTGGTCACCGCCGCGATCGCCCTGGCCGACGAGAAGGGTCAAGCCGGGGTCACCATGCGGGCGCTCGCCGCCACGCTGGGCGTCGAGGCCATGTCCCTCTACAACCATGTGCGCGGCCGGGACGACATCCTCGACGGAATGGTCGACGCGGTGTTCGGCCAGATCGACCTGCCGTCCTCGACGAGGGACTGGAAGGCGGTCATGCGTCACGGCGCCAGCTCGGCTCGCGCCGTTCTTCGAGCCCACGCGTGGGCCGTCGGCCTGATGGACTCCCGCAGCCGGCCGGGTCCGGCGACCTTGCGTCACCACGACGCCGTCCTCGGGGCCCTACGGGCGGGAGGCTTCTCCATCACGATGGCTGCGCGCGCCGTCACGGTGATCGACAGCTACGTCTACGGGTTCGTCCTCCAGGAGCTGAGCCTGCCCTTCACCAGCGACAGCGAACTCGATGACGTGGCCGGGGGCATCCTGCGTGCGTTGCCCACCGACACCCACCCGCACCTTGCAGAGCTCATCACCGCGCAGTCCCTGGGGCCCGGGTACGACTACGCCGAGGAGTTCGATTTCGGCCTCTCCCTCATCCTCGACGCACTGCACCCCGACGAGGTCTAGCGCTCCCGATCGCTGCCTGGGCCGGTTGGGTTCGTTGTCCCCACACCCAGGGAGGCATCAAGGGTGGCGTACGCGTGCGGCGGCGCGCCCGAGGCTGAGCGCCGGTGTCCCGGCCGTCGAACCGTCGCCGATGGCGATCCTCCGGTAGTCGCTGCCCTCGGCTGCCCGAGCGGCGACGGAGGCTGCGGCCAGGGCGCGATCGTCGCGAACCTTCCCCCTATGTCCTCAGAGTTCTCCGGGAGGCCGGACAGGGCAAGCGCGGGGTCCCCTCGAATGGCTGCCGCCCGGGGCGGTGGCGAGGACTCCGGCACTGCGGAGATCTGCGACGTCGTCCCGCTCCGAGGCCAGCCCCCGTTGGCGTTATGGATTCGGGGCCAAGCAGGACGTGTCCGGTGCGGTGGTCACTGTGTCCACGGCGGTGTGATGGGAGCCGGCGTCCACCCTCCGACCCCATGGGTCCCCACCCTTCTGTCCCACCTCTCTGTCCCACCTCGTGGGACGGCCCGCTCCTGTGTGCATGGGGGCTGGCCTTGGTGGGGCATCAGATCAGTGAGTTGTATCCGATCGGAGCCCTAATATGGCAATTCTTCCTGAATTCCCTGTGGGTATTGCGCTGAATGGATCCAACCACTAGCGTTCACTGAACGTGCCGCTGACGCAGCGGAGGGGGATCACTTCATGATTCACAGGTCAGAGTCCGTACTGATCACTGCTGCCCGGACCGTACCGGCACCGCAACTCGACACTCCGTTCCTTGTCGAGCCCTGCTGGGGCCCGAACGCCCGAGGCGGCATGGCACCCTGCTCCGCGGCAGTGGTGCCACACGGCACCCATGACGGCCGTGGGCGTTGGGCGATCACCGTCCGATCCGGTTTAGCGCCCTGGAACCGGTAGTCGCCTGGCCGGCGACGCCGCCCTCGTGCCGGTCCGCTCCGTCACGGGCACATTTTTCTGAACCCCGTACCGAACCGATCCACTGACGAACCAGCACCCGCATGTGCAACGGAGGTAGCAGCATGTCGTTGCAGGAGTTCCTGCCCACACCAAAGTTCGACGAGTACAAGGATTTCTTCAAGGACTTCTTCACCCTCGATCGTCGCGAGGACGGCGTGCTCCTGGCACGTGCCCACACCCGAGGGGACTCGGTCCAGCTCAACGTACAGAACCATCGGGCCCTCGGTCAGTTCCTCAAGACCGTGGGAGCCGACCCTCAGAACGAGATGCTCATCCTGACCGGTACCGGCCGTGACTGGATGATGGGTTCCGATCCCACGGGCTTCGAGCTGGAGGAGGAGGACCTGGAGTACTGGGCGTACGAGTACGCCTACAAGGACGGCCGCACCAACGTCAGCGCCATGGTCAACGACCTTGAGATACCCACCATTGGCCTGTTCAACGGTGACGGGTACCACTCCGAGGTGCTCCTGATGTGCGATCTGACGCTGATGGCCGAGGACGCCCACATCTACGACCTGCACTACGGCATCAGCTCGGTGCCCGGTGACGGCATCCACAACGCCTTCCAGGAACTCCTCGGCGTCAAGCGCGCCGCCTATGCACTTCTCACCGGTGAATCCTTCGACGCTCAGAGCGCCCTGGACCACGGCCTGGTCAATGAGATCCTCCCGGCCGACCAACTCGTCGACCGTGCCTACACCATCGCCGACCACATCATGACTCAGCCGCGCACCATTCGCCGTCTGACCACCCAGATCGTCCGGCGGCCGTGGAAGAAGCGCATCCTGGACGACCTCGACGGCGGATTCGGCATCCAGATGTTCGGCCACCTCGCCAAGGGCAAGGCGGTACACAGCAACGAACACATCTCCGGCACCGGCAACTACGTGAGAGAAGGCCGCCGCACCCCCTTCGACTGACGGTTCCGGGACCGATAGGGATATCGGTGCGGCACGCCACCGGCCTCCTCGCCCGAGGCCGGTGAGCCGCCGACCCACTGCTCCGCCGCAGTCCAGGAGAGGGAATGGCCCCGGCGGTCGGCCGGCCGTCTGCGTACTGCGTCATGCTCCCCGCCGTACCCGATGTGGCTGGCTGATCAGCCGGGACCGCGCACGGTCGGCAAGAGGGCCGTCGGCGTCCACTTCCTCGTCCGATGGCCTGGGAGGGCAGCGCTGACACGCGGTGCGCCGGTGGTGCCTCAGTACGATGGCCCCATCCCAACGCACGGCGGGTTTCGAAGGCGGGAGGTTGACGGACATGACGGGCCAGAACAACGGCGGTGCCGGTCAGCAGCCCCGCCGAAGGGGCCAGGGCGAGCTGGAAGCCCAAGTCCTCACCGCTCTGCGCCGGGCCGAGGGGCCGGTGAACGGAGCCTGGGTCCAAGACAGCCTGGGCGGAGACCTCGCCTATACGACGGTGATCACGATTCTGACGCGGTTGCATGCCAAGGGCCTGGTCAACCGTGCCCGAGCCGGCCGCTCGTTCCAGTGGACTCCGGCAACGGACGAGGCGGGACTCGCGGCGTTGCGCATGCGCCGTGTGTTGGACGGAGAAGGTGACCGCGAAGCGGTCCTGGCGAGCTTCGTCACCGCGTTGTCGCCGGGGGACGAGCGACTCCTGCGCGACCTGCTGGCTCAGAGCGTTGAGGAAGAGGAAGACTGAACCCATGGGGGTTTTCGTCTTCCTGCCACTGGTACTGCCGCTCACCGCGTGGCCGATCGCCCGCGTGGCCGAACAACATCTCCATCCGCGCGTCGCGACATGGCTGCTGACCGGTGTGGCGGGCGTCCTCGCGCTGTGCAGCACCATGTGTCTCGCCCTGCTGGTCGTGGTCGGGACGGCCCAACTGCCGGGTAACCCGTTGCCGGACGGATGGTCGGACCCCGAGGTCCGCGCGGCGGTGCCGTACGACGAACTCGCGGGCAAGGCCGCCATCCCCGCACTCCTCGCCCTGATCTTCGCCTGCACGAGAACGGCCTGGCGCCATCACCGCGTACGCCACCATGCCCAGCGGGCCCTGGTGGAGCTTCCTCCGGGGCCGGTCGTGGTCCTCCCCGACGAGACGCCCTATGCGTATGCCCTGCCCGGGAGACGGGATCGGATCGTGGTGACGACGGGGATGCTGGCGGAACTCACCGCACCCGAGCGCCGCGCGCTCTTGGCACACGAGGGAGCCCATCTGGCCGCTCGTCATCATCGGTTCCTGCTGACCGTATGGCTCGCGGCCGGTGCCAACCCGTTCCTGAGGCCGTTGCGCACGGCCGTCGCCTACACCGTCGAACGGTGGGCGGACGAGAGCGCCGCCGAAGCCGTCGGGAGTCGCCGGACCGTTGCGCGGGCAGTCGGCAAGGCCGCACTGGTGTCCCAGGGAGCGCCCTTCGCCACCATCGCGGGGTTCGCCACCGCTGGACCGGTGCCGCGCAGGGTGGCCGCGCTGCTGCAACCGGCCCCCGTCGCACGTCTGTGGCCGCCCGTCTTCACCCTGGCGGGCCTGGCGGCCTGGGCGGCTGCGGCGGGAACCACGGCCTCCGCACTGTCCTCGGCGAACTCGGCCTTCACCCTCTTCTTCATCCTGAAGGCAGCAACCCCGATATAGGGCCAAAGGACCTGCCGACCGGCGCTGGCACCGCCTTCCACGTGTCAGCTGTGCCCGGATCCTTCCACGTGTCAGCGGTGCCCGGATCCGACCGTGCCGATCGGGCTCCTTCGCGGCCAGTGATGATGGTGCTGGTCGATGACATAGCGGTGGTCATGCCGCCATCCGCCGGGACAGGGGTGGGCGTTGGCGAGATGAGGATGGTCTCGGGGCAGGTCTGGATGGATGTGTTCGAGCTGTGCGGGATCACGGACGGGCCAGAGCGCGGCTGCTGTGACTGCGGCGATCAATGTGATGACACCGAGGACCATGGCCGTGATCGGAAGCCCGCTCTGCGTGGCGAGCCATCCGGCGAGGGGGTAGGTCAGCAGCCAGCAGCCGTGGGAGAGGGAGAACTGCGCGGCGAAGGCCGAAGGCAGGTCCGCGTCGCCTGTCGAGCGGCGGATCACTCGCCCTGCGGGAGTGAGGACGGCCGAGCAGCCGGCGCCGATCGCCGCCCAGGCGGCGAGCAGTGCGGGCCAGGACCAAACGCTCGGCGGTGTGGCGACGATCGGGATCACGGCCGTCAAGGTGGTGGGGAGGGTGAAGGCCGCGGCGATCATCACCGTACGGTCGGTGAAGTGCCGCAGCAGCGGGGGAAGCACCAGCGCGGCCAGGATGGAGCCGGCACCGTAGGCGCCCAGCGCGAGGGAGACCGCGGTGGCCGGGCGTTGGAAGTGGTCGCGGACCAGCACGACCGTGTTGATGAAAACGATGGCTCCGGCGGCGGCGACCACGAGGTCGAGGGCCAGCAGCGCCCGTAGGCGGGGGGTCGCCAGGAACAGCCGGGTGCCGAACGCCGCCTTCGTATAGCTGTTGCCCGTCCGCTCGACGGGCCTCGGCTTGGGGAGGACGGCGGAGACGACCAGGGCGGCGGAGGCCATCAGGGCGACACCGGTTCCGGCGAACAACCAGTTGTACGAGACGAAGGCCAGCAGGGCTGCGGCCAGCGCAGGACTGAACAGGCTCTCCAGGTCGTACGCGAGCCGGGACATCGACAGGGCTCGGGTGTAGTCGCGCTCGTCGGGCAGGACCTCGGGGATCGTGGCCTGAAAGGTCGGGGTGAAGACTGCCGAAGCCGACTGTAGGAGAAAGATCAACAGATAGATCTGCCATACGTCGGTGACGAATGGCAGGACCAAAGAGACGCCGCCGCGGACGAGATCCATCGAGACCAGCAGGGCACGCCGCGGTATCCGGTCGACGAATGCGGCTGCCACGGGGGCAATGGCGACATAGGCGACCATCTTGATCGCCAACGCGGTGCCGAGGACTGCTGAAACGCTGTCACCTGCGATGTCGTATGCCAGAAGGGCCAGAGCGACGGTGGCGAGCCCCGTTCCGGCCAGGGCGACGACCTGGGCGGTGAACAGATGTCGATAGGTGCGGTTGCGCAGCACGGACAGCATCGATCCCGTTCCGTCCCCTGAGGCGGCATGGTGCGACGACGGCATCGTAGCCAATAGGTGCGCACGTATGCACCTATTGGTTTTGGGCATACCGGACCGCCCCGCTGTCAGTCGTGGGGTGGTAGGGCGCCAATCTGGTGCTCGGCGACGTTCAGGGCCTCGTCCACCAGTCGACGCAGATGCCCATGGCGGAGGGCGTACACCACATGACGCCCGTCCTTGCGGGCGGTGACCAGGCCCGCCAGGCGCAGTTTCGCCAGGTGCTGGCTCACGGACGGCCGCGCCGCGCCGCATGCATGGGTGAGCGTGGTCACGTCGGCCTCGCCTCGACCGAGTCGTTCCAACAGAGCCAGCCGGGTGCGGTCCGCGAGCAGCGCCAGGACGGATGCGGCGACGTCCAGCCGTTCGTCCGGTTGCTGCGAATGATGCGCACCTGCCAGGTGCATGCCTGCGCTCATGCCCACATCGTAGGCGGTGCGGGAGCCATGGGTGCGTCCCTGCGCACGGGTGATCGTCGGCCCAGCCCCACAGGCGGTCCCGGAGTCCGCCCGCCGACGCACACTGAAGGCAGGGCTGCTCGGGACGAAAGGTCTCGGGAGGAGTGCGGGCCGTGCTCGTGCACCGGTCGACCTCGGTCGGAGCCGGCCGAGTTCCAGGACAGGGCCCGAGTACGGGACGCTCCTACGGCACCCTGTCCGGTCTACGTGGACGAAACAGCTCGGCGCCAGGCCGAATCCCGAAGCAGCCGCAGGCCATTGAGACCGACGATCACCGTCGACCCTTCGTGGCCGAGCACTCCCAGCGGCAGCGGCAGATGGCCGACGAGATCCCAGAGGACCAGGCCGGAGATGAACACACCGGCGATCACCAGATTCTGCACGACCAAGGTGTGGGCGGCACGGGACAGCGCGATCACCGCAGGAATCGTGGCGAGTTCATCGCGGACGATGACCGCATCGGCGGTCTCCAGCGCGAGGTCCGATCCGGCGCGGCCCATGGCGATGCCGGTGTGGGCGGCGGCCAGCGCGGGGGCGTCGTTGACACCGTCCCCCACGATCAACACCCGCCCGCCCGCGGCTTCCCGTTCACGAACGACGGCGACCTTCTCCTCGGGCAGCAGACCCGCGCGAACGTCGGTGATGCCCGCCTCCTCGGCCAGTCGCGCGGCGGCTCGTGGATTGTCGCCGGTCAGCAGGATCGGGGCGGCTCCGGTCAGTGCCGTGAGGGAGGCGACCGCGGCAGCCGCGTCCGGACGCAGCCGGTCGGAGATGCCCAACACTCCGATCGGGACACCGTCCCGCAGTACGACCACCGCGGTCCGGCCCCCGTCCTCGACTTCCCGGGCGACGGCAAGCGCGACGGGATGAGCTGTTGTCGGCGCTCCGGACAGCAATCGGGCAGGGGCTCCGACCGAGATCTGCAAACCACCGACGGTGGCGTGCACCCCCACACCGGGGGTCGACTCAAACTGCCCCACGGAAGGGATGCTGAGCCGGCGTTCGTGCGCGGCATCGATGACGGCCCGCGCCAGTGGGTGCTCGCTGGGGTGCTCCGCCGCGGCGGCCAGAGCCAACAGGCCGTCCTCATCGAGGCCGCTGTCCTCCAAAGCGGCGACCAGGGCGACGTGCGGAGTGCCTTCGGTCAGGGTGCCGGTCTTGTCGAGTGCGACCGTGTCCACCTGGCCGAGGCGCTCCATCACGACGGCGGACTTCACCAGTACGCCGTGCCTCCCGGCGTTGGCGATGGCGGACAGCAGCGGAGGCGTCGTCGCCAGCACCACCGCACAGGGTGAGGCGACGATCATGAAGGTCATGGCCCGCAACAGCGCGTCGGCCGACTCCTCGCCGAACGCGAGCGGAATCCCGAACACCGCCAGTGTCGCCACCACGATGCCCACCGAGTACCGCTGCTCCACCTTCTCGATGAACAACTGGGTCGGTGCCTTCGTCCGGGAAGCCTCCGCGACCATGGCCACGATCCGGGCGATGACGAACTCGCCGGCACTCCGTTCGACCCGTACCCGCAAGGAGCCCGTGCCGTTCAGTGTGCCGGCGAACACCTCGTCACCCGCTTGCTTGGCCACGGGGAGTGGTTCCCCGGTGATGGTCGCCTGGTCCACCTCGCTGGCACCGTCCAGCACCCGACCGTCTGCGCCGACCCGCTCGCCCGGCCGGACCAACACACAGTCCCCGACCAGCAGGTCCCCGGTCGCCACCCTCTCCTCGCCGCCGTCGTCCAGGAGTCGGGTCGCGCTCTCCGGGGCGAGGTCGAGCAGGCCGAGCACCGAATCCTTGGTGCGTGCGGTGGCCAGTGCCTCCAGGGCGCCGGAGGTCGCGAAGATGACGATGAGCAGAGCGCCGTCCATGACCTGCCCGATCGCCGCCGCCCCCAGGGCGGCCACGATCATCAGCAGGTCGACATCGAGCGTCTTCTGTTTGAGTGCGCACACCCCGGCCCAGGCGGGTTCCCAGCCGCCGACGATGTAGGCGAGCCCGTAGAGCGGCCCCCAGGCCCAGGCCGGGGCTCCGGTCAGTTGCAACGGCAGCGCGATGAGGAAGAGGGCGAGAGCGGCTCCGGCCCAACGGGCCTCCGCGAGGGCGAACATCCGCGTACGGCGCAGCGGCGGTCTCATCGTGACGGCCGGTAGGGGGTTTTCGGAGCGGTGGACCACGGCAGAGGGCATGGCGGAAGAACCCTTCACGGGCAGGAGGGCGGCGACACAACTCAGAATACATGTACAGATGAATATGTCTTCATGTGTTGTCGGTAAGATGGGCCCCATGGGTCATGGAGCCGCCGACAAGAGCAGTGTCACCGCCCGCGAGCGCCTCGACGCGGCAGGGGTGTCAGATGTGGCCGCAACGCTCCAGGCGCTGGCTACCCCCTCCCGGCTCTACATCCTGGCCCGGCTCCAGGAAGGACCCTGCTCGGTCGGTGACCTGGCGGACGCGGTCGGGATGGAACACTCGGCCTGCTCCCACCAACTCCGCCTCTTGCGCAACCTCGGCCTGGTCACCGGCGAACGCCGTGGCCGTTCGATCGTCTATGCCCTCTACGACCACCATGTCGCTGAACTCCTCGACCAGGCCCTCTACCACGTGGAACACCTACGGCTCGGGCTGCGCGACGCGCCCGCTGAACCGATGTCGACCGAGGCGCGGAGGTAGGAGCCCCTCCCGGTTCGCGCGGCCCGCCACGCAAACCGATGGACGCGCTTGCCGCCGCGGCGATGGGCGCGCACGCAAGGGACGTGGCGGCGGGACCGCCGAGGGTTTAGGGGCCCGCGCTCAGTCTTCCTCGGATCCTTCCTCGGAGGCCCCCTCGAAGAAGTCACCCACCTCGTCGACGACTTCGGCGGCCACCATGCCCCCGGCGACCCCGACCGCCAGGCCCGCGGCTCCGGCAGCGATGGCCGTACCCGACCCCTTGGAAGGGCCCTCGGCTCCCCGGTGGCCCACCTCGTACGCATGGCCGTCCGGCGATCCGGAATGAGACTGAGCCGGTACTGTCCGGGTGCCGAGTGATGCGGTCAGTTGACGGATCCAGCCGTCGACCTCCGCCGTCAAGTCCCGCCCGGAGTTCTCCCGGTGGCTGACTTCGAACCGGATGAGGGCTTGGTGCCCCGAGGAGAACAGGCCCTCCGGTTTGTCGGCCTCCAAGACGACCTCCATACCGCCCGGATGGGCCAGGAAGGTCACTTCGAGTTCCTGCATGGCGTACGCGTACTGGGGGGCCGGAGTCAACTCGATCTCCTGGTAGAAGGGCAGTCGTTGCCCCGTGCCGCCGATGCGTCCGTACTCCAGATCGGTCGAGGCGAATCCGAACCCGAGCAGTCCGAGCGCCTCCAGGACCGCCTGCTGCGCGGGTAGGGGGCCCACCGTCAAGGGATCCAGATCGCCCTTGTCCCTCGCTCCTGCCACCACCACCTCGGTGCGCACTCCGAGTGTGATGCCCAGGTTCTGGCCGTGGAGCGTGGTGATCGGGGTCTCCCAGGGCAGTGTCGCCTGGAAGGGGAGGGTGAGCTGCTGTCCCGCGGCGAGGTGGAAGCCTCCGCTCACGGTGAACCGGTCGAAGACCACCGATCCTTCGTGCGCCTCCTCGTCCGTCTCGGCCTCGACCCGGGCGACCAACTCCCATCCGATCCGCTCGATGGCAGCGCCCGTGTTCCCGCCCTGGAGATGGACCTGCCCCGTGAAGCTGCCTCCGGGCAGCGGGGTGCCGGGGTCGAGCACCGTGTCAACCGTGGGACCGCCCACGCCGAGCGAACCGAGCAGTCGTTTGAACACCATCGCGGAGTTCACTCCTCATCTGTGCGTTGTCATGTTCGAGTGTTGGGCCGATGTGCGCGTGATGGGGCACACCGGCCCCTTCGGTTGGGACTGCCTGGCCCCAGCGCAAGCCTGGGCGCGTGTCACTCCACGAGCCGACCGGAGCACCGTCACCCCCACTCTATTTCTACACGACTGTAGAAGCATAGAGGGGGAGTGTATGAGTGAGGCAATGCCTCGGCGAGTGGCGATGGTTGTCCGAAAAGCGATAGTCGACCACCCATATGAGTTGACTGTGCTCCTGTGCCCATGTGGTGTCGCGGTCTCGCGGTCCTGGGACACTGGGGCTTCGCGGGCCCACTGCGCCGCCCCTCCACCGTGTCCCGCCCGTTGGCGATTCCCGGGGTCGACCACGACAGGATCAGGGGGCGCCGATCCATCTGCTGTCAATGGGAGTTGCTACCGTCCGGGCCATGACGATTGAGGGGGCGGGAAGCCCTGCCCATGGAGTGGCATTGACGGAGCAGGTCATTGAGAAGGTGCGACGCGATCCGGCGGCGTCCGTGCTGTCGTATCGGCACATACCCTGGGTGGAGGGTGCCGCTGCCCGCCCGATGGACGAAAAGGCCCTCGCGGGTGCCGTGTTTCCGTCCGGACGCCCGTTGTCACCGAGCCTGCGCGCCTGGTTGGCGTTCGACACCAGCCTCCTGGAGCGCCATGAGTGGTTCGACTCCGACGGCGATTTCACGCCGCTTCCGCTCGACGAACTGGTGGGGCAGGAGATGGGCGACATGTGGGCCGAGGAGTTCACATGGCTGGCCGGGCGTTTCTCCGAGTGTTTCCTGCTGCCTGGCGGATCGGACTCCAGACGGATCCTCGCCGTCACCGAGCCGGATGCAGAAGGCGAGTACCCGGTGCTCGCCCTCGACTGTGACGACATGCCGTTCCTCGGGCTCATGTATCCGGGACTCGATGTCTATCTGGCCGACGCAGCGGGCTTTCTGCCCGAGGGCGAATCGCGGGGCTACACCGAGTTGATGGACCACGACGTCTACGGATCCAGGATGCGCCGGCACGCGAACCAGTGCTTCGCGGGGGACTCCCATGTCGAGTTCCCCTTTGAGCGCACACCGGTGTACGCCGAGCTGCACCCATGACCGGAGCGGAAGCGGCGCCCGACCCGAGGGCCGGACGCCCATCGATGTACCAGCACCCAGGGAGGGCAAGAATCCTTGTCCCCGGTGGCTGAGTCTCACGGGGCCGGGAAGTCTCGCATCAATGCTGTCGAGAAGGTCGTTGTATGGCGGATGATGTGCGCGGCGTCGGTGCGGTAGAGGGAGTCATGCCCGGCCGCGATGTGCCCGGCGAACGCCGTGGAACCCGCCCTCGCCTGTGCGTGTATATGGCGGACCAGGTGTTCCAAGCGGTCCCGGGCCGTTGCGGTCAGTGCCGCGCGATCGTCGACACCCAGCCGATAGGCATCCGCGAGGAGCCGCAGCCGACGGGCCTGTTCCTCGACGGGCAGGGTGAACTCTCCGCGGTCCGGGTCGGTCAGGGGGACGAACCGATAGGCGGCATAGGCGAGGTCCCAGAGACGCGGCCCGGGGTGGGCGGTATCGAAGTCGATGAACGCGATCGGCCTGCCACCGCGGAAGACACAGTTGTACGGTGCGACATCGCCATGGCAGATCACCTCGGCCGGTTCGCGGCTGGGGAAGTACCAGTCGGCGTCCGCCCCGGGAACGAAGCGGACGGTGGCATCGTGGTAATCGCGCAGCAGTTGGGCCACCGCACACAAGGTCGCGTCCGATCGCACATAGTCCGGCAGGGGATGGTCGGCGACATGGCCGGGCAGGAAATCCAGCACCTCCCGGCCCTCCGTGTCGAACCCATGGGCGCGCGGCGCACCGGCGAACCCCGCCATGCGCAGATGGTCGAGCAGGGCATGGACCGTGCGGGTCCACGGCCCCACCGGCCGTCGGACAGTCGATCCGATCCGTACGACATGGTTGACTCCGCCGCCCGTCAGCACTTCTTCGCCCAGGTTTTCTGGCGTTGTCATGGGGACTCCTTCCGGACCGCCCAGAGGGGACGGCAGCCGTGGGCGGGCAGCGAACGACATCAACCCGCTCCTTTGTTGAGCACTTCGCGACCTTGGACCAGCAGGGTTCCCACTGCGGTGCGTTGGTGCAGTACCGCCCGCCCGGCGCGGACCGTGGTGATCAGACCGGCGCTGCGCAGCGCGGTCGTGTGAGCCGAGACGGTCGCGTTGCTCACCCCCAGCAGCCGGGCGAGCTCGCTGGTGGTGTGCTCCTCCGCCGAGCGAAGCAGGATGTTGAATCGGGTCCGCCCGATGACGCCGGCCAGCGCCTCGTCCGCGCTCTGCGAACCGGTCGGTGTGAGCGGCAGCCCCGGACCTGCCGGAAAGGTCACGACGAGCGGTTGATCGGGGACTTGGGACATGAGCGGGTGGCCGGTCCAGTGAAAGGTGGGCAGGAGCAGTAGGCCGTGGCCACGGAGGGTGATGTCCCGTTCCGGCCCCTCCAGCTGCCAGACGTCCTCGTGCCATCGGGTACCGGGAACGCTCTCCGCGAGTGCGGCACCGACGCCGTGTTCGGCCGCTGTCAGTGCATGGCGCGCGAACTCCCTCTGGTGCAGATCCTGCACCAGAGGCCAGACGGGGCGTACGACCGTTTCGAACGCCGCGTGTTGTGCCCGGTGCAGTACCTGCCAGGCACGGTGGTCACCTCGGTGCAGATCGTGGATCCACGGTGGTGCGGCGAAACCCTCGTTGGCGTGGACCCGTTCGATCTCGGAGCGGACCAGGCTTCGGGGCGAAGCCCGTACGGTCTCCAGTGCTCCTTCGAGGCTGTCGCTGAACACATCGATGAAGCGCGGGGCCCGTGTCGTGGGAACCAGGTCCCTCAAGGGGCTGACAGCGGCCGGCAGCGAGCGGAGCACCCGCTCTTTCCAACGGCCGAAGAGCAGTTGGTCGTGCGGGTGGCACATCATCATCAGTGCCGCGTTCAGTTCCGCAAGTGGAGCCGGTCGGGGTGCGAACCGGACCCGTGCCAAGTCGGCGGCCGTGAAACGTATCCGGATCACTACTCTCCCTGCCCGCGTTGCACCATCGTTTCGGGTGGAACCTCAACCTTCGCCCCACGCCTTTGTCCTACGTCAGCATTCCGGCCATGCCCTTTCGTTCATTCACCCAGGGGGCTGTCGGAACGCGCAAGACCGACATCGCCGAGGCAGCGGGAGACAGCCATGTTCCTAGGACGGTACGAGGACGATCACAGCGCCGGTCGATCCGGAGCGAGTGGACGCGGTGCTGATGGTGCTCATGACCGGGGGAGGGATGGTGTGGTGGCCCGCAGGACCGTCATCGCCTCCGTCTTGGCGGTAGCCACGGCATCGCTCGCGTCCAACGGCGTTGCGCAGGAACGGACCACGGACGCCCTCACCCTGAGACTGCCGGCTCCCACCGGGCCGCACCGCATCGGGGTCACCACACTCCATCTGGTCGATCGGGCGAGGCGTGACCCGTGGGACGCCGGCCGTGTTCGCGAGGTGATGGTCTCGCTCTTCTACCCGGCCCGTACCGTCCGCGGCCATTCGATCGCACCACAGATGACCGCCGTCGCAGCCCGGTGGTTCACGGCGTTCGACACCGTCCATCTGCGTCCGGAGCTGCCGGAGAGCGGGGTGGACTGGGCGGCCACCATGACCCATGCGTACACGGACGCGCCGGCGCAGCCGATCCCGCGCCCGGTGCTGCTGTACACCCCGGGAGGCGGTGACCCACGCACCGTGGGCACGGCCATTGCCGAAGAGCTGGCCAGTCACGGCCATGTGGTGGTGACCGTCGATCACCCGGGCGAATCCGGTGCGGTCGAGTTTCCCGACGGGAGCGTACGGGAGTACGCACTACCGGGAACCCCCGACTACCCGCAGGTCTTCCGCACGATGATCGACACCCGTATCGCAGACGTACGGTTCGTACTGGACCAGTTGACCGTACTGGCGGCTGGTCAGAATCCCGATGCAGAGGGACGCAGGCTGCCGAAGGGCCTCGGGTGTGCGCTCGATCTGGGGCGGGTGGGGGTGTACGGCCACTCGGCGGGTGGGACGACCGCTGCCCAGGTGATGTACGAGGACGATCGCATGGGCGCTGCTGTCAATCTTGAGGGGTACTTGGACCACCCATCGGTCGGACCCGGTCGAGAGGGCGAACTGTTCCCGGTCGCCCGTCACGGTGTGGACCGGCCGTTGCTGCTGTTGGGGACCGATGGCTACCGCAGTGCGCGGTTCGAGCGCTCCTGGTCCGCCCTGCTCGCGCACTCGCGTGGGCATGCCCGTCGACGAGAGCTCAACGACGCCGCGCACTGGGTGTTCACCGACTACGCGGCCATCGCACCCCGGTTGCAGATCGCCGGGCTGATGACCGCCGATGACCGGATCAGGCTGGTCGGCCCGGGCGATCCGGCGAAGTCGGTGCGGCAGGTGCGTCATCACGTGCTGTCGTTCTTCTCCCGACACCTGCGCATGCGGTGAGACCACCTGCTCAGCCCCTCGTACGTCACCACTAGGCTGTTTGTTCGAGCAGTTGAGCGGAGTCCGCGGCCCGGCATGGGCGACACCCGGTCGCACGCGGCACAGCCGCCACCCACCGCGCGCACATCGGCGGACCCGAAGGAACCACCCGGGAGGTCGGACGGCTCCGGCGGACGTACGGTGAGACCCACGCTCGACTCCGGGGGTGCAGAAGATGGAACGGTCGGTCAGGACACGGAGAGCCGCGCTCGGCACCGTGCTCGCGGTGGTGCTCGCCACCCTGCTGGGCGCGTGCTCCGACGGTTCGGGGACCTCGCCCGAGGAGTCCGCCACCCCTTCGGCGGGCCCCGTGCTCGCCGTCAAGATCGACAATGCTCCGCAGGCCCGTCCCCAGACGGGGCTGAGCGCGGCGGACGTGGTTTACGCGGAGCAGGTCGAGGCGGGGCTGAGCCGGCTCATGGCCCTGTACGCGACTCGGCTCCCCGACTCCGTGGGACCCGTGCGGAGCGCCCGGGAGTCCGATCTTGAGCTTCTGGCGCAGTTCCCGGACCCGACGCTGGTGTTCTCCGGGGCCCAGTCGAAGTTGCTGCCGCTGATCGAGGCTGCGCCGTTGCGCGCCGTGACCCCGGGTAGCGCTCCGGCGGGGGCCTTCGTCCGCGACCAGGAACGGACCGCCCCCTACAACCTGTACGTACGGCCGCAGCGGGTCCAGAAGGACACGGCCGGGGCGAAGGCCCTGGAGCGGGCCGGGTTCCGTACGGGCCCACCGCCGGGTGGCGGTGAGGCGGTGACCGAACGCACCGTGCGTTTCCCCAGTGCTCGGTTCACCTTCACCTGGTCCGCCGATCGGGGCCGTTGGCAGATCGCCATGGACGGTCGCCGTGCGGTCGAGCCGGACGGTACGGCGGTGACCGCGGCGACCGTCGTCGTCCAGCGGGTGGAGATCAAGGAGTCCCAGTTCCAGGACTTCATGGGCAACAACTCCCCGCTGACCGTGACCGTCGGCTCCGGCAGCGCCGAGGTGCTACGGGACGGGCGGACATATCCGGGGGAGTGGAAGCGCGCCTCGGCGCGAGGTGGAACGACCTTCACCACACCGGACGGCGATCCGCTGAACATCGCGAAGGGGCCGGTGTGGGTGATGTTGGTGGCAAGCTGAGAGACGGCTGTCGGATGGCCGCGCACAACGGCCCTGGCGTGGCGAGGCCGATGGAGGGTGCGAGCCCGGTCGGGTTCCACCACCCCGCCGAGCCCAGCAGGTGGGGGCCGCCGACTCAGAACTCCTCGGGCTCGGGCAGGATCCTGACGGTCAGGGTCTGGGTCTCGCCCAGAAGGGTGAAGGAGCCGTTGAAGTAGCCCCCTTCATAGGGTGCGTCGTAGTCGGCGGCGAGATCGACGGTGATGGGGCGGGCGAAGGTGACCCGGTTGGCCGGGAAGTACCCGCTCGCGCTCAGCCCGTCCGGGGCGACGCGCGAAGTGCATCCCGGCGACTCACAGTTGATGTTCAGGGAGACGATCCTGGTGTACGGCGGCGCCTCCACATCGAGGTAGCCGGGTCCGCGGCGGACCTGTCGGTCCGGAGGCAGCACCACCCTCCTGGCCGGGCCCCCTGCTTCCAGCTCGGGGATGTTCTGTTGCGGTGGTAGCGCGAGGACGGACCGCGTCTGTGCCAGGGCGGGAGGTGCAGACAACGCGGTCGGTACGCCCGCGCCGCCGAGGAGCACCACGGCCGTGACCGCCCAGACGGGCATGCGGATCTTCCTCGTGACCATGGGTGCAGTCCTCTCTACAGAGCCCGGCGAACGGATGGGTGATCGGGACGTCACCCCGCCCACACGATCCTTTTCCGGATGCAGCCGGATATGCCGACAGGCCATTCGATTCACCTGAAGGAGGGGGCTGCGCAGAGCCGGAGCGCCTACCGGTCGGTGCCCGAACCGGCCGTCGCCACCGCACGGTGACCATGTTCCTTGGCTTCGGCAGCCGTACGGCCCGGGCTCGTGGACCCGATCCGATGGCGGCGTACGCGCGGATCGGCCCTCGGAGCGGGGCTGCCCACTTGCTGGGCGCCTGCTGCCCGGACGCCTGGGGTCTGGGCGCTCGGATGCCTGCTGCCCGGACGCCGACCAGGAGGTGCGGGAACGGCAACACAGTGGCGTTCTTCCGGCAGCACAACGGCCCCCGCCCACTGAGGACGGAGGCCGTCAGCCGCGTTCGGAGCCCGTCAGAAGAGCAGGTTGTACTTCTTCCAGCCGGAGGCGACCTTCACCCGGGCCGCGTACGGCTTCGCTGCGTCACCCGTGCCCTTGTAGAACCAGACGGCACCCGCGGCATCCCGTGCGACCAGGTCCGCCTTGCGGTCCGAGTTCAGGTCGCCCGGTGCCACCAGGGAGTTGTAGATCTGCCAGCCGGTGCCGACCTGCACCCGACCGCTGAGCGGCTTCGACGCCACTCCCGTTCCCCGGTACAGCCACAGCTTGCCCGTCGAGTCCCGGCCCAGCAGATCCGCCGTGCCGTCACCGGTCACGTCGGTGCCGCCCACCAGCGAGTTGTAGATGTTCCAGCCGGTACCCACCTTGGTCCTGGCACCGAACGGCGCCGTGGTGGTTCCCGTGCCCGGGTACAGCCACAGCACGCCCTTGGCGTCCCGCGCCAGCAGATCGGCCTTCTTGTCGCCGGTCAGATCCGACGCACCGGTCAGGGAGGTGAAGGCGTTCCAACCCCCGCCGACCCTCAGCCGGCTCTTGAAGATGCCTCCGTCACCGGAGGTCCGGTAGAACCACAACACACCGCTCTTGTCCCGTGCCACCGCACCGGGGCCGCTGCTCTGGACGGTCACCGGAGCCAGCCGGGTCAGCGCCGAGTACTGGTTCCAGTTCACACTGCTGCCGACCAGCTCGACCGAAGCGAACGGCTTCGAGGCTTTGCCCGTGCCGCGATAGTCGTACAGCTCGCCATCCGCGCCTCGGCCCACGACCCGGAAGCGCTCGGTCACCGGGATCGAACTGCTCACCGCGAAGTCCGACGACTTCTGCGGGTTTCCGGTGCCGAAGCCGTACACCTCGTAGACCGCGGTGTTCCGCAGCCGCCATGCCGGAGCCGTTGCAGCGGCCTTCAACCGGTAGGTGACCGTGTAGTCGCCGGGCTTCTTGACGGTACAGCGGATGTCATTGCCCCAGCCCAGCTCCCCGAGCGAGTGATCGCACTCGGCGCCGGTGGCGCCTGCGTTCACGCCGTCGACGCTGACCTTCAGTTCGCCCTCGTCCCAGCGCCGGAAGCCCGGAGCCTGGGACAGGCTCAACTGGAGTTCGCCCTTGTCGACCGCGTGCAGCTTCACCGTGTGCTGCACTGAGCCACCGGCCGGCAGTGTCGCCGTCGACAGGGCCATGGTGTTCTTCGCGACGTGTGCCTTGGTCTTCGCCGTGACCGTTGCGTGTGCGCGCCGCGGACCGATGGCCTTCGAGCCGGCGGTCTGCGCCTCCTTGATCCCCGCGTCGACGCTCTTCCCGCGCGGCACGTAGACAAGGCCGTAGTAGAGCGTCGTGCCGTTCGCGGCACTGCTCGCCGCCGAGACAGTGGGCCCCGGGGCACCCCAGCCCTTCACGCTGCACAGGTACACACCGGTGACCCCGGTCTTCGCCTTGCAGTCGGCCGTCGGGTCCACCTTCAACCCGGTCGGCACTCCGCCGCTGGACCAGCGCGCATCCGTGAGTGGCTTCTTGCTCAGGGCGTAGACGAAGGTGCCGTCCGCCTCCCCACTCTGCTGCCCGCCGGTGGCCGGCGGTGACAACTCCTCCCAGCCCACACCGGGCATCAGGGCCATGTCCTGCACCGGGTCGAAGTAGAACGTCGGATCCCCGGCCGCCACGGCCGTCCCCGCCCCCACGACACCACCGGTGACGAGCAGTGTCGCCGCAACACCGGTTCCCACGAGCTTTCGCAAAGCTACCCCCATCAATCAAACGATCGGCGGACGGTAACACGCCCCACTGACAGCCGATTCAATCGGGGCCAGCCACGGGAGGTATGTGGTCCCGCTCGTCGACACCGTGTCGGTCCTGGCTTGCGTGCCCCATGACCTGGGACGGAAGCACAGGTCACCGCCCTGCGGCGGCTCGGCCGCACATGAAGTGATCGCCTACGCTCCGGTGGGCGCATCACCGCCCGCGCCGAGGAACGCACCCGGCGCAGCGAGGGTGTTGTGACGGTACTCCCGGGGGGATTCGCCGTAGGCGGTACGGAAGGCACGACTGAACTCCGACGCCTGGGGCATGCCCCAACGAGCTCCGATGGTGTGGACCGGCTGCCCGGCGCAGATCGGGTCCGAGAGGTCCGCGCGGGCGTTCTCCAGACGGCTGCGACGAATCAGTGCGGCCACGGTGGTGCCCTCGGTTCGGAACAGCCGATGCAGATGGCCCACGGAGATGTGGTGGGCGGCGGCGATGTGCGTGGGAGTGAGGTGGGGGTCCGCCAGGTGCTGTTGGATGAACGCCTTGATCCGTAGGACGAGCGCGCGCTGCCGGGTGTCTGGCGGCAGGAGGTTCTCCGACTCCAGCGCATGCGCGAACATCGCCGCCACCAGGTCGGTGAGGACTGCCCCGAGACGCGGGGCGTCACTGAGCCGATAGTCATTGAGGTTCCGTGTGAACTGGGCGAGGAACTGGGCCAGTAGCGCCCCCATGCCCTCCCGCCCCGACATGGGCAGTCCGATCGCACGCTCGGCGCGGTGGCGGGGCAACGGCAGCACCGCCTTCGGCACTTCCACGCCGATGAGGAGGATGCGCTGCTGGCCGGAGACGATCTCGTAGGGGCGTGAGGTGTCGTTGGTGTGGTAGCTGAGCGGGTATCGGCTGATCTCCTGGCGCCCCCAGACGATGTGGCCCTCACCGCGCAGGAGCAAGGACACATGGTAGTTCTCGGGGTCCGACTGACGGATGTGCTGCGCCGTCCGTCGGAAGGTCACCGGCGGGAAGGCGGCGGGCCACACCGTCACATCACCGAGCTCGATGACTCGCTGGCGCGCCCGGAAGTCGCGGGCGTCGTCACTCCAGAGATCCATGGGGGCATGCGTGGAGCTCATCAGGTCACGCCAGTAGTCGAATCGATCGGCAGCGGGAACGCCGGTGGAACGCAGCACGACGGACGGCAGTGGCCGGCCGGCCGACGGCGATGCGGACTGTGCTGCGACGCACAGATCGGAGTGAGGTGTGGGTCCATCGATCGGTCCGGGATGGTCCCAGGGGCCCGTCAACGGTCCTGCATCCGGGGCCTGTCGCCGTGGCGGGACGAGTGTGCGTACGGACATCGCTTGAATCCCCCTGAGCGCAACGAAGTTCAAGGTGGCGAAACGGCTGTGATGTCGTTCGCCCCAGCCCTGCGCACCGGTCCAGGTCGCGGTGGTGCGATGACACCCATGGGTTGTGATCGCCCGTGCGGGTGCCTCAAGGGCACGGTTCGCATCCTGCTACGGGGGTGCCATCGCGCACCGCGTCGAGCCTGCGTACGCATGTAATCTGCGTACTTGTGAAGCACAATCAATCTGCACCATTACCGTGCGGATGTGGCAAAACGACCGCGCAAGGGGCCTGTGGGCCCGCCCAGGACTTCTACCGGCGCCTACTCGATGCAGGACGGCTCCCCGGGACCGACGCCCCGTCCTGTCTGTGGCAACTCCATCTGCTCGCGGACGATCCACGGGATCCGGGATCCGTCCTCCCCGTTCCGCCCGACACCGCGGCGCCGGCCGCGTTGCAACCGTTGGAGGATGTGTTCGCGGAGCAACGCAGCAACCTGCGGTCCGCCCGGGCGGCACTCGCCCGCTTCGGGGAGTTGTACACGGAAGCCCAGCGCTCCGAGATGCCGGGTGCCACCCTTCTCACCGGAGCGGCACTGATCAGCAGGACCCTCGAAGCGACCGTGAACAACGTCCATCACGAGGTGATGACCGCGCAGCCGGGCGGAGGACGCCCGGTCGATGTGCTGGAAGAGGCGATCACCCGCGATCTACGGATGTTGGCGCGGGGAGTGCGGCAGCGATCCATCTACCAGCACACCATCCGCCTCCACCAGCCGACCCTGGCCTACGTCGATGCCACCACTCGGGCCGGCGCCGAGGTGCGCACCCTCGCGGAGGTCTTCGAACGGCTCATCGTCCTGGATCGCGAGGTGGCGTACATCCCGGTCTCCGACCAGCGTGCGGATGCCGCGTTGGAAATACGTCACCCCGGGATGGTCCGCTTCATCTGTCTCTTCTTCGAGAGCGCGTGGAGCCGTTCGCTCCCGGTGCATGGCGAGAGCAGGCCGCGTCCACCGCGGGTCACCCAGGAGGTCCAGCAGGCGATCTTGCGGGCAGTTGTCTCCGGTGACACCGACGACTCCATTGCGCGCAGGCTCGGCATGAGCAGACGCAGCGTCTCCGAGCACATACGCAAGGTCTCAAAACAGCTGGGGAGCAACAGTCGGGCCCAGCTGGGCTATCTGTTGGCGACGTCCGGTTGGAGATGGGACGGCCAGGACCCCACAGGGCGCGCCGGAGACGACACAGAGTAGGCAGGAGACGACCGACGGTCCCTGACCCGGATCCCCGTACCCGGGTGTCGCAGGGGCGCGAACGCGCCCTGGGGAGGTACCGCCGTCGAGTGCGGGATCGCACTGCCCGTGCTGGCCTCCGCTGGTCGGCTCGACGGAGCCCCGGACGGCATGCGTACGGACGACTGCTTCGGCTGCTCCGCCCCTGGATTCGCGGAACCTCCCGGATTTGCGGAACCTCCCGGAGGCGGAATCTCCCGCAGACAGGGCCGGCCCCTGCGCCCGAGGAATAAAAGTAAACGGTTGTACAGTTTTCATGTGTCGTAGCGACAGGCCCTGACCCTGGAGTTCTTGTGTCACGTGATGCGGTAGCGCCGCCCCGGTCCCCCCGGGCGTCCCGACAGCGGTCTGCCGCCCGCCACGTCGTCCCCCAGCTCCGGCCGCCGCACGGGCACCGTCGACGCACCGGGACGACGCGGGTGTGTACACGTGCCCCCACCGGGCTTCTTGCTCCGACGGAGCCCACCGGGCTTCTTGCCCCGGCCGGGCCCGCAGGATTTCTGGATCGCTTCGATCCGACACCGCTTCTCATGCTCGTACTGGAGAGACCATGTCCCCCAAAGTTGTGATCGTCGGCGGCGGCTACGGCGGCAGCGCCGCGGCCAAGGCCCTGGATGCTGTGGCCGACGTGACCCTCGTCGAGCCCAAGGACGCCTTCTTGCACAATGTCGGCGCCCTGCGTGCCGCCGTCGACTCTGACTTCGCCCCCCAGATCTTCCTGCCCTACGACCATCTGCTCAGCCGGGGCCGTATCGTCCGTGACCGCGCGGTCCGGGTCGAGCCCGGCACGGTCTCGCTCGCCTCGGGCAACGCGCTGGATGCCGACTACATCGTCCTGGCCACCGGCTCCAGCTACCCCTTCCCCGCCAAGAGCGACCTCGATGACTCCTCGGCTTCCCTGGAGAAGTTCGGTGCCACGCAGAAGCAGCTCACCGTGGCGGACAAGGTCCTTCTCCTCGGAGCGGGGCCCGTCGGCCTTGAGTTCGCGGGGGAGATCAAGGCCCGATGGCCGCAGAAGCAGGTCGTCATCATCGACCCGGCCCCGAGCATCCTGAGCGGCTACTCCGATGCGTTCCGCGAGGAGATCCTGCGCCAACTGGACCAACTCGGTGTGGAACTGCTGCTCAACGACTCGCTCGCCCAGGAGCCACCGACCGAGGTCGGGACGGCGGGGGCGTTCGACGTCACCACCCGTTCGGGCGCCGAGGTGAGCGCGCAGGTCTGGTTCAGGGCCTACGGAGTCACACCCGCCAGCGACTACCTCTCGGGCTCGCTCGCCCCGGCCCGGCTGGACGGCGGCCGTGTCGAAGTGCTGCCAAGCCTTCAGGTGAAGGGCCAGACCACGGTGTTCGCCCTCGGTGACATCACCGATGTGGCCGAACCCAAGCGGGCCGGGGCCGCCATGCGACACGCCGAGGTGATCGCGGAAAACATCACGGCCCTGATCGAGGGCGGCAAGGAGCTGACGTCGTACGAGCCCGGTCCGGCCGCCATCCTGTTGCCGTTGGGCCCCACCGGCGGTGCCACGGAACTGCCCGGCGGCGAACTGTTGGGGCCCGAAGTGACGGCCCAGTACAAGGGTGCGGACCTGATGGTCGGCCGCTTCTCCGAAACCTTCGGGCTCAGCGGATGAGTAGGACCGTGCGCACCGTCCACGCCCTGCGGCACGGCTCGGACGAGTGCGGCCTTCAGCGGAGGGCGTCATGAGTACGTGTCCTCGGGCCGAACGCGAGCGGTTACCGCAGGCGGGCGGTTACCGGACACGGGTGGTGGGTTGAGCAGGACCCCATCGCTATCGCTGAAACGTTCCTGCATTGAGTTCGGCAGAGCTACTTCCCAACGGATTTGAGGAGCACAGAGCCATGGACATCAAGGACCGGGTAGTCATCGTGACCGGTGGCGGCGGCGGGATCGGTGCCGAGACCGCGAAGCTGTTGGGCAGCAGGGGTGCACGAGTCGTGGTCACGGACATCAGCGAGTCGGGCGAGGCGGTGGCCGAGGCCATCCGGGAAGCGGGGGGAGACGCCGCGTTCCTGCGTGCGGACATCACCGTGGAGGAGGAGGCCGAGGCGCTGGTGGCCAGGACCCTCGACCGTTACGGCAGACTCGACGGTGCGTTCAACAACGCCGGTGTGGAGCAGGCCGCGACGCCGCTGCACCAGCTCACTGCTGCGCAGTGGGACCGGGCGATCCGGGTCGATCTGACCGGTGTCTTCTACTCCCTGAAGTATCAGATCACGGCGATGCTGGAGTCGGGCACCCGCGGTTCCATCGTCAACACGGCGTCCGCTCTGGGGCAGGTGGCCGTTGCCAATGCGAGTGAGTACGTGGCCGCGAAGCACGGTGTCATCGGCCTCACCCGTGCTGCCGCTGCCGACTACGGACAGCACGGCATCCGTGTCAACGCCGTACTGCCGGGCATCGTCGAGACCCCCATGGTCGCTCGCATCGCGGAGGAGCCCAGCTTCTCGGGAATCTTCGACGGCCTCCGCCAGCGACACCTGCTCGGCAGATTCGCCCAGCCGAACGAGGTCGGCGAGGCCGTGGCCTGGCTCCTTTCGGACAGCTCGGCATTCGTCACCGGAGCGGCGATTCCCGTCGACGGCGGCTATCTCGCCGTGTGACCCCGGACAGGACGTAGGACGGTAGCACCGCCAGTCCGCCATCAGACAGGGCCCGCTGATGGCGGACTGGACGCATCGAGGACTCCATGTGCCGCCTTCACAGGACACCACGCCGGGAGTTCGGCCTGTAGCGCTTCCCTTATCGACGTACGCCCCCCGGCGTGATGGGCTCAAGCGGTAGCCCCTTGCCTTCGTGGGACTGGGCGCGGAGACGTCGGAGCCAGCGCAGCCGGGCGTTGCGGGCGTCCTGACCGAGTGCCGCTCCTGGTACGAGGGCGTCGAACCCGTGGAACGCGCCCGGCCATACGTGCAGTTCGGCTTGGCGCCGACCTGCCAGATCGCCTGGGCGTAGGTCGAGACGGCTTGACGCAGCTAAGAGCGGTCGACGGCCGGCTCATCGCGGAGACGCGGCAATCCGAACGCGATCGCTCGCGTCGCCGGAGAGGAACGACGCCAGTTCACCTCCCTGTTCGGCGACGCCGGCACGATCCGCCCGTGAGAAGGGGCGCAGCGGGGTGACGACCACGGTGTCGTCGTCGACGCCCCACGTCGCGGAGACCCGGCCGTCGACCAGGACGACGCGCTCGCCGGCGACGGACAGGCCGCGATGGGCGTCGTCGATGATCCGGCTGCGATCGTGATAGCCCAGGATTGCGTTGTCGAAGGCGGGGAGGAACCGCACCGGCGCGGGGGTGTCGGGGTCGGGGCGTGGGAGGTCGGGGAGGTCCAGCAGCTCGCGACCTCGCTCATCGCGGAAGCTGACCAGGCGTTCGCGCATCGCGGCGATCGCCTTCGGGAGTCCGGCCAGACCGCACCAGGCACGCAGGTCGGCCGATGCGGCGGGACCGAACGCGGTCAGATAGCGCCGCACCAGCGCTTCACCGACCGGGTCGGTGCCCGGCGCGGCAGCTGGGTCGATGCTGCGCCCCAGCCATGAGGAGAGCAGCGCGTACCGCGCTCCCCCCTTGGTGCGCCACAGCCCGCGCGGCGGCAGTTGTGTCGTCGGGAGGAGGGCGGCGATCAGCAATTCTCCCAGCGCTCGCGGCCCCGGGTCCGGCCAACGCTCGGCGAGCGCCCTGGCGAGCTGGGACATCGAACGGGGTTCTTCGTCGGCCATGACCTCCAGGCCGGCCGCGGTGAGTTCATCGAGGTCCACGCCGTCGAGTTCTCGGCGATAGGTGCCGAGCACCCGTTGGCGCAGCATGCCGTCATGTCGTGCCCGCCAGGCCAAGGCATCGTCCGCGGTGACCAGATGGACGGTACGGCGCATGAGGTGCATCCGTACCACGTCCCGTTGGGTGAGCAGGTTCGAGAGCGTTTCGGGGTCGAACCGGCTCAGCCGCGACCACAGCCCGACGAACGGTTCCTGGGGTTCTTGCGCTTGCAGACCGCCGAGGTGGGCGACGGCGTCGAGTACGGGCAGGTCGGCGCGATCGAGCAACAGTTGCCTGGCGAGCGTGGCACGGTTGAGTGCCCGGGTGTCGAGGACGTTCATCGGGTCATGCTTCCGAACTCTTCCCCACCGGCCCCTTGCCCGGCGGGGGCGGGCAGATGACCCCCGGCGATATGACAATCGCCCGCCATGGTGCCGGTCTTCTGGCAGGGTGTCCTGCCGCCGCTGCCCTGGGCGCTTGCCCGGGTGCGGAACTGTTCCTGCTCGTCTGCTGTCACAGTGCTGTCGTTCCCATCGAAGTTACGAATCCGGGTCAGGTCCCGCTGCGCGTCCACTGACCCCGGTGGTGCGGCCTGCTCAATCCGGGTGCCGGTGCCCCGCTGCCACCGCACCAGGTCAGGCTGCCACCCCACCGGGTTGGGGCCGATGGTCTGCACCGGCCCGGATCTGGCGTCATGGATTCTTCTGTCTGCCATACGACCACCATCGCAGGAGTAGCGGACAGGATGTGACCTCTACTACCGCCCGTATGGACACCATGCCGGAACTGAGGCAGGCATGCGCCCCAGCGCGCGCGTCGATAGATGAACTCCGCGGCCGGCACCCGCCCATGAGCGTCGCCATGAACCCGATCGGGGGCGGATCGAGGCGCCGCTCTTTCGAGGTAATGCGTGACGTATGAACGGCGGGTCGTACGCCCCCGGGCTACGGTCGCCGATGTCCTACAGGCGCACATCCGGGGGTGCACTCGATCATGCGCGGGAACACTGGGGAACGCTCAAGGACACGGGCGCCGAGGTGGCGGCGGTGGATGGCGGCCTGCTGCCTGACGGGGTTCGCGGCAGCTCCGCTGATCGGCGTCGATGTCGTATCCGGTGCACAGGCCGCGACGCGTTCCGTGGCGGACGGCGCCGGTGGGCTCGTCCCGTACTACGAGGACCAGTTCAGCCAGGAGGGATTCGACTTCCGGGACCGTCTGGGCACCGAGTACAGAGGCGCCTACATCCATGAGTCGGGCCAGTACGCCAACGGTTACAGCGAGTTCGCCAATGTCGCCGCCGCGCTCGTTGATCCACGCGGGCGGACCGACGAGGAACTCCAGTCCCTACTGCGGACGGCCCGGCCCGAGGAGGCACCGGCGTACGACTTCAAGCTGGTGCCCCTGGAGACGTGGAAACGCTATCTGCGGCCCGGCGACTATCGGAACCTGCGCGCCGAGGGCGTGAAGAACCTGCTGATGGTGCGGGCGATGAGCTTTCCCGGCCTACGGGAAGGCCGCAAGAAGACGGGCCTGCACTCCGAGAAGCTGATCAGGAATGTGCTACAGGAGCGCAGGACCGGCAGAGCCGCTCTGAAACCACTCTCCTGGTACACCGATCGGGGGCCGTGCGAAGAGTGCGACGAAGAGGTCATCGAGGACGGCACACCGACCTATCACGCGCAGGAGTACGGTCTGAGCCGCCAGGAGCGGGCCCAGCGCAACGCCGAGTTGAAGAAGGCCGAAGCCGAAGTTCACAAGGCCGCGAACAGTCAGAGGCAACTCGTCGAACGGGCGCAGAAGGCTGCCAAACTGCCGGCCGCACAACGTGCCAACGAGCGGAAACTGATCAAGAAGGAGATGGAGAAGGTGGCCGCTCGCCGGGAGACCGCGGAGGCCGCTCGGCAGCAGATCATCGACCGCTACCGGGACATCGAGAGCGTCCGAGCAGCCACGGCTCGCGGCAACCTCCGCAAGGACATCAACACGGCACGCAAGACCGACACCGCGGCCAGGTCCCTCTTCACTGCGGCTCCATCGAACTGCCCCAGGCCGCAGGCCCAGAGCCTCGCACAGTCCGGAGCAGCCACCTTTCGCCTTGCAGCCCGTTCCACACCGCGGATCGCCGGCTGTGATGGCGCGGACGAGCAGGTCAGAGGCGGTCTGGTACAGGGTCTGACAACACCGCACGAGGCACCAGGCGGTATCGACTTCTCCCGTCTTGAACTGCGCTACCTCAGCGATCCCGGGGCGGATGGCGGTGGTCTTCGCTATGCTTTCAAGGCCCCCTTGACGGCATCGGACAAGGGGAGCGGATCGACCGGGCTCGCCGGTGCCAAGGAGTCGTCGGACGCCTTCTTCGTCTGGCTGCGGTTGGAGCCCTCGACGTTCTGGGTCAACCTCAACCCCAATGAACCCGACCGCATCGTTGACTCCCGGTTGGGCCGGACCGATGCGGGACGGGTGCTGCTGGAAGCCGATCTGCTGCTGAAGAAGACGACCGGCACATTCATCCACCCGGATACGAAGCTCGGCGCGGACTACTGGGAGGCACTGTCGGGGAACTGCATGTCGTTCCGCACCTGGATCGTGCCGTCGCAGGCGACCGTGCACCAGAAAAAAGGCGAACTGCACATCCTCGACGCACCGCTGAATGTGCAGATGGAGACGCAGTATCTGAAGTCGCGCGGCGCGAAGGCGACCATGTCCTGTGCGGAGCAGTCGACATCCGTGCAGGAGCACAACGAGAAGGTGTTTCGGCGCATGATCCTGCCCAGGGTGGTCGAAGCCGTGAACAAGGCACCCCAGTACGCAGAGTTGCGACGGGTGTACCTCAGTAGGGTCGCGGCGGAGTGGTACCGCCAACTGAGCACCCGTACGAAGACAACGTACGGTTCGATGATCGACAACGGTGACATCAGTGCGTACGCCACGGCGAAGAGCTGGACGCCCCGCGACACCTTCGACCAGTACGTACGCTCCTACACCAACGGCGAGTTCAAGGTGACGCACCGTACGCGCGAGGGCAACACCGAGTACACCAGGACATATCTCTACGGGGGCGTCGACTTCACCGCCGTCCCCTTCACCTCCATGTCGGGCGACCGGCTGAAGGAGCGCTGGCCCACACTCACCCGAGACGTGAGCCGGTCATTGGCACAGCCCGTCACGGACACCCAACAGGGACAGGTGTGGCTCGGAGGCGGCGCGCAGAGCGTCGACGAAGGTACGGAGCCCGGCACGTCGGACGGTGAGGAAGCATCCGCCGGGAACATGGCGTCCGCCGCCCTGCGATGGCTGTCCGCACTGCTCCCCGTGCTGCTCGTCCTCTTCGTCCTACGCAGGAGGGCACGACGCCGTTCCGGCCGCTGACTCTGCCATCGGCACAGGTCAGAGCACCATGGACGAGGCGTTCACGCCACGACGACAAGGTCAGGGCGGACCGCTGAAAAATCGGAGGACGACCAGGCCGGAGCACCATAGGGTGCTGACCGTGGACCCAGCTGACTTCTACACCGGCATCGTCGCCGATCTATACGGACCGCTTAAATCGGTGTCGCAAGACCCCGAGCCCTACGCGGACTTCATCCAGGAACTCGGCGCTCCGGCCCTGGAGCTCGGGTGCGGGGACGGTGATCCGCTGCTCGACCTGCGTCGCCGTGGCTTGGACGTCGAGGGCGTCGACTCCTCGGTGGACATGCTGGACCGGTGCCGTCGCCGGTCGCACGAGCAAGGCATCGACGTGGTCGTCCATCACCAGCGGATGGAATCGCTCGATCTGCCACATCGCTACCGTGCGATCTTCCTCGCCGGACCGACCTTCAATCTCCTACCCGACGACACCATCGCACTGGCCGCCCTCCGCGGCATCCGCGATCACCTCGCCGAAGGCGGGACGGCCCTGGTGCCCTTGTTCACCCCCTCGCCCACTCCTGCCGACCAGATCGGTCAGGTGCGCACCGCCATCGCGGACGACGGTGCCGAGTTGCGCGTGTCGGTGGTGTCCGAGGAGCGGAGCGATGTCGACCGTACGCAGACGACGCTATTGCGCTACGAGCGCCGCGGTGACGGCGCGCGTACCACCGTCGATCGCCCCTGGGTGATCCACTGGCACACCCGCCCCGGGTTCGAGGCCCTCGCCGCAACCGCCGGCCTCACGGTGCAATCCGTCCTGGCCACGCCGGGAGCCACCCTTCTGCACTACCGACTGCAAGGCTCGGCCTGAGCGACCGAGCCGCATCCACCACCACCGTGCCCCAGCCCATCAGGACGGGCCGGGGCACGATGGCGAGCAGGTCTCCGCGTTGTTACGGGCCCTTCGGGGATGCGCTCATCGACGGCGCTCCCCATGCGGACCAGGCCACCCTCACGAAGGCCATGCCCTACGGCCCGGCGTGCTTCACACCAGGTGGGACACGGCGCGGTAGGCCGCGTCGAAGGCCGCGTGGGTGTAGCCGAAGGCTTCGGCATCCGAGTTGGCGATGGCTATCCGACCGACGGGACGACGGGCCTTGACATAGGGCCGCTGGCTCTCGGGTCCGAACAGCGCCGGGTCGTCGAGCGAGTTGTACTCGTAGGAGTACCCGTGCGCCCACCGGTTCACGGTGATGGCGGTGATGTCCTTGCCGGGATCGAATCCGTGGTCGCTCAGCGAGCGAGCCATGGAATCGCGGATCTCCCGTTCGAAGTTCTCGAACTGCATCCTGGCCAGGGCGCGTCGGCCGGCCTTGTGCTGCTCGCGGCACGCGCCGAGGCCGGGCTGGTTCGGAGTCGCGGACAAGGCGATGACGGTCGGCAGCTCGGGGCGGTGCGGCATCTTGAAGTCGCCGATCTCGGTCACCGTCGGAAGCCCGAAGCTACTGAAGTACATGGACGGGGTGCTCACCCGGGAAACGCGCGCCGTGGCGAAGGCACGCCAGTCACGCAGCGCCACCCTTGCATAGACCAGCGGTACCTTCACTCCGTAGCGCATCGCTTGGACCTGGTCGGCGGGCAGTTCAGGAACGATGTAGGAGGCCACCGAGTTCCAGCAGGCCATCACAACGCCCTTGGTGCGCACCCGGTAGCTGCGCCCGTTCTTCGAGTAGCTGACGGTCGCGCCGTGTCGACCCTCGTTGCGGACCTGGAAGACCGTGCTCGACAGCCGGATCCGAACCGAGGAGTCCGAGTCGTCCAGGTTGGCGTAGCGGGCGGTCGCCGTGGGCGCCTCCTTCCAGTCGAGGCGGCGGTCCTTGAAGGCGTCCGGTACCAACTTGCTGACGAGGAGCCGCGCCAGAGTGGCGTTGCCCTCGGGGAAGTAGTAGTTGCCATCCCCTTCTGTCGCCGCGAGCTGCATCAGAGGTGTGAACCCGGCGCCTGGCCAGGGCGTGCTCTCCAGATTGAGACCGTTGAAGCCGGGCTGCCCGGTCGCCCAGGCGTCGGCGGCGGCGACGCGGTCGACATCGACGCCCCACAGCCCATTGGTCCCACGCCTCATGATTGCCAGCGCGTCGGTATCCATTCCGATCTTCTCGCGCAGATAGCTCTCGTACGGGGTACGGGCCAGCGCTGCCTTCTTCTGGGCGTCCGTCATTCCCGGAAAGAAGTCTTCGGTGGTGGTGTACAACCGGACGAGCGCCGCCCTGCTCGCATCGCTCATCGGGAGCTTGGTGACGTACGAGGCCCAGGACTCGCCGGACTCCCGGATCACCAGCCGATCCTTGCCCCAGCGCTCCGAGTTGAAGAGGGTCCCACTGCGCAGCGCGTACTGCTGGTAGGCATCGGATTTGACCGTGGCTTCCAGTGCCTTGAAGTCGACACCGAGATCCCTGGTCACCAGTCTGTACGCCTCGCGGGACCAGGTGCTGGGGGTGTCCATGTTCACGGTGCCGCCGTGGGAGAGCAGCGTGTGGCGGCCCACGCGGAACTCATTGCGCCGAGCGTGTCCACCGAAGTCGTTGAGGGCGTCGAGGATGAGGATGCGGGCGCGCGATCCGACGGCCTTGCGGTAGAAGTGTGCCGCGGCCAGCCCGCTCAGTCCCGCGCCGACGACGACGAGATCGTAGGACTCACGCGTGTCCTTGATGGAGCCCGGGGCGAACTTGCCGTCGCGCACCGAGTGGGCGACTTCGAACGAACCGGCCTGCTGTCCCCTCAGGCCGGTCTCAGTGGGTGGGTACGACGTGTGTCCACCGTGGCCGTGACCGTGTCCGTGCCCGTGGCCCTTGTCATGGCGAGGTCCCGGTGCGGCTTGGGCGACGCCGGGCAGTGCTGCCGCCACCGCAACACCGGCGGTGCTGACGGCCACCCCGTCCAGGAAGTCCCTGCGGGTGATTTTCCGGGTCATTCCAAGCTCGCGATCACTGAATCTGGGCATACCCAACCCCTATGAGAGATGTGCGAATTCCGGACCTGGATTGCTAGTTGGGCATGCTATACCGCACATAACCGGCTTTGTAATAACTAAATTCGTTGTTCAATGGCCCATCTGATGCGAAATCAGTTGCGGTGAATGTCTTGTGCAGGGCTGAGTGGCTGAAATCGTCCCCGTCCTGCTGCACACGCCTCGCCGGTGGCCGGCAGCCCCACCGCCCTGGGGAGCGTCCATACCTCTGTCACCCGGACGGCCGATCGGTTCACTCTCCCGCCCATCGCGGAGAGCGCGAAGCAGCGCCGCGAATGAAGGTGGGACCAGCCTTTCCCCCAGCAGAAGAGAGACCCCCCATGCCCGTACCACCCTCCTCCAGCGCGCGGCGCCGCATAGTGCGCGTGACCGCTCTGTCCGCCGCGCTGACGGCAGCGGTGTTCGCGACCGGTCCCGCGATGGCCGGCGGTGACCCCTCCGGAGCTAGCAACCCGGAACCCACCGCACAGGGAGTGAAGCCGACCGTGGTCCTGGTCCACGGTGCCTTCGCGGACGCGTCCGGATGGAACGCCGTGGTCGAGCGGCTCCAGCACCGCGGCTATCCGGTGGTCGCCCCTCCGAACCCGCTCCGCGGCGTCCTCAGCGACTCCGCCTACGTCGCCTCCGTCCTCAAGAGCATCAAGGGACCGATCGTGCTCGCCGGGCACTCCTACGGCGGGGCGGTCATCAGCCAGGCGGCGGCCGGCAACGAGAACGTGAAGGCCCTGGTGTACGTATCGGCCTTCATGCCGGACGTGGGCGAGAACCCTGCCGCGCTGTCCACGAAGTTCACCGGCAGTGACCTCGGTACCGCGCTGCGCCCGGTTCCCTACACCGACGGCACCACGAGCGGCACCGATCTGTACATCCAGAACGACAAGTTCCACGCCGTGTTCGCCGCGGACCTTCCCGAGGCCCAGACGCGGGTCATGGCAGTGGAGCAGCGCCCCGTCGCTCAGGCGGGCTTCGGCCAGAACGCGACCGCCGCCGCATGGCGGACGATTCCGTCCTGGTTCATCGTCGCGAAGAACGACAAGGCCATCGCCCCCGACCTGGAGCGGTTTGAGGCTGCGAGGGCCAAGTCCCACACGGTCGAGGTCGCATCCTCACACGTGGCGATGATGTCCCACCCCGATCTCGTCGCCGATCAGATCCGCAACGCCGCACACACCACCGTCGGCAACGCCCAGTAGCGGACCGGCGTTTCCTCCACGCCATGTGGTCCGCTCCGGTGGTGCCCCTGTGCGTGCGGGGCATGGACGTGGTGCCCGAGGGCCCGGGCCAACACCCCGGGCCCGATGCGGTGCACCGTGCGCTGTGTCGTCTGGGTCGGGATGGTCATCGGCACCTCTTTGTGCCCCTCACCCGGTCCAAGCGATGACGTTCGACTTCACCCCCGATGCGACCACCCAGTAGCGGCCGGGGGCTTCCATGGGGAAGGCGCCGAACTCGCGAGTGCCGTCGGCGTCGATGGTGTGGATTCTCTGATCGTACGGACCGTCGGTGGTGTCCGTGTCCGTGTATGCGTAGATCATGATGTCCTCGTCCGGCTCGAAGCCGGTCATGTTGACGTTCATCTCATTCCGATGACCCCGAACGATGAAGATCTTGCTCGACGGCCTGTTGGACTGCGCAGAGGTGGAAGGGGTCCCTCGCGGCACCGGTCGTCGGGGGGTGGACTTCCTCGATGGCGCAGCAGGTGATGACGAAGGACGGGGTGAGTCAGTGGCCTCGCTGGCCGGGCCGTCCGTGCTGGCCTTGTTGTCCTGGGGGCGCGCGGGTCGGCGCGGCGGTGCTTGTGGGGGAGTCGTGGACGCGGAGCGGGACATCGTCGTGGTGAGTCCGTCGGCTGGTCCGGTCGTGGGTGCGCGAATCCCCTGACGGCCCGGCTCTGCAGAGAAGGGCACGCTGACGACGAGGGCGATGGCGATGACGGTCGTGATCACCGCCGCGATCAGAAGTGCCGCACGACGCTTGCGCCGACCTGCACGCAGCAGCCCACGCAGCCGGCCCAGTTCCCTTGCATTGGCATCGAGCTCCCATGCGATGATCCGGAGCACTTCGTCGTGGTCACCCCCGAAGGGACTTGACGGGAGGGCCGGCTCGATGAGCCTCGGCCGGTGGACCGTCGCCCGGGGAACCTGGCCCGTTCGAGCGTGCTCCAGGGCCCACTTCTCCGCCCGCTGCTCAGCGGCGTGCCGCAGCCGGTTGGCCCGCTTCTTGTCCGCTCTGGCCCGTCTCAGCTGTGACTCGGCCCGTCGAAGGCGCTGTCGGAGTTGGTTCCGCTCCAACTGGACGGTCCGCAAGCCCCGTGTGCTCGGCACCGGCCCGTCGTCGAGCCCACGCAATTGGGACTCCAGTGAATCGATGGCCTCCAGCAGCTTCCACACCAGCGTCGTACTGAAGCGCTCGGCATCATTCGCGTCCAACACGAGTTGGACGATGCCGCTGTTGGCGAAGCCGCCGGGCCCCGCGTACGCGTCTCCCGTATCCCGGGCCTGTTGTACGGGGGTTTCGTTCGGCGGTCGTATCAGTGATGGTCCGGCCGTCGGATCAACATCACCGGGTTGGACTGCGCCGCGCCCCAGAGGTAAGGGGCGACTCTCCTCGGGCGGGTCCTCCTGTGCGGATACCACGGCGCGTCCGGTGCCTTCTCGCGAGACTCCCGGCTAGGTCGTGGGCTTGTCGGCGGAGTACACACCCGAGCAGGCGAAGCTGCCTGGCCCCTCTGCCGTGACTTTCCCGGAGTCCTGCACCCGCATCGGGATGCTGTCGGCAACGCTTCCGCGCACTCCGCCGCTGACCGCCGTGCCTCCGTCGCTCGCGCTTGCCCGTCCCGAACCGCTCACGATGTCCACCGCATCCGTCGCGGTACGGGGCTCGGGAGAACCGGGAGAGGTGAACAGGCTCCACACCAGAGCGATGACTCCCGTGGCGCCCTGCACAGAAGCGGCGACCAACCGACCGCTATCGGGGCCGCCGAGCAGCCAGTACAGGGGCGTTGAGGCGATCGCCGCCGCCGCGCCCGTCATGATCGCAACCTTCATGCCCTTCGACACGACCACGCTTTCCTCCCCCGGTGCTTCACGCTCCATCAGACGGTCCGAGGCCGGAAGACCTCGACGCTCCGCCCTTTGCGCTCTTCACTCCTCAGCCGACCGGCACGATGAGCCGGCGGCGGACAAGTACGCGCACCGGGTCTAACGACAATCGGCCGGGTAGGTGACGATCGCCCCTGGAGCGAACGGCCGCGGCGAATCCCCGTCGAGGCAAGGCGCACCCCAAGGGCACTCCCGAAGGCTCCGTGCTCCGCGCTCGCAAGGTTCGGCGGTGAACCATCTTCCTGCTCGGCAGACCGCACAGGGCCGCCCATCGAGGGATCTGGTTACCTGGCCGCCCACAGCCCCAGATGATTCTCACCAGTGTCCGCTGCCCGTCGCAGCGCCTCCGGCGACCCCAGCACCGTGTGCGGGAGATAGCCGGACCTGACGTCCAACCCCCATCCGTGCACGTGAACCGCCAGGCAGGCCAGACCGAGGATGCCCAACGGGAGCAGGTTCTGGGGGCGGGATCGGGGCCCGTGCTCTCGCGGTGCTCGATGAGTCGGGCCACGAGAGCCCGCTCGAAGGCTTGCTGGTCGTCGTCGAGGAGTACGCGAAGGAGTCGCCGGTCCGGTGTCAGAGTGTCGGAGGCATCCAGATTCCGTGCCGCTTCTGCGCGCTCATCAGCAGGGGGCTTGCGCAGTGGCACGGTGGGCCAGTCCCGTGGGAGCTGGCTATCGGCCTGCCTGAGGTAGCCGCAGAGCGCGTCCATTTCAGCGAGGTCGGCCGGATCCGACGTCGAGTTCGGAAATGAGTACGGCGCCCCGTACGTCGGGGAGCTCCACACCGGGCGCACCACCGGTGAAGGGCGGTGCGGAGGCCCGGTGATGGCTCACTTCGCCTTACCGACGACCGTTGTGGTTTGGCATCATGGTGGTATGACGCAACGGAAGCCGCCCGGTGTCTCCTTCGAGGGCTGGGTCGACCACCAGATCCATGAAGCGGAGAAGCGCGGCGAGTTCGCGAGTCTTCCCGGTTTTGGGAAGCCCTTGCCGAACGACAGTGCTCCGTATGACGAAATGTGGTGGATCAAGGCGAAGATGGCCCGTGAGGGAGCCTCCTACCTCTCTCCGGTCATCGAGTGCCGCAAGGAGGTCGAGGATCTGCCGGCAGCCCTCTCGCGGATGACGAGTGAGGCGGAGGTGCGGCAGCGGGTGTCGGACCTCAACAAGAAGATCACTGATCTCCTGCTGATGCCTCCGCCGGGGCCACCGCTGGGAATCAAGCGTCTCGATGTGAAGGAGATCCTGCGCGAGTGGCGCCGGACGAGGGATTCCGGCCGGTGAAAACCGCCCTCGGACGCATTGCACCCATAGCCTTGAGGCTGGTGGGGCCAGAGTAGTTCTGAGGCTGATGGGACGAAGGCCCGCTTCCTAGGCTTCGGCGTCCGCCGCCCGGTAGAGCTCGGCGACGTCGATCTTCTTCATGCCGAGCATCGCCTTCATGGCCCGCTGGGCGCGATTTTCGTCGGGGTCGCTGAGCAGCTCACCGAGTGCGGCGGGGGCCACCTGCCAGGACAGCCCGTACTTGTCCTTCAGCCAGCCGCACGGCCCTTCCTGGCCGCCGTCGGACAGTTTGCTCCAGTAGTGGTCGACCTCTTCCTGATCGGCGCAGTTGATCAGGAGCGAGATCGCCTCGCTGAAGGTGAACTCAGGGCCGCCGTTGATCGCGGTGTACGGCTGCCCATCAAGGACGAAGTCGACCGTCAGTACAGTGCCTGCCGGGCGTGGACCGGCCTCGCCGTAGTGCGAGACGTTCGTGATCTTCGAGTTCGGGAAGACCGATACGTAGAACTGCGCTGCTTCCTCACCTTGGGTGTCGAACCAGAGATTGGGCGTCACGATGGGCATCGCATTCCCCTTGTCGTCGTCGGTGGCTCTCTCCGCTTTCTCTGTGTGGACCGTCGGGCCGCCCGGAACTCATCGTCTTCGACCAGCCGGATGCTCCGAGGACCGACAGTTCCATGGTGCGGGACATGATCGGGTCTCGCCGGACGGTGGCACACGGTTCGTTCGATGGCACGACCGGCCGTCACATCGATCGGAACCCCGTGGACGGATGGAGCCGACGCGGTGCAGTCCCGCAGGGAGATCCCTGCGGGACTGCACGCGTCGACTCCAACAACGTGCTCCGACTTCGGAGCGGGCTCAGAGCGGATGCCGGCTCAGAGCAGGATGCGCATCGGGTGTTCGATGCGTTCCTTGAAGGCGCCCAGCCATTGCGCGGCGAGTGCCCCGTCCAGGACACGGTGATCGCCGGAGAGGGTGACGGTCATGATCGTGGCCGATGTGATGCCACCGTCGTCGTCCACGACCGCGCGACGCCTGGCCGCGCCCACCGCGAGGATGCCCGCATGCGGCGGATTGATGATCGCGCCGAACCGCTCGATCCCGTACATCCCGAGATTCGAAACGGTGAACGAGCCTCCTTCGAGGTCGGACTGGCTCAGTCGGCCTTCCCTGGCCCGCCCCGCCAGATCGGCGACGGTGCGGCCGATGTCGCCGATCGAGCGGGTGTCGACGTTGCGTACGACCGGGGTGACCAAGCCGCCGTCGATGGCGACCGCAACCGCGATCGAGACCGATGTGAACCTACGGATCGCATCCGGCGTCCAGATCGCATTGGCTTCGGGTACGTCCCGGAGGGCGCCGGCGACCGCCTTCACGACGAAGTCGTTGACGGACGGGGTCGGTGTGTCCGGGCCGTTGTCGGCCTTCATCGTCCGACGCAGCTCCAACAGGGAGTCGACGCGGCAGTCGATGTCCATGTAGAAGTGCGGAACGGTGCTCTTGCTCTCGGTGAGTCGCCGGGCGATCGCACGGCGCATACCGGTGTGCGGCACATCGGTGAACTCGCCGTCGTCCGCGTGGTGCGGAACGGGTCGGGTCGCCTCGCCGGTCGCCGGTGACGGTACGGCCTCGGGCCGGACCGCTGGTGCAGCCGGTTGCGTGAGGGGCGGTGCAACGGGTTGCTGTGCCTCGTCGGCCTGGAACCGGTCGAGGTCGCGCCGGACGATGCGTCCGCCGGGGCCCGTGCCGACCACCGTGGTGAGATCCACCTTCCGATCGCGGGCGAGCCTGCGTACGAGCGGACTGGCGAACAGACGCTCCCGGGACGGCAACTCTGCCACCGGCACGGAGTTCTCGGTGGACTCCTTGTGCTGCGCGTCAGCGCGGGCAGCCGATGCCTCGGCGGGAGCCGTGGCTGTCTCGGCCGGGGAGTCACCTTCACCGTCCCCAGACGTGCCAGAAGTACCAGACGCACCAGGTCCACCGGAGAACTCGGCCAGGGCCTGCTCGGCCGTCTCACCTGCGACGGCGAGTACGAGCATCGGTGTACCGACCGTGACCGGCGTGCCGAGCTCGACGAGGAATCCGGCGACCGTACCGGCCTGCTCGGCCTCGTAGTCGACCGCGGCCTTCTCGGTCTCGATCTCCGCGATCGCCTGTCCGACCGCCACCTCCTGGCCCGGTGAGACGTGCCAGGCCAGCACGATGGCTTCGGCCATGCCGGTCAGGACTTCGGGCATGCGAATGACAAGGGCCATCAGTTCCCTCCCATGGCGGCCAGGCTGCGCCGGAGCGCGGCGGCGATGTCATCGACCTGTGCGATGGACGCGGCTTCGAGCACCCGGGAGATGCTGGGGCTCGCCTCACCACCGGTGACCCGCTCGACCGGCTGGTCCAGCCAGTCGAAGTACCGGCGCTGGATCTCATCGGCGAGCCAGCCGCCGTAGGAGGTGCCCTGTGCGCCCTGCTCGACGATGAGCACCGCGTTCGTCTTGCGGATGCTCGCACCGATGGTGTCCCAGTCGATCGATGCCCGGTCGAGCCAGCGCAGATCGATCAGATCCGCGTCCGCACCGGTGCTCTCGATCGCTTCGAGTGCCTTGTGCACCATCGACAGATAGCTGATCACGGTGATGTCGGAGCCGGTACGGCGCACAGCCGCGACACCCAGGGGCAGCTGGTAGTCGAGATCACCCTCGGGAACGTCCTGTGACACTCCGTACAGGTCGACGTGTTCGATCACGAGGACCGGATCCGAGAGGGCCATGGCGGTGTTGAACAGCCCGATGTAGTCGGCCGCGGTGGAAGGGGCCACGATGCGCCAGCCGGGACTGGTGGCGAAGATTCCGGCCGGATCCATGAGGTGTTGCGAGCCGTAACCGGAACCCATGGCCACCTTGGTGCGCAGCACGAGGGGGACGGCGCTGTCGCCGCCGAACATGTGGCGGGCCTTGCCGATCTGGTTGAACACCTGGTCGGCCGCGACCCAGAGGAAGTCGGGGTACATGAACTCGATGACGGGCCGGAACCGACCGTCCAGCGCCAGTCCGGCGCCCAGGCCGGCGAAGGCGTTCTCGCTGATCGGCGTACCGAGTACACGATCGGGTGCGACCTGTAGTGCCCGCTTGGTCACGCCGTTGGTCCCGCCACCGAGGCGGTGCACGTCCTCGCCGAGGACGACGACCCTCGGGTCCTGAGTCATCCGGCGTCCGAGGACATCGGAAGCCGCCGTGACAAATCGTTTCTGTTCGGCAGGTCCCTCGTATGTCGCCGGGTCGAGGGTACGGGCGCCGGCCAGCTCGCTGGCGTCGCCGCGCAGACCGTCGTTGGCCGTCGCGGGGTCGGGCCAGAGCGCCGGCACGATCCGCCGCTTGCCCCGGTTGTCGGGATCGGCTTCGACGAGCTCTTCCGTGAGCTGTCGCATCGCCTCGCGCGCCTGCTCACGGACCCCGGCTGCGGCTGCTCCGTCGAGCAGCCCGAGGCGGGACATCTCCCGCTCGGTCTTCAGGATGGGGTCGCGTTCGCGCCAGGCCGCCTCTTCCTCCTTGGTGCGGTACCCGAAGGCGCTGCCGGTGTACCCACCGTTCTGGTGGAAGTAGCGGTAGACGTCGGCCTCGATGATGCACGGCCCTCCGCCACCGCGCATGACCTCCTCCGCCTGGGTCATGGCGAGGTGTACGGCGAGGGGGTCCATCCCGTCGACCCGCCACGACGGAATGCCGAATCCGAGTCCACGGCCCGAGAGCCGGTCTTCGCGGGTGACTTCCGCGACCCGTGTCGAGACGGCGTAGAGGTTGTTCTCGATGAAGAAGCACAGCGGCAGGTCCCAGGCCGCCGCGAGGTTCAGCGTCTCCAGGACCGATCCGATGTTGACCGCTCCGTCGCCGAAGTAGGTGACGGTCAGGTCGTCGGTGTTGGAGTGGCGCTGCGCCCAGGCGTTGCCGGCGGCCAGCGGGACGCCGCCTCCGACGATCGCGTTGCTGCCCAGGGCGCCGGCTTCGAGCCACTGGAGGTGGATCGAACCGCCGCGCCCCTTGGTGAATCCCTGGGCGAGTCCGAGGATCTCCGCGAGCGTGCGGCGCAGCACCGTGCGGACGCTGTCGTCCACGAGGTTCTCCAGGTCGACCTCGCCCTTGGTGACATGGGTGAGGGCCTTGGAGAGGAACTGGTGGTGGCTGCGGTGCGAGCCGTTGATGCCGTCGGAGGTCCGCAATCCGATCCCTGAGCCGACGGCACCGCCTTCCTGCCCGATGCTGGAGTGGGCGGGGCCGTGTACGAGTCCCTCACCGGCGAGGTCGAGCACCGTTTCCTCGAAGGCCCGGATGAGGTGCAGCTGGGCGAGCATGCCGCGCAGCAGGTCGGGATCGGCCTTTCCCCAGTCGGCCTGTGTGGCGGTGATCTCCACCCAAGGGCGGATCGGTTCCAAACGTCGTTGGCGCGGCAAGGCTCCTCCGTGGCGGTCGGGCGCAACAGCGCGTCGTCGCGCCGTCGAAGCTGCGGCAAAAGTAGACCCAATAGGATCCAATCGCAATACCTTGTCGTGTCATGTGCCAGAAATTGTCGGAGTCTGGTCGCTCATTGTATCCAATGCTACGGTGAGGATTCGTAGGCTTGAGGAAAGGAAGGCACATGTCCCTGCCCGGCTTGAAAGGCACCGAGCACATCGGATTCACCGTTCCCGACCTGGAAGAGGCGGACGCCTTCTTCACGGACGTCATCGGCTGCGTGCGCATCTACGAGCTCGGTCCGTTCGCGCATGAGCGCGGGGACTGGATGAGCGAGCAGCTGAACGTCCACCCGCGCTCGATCATGCGCAAGCTGTACTTCTACCGCTGTGGCATCGGGCCGAACTTCGAGGTCTTCCAGTGGGAGGCCGCGGACGGCCAGCTCCCGCAGCCCCGCAACAGCGACGTCGGCGGCCACCACCTGGCGTTCTACGTCGACGATCTCGACGCCGCGGTCGCCTATCTGAAGTCGCGGAACGTGCGGGTCCTCGGTGAACCCGTCGCGAGCGCCAACGCCAGCGCGGGCCAGCGCTGGGTCTACTTCCTCTCTCCGTGGGGGATGCAGTTCGAGTTGGTCAGCTTTCCTCAGGGCAAGGCATATGAAGCGGGTGCGCCAGTGACATTGTGGAACCCGACGCGCCCAGCAGACTGAGGAGGCCCTGCACCGTGAGCGACAACGCCACGCCCACCCCGAGCACGCCCGAGGACGCCCGCCCCGCTCTCCCCGGGGAGAGCGGGGCGGGCGCAGGACGGCACGGCAATGCGAGCCGTCGCATCGCCGACGGCCTCCGTGCCGCGATCCTGTCCGGGGAACTGCCCCCCGGAACCCGGATCCGCCAGGAGGAGGTCGCGGCGAATTACGGAGCCAGCCGTATCCCGGTGCGTGGTGCCCTGAACATCCTGCAGTCCGACGGCCTGGTGACCCTCGTGGCGAACGCGGGGGCCTGGGTCGCGCAACTGAACCTCGCCGAGTGCGAAGAGGCGTACCAGTTGCGGGAGCAGATCGAACCGCTCCTGCTCCGGGCGAGCAGGCCCGGTCTGACGGCCGACAAGCTCGACCGGATGGACGACCTCGCGTCCCGGATGGAACGGGCGGGCACTCCCGAGGAGTTCCTCCATCTCGACCGGGAGTTCCATGACCTCTCCTACTCAGGGGCCGAGACGGTCGTGCTTTCGGACTTCGTCTGCCGGCTGTGGAACATGACCCAGCAGTACCGGCTCGCTTTTGTGCGTCTGTTTGACGAGCAGGGCAGTGCGATCGTCCACGACGAGCACCGGATGCTGGTCCGTGCGCTGCGGGAAGGCGACGACGATCAGGCGGGCCTCGTCATGCGCGGGCACATCCGCCGGACCCGTCTGGCGCTCGCCCAGCATCCGGAACTCTTCGACACCACAACGCCCAAGCCGAGTTGACGCCTCGCGGTACCCGATCCCCCGTCTCGACGGTCGCTGCGACCAGGGGGTTCGACCGCGTTCACCGCGAAGCGGTCGTGATCCGGATTGAACCGGTCGTTGATCCGGACCGGCCACCCGGGGGGAGTGCGTAGGCCGCCCTGCGGCGGCCACCCGCGGGGAGTGCGCAGGGCCGCCATGCGATGGTGCCGCTGTGGGAGGGTGAAGGAAGTGTGCCCCTCCGCCGAAGGCGCATGGCGGCCTGTGGCGTCTCGTTAAGATTCGACGACGAACTGCGCTCTCCGTGACACCGCAGCACGCCCTGACTGGCCCCTACGCCCCTACGCTTCGCCCCTCGGCGCACGGTTCCTTGGCCACTCTCGGGATCCCGAGCACATCGCGAGCCCGAGGCCCGGCATCGGTCGAGTGAGCACGGTGGACGGCACAGTTGGCCGATGACTGGCCGCGCGTACGGGCCCGCCCGGGAAGGGAACACGTTCGCGACGAGGGAGGGCCGTCGCGGACCGGTTTCGCATTCCTCCGTGCGAAAGGCGGATCCAGTTGTTCGCAACGAACTCCCCCTACCGCGACCTGATGACTCGTGAACTACTGCTGTGGGGCCTCCTCGCCCTCCTGAGCAAGGCCCCTGTGGCCATGGCACCGCTGGCCCTGGTGTTTCTGAGCCGGGAGAGCCCGGCCGGCTACACGCTCGGCGCGGGCCTGGCCTCCGCGTACGTCGTGGGTGAAGTGGTCGGCGCCCCCTTACTCGGGGCCCGCATCGGCCGAGGCGGGATGCGACGACGGCTGTCCGCCGGGCTCACCGTCGGGGCGTTAGCCTTCTGCGCCCTACCGTTCTCGATAGCCGCCCCCACTCCGCTACCGATCGGCCTTGCCTTCCTGGCAGGCGCCGCGCCCGCCGCCTGCCCCGGTGGCATCCGAGCCATGCTCACCCAACTGGTGGCCGATGATTCGGTGACCCGCGCACTGAGCGTCGAGACCACCTTGACCCAGATCACCTGGGCCTCGGCGCCTCCTCTGGTCGTCGTCCTGGCTCTCCGGGTCCATGCCGGAGCCCCGCTGGTGTTGGGCGGGATACTCGCGGCCACCGCGGCGATCCTGCTGCTTAGGCTTCCCGAGACGGAGAAACCGGAACCCGCCGAGCGCCCTACCGCGCCGATCACGCGGACCCTGCTCGCCGGCTGGCCCATCTATCTCACCAGCGCCGCTTCCATGGCGATGCTGGCCACGGCGGAACTGGTCCTACCCGCTCTCCTCGAAGCACAGCGGATCGCCGTTGGATGGTCGGGGCCGCTGCTCGCAGGCTTCGCACTGGCCAGCGCCGTCGGAGCACTCTGCTACGGCTCGCGGACCTGGCCGGGTTCCCTGCGCGCCCAGAGCCTGGTGCTCCTCGTGCTCACTGCCGCGTGCCTCGTACTGGTCACCGTCCTACCCGGCCCGGTGGGCATCGCCTTCGGTCTTCTCCTGGCCGGAGTCTTCCAATCCGGTGTGATGGTCACCCGCAACCTCAGCCTCCGCGAACGCCTCCCCGCACACGCGCACGCCGCCGCGTACTCCGTCATGTACGCGGTTGGGGGCGTGGGCTACGGTCTCGCGGCGTCCCTGTCCGCCGCCGCCCTCGAACACGGAAGCCCTTCCGCCGCGATCCTCGGCGGTGTCGCTATCACCCTCCTCATCACCGCCGTCAGCGCCACGGCCGAAAGTCGATTCCCAACCGACTAGAGCCACTCAATCGGTTGTCTCTTCCGCTTCCGGCGCAGTCCCGGCCACAGCACGTCGCGCAGCCTCACTCTCGGCCGCAGGCGGCGACAGCTCGTCCAAGGTGTCGAGATCGTCCCCGGCCAACTCTGCCTCCCAGGCGGCGGCCAGCTTCTCCTGCTCGGCGCCCGACTGCTTCCCGACTGCTTCCCGATCCTCGGGGCTCAAGGCGGCAAGGAATCTCGCAACGGAGTCATGGGGCATCGAGGTTCTCCTTCGGTCACATGGGCACAGCATCGCCTGGTGCCCGTGCCAGCATGACCGAGGCATGCCACTCGACGGCGGATGCCGCGCCTCGGAGCCCCCGAATGGGTACCCCGGGACGGCTGGAGAGCGGTTGACCGACGACATGGCCGACTGGGCGCTGCACTGCTCGGCAACGGGTCGGCTTCACACCTGCGCGGGCGGGCCAACGAGGCGCTCCCAGGGTGTTCACCGCTGCCTCATAGCTTCGAGATTCCTCCGTTCAGTAGAGAGTCCAGGACGAATCCGCTCGTTCACCGGGTCCGGGACTTCGGCCCGAATACGTCCTTGGGCCGGCCCCTTTTGGACATTGGTGATCTCCCGACCAACCCGCATCACGTGAATGCCACTTCTCCCTTGGTGAGCGCAGCCGTTTGGGCGCGCTCAACTTCCGACTGGAGGGCATGTGTTCACTAGACAGCAGCGCGCCGCGGGGGCGGCGCTCACTGCCGCGGTCTCCCTGGCGCTGGTCGCCGGGATGACCGGGGCCGGCACTGCCACTGCTTCCCCGCCGCCGGGTACGGCAGAGGCAAGGCCGGCGTCCGGCGGATCCACCTGGGTCACCCTGATCACCGGCGACCGCGTCAGGGTGGACGGCAAGGGCAAGGTCACCGGCTTCGACCATGCGGACGGCCGGGTCGGCATATCCGTACAGAGGTACACCGAGGGCGGTCACACCTATGTGGTGCCCCATGACGCCCGTCGACTGATCGCCGAAGGCAAGTTGGACCGACGGCTCTTCGACATCACCGAGCTGAGCAGGCCGGAGAGCCGGCAGGCACATCGGGACGGGCTGCGACTGATCGTGGCGTACGGCGGCTCCGCCGGCCCGAACGCGCGAAAGGCCGTCCGGGCAGCCGATGGCACCGAGCTCAACCGTTCGCTGAAGATCCTCAACGCGGACGTGGTGACCAGCACGCCCGAGCTGTGGGGAACCCTGACCAAGGGGACCGACGGCCAGGCGCGGTCGGCCGCGTCCGGGATCAGCAGGATCTGGTTGGACGGCCTGCGCAAGGCCACGCTGGAGAAGAGCACGGGCCAGATCGGCGCACCGAAGGCGTGGCAGTCCGGCCTCCAGGGCAAGGGTGTGAAGATCGCCGTCCTCGACACGGGCGTCGACGCCGACCATCCCGACCTCAACGGCAGGGTGATCGCCGCCCAGAACTTCAGCCAGTCCCCGGACACCAAGGACCGCGTCGGCCACGGCACCCATGTGGCCTCCATAGCCGCGGGCAGCGGGGCCAGGTCGAACGGAACCCATCGCGGCGTCGCACCCCAGGCCGAGATCCTCAACGGCAAGGTGTTGAGCGACCATGGCGCTGGCAGCGATTCCGGGATCATCGCGGGCATGGAGTGGGCGGTCGCGCAGGGCGCGGACATCGTCAACCTCAGTCTCGGTGGCCGGGACACCTCGGACATCGACCCGTTGGAAGCGCACATCAACAAGGTCTCGGCCGAGACGGGTGTGCTCTTCGCCGTCGCGGCGGGCAACGTCGGGCCGAACGCGATCGACTCACCGGGCAGTGCCGACGGTGCCTTCACCGTCGGTGCCGTGGACGCTCAGGACAAGCTCGCCCCCTTCTCCAGCACCGGCCCGAGGGTCGGTGGCGGCAGGATCAAACCCGATGTGGCAGCACCGGGAGTGGACATCTCCGCCGCAGCCGCGGCCGGAACCGGATCCCCGGGGGACACGGGATACACGGCCATGTCCGGTACGTCGATGGCGACGCCGCACGTCGCCGGTGCGGCAGCCCTGCTCAAACAGCAGCACCCCGGGTGGAAGGCGAAGGAGTTGAAGAACGCGCTCGCCTCGTCCGCCAAGGACGTCGGACACACCCCCCATGAGCAGGGCACCGGCCGGATCGCCGTCGACCGGGCCGTCACCCAGACCGTGGTGCCCGATGAGAGCTCCCTCGACTTCGGCGTCCAGCAGTGGCCGCACACCGACGACACTCCGGTTTCCAACAAGATCACCTACCGCAACAGCGGCACGGCGGACATCGCCTTGGACCTGGCGGTGACCGGCTACGGTCCGCGGAACCAGCCCGCTCCCGCCGGCTTCTTCACCCTCGGTACGAACCGGATCACCGTCCCGGCCGGGGGCACGGCCTCGGTCGATCTCACCGCCGACACCCGGCGGGGCAGCGATGACGGCCACTACGCAGCCGCTGTCGTCGCGTCCGGGGGAGGCCAGACCGTCCGGTCCACCGCGGCCATCGAGCGCGAGGTCGAATCGTACGACGTCGCCTTCAAGCACATCGGACGGGACGGCAAGCCAAGCAAGCACTTCACATCGACGCTGCTTCCCCTCACCATCGCCCCGGTGCCGAGTTTCGTCGAATCGTCGTCCGGTGACCTCACCGTGCGCATGCCCAAGGGCGAGTACGTTCTCGACGCACAGGCTCCCGTCGACGCCAACAAGCCCGCCAGCGGGCTCGATGTGCTCCTCCAGCCGAAACTGGTGATCGACAAGGCGCAGTCGATCACACTCGACGCCCGCCGGGCCAAGCCCGTGAAGCTCACCGTGCCGGACCGGAAGGCCGTACTCGCAGCCGGAATGATGGAGTACACGCGGACGGGGGCTGTCGGGCAGAGCATCGGTGTCTTCTACGACGTGGTCTCGTTCGACGCCTTGCGCGTCGCCCACCTCGGCCCGCAGATCACGGACGGGTCCCTGCACCAGGTGTGGGCGGGCAACTGGCGCAAGAACGCCCGCACCGAGTACAACGCTGCTTCCGGCGGTGTGGTGAAGAAGGTCGCCACCGGCTACGAGCGCGACTTCAAGGCAGCGGAGTTCGCGGCGGTGAAGGTCGGCATCGGTGCCTCGGCCAAGGGCAAGAAGGGCACCGTGGAGCCGACCGCGCACTTCGAGGGGAGCCACTGGGGGATGGTCGGCTTCAGCATCCCGCGGCCCCTGCCGGACACCCGCACGATGTACGTCTCCACCGGTGACAAGGCGAAGTGGAACTTCTACGTCGGCCAGAACACCGACGTCGACCCCGACGGCTCCTATGTGATCGACGTCATGATGTCGTCCCAACCCAAGACCTATCGCGTGGGCAAGGCCCATCAGGAGACCTTCAACACCGCGGTCTTCGGTCCGCAGATCGACGCGAGGTCGGGCTTCTGGCGCTTCGGGGGCCATCTGTTCGCCGTGATGCCCCAGTTCGCGGACGGCCGGGGTCACACCGGATCCTCCTCGATCGAATCCGCGAAGACCACGCTGTACCGCAACGGGGTGAAGATCGGTGAGAGTGCCGACGAACTGACCAGCGGGACGTTCCTGCCCATCGGCCGGGAGGCCGGTCAGTTCAAACTCACGACATCGGTCCTGCGCGATGTCACGATGGCACGGGTGAGCAGCCGGATCGATGCCGAATGGGCCTTCAGCGCGGGCGCGGCGCCCACTGACCAGGAGGTGATGTTGCCGGTCTCGACCGTACGCTTCGCCGATGCCAAGGTCGGTTTGGACAGCACCGCCCCGGCGGGTGCCACGCAGTCCATTCCCCTCCAGATCCAGGGAGCGGCGGCGAAGGGCAACGTCAAGTCACTGACCGCGCACGCGTCGTACGACGGTGGCAAGACCTGGCGGAAGCTCACGGTGACCAACAGCAAGGCAGTGGTGAAGAACCCGGCCAAGGGGAAGTCGATCACTCTGCGGGCCCGAGTGACCGACAAGCAGGGCGGCTCCCACCAGGTGACCGTGTACGACGCCTTCTTCGGCAAGTAGATCTCACTGCATCACTGCATCACTGCACAGCGGTACGACGGCTGACAGCGGCGGCTCGCTGGAACCCACATCGGAGGGTTCCAGCGAGCCGTTGTCGGCCGTACGGGGGAGTACGGCCCACGGGAGGGGAACCCCGCATCGCACCGCGCCGGATGGGAAGGTGTACGGACACCCATCCGATCGACGGAAGAGAAACCACGGCATGGCCGTCATTCACCACACCGTCCTTGAGCCGACCAAGCTGGAACTGCTCACTCACTGGCTGCCCACGCGACCGTGGTACCGCGGAGATGCGGGCGAACCGAAGCTGGCCAAGGCAGGCGGATTCCGACTGGACGATCCGAGCGGCGAGGTCGGTATCGAGTTCATCGTGGTCACCGACGCGGTGGGACCTCGACCGACCGACTACCTCGTCCCACTGACCTATCGCGGCGCCCCGCTCGAAGAAGCGGAAAACGCACTCGTCGGCACGATGGAACACGGTGTCCTCGGCCGGCGCTGGGCCTACGACGCCTGCCACGACCCAGTGGCGGTCACCCAACTGCTCGCCCTGATCGAGGGCCGTGTCGGGGCCCAGGACCAGAACACCAGCGACACCCCCGACCACGACGTCTTCGGCTCCTACACCGGAGAAGGCCCCGTTCCCGGAGACTTCGGGGCCACGGTCACCGACGACCGAGGCGGTACCGAACTGTCCGCACCGTCCGGCAGCCTCCTCCGCCTGCACCGGGTCCTACGCCCTGCCCCTGACGGCTCGTCGTCGTCCGTCGAGGATGCGAGCGGCAGCGTGGAGGGTTCTTGGCAACTGCCGGACGGCAGCCGCGCCCGCGGGCTGTTCGCCGTACTGCACCGCAGCCCGCAGCCCTAGCGAGGTCCGACGGAGAGCAGGTGCCCCGGGTCCCGCGCGGCCCGGGCACCCGGCGGACAGCTTGTGCAGAACGGCCCCACCCAGTGTGGTTCCGACTCCCATGCCCAGTGAGGAAGAGCTCTGCGCTAGCATCCCATCTCCGTGTGCATAAAGGGGCCTTCGTCCAGGATTCCCCCGGGGCGCGTTGTGCAGTGGCGACCGGTGCCTGCCTGGGGCGGTGCACCAGTGCAACCGCTCGGTGGTGGTCGGCAGGACGGCGGTGCCCGGAGGAGGAAGAACATGATGCGTTCCCGGTCGTCGCTACGGGCCCGGTGGAGTGCGGTGCTGATGGCGGCAGTCGCGGTGTCGGGGTGTTCCACGGGCGATGCGAAGCAGGGAAGGACCGACGCTCCTGATACGGGGACGCAGGCAGCTGCGCGCGTACCGGCAGCGCCCCTGACCGCGGATCGCCTGGCCGAGCTGACACTGAGGAAGGGCGAGGTGCCCGACCTGATGAGCGATCAAGCGCCACCGGTGCAGGAGCTCCCACCAGGAAAGGAGCGACAGCCGTTTCCCCCGGTGTCGGAACCCGAGTGCCATCCACTGATCGATGTGCTCCAGGGCAAGGAGGCGGTCGCTGTGGTCAGCCAGAGCTTCCAGTGGGCGGACAGCGCAGGAGGTGGGACGACGATCTCCGCCTATCGCTCCCCGGAGGAGGCGCGGCGAGCCTTCACCCGGTTGGAGAAGGCCGCAGCCGAGTGCCGATCCTACGAAGGAGAAGGCTGGACCGGACGGTTCTGGACGACCGTCACCACCGAGGAACCACTCAAGCTGGGCGACCAGGCGGTGAGCTTGCGCCAGTCCATGCCCATGAGCACCGAGGCCATGCCCGTCCGGCCGGGCACCGCAGGCGCGGTGGACCACACGAGCTACAGGACGGCGGTCCGGACCGGTGCGGTCATCGCCGTCTTCCACAATGCGCAGGAGGCGTTCCCCCGCCAGCTCATCGCGACGCAGGTCCGACGCCTCCACACGGCACAGCAAGCCTGATGGTGCTGGTTCGGCGGAATTCGACCCCGCCGAACCACATGCCCCTGGCCGACCGATGACCGTCGGGGCCGCCGCCGTTGGGGGCGACCCACCGCTCGTACTCGCGTCACACTGCCCTCGGCCCACCCGTGAGCGCCTGATACAGGCCCCCGAGCGCCCGACTAGCTCGGCCGCCGTAGACCGGGGCGATCGCGCTGGGGATCGAAGAGGTGGCCGGCGGCACCCGCCACCACCAGCCCGGAAGCAATCAGCAGCCCGTCGCTGATGACCACCCCGACACCGAACAACACGCCGGCGGCGGCCAGGAGCAACCAGGCAGATCGGTGCCGGTACTCCCGGGGGCGGCAGGGCTCCCCGCGGTCCATCGCCCGGGCGAACCGCGGATCCTCGGACCTCATTCGGTGCGCGAGGTCATGCAGGGGGTCGTTTCCGCTCCTGGCCATGATGCCTCCTCCCTACGACAGGGACGGGCCCGGAACTCCCCTGCCGGACTGCGGCAGGGTCGCAGCCAACGCCTCGTCCGCCCGACCCTTCATACCGCGGTGAGCGCCTCACACCGGGCAGCCTTCCACCCCGGGCCTGCCGTGCGATGCCCGCGGTGGCCGCCCCACGGGGTGCCGGTCATCCGCTGGCTCCCACGATCCCTGAGGCCGATGGTCGACACCATCCGTGGCACCACCCATCTCCGCGGCGGCGACCATGTAGAGCGGGTTCGTTCCGGGGAGGGATGGGTGGTGCCACGGATGGACACGGACCATGCCGACCGGCACGCTGGCCGGACGGCCCGAAGGGTCGGTCAGGGGGTGGGGGAGCCGTTGCTGCAGGTAGGGGCCATAGTGGAGACACCCAATGGAGAGGAGGGGGCACCGCCGTGTCCGTGTTCGCTTCTTTGTCGTCGAAGCTGTCGTCGCTGTCGTCGTTGATGCCACAGTCGTCACCGGCTGCGCTTTCGGCCCTTTCGTTGTTCTGGCGGATCTTCTTGTTGAACGCCGCAGTGCTCACCCTGGCCACCGCGCTTCTGCTCCTGGGACCCGTCACCGTCTCCACACCGGTCGTCCTCGCCGAAGCACTGATCCTGAGCGCCGGCCTGGCCATCATGCTCATCGCCAACGCAGCGCTCCTGCGGCTCGGCCTCTCCCCGCTTCAGCGCCTGGCCCGGACCATGGCCACGCTCGACCTGCTGCGCCCCGCACCCCGGCCTGCCGCCACCGGACACGGCGAGATCGCCGAGCTGATCACGACCTTCAACAGCATGCTCGACCGGTTGGAGGCCGAACGGGCCACCAGCAGCGCCCGTGCCCTGTCCGCACAGGAAGGGGAGCGCCGCCGCATCGCTCAGGAACTGCACGACGAGGTGGGCCAGACCCTCACCGCCGTCCTCCTCGAACTGAAGAGGGTCGCGGACCAGGCTCCGGACAGCGTTCGGGTGGAACTGCTCCACGTACAGGAGACGACACGGGGCAGCTTGGACGAGATCCGTCGCATCGCCCGCAGGCTGCGCCCCGGCGTCCTCGATGAACTCGGTCTGGTCAGCGCCCTCAGATCGCTGGTCAACGAGGTTCCGTCCCACGGCGGGCTCACGGTCGGGCGCCGACTCCAGATGGACCTGCCGGAGCTGGGAAAGGACGTCGAACTGGTCCTGTACCGGGTCGCCCAGGAGAGTCTGACCAATACCGTACGTCACGCCCGGGCCTCGCACGTCGAACTCACGCTCCGTCGGATCCACGGCGGAGTGGAACTACGGATCTGCGACGACGGTCGGGGGCTCCAAGGTGCCCCGGAAGGCGCGGGCATCCGCGGCATGCGTGAGCGTGCCCTGCTCATCGGGGCGCAGTTGCACCTTGAGCCCGGTCCCGGGGGTGGCACGGATGTGCGTCTCGTCGTACCCATCGCGAACGCCGCAAACGGAAGCGACTGAACCATGCCTGACCACACCATGCCTGACCACACCATGCCCGCCGACACCGCGCCCGAGGAAGCCAGGACCCGCATCCTCCTCGCCGACGACCACGCACTCGTACGGCGTGGGGTGCGGCTCATCCTCGACAACGAACCCGACCTGACCGTCGTCGCCGAGGCGAGCGACGGCGCCGAAGCCATCGAGATGGCGCGCGAGGAGCGCCCGGACCTGGCCATCCTCGATATCGCCATGCCGCGTCTGACCGGTCTCCAGACCGCGCGTGAGCTCTCCCGCCTCCAGCCGGAGCTGCGCATCCTCATCTTGACCATGTACGACAACGAGCAGTACCTCTTCGAAGCCCTCAAGGCGGGTGCCGCCGGCTATGTGCTGAAGTCCGTCGCCGACCGGGACCTCGTCGAAGCCTGCCGTGCAGCCATGCGGGACGAGCCGTTCCTGTACCCCGGCGCCATCAACACGCTGATCCGCAGCTACCTCGACCATGCCCGGGACGGTGGCGCACTACCGGCGAAAGCCATCACCGACCGTGAAGAGGAGATCCTCAAGCTCGTCGCTGAAGGCCACTCCTCCAAGGAGATCGCCGGCATCCTCGTCATCAGTGTGAAGACGGTCGAACGGCATCGGGCCAATCTGCTACAAAAGCTCGGCCTCAAGGACCGACTGGAACTCGCCCGCTATGCCATCCGTGCCGGACTCATCGAGCCATAGGGGCTGGGCTGTCCCGTAGTACCCGGCTGATCACCACGGATCATCGGACAGCCCTGGTTCGACCCCTGCCCTCAGAGGCCGAACGCCTGGTCAGTGCAGCGGGTCGGACGCTGTGTCAGATGGTGCCAGTGGTGCTCTCCGGGATCGTCGTCCGCTCCGAAGCGCCACGAGAGTTCACCCTCCGCGCACCACAGCTCACTAACTTTTCCCACCCTATGGTGATGTTCAGTAAGTTTGCTGTGCTTTGCCCTGCGCTAGAATTCCTGACCGAAGCACGTGCTCCATACAACGGGTGGGGTCTTTCCTAGCGTTGGAGCGTAGGACCCAGGGATATCGGACCATCGGGGGAGGGCACGACATGGCTCAGTACACATGTGCCCTGCGCCTGTCCGTGACCGGCCTCGCTCGCTGCCGCTTCCCTTTCCCGCCCACGCCTTGGGCTGTGCGAGTCGAGACTCCCGCTCGCGACAGCGTGCCGGATACCGGCGAGTTCGAGCGTCTTTTCTCGTCAGCCGTCCGGCCGGCCCTTTCCGTCTGAGGTTCATCGCCTCGTTCGTCCGCGTGGAACAGGGCTAGCCCCGCACCTGGGCAATCCGGTCGATCCTCGTGGCTGACGCAGAACTCTTCACCACCGGCAGTGCGCGCGGACCTCTGGTCTCCCTGTGCCGGTGGGCGATGCCCGCACGTCCGCTTTCGTGCCCCGGGAGTACGCCATGGAGCCAACCGCCAGTCCTCGCACCACCGAGTCGCCGGGAATCGGCCGCCGCCACGACCTTGAAACAGAGGCCGGCCGCCATCTGTCGCTCATCGCAGCACCGCGCCGCACCACGGCCGTTCCCTCGCCTCCTCGCGCGTTCCGTTTCACCATCGGCGGCCCCTTGGTGGCGGCCGATGGTGGAGAAGGCGTCGAGGCCGTGGCCGAACTGACAACCGGAGGATAGACGCCTGTGCACGACACCACGGAATTGCTCATCGAACTCGGTGCGATCATTCTTGCCCTCGGCTTGCTCGGGCGGCTGGCCGGGCGGGTGGGCTTCTCGCCCATTCCCCTCTATCTCCTTGCCGGGCTTGCCTTTGGCCATGGAGGAATCCTTCCGCTCCAGGCCAGCGAAGAATTCACCGCGACGGGCGCCGAGATCGGCGTCATCCTCCTCCTTCTCCTCCTCGGCCTGGAATACAGCGCCTCCGAACTCGTCACCAATCTCAAATCCCAGTACCCGTCCGGCGTGGTCGACTTCGTCCTGAACGCCGCTCCCGGTGCCATAGCGGCACTGATTCTCGGCTGGGGTCCGGTGGCCGCTGTCGTCCTCGCCGGCGTCACCTGGATCTCCTCATCCGGAGTCATCGCCAAGGTGCTCGGTGACCTCGGCAGGCTCGGAAACCGGGAGACACCCGTGATCCTGGGAGTCCTGGTCATCGAGGACCTGGCCATGGCCGTGTACCTACCGATCCTCACCGCCCTGCTCGCCGGTGTGAGTCTGGCGGGTGGCGCGACCACACTGCTCATCTCCCTCGGCACCGTCGGAGCCGTGCTCTACCTCGCCCTGCGTCACGGTCGGCTCATCAGCAAGGCCGTCTCGTCCGACAGCGCCGAGATGTTGCTGCTGGTCGTCCTGGGCCTGACGCTTCTCGTCGCCGGCATCGCACAGGAACTCCAGGTCTCCGCGGCGGTCGGCGCGTTCCTGGTCGGAATCGCCCTGTCCGGGGAGGTCGCGGAAGGCGCCCGCAGCCTGCTCACGCCCCTGCGCGACCTCTTCGCGGCAGTCTTCTTCGTCTTCTTCGGGCTCTCCACCGACCCCGCGGACATACCGCCGGTCCTCGTTCCCGCATTGATCCTCGCCGCGATCACCACCCTCACGAAGATCGCCACCGGCTGGTACGCGGCCCGCCGGGCCGGCATCAGGACGGCCGGACGTTGGCGCGCCGGCGGCACTCTCGTCGCCCGGGGCGAGTTCTCCATCGTCATCGCCGGCCTCGCGGTCGGCGTCGACTCGCGCATCGGACCGCTCGCCACCGCATACGTCCTGATCCTGGTCATCGTCGGTCCCCTCGCTGCTCGCTGGACCGAACCCGTCGCACGCCGCCTCACCCGCCGCTCCACACCTCCCAACCCTCCGACGACGCCTCCCGGTCCAGCGACGGAGGCGGTCGACCCGGTGGCGACGAACACCTGAGGGAATGTGCGTCGGTCGAAGCCTGCTCGGCAATGCCTGGTCGCGGCCGTTGTGGGGGCCGACTGACCCCACCGGGCGGCTTTTGCTCTCCGGATGTCTCCTCACCGTTGCTGAGAGGGGCCGGTCCGGAATCCGCTCCCGGCTGCGGTGATTCTGGTGGCCGTCCACGGTGGCACACCGGCCGGCGCTCCGTTCGTGCTCCGGCCGGTGTTTAACCGTTCTGATCTCGTTGCTCTCCCCTTGCAGTTGGCGGGGAGACCCGAACCCCCGCCAACTGCAATTAGCGTCATCATCGCATCTGGTCAATTGCATATTTGTGCAACTTGAGAGCATGCGAAAAGGAGAGAGGGGTTAGCGGAAGTGTCCTTCGTCGTAGGGGTGGAAGGGCGGGTCCCCCGTCCCATCCCACTGCCGTGAGTCGACAACCGGCCCCGAGTACCAGGGTTGGTAGTACGCGGGTTCATCGAACATCGGCTGCACCGGCCGCAGTCCGTCGGCGAGTTCACCCTCGACCTCGATGGGCGCACCGTGGACGTATGGTCGCCCCCCGTGGTGATGGCTCCCGTTGTGATCGTGCTGGGGCTGGGGCTGGGGCGGGTCGGCCGGATGCACCGTACCGTGGACGTACGTACCGTGGACGTACCCGCGGGCCGCGAGTTGCGGTACGGGCTCCGATTCCGCTCCATGCGGGTGCGCGGCTATCGCCTCGGAATGCGCCGTGGCCGACTGCTCGGGGTCGATCTGAGCCCTCGCCACTGCGGACTCGGCGGCTTCCTGCGCCGACTGGTCGCCACGGAGGCGGACCGAGACATGTTCGGCACCCGCCTTGCGGCGCTGCTCGGCCCACCCCTCGATCTCACTGAGGCACGCCATGTCCAGATGGACGATTCCGCGGGCGTCGATCTCCACCCGGGAGGCGCCGGACACGGATTCCAGAGCGTCGATGAGACGGGTCAGCCGGAGGAACGTGGCATTGCCGCGCAGTTCGAGCCGGGCGAAGTCGCCTTCGGTGCTCCGACGGATCGTCATGGTCGACATGCGCAGCACGGTGAGGACGATCGCGACGGCCAGCCCGGCGAGTACGCCTTCGAGGAGGTTGGCGACCACGATGGCCAGCGTGGTGATGAACATGACGATGCCTTCACCGCGGTCGGCCTTCCACATCTGGACGAACGCGGGCGGATTGAACAGCTTCCAACCGGCGTGCAGCAGGATGCCGGCGAGAACGGTGACGGGGATGAGGCCGAGCAGCCCCGGAAGCAGAAGACCGAAGCCGAGCAACCAGGCGCCGTGCAGCACCCGGGAGATCTTCGTCTTGCCACCTGCCTGGACATTGACCGCGCTGCGCACGATGACGGCGGTCATCGGCAGTGCGCCCAAGAGGCCGCACACCGTGTTTCCGACCCCTTGCGAGAACAACTCCTTGTTGTACTGGGTACGGGCTCCGGTGTGCATGCGGTCGACGGCCGCCGCGCTGAACAGGCTCTCCGCCGAGGCGATGATGGTGAAGGTGACGATCATCATGAGCACGGCGGGGTCGAGCAGACCGCCGAGGTCGGTCGGGCCGACGACGTCGATCGCGTCCAACATGTCATCGACGACGACCTTCTTCACATCGAACATCGGCAGTGCCGCGGCGAGTGATCCCAGCACCACGGCGACCAGGGGTGCGGGGACCCGACCCAGGGGAGCGGGCACCTTCTTCCACAGGAAGCACAGCACAACGGTCAGTCCACCGAGGAGGAGCGCACCCCCCTTCTGTCCGTCCGAGAGGACGTCGGTCGCCAGGTCCGGCAGTCCCGCGAGGTTCTTCAGGGCGGCGCCCAGCTGTTGGGAATCGACCAGGGCGTAGGTCTGGCTCAGGATCAGCGGCAGACCGATTCCGGCGAGCATGCCCTGCACCACGGCGAGGGAGATGGACTGGAAGAGCCTGCCCATCTTCATCATCCCCAGGGCCATTTGGAGCAGGCCGGAGATCAGGACGACCGGTCCGAGGAGTTCCACGCCGTGTTCGGTGGTGAACTCCAGGACCAGGACGGCGAGCCCTGCGGCGGGCCCGGAGACCTGGAAGGTGCTCCCGGGAAGGAAACCGACGATCAGTCCGCCGACGATCCCGGAGATGATTCCCAGTGAGACCGAGACACCCGACGCAGCCGCCACGCCGATGCACAGGGGCAGGGCCACCAGGAAGACGACGACGGAGGCCACGAAATCGGTGCCGATCGAGTTGGTGAGGCCGGGCGAGGGCGGGGACTTCTTCGCCCGGCCGCCGGCGCTCCTCTTCGCATGTCGGCCCGTGCCGGGACGTGTTCGTTCAGACGACACAGTGATCCTTTCACCGCGTCCATCGGCCGACGGGCAAAAGGAACTCGTATCCGGTCGATGGGCACGTAGGGGGGAGGCGAATCCGGGTGTCTCACGCGGGACGGCTGGCACGTGGGCGGGACGCCGCCAACGGTCCAGGGCGTGGGGAGACCTCAACGGGACTCGTCCGCGAGCCGAGGACGGTGGGTAGTGGGACGTCCGTGCCATCGCCGGGGCGAACCGGCGGAGCGAACTGCTTCAGGGGGCCACGCGATGCCAGAAGTCCCGCGCGTTGCCCAGCAGCCGCTTCATGGTCACACTCCTCCAAGAGCCAGCTCGGCAAGCCGGAACGGGAGACATACCCGGGGGATGTCCTGCGCCCGGAAGCATGCGCCCATGCCATGAGTCAGCCGTGAGATCACGATGAGAGAGTTCTCATACGGTCCGAGCGGACGGGCGCGGGAACAGCGGCGTGGAATCCAACAACCGCTTCTCGATCCCCTGCGAGAGACAGGAGGAGTCAGCCGGGCCACGCGCTCATGGTGGGTGCCGAGGTCGCGGTCACAGGTGCTCGGGCAGTCGAGATGGCTCCACTGCCCCGGGTGAGTGGGGAGGTGGCCGTATCGCCCGATCAGTAGTGGTCCGTTCCCTTTGTCTGGAGTGGGGTGAGAGAATGCTCCGCTGACGGCAGCCCCGGCGACGCAGGACCGTACCCAACGGGGTCGCGGGCCATCGCCACGCGACGAAGGACGGTCCGATGCACGACCAGATGGAAACAGCACAGGGCGGTCCGGTGGGCCGGAGGTTCTCGTGGCCGTGGTTCCTGGTGGCGGTTGTCGTCTACGCGGGCATCATCCAGGGCATCGGGCTCCTGACCGGCGTGGACACCAGCGGCTCGGACAGTCAGTTCCCGACCGCCGAGTCGATGGTGCGCAACGCACTCATACCGATCGGCGCGTCCATCGTGTTCGTCGTCGGCCTGATCACCTGGCTCGGCTGGTGGGGCGAGGTCCTGCACCATCGGGTTCCGGTGCGACGGTGGGTGCGTTGGGGACCGATCTCCATGTTGGTCGTCGCCGTGCTGGGGCTGAACTACTGGCACCTTTCCGAGCAGAGCTTCTCCCTCGTGGTCTGTCTGCTCCTGCTCGGGCTGTTCGTCGGTGTCGGTGAGGAACTCATGTTCCGGGGCCTGGGTGTGCATGTGTTCCGTCGAGCCGGGTTCACCGAGGGCAAGGTGGCCCTCTACTCCTCACTCGTCTTCGGGCTCGTCCACGTCAGCAATGCGGTCGGTGCGGGAGCCGAGGCCCTCATCCAGGCCGCCATCGTCTCCACGTCCGGCTACTTCTTCTATCTCTGTCTGCGTGTCGGAGGTGTGATCCTGCTGCCGATGCTCGTCCACGGCCTGTGGGACATCAGTCTGATCTCCAACCTCGTCGGTGCCCAACCCCAGACAGCCTTCGGGATGGTCCTCGTCATCCTCCTTCAGATCGTCCTGATCGTGGTGCTCCTCGTCAGGCGCCGTTCGATCGAGCCCGTACCTCCGCAATCAACCGTTGCCTCCGGTCCTGGCACGGTGGCCGGCTGACTGATCGGGCCCGGCCGTTGCGGCCGGGCCGGGGATGCCGGTGCCGTGTCGTGGGCGGTGGATACCCTGCGGGAATGAGCAATGCGATATGGGATGCCCTGGCAGCGACGCCCATCCCGGAAGTGCAGCGCCGCGCGGCCGTGGTGAACGACCTCGCCGAGGTCGAACCGGTGACGGTGACCGGCGCGCGCCGTCTGGGCTGGAACGACGGCGGTGGCCAGTCCGCGGTCTGGTATTTCGCGGACGACGGCCGCGTACTGCTGCTGACGTTCGACCACGAGTCGTCGCTGAATCTGTACGCCGAGGAGGATTTCGCCCTCCAGGAGTCCTTCTACCAGGGCGTCCCCGAATCCCTCGTGGCCCTGGTCCGCGACCGTCCCGAGAACTACGAGTCACTGAACCTCACGGACCCCGCGACGGGCCGGACGATTCACTACGCAGGCGGTGTCTTCTGGTACGACGGCACGCACTGGCATGTGGCCGACGGCCTGGCGGAGTACTGCCGCCGCGAGGAGGTGGACCTCTTCGGCGAGTCCGGCTTCGACTACTGCCTGAAGATCTACCGCTTCGGCCGGGAGTTCACCCCGGAGGCCATCGTGGCGACCCGGGACGAGAACGGTCGTTACGAGGGCGACAAGGAGAGGGAAGCGGACCTGCTCGGCGTCCGTGAAGTCTTCAAGCGACACGGCTAGGCCCTTCGACCCGCAGGATCGCCCACGCTGCTGCTGGGTGGATCTTCGCTCGGAGCCGGGGCACCGCGGCGGTTCAGGTGCCGCGGTGCTCAGTGCCTCCCACGCCCCGGCCGTGCGAGCAGTGTCAGAGGAGTCGCGCCGGAGCTGGTGCCGCACTCGTACGCGTTGTGCATCCGTGCGTGGCGGGCGCCCTATGCGGACGAGGGCTTCGCGTAGTTGCCGTAGCCGGTCCAGTCCACCGCTACACAGGGTTCGTCGCCCAGCACCCAGGCATCATGCCCGGGCGGGATCTGGAGGAAGTCGCCCGGACCTACTTCGGCGCTCTCGCCGCTGTCCATGACGATCCTGATGCGTCCGCTCACCACATATCCGGTGTGGGCTTCCTGGCAGCTTGCGGTACCGGCCAACGGTTTAATGTGTTCGGACCAGCGCCAACCGGGCTCGAAGACCGCCCGGCCGACCGGTCCGCCGGGCGTTTCGAGCAGATCCAGCCTGCCCGTGCCATCGGGGAAGGGTCTTGTCTCATCGGCGGAGTCGAAACTCCGGATCAGCAGTTCAGCCATGATCGACCGCCTCCCGGCGGGAACGTCCCCGAGTTCGCCTCCAGCCTAGTCCGGTGCCGGGAGCTGTGCGACGGCCCTGGTCAGTGCGTCGCTGCACCCGTACGTCTCCGCAGTGGAACCGTGGACGAGGGGCCCGATGCTCATCCGTGAGGGCGGGAACACTGTGAGACACCCGTGAGCCAACTTCCCCTCCGCCGCCCACCTCGCCGCCTGCGCCGGCCTCGCCCCGGCAACCCGCAGTTCCGGCTCGTCGATCCGCGGCGAACAACCCTCCCGACGCGGAAACAAGCAGCTCAAACGGGCCTTCTCCCTGTCCGCATTCGCCGCCCTGGCCGACCCGGCGTCCAGGACCTACTACGACAAGAAGATCGCCCAGGGAAAGCACCACACCCAGGCCCTCCTCTGCCTCGCCAGATGCCGAGCCGACGTGCTGTTCGCGATGCTCCGCGACGGCACCTTCTACGAACCCCAACCCACCCCCACAGGCTGACGAAACCCATAGGGGCACCCCCCGCTGACACACCTGCGGCGCATCGGACTCGCGATGAGCTGGTTCCGCTGGCGACGACGTCACCAGGCCACCGCGCGACGCTGCCACTATCACCGCCGCACTCTAGGTCACGAACTTCCCAAAACTGACGAGGCGTCAGTCGAGTGCACTCACGAACAGGCCCCTGAACAGCAGCGATAGCAAACTACGACTGGAGTATTAGGGCTTCTTGATGCGCTTTTACCGCCTCAGCGGGATTCCCTGTTTCGCGCAGCACAGTGCCAAGGCCGTTGAGCGTTTTGGCCCGCTCGGAGTGATCGCCCAGTTCGGCGCACAACTGCCCGGAGTGAGTGAACGCCGCTATGGCTTCTTCGTTGCGGCCGACCTCGTTGTAATCGATTCCGAGATTGTTTAGGGATTTCGCCCGTCCTTCGAGGCTGCCAAGGTGAACGGCACATGCGAGGGACGCCTCGTGAAGTGCTACGGCAACAGCGAAGGATCGACTCAGGTTCAGGTAGGCGTCCAGCGCCATAGCCAGGTAGTGAGCGTAGAGTCGCTTGATTCCGGCCGTTCGCTGGGCGTGATGCTCGCTATCAAGGCTGTGGCCATCGGCGTAAAGACGGATCAGGCCGTGCATGCGCCAGCGTCCCCAAGTAGACCCGGAGGTCTCGATCAGGTGGGCGCGGTTCAGGTCTTGGAGGATTTCCTCGGTGGTGAAATCATCGAGGTCGGCAAGGGCAGTGGTGCTCTCCGTCGACAGGTCGGGGCCAGCATTAAGGGGGAAGAGTCGAAACAGCCGCGCCGAAGCGTTGCTGAGATGACGGTAGGACAGGTCGAATGCTGCACGTACTGCGCGATCCTCGCGTCGTAGCCGGTCCAGCCGGGAGTGCTCTGCCTGAAGGGCTTGGGCCAGGGGCGTCAGTGGGCGGGTGGGGGTGTCTGCGAGCAGGGCTGCGGCGATCCGTAGGGCCAACGGTAGGCCCGTGCATAGATCACCAATATCAGCGGCTACTCCTGGGTCGTCCTGGACGCGTGTGTCGGCGGGCCCGCGGGTCTGCAGCAGGGCTTGGTGCAGCAGGGCGACGGACGCGTCGGAATCGAGGACGTTCAGGTCGTGCAGGCGGGCATCGATGTCGAGGGTGTGACGGGAGGTGATCAGGACGACGGTCGTCCCGTCGGTGAAGCGGAGCACCGGCCGGCCCTGGCCCTCATGGCCTACGACATCAGGTTGCGAACCCTCCTGAGGTGATGAGGACACGGCGCCGATCGGCCGCCACGGTTCGCGGCGGTCCCGAAGTTGCGAACCCTCTTGGGCTGATGAGGACCACCGAGGGTAAAGCTGCTGGTGGACGCGGATCAAGGGCTGTGTTCTGGAGATGATTTCGCAGCGATCCGACGGTAGCGCATCACTGCAGGTCAAACGCTTGTCCGCAGCCTTCAAAGTGTAGGACCCCTGAAGCCTACGCGTCGGCGTGGTCGTGGCCGGTAGCGCTCCAGCAATGCCTCCAAGCCGCGGTTAGCGCGGAAAATGCCTCCGTGCGACGCGCCGGCGTCCGGGATCGCACACAGCCCCTCAGAGTGGAGGAGGCCGACGACCGGACGATCGGCCATGAGGTGGAGCCCGTCAGCAACTCCCCTGAACGTAGCCAAGGGTGATGACCGATCAAGCAATTTGTCTGCGTGGACACCGTGGCCGCCCCAGCCAGCGTCAGGACCGACCTTCTCAGCCGGTGGCGACCGGCAACATCCCAGGACTACTGGGGGCACGCCAACCTCAGCCCTATGGTTAGGAGATGACCTCATTCCGTGACCGGGGACGCCGGATGCTGGGAGAGATCGACGATCTGGCGGCAGCGAAGTTACCTCTGGAACAGTTCTTCCGGCAGCTCCTCACCGTCCTCAGGCCCGCTCTCGGGTTTGAAGCGGGCTGCCTGCACGGGGCCGATCCGGTCACCGGCTTCCTGACCTCCACCGTTGCCGAGGGTCTGCAGCCGACCCCCTTCGAGCACGCCATCTGGTTGGAGATGTGGTCCGAAGACACCACTCGGTTCGTCGACATCCGGGCCGCCGGCCGCATCGTGGAGACCGTCCACCGCGCCACCGGTGGCCGCCCTGAACACAGCGTGCGCTACCGCGAGTTGCTCGCGGAATACGGGCACGGCGACGAGCTGCGGATGAACTTCGATGTCGGCGGCGGGTTGTGGGGAGCCGCCGCAATGATGCGCGAGGCCGGATCGGCGCCCTTCGGCGCGAGCGAGCAGAGGCTGGCCGAACGGGCCGCCCGGGCTGTGGCCGCCGCCCTGCGCGACTATGCGCGGCCCACCGCAGGCATCCCTGACGGGCAGAACCTCCGAGCGGACCCGCAGCACGGACCGTACTGGATGGGGGTCGCCGTCATCGGCCCCACCGGTCGGCTCACCTCCGCGGACTCCGGGGCCCGGCAACTGTTCGAGGAGCTCTCCGAGACGCAGTACCGCCCCGCCGGAGTACCGACCGCACTGGTCTACCTCTCCGAGCGAGCCCGCGCCCACGCGACCTCCTGGAAGGCGGGCTCCCACGCCTGGACCCGGCTGCGCCGCCCCAACGGTCAGTGGCTCTCCGTCCACGCCTCGCTGCTCGACGAGTGCCCGCGGGGCAGCGTCGCCCTGGTCGCCCAGCCCGCGAGCCCGGTCGAGGTCATCCCGCTGTCCCTGCTGGCACACCGGTTCTCCCCCCGCGAGCAGGAAGTGGTCCTTCAGGCAGTACGGGGTTTGAGCACCAGGGACATAGCACAGCGGCTCTTCCTGAGCCCGGCCACCGTCCAGGACCACTTGAAGTCGGCCTTCACCAAGACCGGCGTACGCAGCCGCCGCGAACTCGTCGCACTCCTCGCGGCCCCGTACAACGCCGGACTCGGCCGCCCCCCGGCCTGACGCCCCGCCCGACCATCCCCGCCCCAGCTCTACCCACCCCACCCCGAAACCCGGCACGAGGCCGGACAGCACGAAAGCCCCAGGCCGTTGAACTGGGGCTGTGCCGAGGAACGGTCCGCAACAGGTTGTCTCCGTACCACAGGGAAGAGGTCGTCGAGCCTCCCCCGTTGCCCCTCTTTCGTGGTCCGGCAATGGGGCGCCTGGCTTCCGGGCCCGGTACGGCTGTGTGCCCCCTGTCGAAGTGGATGACCTCGGGGGTGTTGCCGCCGGGCTTCGGGGCACCGCTTGACCGCTGATGAGGGGCCTGACGACCCGCCCACCCTGCCTGCTCCAGCGCACCGCACCCGACCCGCCGGGAACCCCAACGAATCCACCCCACCAGGGTTGACGAAACAGATAGGCGCACCCCCCGCAAACCTGGGATGTCACCGGTCGCCGCCGAATGGGAAAGTCTGTCCCGGTGCCACCACTCCTGCAACGAGGTCCGCCGCCCCGCACCCATGACACTTCCCCGGCAGAGGAGTTCCCGCCCCATGCCACGTGCCCCTCACCCCGGAGTCCCCGCCGACCGGCCAGACCCCCGCCCGGCCTCCCGCACCGCCGAGGGGCCCGGCCACCCGAGGGTGACCGGGCCCCTCGTACGGGAGCCCTCGCGCCGTGCCCCAAGGGCTCCGGACCGAAACCGGAATCGACGGCGGTACGGCCGGGCGGACTACTCACTGCCCGCCCGGCCGGTCACGCTACTGTGCCGCCGTCAGTTCCAGGGGTTGGCCTGCTGGTCGTTGATGGCGGTCCAGAAGCGGGCATTGGGGGCGATGTTGCCGTATGCCCAGAAGCTCCACCCGCCGACATTCTCCAGGTCCGCACCGTAGCGGCCGTCGTGGAACTCGGCCTGGCGCCAGCCGATGCCGAAGGCCGCCGAGCAGACGCTGTTGGCCGCGGCCTGGCTGTTCAGCCGGGAGCCCTTCACCGGCGGGCTGAGCGCGACGGTGCCGCCGGCCCAACCGTTGTAGAAGCCCAGGCTGATGCCCTCCGGCGCCGGGCTGCCGTCCACGTTGATGCAGAGGACCGGCAGCGAGACGGACGGAAGGGTGTCGCCGTTGTACGGGTCGCTCGGCGTCAGGTGCGCCGGACCGCCGACCCGGACGGTCCCGTCGGGGCCTGTGCCCAGCGTCTGCCAGGTCATCCCCTTGTGGGTCGCCGGCCCGGCGGCCTGCGCGGTGCTCACCGAGAGGGGAACCATGGCCAGGCCGAGGGCGACGGCCAGGGCTGCGGTCCGCTTCATACGCTTCATCCGACTGCTCCTTGAGTGTGAGGGGAGCCGGCCCATGCGGGCCAGTGGAAGAAGACTCCCAAGCACCTGCACGAAGTTGACACGATTCCTTCATCGAGTGGTCACGGCGTTCGAAAGCACTGAGTCGGCTCGATGTCGGCCAACCACGAGAGGGATAGATGGAGTTCAGGATTCTGGGGCCACTGGAAGTGTGGACGGACGACGGAAGGCGGGCCCGGACGGAAGGGGCCAAGCAGGAGCGGATGCTCGCCGTCCTGCTGCTGAACGCCGGCGCCGTAGTCCCTGTGGCCCGACTGGTCGACGCGGTCTGGGACGACGAACCGCCGGCCACGGCGCACCGCCAGGTACGGAACCTGGCAGGGCTGCTGCGGCGCAAGCTCGCCACCGCCCAGGACGGGCCGCCGGCGCTGCTCACCGACGGACCCGGCTACCGGATCGCACCGGACGGTCACCAGGTGGACGCCCGGACCTTCGCCCACCGGGTGTCGGTGGCGCGCCAACTGGCCGAGCACGGTGAACCCGTCGCCGCCGTGCAGGAATTCCGCGCTGCGCTGGGCCTGTGGCGCGGCCCGGTGCTCGACGGGCTGTCCGGCAGCCTGCTGGCCGCCGGTTCGGTGGCACTGAACGAGCTTCGACTCACCGCCTGGGAGAACTGCCTCGACCTGGAGGCCGAACTGGGCCGGCACCGCCAGATCATCCCGGAACTGACCGCACTGGTCGCCGAACACCCGCTCCGGGACCGCTTCGTGTCACAGCTCGTCCGGGCCCTGCACCGGGCGGGCCGACAGGCCGACGGGCTCGCCGCATACGGCCGGTTCGCCCGACGGCTGGCCGACGAACTGGGCCTCGACCCCGGCCCTGAACTCCAGCTTCTGCAAAGGGAGTTACTGAAGGGCGGCCCCGTCCCGGCCGCCCCCTCGACCCGCCCGCGGCAGCAGGCCCCCAGGCCCGCCCAACTGCCGCCCGCACTGGCCACCTTCGTCGGACGGAGAGCGGAACTCGGCGCCCTGGACCGCGGCCTCGCCGGCCCGGCCGTCGCCGCCGGCATCGACGTGGTGACCGGCGGCGCCGGGACGGGCAAGACCGCCCTCGCCGTTCACTGGGCCCACCAGGTCCGCGAGCACTTCCCTGACGGCCAGCTCTACGTCAACCTGCGCGGGTACGCCTTCGGCCCGCCGCTGGCCCCGTACGAGGCGCTGGCCCGCTTCCTGCGGGCCCTCGACACCGACCCCGAGCGGATACCTGGCACCATCGACGAGAGCGCCGCCCTATACCGGTCGCTGCTCGCCGACCGCAGGGTTCTGGTACTGCTCGACAATGCCCACAACGCCGAGCAGGTCCGGCCGCTACTGCCCGGCTCCGCGGGCTCGCTGGCCCTGGTGACCAGTCGGGACGGGCTGGCCGGGCTCACCGCCTGCGACGGCGCCCGGCGGCTGGTGCTCGATGTGCTCCCCCAGTCCGAGGCCGTCGAACTGCTCGCCCGGATCAACGGAGCCGACCGCACCCGCGCCGAACCCCGCGCCGCCGCCGAACTCGCCGCCGCCTGCGACCACCTGCCGCTCGCCCTCGGCATCGCCGCGGGCCGCCTCGCGGAACGACCCCACCGCACCCTGGCGGAACACGTAGCCGAACTGCACGCTTCAGAGAATCGCCTGACGGCTTTTCAGATCGACGGCGACGCCACCTCCGCCCTCCGGGTGGCCTTCGACCTCTCCTACCGCGCCCTGCAACCCGCCCCCCAGCGGCTCTTCCGACTACTCGGCCTGGCCCCCGACAGCTGCATCAGCACGGCCGCTGCCGCCGCGCTCTCCGGCTTGGCCACCGCCGGGACCAGGCCGGTACTCGAACATCTCGCCGCCGCCCACCTGGTCAACCCCGCCGGACCGGACCGCTACCGCCTGCACAACCTGCTGCGCTGCTACGCCGCCGAACGCGCCACCGCCGAAACCGGCCCCGCCGAACGCGCCGCCGCCCGGGAACGCCTCTGCTCCTGGTACCTGCACCACGCGGAGGCGGCGGCACGCCTGCTCACCCCGCAGCGCCAGCGCCTGCCGCTCACCGCCGTGGGCCCCTGGTACGAGCCGGCGAATTTCACCACTCCGGCCGAGGCGCGGCGGTGGTGCGAGATCGAGCGCTCCCACCTGCTGGAGATCGTCCGGTACGCCGCCGAGCACGGCCTCGACGGCCACGCCGGGCAGCTGCCCGTGGTGCTCTGGAGCCACTTCCAGCCTGGCCCGTACCCGGCGGACCGAGTGGAGGCGGACCGGTCGGTGTCGCGACGGCACGCCGGACCGGCGACCGCAGCGGCGAGGGCCACACCCGCAACAACCGGGCCACCACCCTGAGCGTGCAGGGCCGGTACGAACCCGCTTTAGTGCTCGGTTCCTGAAACGGTGGACACATAGCGGCGTCGTAATCGACGGGCTGGAGGTGGTGGTCCGGGCACCTCCTCTCACCTGACCCCGTGGTGGGGGAAACGCCAACGCCTACGGCTATCCCGCCGACCCGGTCAACTTCATGGACGCGGACGGCCGCTACGCCATTCCCTTTGCGGCCCCCGCGCTGCTCTCGGTCGGAACCGCAGTTCTGGTCGCCTACATCATCCTTCTGGCTACGAGTTGGATCTGTGGGCAAATCGGGTGTTCGATCAGCCTACCCGGCCCCAATATCGCCATCCCAACAAGAATTCGAACTCTGCCAAGAAGTGCAGGAATACCAAATGCATCGGCTACATGATCTACCACAAGGGAAAGGTCTGGAAATAGGGAATCTCCCGTGTCGGAACCAGCAGGCCAAACAGCCAGATCAGTTCCTGCAACAGGTACTACGGCACCAGCGGATGCAAATACGCCGTCATGAGGACAATGACAGGATGGCTCAAAGCCCGTAGCTGGGAAGCGGGGCATGATCGCCAAGTACGTGGCCAGGCATCGCCACTGCCCACCAGGACAGGTGAAGAGAGTCTGCGTGTAAGATGCCGTGCCTTACAGAGCTGAGTGAACGGTAGGCAGGTGGGTGGGACGCGACCAAGGCGTCCCACCCACCTGCCCCTCCCCATCGGTGGACAGAAGGCCAATCAATGACAGAAGAAGAGTTCTGGTCCCTCGTCAGCACCCTTGGAGGCGTGGCAAACCAGCGGACAACTCCCGCCCTGACAGAAGCCCTGGCACAACAGGGGAAGGTTCGTATTGAAGAATTCGCCGATTTACTGGCGGAGAAACTACGGCGCCTTGCCAATGAGCCTCTCTCAGGAACCGCAGCCCGAGACATGAATGATCCATCAGATGCACAGCCGGTGCCGCTGTTTGGCGACGCGCTCATCAATCTTCACTTCGCAGTTGTGGCGGCAGGCAGCTCACGATTCCAGCAAATTCGAAAGAATCCGGACCAGGTAGCCAACTGCGCTTGGGACTTCAGCGAGTCGGATCGCCTTGCCGAGGCTGTCTCCACCGCCTACGAGATCACCACAGGACAACCATGGCTAGGCCCACCCCCTGGATTCCACATCCATGAACCCGACGAGTCGACCAACCTCATGTCGGCGGGTCCCACCTGGCTCAGCCTCGCTCTGCACGGCGACATCGACATTCCCACGGCCTACTTCGACGCAGCCAACACCACGGTCGATATGGTCCACAAGGACCCGCAGTGGCATACCTGGTGGTCACACGCCGAGCAGCGCGACCTGAACATCGAGATCGCATACACCTCGCTGGCAGAACGCTCTCACATCGCTACCCGAAAAGGACGGGCTTGGGCCTCGTTCCGCAAGGACAGCTCCCGCTTTCGAGGATTGAACAAGGGTGGCCTTGCCCACCTCGCCGCCACTGACCTGGAAGCCGTGTTCGCACGCGTATCCACGTCTTTGAACCTGCCCACCCCACCCCAGGTACAACGTCTGGCGCATGCCACCCCGCCAACGAGGCAGAATGACGCCGCCCGCACACGGCTGGAGGAATTGCGGCAACGACACCGACGACGCCCCTGACTACAGCGGGCCTGGATCGAGGTCTTCTCGTCGCTTGACAGGACGTATTCGTCCTTGCTGAGCGGCCCCCTTTCGAAGGTGCGGGCGTACAGGTCAAGGACCCACTGGGCCACGGCGGTGGCTAGCTCACTGATCGGCGCGCGCCTCATTTTCGTTCGCTGCTCGGCCCCGTGATGGCCTGCAACGCCACTGGTCCGTGTGGTGATCTGTCCAAACGTTGGTAGGCCGACGCCCAGGCCGGTCAACTCCCGGCTCTCCTTGGTCTCCAGTTGAGCGGCTTCCCTTCTGCGTCGGCGAGGCTGACGCGGAGTCCTTCGACTTCACCGAACCAGCCCTTCTGTCGCTTCAGTGATGCGGTCGATGAGTTCTCGTGTATCTCCACGAGTCGAGTCCGCTGCGCGGGATCGGCGATCATCGCGCGGCCGCCCAGGTCAACGAGACCAAGGGCTACGTCCCGGGCAGCACCGCTTCGTCGAAGTGGCCCCAGCAGCGCCGTGTCCCGCTCGGACCGGACGAATCCCTCGGCGTCGCCAAGTACGTCACCGACGCCGACGAACCCCACTGCGTCGCGACCCGGATCCAGCTCGACTGAACCCCTGGAAAAGGGGGCCGAACTGGTGAGACAGCCGGAGTCGTCGAACTCACCGTGGCGGAGGTTCGGCGACTCCCGCCAGCTTGTCGCCCCCGACTCATACACCTGCGCCGACACCGGGCCGACGCCACGCGACGAGCTGGTCGACCTAGCGCCGACAACGCCAGGCAGGCGCACTCTTCGTGCAGCAACGCCCCCCGCCTACGCGGGGAAAACAGAACCAGGTCCACCTTGACCTGGCCGCAGCACTTGGCGCACTCGCCAGGGCCGGCGCCCGTGCAATCGCCCTCCGCCTCGACCACGCCGACCCGCGCGAGTAGGCACCCGATCTCCTCTGAGCATCGAGACCACAAGGCCATCCGGTGCGGCCAGGTGTCACACGCTGTCTCGTCAACTGGCCCGCCGAGCTGCCGGGATACGGGCTCCGAGGATCTCGGCGGCGGTGGCCGCGAGCGTCCTGTCGTGTCGGTGCCTGGTCTCCTGGGGTGAAGTCCTGGCCGTTCGGCACCGGCTGGCCGTCTGCTCTCGCTACCGTGGCCGGGACGGCAGTCCCGCTGTAGACAGGAGTGTTCGGTGATGGCCGAGGACGATGTGCGGTGGACGATGCACGACGGCGAGCGAGTCGAGGTGCCGGCCACCATCGGCGGGATCCGCGCCGCTCTGTCCGGGGAGCGGCGGGCCCAGTTCGACACGGAGATCGACGCGGCGAACGTCAACGACCTCTACAACGTGGTGCGCCGGTGGATCGTCGAGCTGGCCTCGTTCCCCGAGGACGAGGAGATCTTCACCCAGCTGCGGGAACAGGGAGCCGCGTGAGCCGCGGTTATACGATCGCGTACGCGCCCGTCGCCGAGGAGACGCTGAAGAAGGTCAGCGATCCGGCCAGGTTCCGGTCCCGGATGGAACAGACCCTGGGCCGGGACCCGTACGCGCACGGGTCGGAGGCCATGAGGGGCGAGCGGGACCGGCGCACCGCAACGGTCCGGGACGTGTTCGTCGTCTACTACGTTGCCCAGGCCGCCCTCACCGTCACCGCGGTCCCGGCTCGTCCCACCGCTCCTTGTTGAGCACCAGCACCTCGGGAACTCGTTCCACGCGGTGATGAAGCCGAACATGGACGTCGGCCCTGACCGCCAACCTGCCAGGACACGGTATGGAGAAGGAAAGGGCGCCGGGAACTAGGGACATGGAGACCGACTACCCCCGCGAGCCAGTGCCGGACAAGTGGCTCGATGAGCGCATGAACAACTGGAACCCGTTTGTCTGCGCAATGTGGGCCGGGTGGCACGACGCCGAGGGCTACGACCGCACTCGCTGGACACTGTCCGATCACCGGTTACCGGCCGCCGAGGCGGCCGACCTGCCAGTGTCCCCGGCCCGTGACGTCCACGAACATCGGGTGGGCGGTCAGCACGTTTCCGGACGCCGGCCATCCTCGCGGTGTGACCGGCGCCGGGGGCGGCGTCGCCCAGATGCTCCACGATCGCCGTGCGGGTCATGGGCTCCGGGGCTCCGACCAGCAGCCGGGCGACCCAGTGCAGCAGTGTGTCGCCGGGTGTCCCCAGCTCCGCCTGCTGCCACCGGTCCTCTCCGCGGGTGTGCCGCGCGTCGAGTGCGGCCATCCCTTGCGCCATGTGGTCGAGCACCACGGGCAGCACCGGCCTCCGCTGCGAAGGGACCCGCGGACGCCTTCGATGCTGCCAGACGAGCATCCCGCCCGCCGCCGCTGCGACCGCCGCGACCGCCAGCGGCTTGCGACTGCTCAGCTGCTCCACCACCGCTTTAGCCAGGTGAAAGGTGATGTTCAGCAGAACGCTGGCCTGCCGCTCCAGGTCAGCCATCTTGCCCTCAGTCACCCCCACGTCCCCCAGGGCCTTGCGGAGGGCGACTCAGTCGGCGTCCGTGAGTCCACTGTCGACCAGGTCCGCATCGGTTCCGATGATGACCACCGTGGCGATCACCCCACCTAGAAGCAGCATGGGCACTTCGGAGGCATCCCGCCCTGCGAGGACCTCGGCCTCGGGGGTCATCGGCAGGCCGGCGGTGTCGACGACGCAGAGGACGGGCGCGTATCGGGTCTGCCTTAGCGCCAGTGCCCGCCCCAGGTTGAACTTCCACCCTCGCGGTGCCGGTCGGCCAACACCCGCGGCACCTCCTCCCAGACGTGGACCGGGATCATGCACCGTACCGTCCCCGCCCGCGCCCCGGCGACGAACGACGACGGGTCCCGCCGGCGGGTGGCCGCGATGATGTCCGTGGTCAGCACGGAGTTGTCCAGCAGCGCGCGACGCAGCGGCCCGCGGTTGTGCAGGGTGCGCCGTAGGGACGGGACCAGCTCGTTCATCTGCGCATCGCAATGCGGGCGTTGACTCGGCGGGTGCGGAATTCCGGCGCTGTGCGCGGGCTGTATCGACCCTTCGGGCGAGCGCTGAGCCCTGCCGCCAGAACCGGCTCCGGCGCTCCCCGCCCCTTGCACTCCCTCGCCGGTCAGCGAACAGGCTGCGGGCTCGGCGCAGGCCGCAGTGGCCGCGATCAGTCTTCGGTGAGAACGCTCAGCCTTCGCTGACCTGTTGCAGTGAAGGCTGAGTGTTCTCATCGAACATTGAGTGGTGCCGCCATCAGGAGGACACGGTCAATGCCAGCGAGGCGACGGCGGTGGCGAAGTAGAAGCCGGGAAACGCGAGGTTGTAGAGCACACGGGCGCGAAGATGGAAGGCGAGCGCGCCCAGGTAGAGCAGGGCGAGACCGCAGGCTGCGGCGGCGCCAAGGAGGCGCGGTGCGGCGTCGAAGAGGCTGAGGAGGAGGCCCGCCGCACCAGCCAGCTTGAGGGCGGCCAGCCAGGGCAGCCAGGATCGGGGAACACCCACCTCCGCCGAGTTGGCCAGCACGAAGCGTGCCCCGGTGAGGTCGGCGGCCGCGATACCGATGTTGATGGCGGCGGTGAGCAGGGTGACGACGAGGAGCGCGCGTGGGGTACCGGTCATGTCTTCAGCGTCCGCGGTGCAATTCGGCAGCGTCCAATACCTGTTTCTATAACCTGCTGGTATGGACCTGGACACGCGCCTGCTTCGGTACTTCGCCGCAGTGGCGGAGGAGGGCAGCTTGACCGGGGCAGCGGAGAGGCTGTTCGTCTCGCAGCCTGCGCTGACCAAGCAGATCCGGCGCCTGGAGGACGGTCTCGGGGTACGGCTCTTCGCGCGTTCGCGGTCAGGGATGGCGCTGACCGAGGCTGGTCGTGAGCTCGCCTCGCGGGTGCCCGCACTGCTGGACGGCTGGGACGAGGCGGTGCAGGCAACCGGCCGAGCGGCGCGGGTGCTGCGTCTGGGCTTCCTGGACGCGGGCGCAGTGGGTGCAGTCCCTGAGGTCATCGCCGAGTTCCGCCAGGCGCAGCCGGAGTGGCGGGTGGAACTGCGGCAGTTCGACTGGTCGGACCCGAGTGCCGGCCTGGCTCGGGGGGAGGTGGATGCGGCAGTGGTGCGTCTGCCGTTCCCAGGGCAGGAGAGTTTCGCGGTGCGGGAGTTGTTCGTTGAGGAGCGTGGGGTGCTGCTACCAGCCCGGCATCCGCTGGCGAACAGCGAGACGGTGCAGTTCCGGGAGCTGTCGGATGAGCCGTTCGTCGCGGCCGGAGCCGAGACCGGAGCCTGGAGGGAGCACTGGCTGGCCGCGGAGGAGCGGGACGGGCACCCCGTCCGGGTCGGCGCGGTCACCAGCCGTCCCGACGAGTGGCTCGGGGCGGTGGCTGGCGGCTGCGTGGCCCTGGCCCCGGCGTCGGTGCCCCGTTTCTACTCCCACCCGGACGTGGTGTTCCGTCCCGTCTCCGGGGTCTCGCCCAGCCGGGTGGGGTTGGCCCGGCCTCGGGGGCGGACGCATGAGGCGGCACTGGATGAACTGTTGGAGGCCATCGCGCGGCGGCTGAGCTGGAGTTGGCGACGGGGCCGACAGACTGCCGGCGCGCTGCGGGGATGCTCCGACTGAACACGACCCCGGGAAGGGGCCTGTGTGGTCGGCCCCGCGCTGCGGGGATGGTCCTGTGCTGTGGGTGGACGTGCTGATGTTCCACACGTCGGTCCTGCGGGGGCGGTGTCATCACGCTGGGCCGTGTCATTCGAAGGGGTGAGGGGTGCTGGGTTGGGGGCGGCTGGTGGACGACACTGAGGGGTGGCCGCCGCCGGCCCGGGAGGAAGCGCGATGAGTGACCCGACCCGTGAGCAGGCGACACCGGACGGACTCATGTTGCCGACCCGCTCGCCGTGCAAACTCGCGTCGGATGAAGGCCCGCAGAGCATCGGCGAGCTGAAGACAGCCCTCGCCCCCTGGCCCGACCTCCTGGCCCAGTTCGCCATCGAGTTGGACGGCGCGCCGTTCCACCGCGAGGGCGAGGAACCCCTGCGCGCGGATGGCGGTAGCAGGAGTTCCGGATCGGGCATCCAGGAACGGGGGAGCTTGGCCCCACTGGTGGCTGCAGGGAGCAGCTCCCGCAACGAAGTCGCGCTGAGCTTGACTCTGTCGGGGATCTTGAAGTTTCCCAGTGCGACAGCATGGTCAACGGGCATGCTCAGGTAGTTCCGGCCGACGAACTTGTCGAGGTGTCCGTTGTCCCTTCGCCCCCGTTCCGGTGAGCAAGTCCCGCCTCTGACTGCGCAGGTTGCGCGGGCGAGTAACCCGAACGGCACGACGGCGTAATGGGTGCGTGGCCGGCTGGATGGCCTGTGGTGTGACGAGGACTTCGCCGACTGGTACCCGCGTGACGGGCGGCCGGGGAGTCTCGCCCGCTCAGCTGGCCACCGTCTGTGTGCTGCAGTTCCTGCTCGGTCTCTCTTACCGGTGTGCTTCAGCCACATGATTGATCCTCGGAGGTGAAGTCCTGCCTCGAAGCTCTCGGGAGATTTGTCGTACCGAGTGGCGAGTCCGCGCCAGATC